>NZ_JBFTPT010000002.1:0-589746 GCF_056398625.1 Paenibacillus sp. 01T431
CCTCGTTTTTTCAAGGGGCTTCGCCACACATTTCCATCTACGTGTCAAGTCCTATTTCACTTTTTCAAAAAAAAAGAGCAGGCTATCTTTTTGATAACCTACTCTTTATTTATGGTTTTTGATCCTGCACCTTAACTTAATGACATTGCTCCTAGGAGGCCCCGTCTTTATTGTTTAGTGACCTGATGATTCGTGGTCGTTGGATAGCTTAAGTACGTCAAATACTTTGAACAATAGACTAAGTATAATAGCTACTACGGTTGCAAGCGCCATCCCAGTAAGCGAGAAGTCCCCGATTGTAAGCTTTACGCCGCTAAGTCCAGTCACAAGAACGACGGTTGTCAAAAACAGGTTGGTCGGTTTGCTGTAATCCACTTTGGACTCAACGAGCATCCGGAAGCCGGAAGCAGCGATAACACCGAACAGCAGCAAGGATACACCGCCCATAACTGGCGTTGGAATTCCGGAAATAAGTGCAGAGAATTTACCAGAGAATGAAAGGACGATCGCAATGACAGCCGCGCCGCCAATGACAAAGGTGGAGTAAACCTTTGTGATCGCTAGAACACCAATGTTCTCGCCGTAGGTCGTGTTCGGCGTAGAGCCTACAAAACCTGATAGAATGGTGGAAATACCGTTGCCCAGCATGGAGCGGTGCAGACCTGGGTCCTTCGATAGATCTTTGTCTACGATATTGCCCGTAACAACCAAATGCCCAATATGCTCGGCAATGACGACAAGCGACGCAGGTGCAATCGCAATAATCGCCGACCAGTGGAACTCAGGGAAAGTGAAATGCGGCAATTGAACAAAGCTATTCTCAGCGAGCTTGCTGAAATCAGTGAAGCCCATGAAATGAGCGAGTACATAACCTGTAGTAATACCGATCAGAATCGGAATAATGCGCATGAATCCGCGGAATAAGACGGAACCTAGCACCGTTACGGCAAGGGTGACGGTAGATAGGATTACGATCTTTGGATCCGGGCTCCATACGACGGCAGGATCGGCATCAGTCGGAATAATCCAGCCTGCCATCCGAGCAGCAACTGGAATGAGCTCTAAACCGATAATCGCGACGATTGCCCCCATCGCTGCTGGAGGAAATACAACATTGATCCAGCCGGTGCCTGCTGCTTGAATGATGAGAGCGACAATCGTAAAGATAACGCCTGAAATAATAAATCCGCCTAATGCAGCGGCATAGCTGCCTCCGCCCACTTGATCGCCGATTACGGCGCCTGCTGGAGCGAGGAATGCAAAGCTGGAACCGAGATATGCTGGAATCTTATTGTTGCATATCCAGAGATAAAGAAGTGTTCCGATTCCGTTCATAAGCAAACAAATTGCCGGATCAACACCGAGTATATTCGGTACGAGCACGGTAGAGCCGAACATAGCAAATAAATGCTGCAAGCTTAGCAGTGCGCTTTGCAGGGCAGGCGGTCTTTCATGAACCCCAATTGCTTTTTTCATGAGAATAAGCTCCTTCAATTTAATAGGTTGTCTATTTTTGACCCTTGTTGATTCTACATAGTGAAGCGGGGTTTGACAAGTGTTTTCTTATCATACGCTGGTCATATACGAATACATTAATGAAGAAGGGGAGGTGAAAGGATGGAATTGTGGGTGATATGGCTTATTCTCGCTGGCATACTGATCGTCGTGGAAATGCTGACGCTTACATTTTATTTGCTTTGGCTTGCGATTGGTGCTATAGTCGCTGCTGTCATTGATTGGTTTTGGCCGGGCTCATTTGTCGTGGAGATGGTGGCTGGGTGTATCATTGTCCTTATCTTGACTATCTTCACAGGTCCAATTACTCGTCGTTTCCATTCCTCAAAAGGTTTTAAGGATGCCGTGGACGAGCTCGTCGGCAAACAAGGAATTGTGCTTGAGGATATTGCGGCAGATGTTCCCGGTATCGTCAAGGTGGGAAATGAAACGTGGAGTGCAGCATCGAATGAACGGTTATTGAAGGGTGATACAGTTAGGGTTGTCAGTCGCGGCAGTGCAGTGCTTCAAGTTGAGAAATGGGGAGGCTAACTAGATATGGGTTATATTATTGCTATTATTTTATTGGTTATCGTTGTCGTTTTTGTATCATTATCGATCAAAATCGTACCGCAGCAAAGGATAGGCGTTGTCGAGCGCCTAGGAAAGTTTAACCGGCTGCTTACGCCGGGAGTTAATATTCTAATTCCGATTATTGATCATGTACGAACGTATCATGATTTGCGTATTCAGCAGGCGAACGTTCCGCCGCAAACGGTCATAACGAAGGACAACGTACAGGTCAAAATCGATACGATTATTTTTTATCAAGTGACCGGCCCAGAACAGGCTACATATGGCATATCTGATTATGTATACGGGGTGCGAAATATAAGCACAGCTACAATGAGGCAAATTATCGGTAAAATGGAGCTTGATGAAACCTTATCAGGCCGTGAGAAAATATCGACCGACATTCGGATCGCGCTGGATGAAGCGACAGAGAAGTGGGGCGTGCGTATCGAGCGGGTAGAGGTTATTGATATTCAGCCGCCAGCGGACATCCAAGATGCAATGGATAAGCAAATGAAGGCGGAGCGAAGCAAACGAGCAATGGTGCTTGATGCAGAGGCGGCGAAGCAGGATATGATCTTGCGGGCAGAGGGTGACAAGCAAAGTAAAATATTGAAGGCTGAAGGCGATAAGGAAGCTAGAATCCGTCAAGCCGAGGGTCAACGCCATGCGCAGGAGCTGGAAGCGCTTGGTGAAGCGAAGGCGATTCAATCCATCGCTGAAGCTGAGAAAAATCGAATTGAGCTTATACGCTCTGCGGGACTAGATGAGAATGTGCTGACATACCGCTCGCTCGAGGCATTATCCGATATTGCTCAGGGAGCTGCGAATAAAGTGTTCATTCCAACACGGGCAATCGATACACTTGGCAGCATTGGAGCTATTGGGGAAATGCTTAAAGCGAGCAAATAAATATAGTGATTGCAAAAAAAATGTCTCAGGAGCAGTGTATTCTGCTTTTGGGATATTTTTTTTGCCATCCGATATTATATTTTTCTAAAGTCAGTGGGTTTGCAGTATGAATCATAACATTCTTGGATAGTTCAACATGAGATTCACCCTTAAACTTAAAAAGAAAGCGCTTTATATTAAACGAGTAAGAGGAGGAAATAATGTTGAGTAGTTTTAAATTCAAGAAAGGTTGGTCCATTATTTTTGCATTGCTTGTGTTATTCCAAACGGCGGTCGGTGCGAATACGATAGTTGCTGAGGCTCAGACGCCGGGTGCTGCTGTAAACAGCCAATCCTATGAGGCTGAGGCAGCCGTTAATCAGCTTAGCGGTAAAGCAGAGGTTAAGGACTGCGAGCTTGCGGTTGGCTGCTCAGGCAATAAGCTTGTAGGCAGTCTGTGGGGCGGCTCTGCTTTGCAGTTCAACGCAGTGAATGTGGATACTAAAGGGATCTATACGATGACGGTGCATTACATATCGGGCGATCCGAGATCACTAGCCGTCAGTGTGAACGGCGGCGGAACCGATCATTATGATTTGCCGAAAACGGCAGATTGGAGCACGCGAGGGACTTACGAGATCCAGCTGGAGCTTCGTCAAGGCGAGAACGTCATTCGTTTCGATGATGAAGGCGGATACGCGCCGGATATCGACAAGATCGAGCTGAAATTGCTGAATGCAGGTCCGGGCACAGATCCGAATGAACCGCCTGCTGGAAGCGGACAAGTGTATGAAGCGGAAGGACCGGACAATAAGCTAGCCGGCAATTCTGCTGTAAAATCCTGCAAAGCGGAAACTAAATGCTCCGGTGGAAAAAAGGTAGGCGACATTTGGGGCGGATCAACGCTGTTTTTCCAAAAGGTTGCTGCTCCAGCAGAGGGGATATATACCTTAAAGGTGAGCTATATTTCCGGCGATCCTCGGTCATTTTCCATTCGTGTGAACAATAGCGAGAAAGAGACCTATTCCCCGCCTGCGACTGCGAATTGGGATACGGTTGGCGTGTTCAGTATTGAGGTACAGTTGCAAGCGGGCAGCAATACTATTTTATTTGACGATAATGGCGGATGGTCGCCGGATATTGATAAAATCGAAATCATCAGCTCGCAGGCACCAGGTGAGAATCCAGGTGATGTGGATGGGATCGGCAATATTGGCAACCAAATCGATTCCAGCAAATTTGGCTCGATTAAAGTGGAGCAGCATAAGTCAGGCGTCACTTTAACAAACGGCGTCTACAAAATCATTTATAACACAGAGTCTGGACTTTCAGCGTTCGAATGGAACAACAAGACGATCGCCAAAGGGTTGTACAGCAGTATCCAATTGGACAAGCAGCTCGACAGCAAAGACTACGCTGAGCATTTGTTCTCCATGAAAAAAATTGAGAAAATAAATGACGGTCATGGCAAAGGCATTCGGGTAACGATTGAGAATCGTGAGTCCGGCCTGCCGACGATGAAGCAAATTTATCAAATCTATGAGCGTTTGCCTTATTTTCTAATTAGTCAACAAGTAACGGGTAAAGACACGCTCAGTACGAATGATATGGCTCCTCTTGTACTTAATGCCAAGGGTGGAATCGATATTGGAAGCTACTCGGATAATAGGGTGCTGGTCGCTCCGTTCGATAATGACGCGTGGTCTAGATACCAAGCGCGGACGATGAATACAAGTCTGAACAACAATAACTATGTCAGCTCAGAATTGACAGCTATTTATGATAATACTAGCCGAAATGGATTGGTTATTGGTTCAGTCACACATGATAAATGGAAAACAGGAATCTATTGGAGCGGTTCTGATAATCGTTTAAACAAGCTCAAGGTATACGGCGGTTTCTCTTCCCCTACCTCGACGCATGATACGATTCCACATGGAAAGGTAACGGGAACGACGATTACTTCACCGCAAATTCTCGTTGGTTACTATTCCGACTACCGCCAGGGCCTTGAGAGCTTCGGTCAAGCGAACGCTGCAGTTGCTCCGCCGCTTGCATTTAAGCACGGTGTGCCAAAGGGTGTGCCTGTGGGCTGGAACAGCTGGGGCGCTTACGAAAGCGATTTAAGCTACGATAAAGTAGTCGCAGTGTCTGATTTCTTCAAGAAAAATTTGCAGAAAAATTCCTTCTCGAACAAAGGCAATGTTTATATTAATTTGGACTCCTATTGGGATAATCTGTCTGAGGAGCAGCTGAAGCAAGTAGTCAAGGTTATTAACAAAAACGGGCAAAAAGCCGGCATTTATTATGGCCCTTTTGTTTATTGGGGCGATAACATGAGTCAGGTTGTAGAGGGTACAGATGGGAAATACACGTATGGAGATATTATTTTGCGGGATCAAAGCGGTAGCCCGCTGCCGAAAGTAGACGGCGCCTACGCGATCGATCCGACTCATCCCGGCTCTAAGCAGCGGATCGAATATTATTTCAAACGGTTTCTTGATTACGGATATGAGTATATTAAAATCGATTTCCTAAGCCATGGCTCCTTCGAGGGCAAACATTATGACCCTAATGTTCAAACGGGCATTCAGGCTTACAATCAAGGCATGGCTCATATCAATAAGGTGCTTGGCGGAAAAATGTTCATCAGCGCCTCTATTGCTCCTTTATTTCCGAGTCAATACGCCCACGCAAGACGGATCTCATGTGATATTGACGGCTCACTGAGCCGCACGGAATATCAGCTAAACAATCTTACCTATGGCTGGTGGCAGAACGGAACGATCTATCCGTATACCGATCCAGATTATATGACGCTTGTGAAGGGCGGTTCGTTTGATGCCGCACAGTCTCGGGTCAATTCAGCGGCTATTTCCGGTACTGTATTTCTAAGCTCAGACGATGTCAGCAATCCGGCAGCACAAGAATTGATGAAGAAGCTGCTCACTAACAAGCAAGTGAATGAGGTTGCACTTAAAGGCCAGGCTTTCAAGCCTGTCGAGGGCAACACAGGTACAGGGGCTGCGGATACATTCATCATGCAAGAAGGGAAAGATTATTATCTTGCTGTATTTAACTATACGAATGCCCCTGTGTCGAAAACGGTAGATTTTGCGCGTGTTGGCATTCCATCGACCTCCAAAGTAAAAATTACGGACCTATGGACGAATGCATCCAGTCAGGCAGCAGGTCAACTTAAGGTGGACTTGAATGGCGCGCAATCGAAGCTTTACAAAATCACCGTAAAATAAACCAGCAGCAAGAATCATGACTAAGCAGCTATGGCTGTGAAACCGAAAACCCCCTCAAGCAATAGTGCTTGAGGGGTTTTTTATTGTCTAGCATTTTAACGTCCAGGAATTCTTATCGTTACCGTCGTGCCAATTCCGAGCCTGCTGTAAATAGAGACGCCATATGATTCGCCGTACAAAAGTTTAATTCGATTGTCGACGTTTCGAATGCCATAACCAGACAAGTTGTCGCTGCTGACCGGCAGCTCTTCTCCGCTATGGCCGCGCATATGCATGCCCATGCCGTCATCGATAACTTTGAGAATGATGTCATGGCCGTCGCGATAAGCCTTTATCATAATGTTAATTCCGAGTGTGTCGTCCCAAATGGCATGGTTCATCGCGTTTTCAACGAATGGCTGCAGCGTTAGCTTTACGATTGGGCAGGGCAGTACGGATTCCTCGATTTGATAATGCACGCGAATGAGTTCGCCGAATCTCACCTGCTGGATGGCAACGTAGTAGCGGGTAAGCTGAATTTCTTCATGGATTGAAAGTTTGTTTTTCCCTTTGTTGAGCGAAATTCGGTAAAACTTTGCTAGATCCGTAACCATTTTGTTCATTCGCTGATCAGAATTTCGAATGGCAAGCGATGATATGGAGGCGAGTGTATTGTACAAAAAATGCGGATTAATTTGCGCTTGCAGAACATTCATCTCGGCTTCTCGCTTATCGATTTCTTTCTTGTATACGTCGGAAATTAAATTGCTGAGCCGCTGCGCCATCTTCCGCAGCACATTTCCGATTTGGCCAATTTCATCGCGTCCAAGCGGCCTCATGTCGAAGAGATCGAACTCCTCTCTTTCGATGCGCCGGATCATGCCGACTAAATAATCGACGCGTTTCGTAAATTGTCTGGCTGTGGCGTAGATGAACAGCGTCATAAGCCCAAAGCTGATTAATGCAAAAATTAAAATCCGCTTAGCTGTTTTATTCGCTTTGGTAAGGAAGCTGCTGTAAGGGACCAGCGAGATGCTTTTCCAACCGAATTTGGTCGTATTATAGACGACTAGCATTTTTTCTCCATTAAAGCTGCTGTCGAATCTTCCTTCTCTGGCGCTCGGAAATTTCTCCTTCACAAATTGATTAAGCGGACGATTTAACATGTTTTTGTCCTTAGCGGACATAATAAGGCCGCTATCATTAACGATTAATATCGTTTTCTCTGATGTTTCTTTCTCCATCAAACGGAAAATATCCGATTCCAAAATGTTGATGGTCAAAATTCCATAGGCATTGTCTAGATTGCTAATATTAAGCATGCGTGTCAGCGTAAACATGGAGGGCTGGTCAACAACAGGGGGCGTTGCTACAAACCGAACATTTCCGTAGCTGTTAAGCAATGAGCGGTACGTAGTCGACCGTTTGAACGCATCATCCATTCGTTTAATGTAAATGCCGTCAGCTGGTAGCGAATCGTTATTAATATAAATAGACATGGAATGAATATCTGGATTTGTAGTCAGCATATTCGAAAAGGTGTTATTAATGTATTGATAGGCATCAACAAACAGAGAGGGCTCCTCTGTATAGTTATTCGTTAAGTAAGCGCGCAGCGAATTGTTTAAATAAAGAGTTGCTGAAAGCTTTGTGTACGTATCCAGCTTATTTTCTAAATTTGAATTGATTTGAGCAACAGACGCAACGGAGTTCGTGTACATTTGGTCAGAAAGCTCGCTCTTAATCGTCTGATAAGAATATAGAACAAAAAACACTAAAGGAATAATGGCCCCGAGTAAAAACATGACAAACAGCTTTTCTCTTAGCCGCAAATTGTTAAAAGGCCTCGTCAGCCAGCCGGTTACCTTTTTCATGCGCTCTCACTCCAGCCTATAGATACATTTTCCGAAACTCATTAGGTGTACTGCCTTTGTGCCTATGGAAGATGGAGCAAAAATAAGAGACGTTCTCATACCCGACGCTGTGAGCGACCTCACGCACCTTAAGGGATTTGTCCTTTAACAAGTCAGCTGCCCGGTTCATACGAACCTTCGTTATATAATCAAGAATCGTCTCACCCATTTTTTCTTTAAAAATGCTTCGAATATAGTTGGGTGATAAGTAGACCTCCTTGGCAATCTCCTCGACTGTAAGCGGCAAATGATACCTTTCGCTAATAAGCTTAACGATTTGGTCGGCTACGGCTTGATTGCGGTCAACATCTCTTTCGCTTAAAGCCTTTCTTATTTCTTCGCAGAAGTGCATGACATAAGCTTGAATCTGTGAAGATGAACTCATCGATGAAATTTCCTTCCAATGGTCCACAAGCAGCAAGTCCTTGAGCGAGCCTGCAAGCAGCATGGAGAAATGCTGCTCTAATGCAGCCATTAGCCGAATAATGGCTCGGATAGTGAAATTTCGATGAATACGTTCCACGCGAATCGTTGAGAAGAGCGCTTCTAATTGCATGGTTACCTGCTTGGCGTCTCCAGACTGCAAGGCGGAAGCAAGCCGAGCTGCAAGCTGCTCGCCATCATCATCCGTTTGTTTGGTAGGCAATAAATCATCCGGCGTTATGACGGCTCCGCCGAGCTTGAAAAACTTCTCTTCATTGCAAGCTCGCGCCTGCAAGTACGCATCCCAAATAAGATGAAACCCGGTATGCGGCGAGGATAATCCTATCGTAATTTGTGCGCCGAAGGAGAGGGAGAGCTCCTCTCGGAACTTCTCCCAGAAATCCATTGCAGCTTTTGCGGCTCTCTGCTCATTTCGCCATTGAAAGAGAACGAATAAAGCATGCGGCTCGCTTTCAACAACAATAAAGGAATCGAGGTACTGCCGGGCAATAGTCCGCAATAGCTCCACTCTATCGGGAGAGGCTTCGCTTGCTGGCTGCGCCGAAATCGGATAGTCTGCCGGCGCATCTATCGTTGCATAAAAGGCTGCAAACTCCCTGCCTGCACTGAAATCAGATGAGCTAAGCTCCCATTTCCGAATCCAATCCTTTCGCATCTCTTCATTCGGCTCGCGTATAATACGGGTCATCCATTTTTCACGCAGCCATTCTCCGCCCTGATCTGACAACTGTTCCTCCTCGCATTTTTTCTTTACCTTCTCAATTAACGCAATCAGTTCCTCCATATCTATCGGTTTTAACAAGTAGCCAGTCGCCTCAATGTTCAGCGCTGCCTTAATATATTGAAACTCGTTATGTCCGCTCAAAAATATGATTTTTACGTTCTTATCGATTTGCTTTGCTCTTCTTCCGAATTCCAGCCCGTCCATAATGGGCATACGGACATCTGTCAAAATAATGTCAGGCTTTAACTCAGCCAGCTTGCTAAGCGCTTCCTTTCCATTTCGCGCCGTCCCCGCGACCGTAATGCCGATTTTGTCCCATGGCACGTAATGCTCCATCGTTTCGAGCTCAATGGCTTCATCATCCACTATCAAAATGCTGTACATGCTTGTTCCCACCTTTTATCATGTATCTGTTTTTGAATGTTTATTTAGTTTATCTGCAATACCGCATTTCAACAATGGAGCATATGGAAGTGTGTCGTTTTGCGTTACAAATCGGTAAATGCTTGTATAGAATGGGCAGGGCGGCCGACCTATAATGAAGTCACTAAGCAACGCAAGATTGGCAGGAGGTTATTAAATGGAATCCATAATGAAAGCGGAATCAAGTAAATCTGTTCCACCCAAAAAGAAGCGCAGCATTGGAAATTCAAATGTATGGGACAGATTGAAGGAACAGCGGCTATTATTTGTGCTCATGCTTCCGGCTTTAATCGTCACACTCATATTTTCTTACGTTCCCATGTTTGGCTTATACATGGCTTTCATTAATTACTCGCCAGGCGGAGGATCGTTTTTTGGACAGTTTTTTACAACAGAGTTTGTAGGGCTGGAGTGGTTTAACTACTTCTTTACGAATGGCGATTTCGTCAGAGTAATGCGCAATACGCTGGCACAAAGCTTTCTATCTCTGTTATTCGGTTTCCCAATGCCGATTATTCTTGCCTTAATGATTAATGAAATGCGCAATGGCTGGTTCAAACGGACGTTTCAAACAGTATCTTACATGCCTCATTTTATTTCGTGGGTCATTGCCGCAAATATTATTATCACGGTACTTTCTTCAAGCGGTGTCATCAACAATTTGTTGACGGGGCTTGGCATCATCGATGAGCCGATTCAGTTCATGCAAAATGGTCCGCTGTTCTGGTGGATTATCGCTTTCTCCAACACATGGAAGGACATGGGCTTTAACGCCATTATGTATTTGGCCGCTATCTCAGCTATTAACCCGGAGCTGTACGAGGTGGCGAAGGTAGACGGGGCAAGCCGATTAAAGCAAATGCTGCACATCACGCTGCCGTCTATTAAACCGACCATTATCATACTTGCCATTTTAGCGGTAGGCGGAATATTGAACGCAGGTTTTGATCAGCAATTTTTGATGCAAAATAATACGGTGCTCCAATATTCGGAAGTTATTGACACGTACACGTACAAATATGGTTTGCAAAACGGAATGTTCTCTTACGGAGCAGCTGTTGGATTATTCAAATCGGTCGTCGCGTTTATCCTTGTTCTAAGCGTCAATAAGATGGCCAAAAAAATGAATGAACAGTCGTTGTTCTAGGACAAACAAGAAAAGGAGAACACTTCATGGCAAAATTTAAAAATGATTTTCTGTTTATGTCGATCGTCTACTTATTCATCATCGCGGTTTTTATCGTAACCTTTTATCCTTTCTGGAACATATTTATCATTTCGTTCAATAGTGCTGAAGATACGCTGCGAGGAAATCTGTATTTGTGGCCAAGAGATTTCAGCCTAGCCAGCTATAAGCAAATTTTATCCGATAGCGAGATTTGGACGGCCATTAAAGTTACGGTGCTGCGGACGCTAATCGGAACGCCACTCGCGGTTATTGTCATTAGTATGCTTTCCTATTCACTAAGTAAACGCGAGCTCGTTGGAAATCGGTTCTGGTCACTGTATTTTGTGTTCACGATGTATTTTGGCGGCGGACTCATTCCTTATTATATGGTGCTCAAAAGCTTGCATCTCATTGACAGCTTTATGGTGTTTATTTTACCGGGCATGATGAACGTCTTTTATATGATTATTGTACGAACCTTCATGCAGCAGCTTCCGCAGGAGCTGGATGAATCAGCAAAAATAGACGGCGCTAATTACATGCAAATTTTCTTCAAAATTATATTGCCGCTAACGACACCAGTGCTCGCGACGATCGGCATGTTTACGGCCATTGGCCACTGGAACGCTTGGTTCGATTCCTACGTGTTCACGTATAATTCTGATCTTAAGACGCTTCAGGCCGTGCTTGTAAAAATCTTGAACCAGTATCAAACCAGCTCCATGGTTGGCGACGCGCAGCAGCTCGCTGATGCTTCGAAACGACTGGCCGTGTCTCCGGATACGATTCGGATGGCGGCAACTATGGTAGCAACGCTTCCAATATTAATGGTTTATCCATTTTTACAGAAATATTTTGTTAAAGGCATGACCCTTGGTGCAGTAAAAAGCTAATGAAGCGGGAACTTTGTTGGAGGTGATGCCGATCACGCTTAAATAGGGATAAAAATGTACTATAATAGAATCACTTAAGAGGGGGATTTATACTATGCGTACTAAAAAATGGATCGTATTATTTTTAAGCATGATCGTTGTCATTTCCGTATTATCAGCTTGCGGCTCCAATAATGCTAAAGAAAACGGAAACTCGAGTGCTGGCGAGAATAGCGCTGGAAATGACAAGTCTAACGAACCACTGACCATAACCTTTTTCGATAAAAATACGGGAGATAAATTCAGCAACGCGGTAGCGGCAGAAATTACGAAGCGGACAGGAATTACAGTAGAAATTCAGCAGCCAACCGGCAATCCAGCGGAGAAGCTGAATCTGATGCTTGCAAGTGATGATCTGCCGGATCTCATCATGTTTGAGAGAAGCAGTGATTTGGTTAACAAATACATTGAGTCGGGTGCTATCATTCCACTAAATGATTTGATTGAAAAAAACGGCCCAGATGTAGCAAAAATGTATGGCGATGTGCTTAACAAAACGCGCTATAAAGACGGTAAAAACTATTACCTTTCCAACTGGTATGGGTTTGAGAATGAGCCCGTATTTGGCTTCAATATGCGTAAAGATATTTTGAAGGAGCTGGCTCCTGATAAAGCAGAAGGCGGAGTGCCTTTCACGGAAACTGAATTCAAGCAGCTATTGCTTGATTTTAAAGCGAAATATCCTACGATGGACGGTAAAGAAACGATTGCTCTATCGATGGATGGAGAAAACTTTGGCGGTACACTAGGCACTTTCAAAGGTATGTTCGGCATGCTGCCTTTCTATGATGAGAATGGTGAGCTGAAGTTTGATGTGAAAGACCCGCAATACCGCAAAATGATTATGTACATGAATGATTTGTACAGGACAGGCCTGATCGATAAGGAATGGGCGATTAACAAAAAGCAGGCTTGGGAACAAAAATTGGCGACTGGTTCTGTATTTGCTTCAACAGGCGCGTATTGGGATGCTGGAGGTGCAAACACGATTCTGAAGAAGGATCGTGGTGAAGAATCACAGCTGTTCCCTTACAAGGTTGTAGCAGATGGCGTAGATCCTGCAAAAACGACATACGGCGGACGCAGCTCACTTGGCTGGGATGCGATTACGATTACGAAGAAAAATAAAAACCCGGAACGCACGATGAAATTTATGAACTTCCTAGCGAGCGAAGAAGGACAATATTTGTTGATGTGGGGAATTGAAGGCCAGCACTGGGATATGAAGGATGGCAAGCATACGCCGCGTCCAGAAGTGCTGCAAAGCTTTAAAGACGATTGGAATGCCTATACAAAGGAATCAGGCATTCGCAAATGGACTTGGTTTATCAAAAACGGCAATGGTTCCGACGGCACACCTTATGACTTAGCGGGCCGCTTCGAACGTGGCGCTGTTGATAAGATGGCACTCAAAAACTTGTCTGACTCGGTGTATGACTCCGTACTCTTCGATGGCCTTGGGCCGCAGGGAGGAACGCCTGAAGCACTGAATGAGCAGAAGGTTAATGATATTGTGAAGCAGGGGCTGACGAAAGCGATTATGGCGAAGTCTCCTGAAGAAGCAAACAGCATTTTTGATAAAATGCTTAGTGACATGAAGGCTGCTGGAGATGCAAAGGTTGAAGCGATTTATACAACCAATTACAAAAATCGTGTTGAACTTTGGAAATAAACATAATGCAAGCATGATGGAGGCCGGCGCTGCCGGCCTTCTTCCATTATAAAAGAGGAGCGGATGAGCGATGAAGATTGGGCAATTCGAGCTGGAGCAGCGCATGGAGGAATATGTTGTTCATAATGGAGTCATTCAGGCAACCGTAAATTTGACGGATGGTCATGTATCGCTGCAGTGGGGCAGCGGCGCGGCGCTGGTTGGCCTTTATGCCGAAGCGCGTTATGGTTTGGAGCAGCTTCGCTCTACTTTTTACAGCAAGCATGTTGTAAACGAAACGTCTACCCACGCCATTGAGGATGGATTTGGCAAAGGGGTGCACTGGAGCTTTGAGCATGAAGAGCTTGGCAAGCCATTCATGCGTCAGCATTTCCGTATGTACGAGCAGCTGCCTTATTTGTTAATGGAGCTTGAAGTGGAAAGCGAGCTCGAATGGGAGACGAATGAAATCACGCCGCTAGCCGCATATTTAAATGATGGAAGTATTGCACAATTTGGGGCAGTAGCAGGTGCCAGCGAGGAAATCAGGGCGTTATTCGTTCCATTCGATAATGACAAATGGGTTCGTTTTGCCTCACATGCTATTCCTTGCAGCGTACACAGCTATGAGACAACCGCCATTTATCGTGCGCAAAGCAGAAACGGATTTGTTATTGGATCAGTCACACATGATACTTGGAAAACAGGCATTGTTGTAGAAGGTACGTTCCCTGAGGATCTGGGCAGGCTGCGCGTTTATGGCGGAGCCGCTGATATGCAGACGAGAGATACAGTTGCACACGGAACAATTCGCGGTAAAAGCATTGTTTCTCCGACGATTTTTGTAGGTGCGTTCTCGGATTACCGCGATGGGCTTGAAGTGTATGGCAAGGCGAATGCCGTATTGACACCAGCACTTCCTTGGGAAGGCGGCGTACCGATGGGCTGGAACAGCTGGTCAGCCGTCATGGGCAAGCTTGATTATGATGTGTATACGTATACATCTGATTTCTTCTCCAAACAATTGCAGCAAAACAGCTTTGCTGACGATCAGGGAAGCCTTTATGTCAACTTCGACTCCTTCTGGGACAATTTATCGGAAGAGCAGCTAAAGGATGCGCTAAGACGGGTAAAAGCGAACGGTCAAAAGCCGGGCACTTATTATACGCCATTCGCTTTCTGGGGCAACGATCCGGATACGCCGGTAGAAGGAACAGATGGAGCAGTGCTTTACCGTGAGATCTTGATCAAGGATACAGCTGGACAGCCGCTGCCGAAGCTGGATGGCGCATTTGCGATAGATCCATCGCATCCAGTCGCGCTGGAGCGAATTAGAAAAAGGCTGGAGAGCTTTGTAGAGCAGGGCTTTGATTATGTTAAGCTGGATTTTCTGACGCATGGCGCAATGGAAGGCGTATTCTATGACCCCGATATAAGAACAGGAATACAGGCGTACAACAAAGGTATGGCTTGTGTACGTGAGACACTGAATCCTGAGAAAATTGGCAGACCGTTCTTAATTAATCTGTCTATTGCTCCGTTATTTCCGCATGGCTATGCACACAGCCGCCGTGTATCCTGCGATGCATTCGGAACGATCAATGATACCGAATATATGCTTAACGCGTTAACGTATGGCTGGTGGATTAACGATAGCTTGTATCGTTTCAACGACCCCGACCATGTTGTCCTCTACAAAAGCGACAACCAGCGTGCGATTAGCGAGCATGAAGGGAGAAGCCGTTTGAACAGTGCGGTGATTGCGGGTACCTCGCTTCTGCTCGGCGATGATTACCGAATGGAGGAGGCAGCTCGGCGGGCCAAGGAATGGATGACAAATCCAGAAATCATGGCGTTAGCTAAACGAGGTGTAACCTTCCGTCCCGTTGAGTGCAGCAGCGGGAACAAAAGTGAAAATCTGTTCATGTTGCGAGCAGAGGAAGGGACTTACGTGGCTGCTTTTAATTTTGAAGTAGAGAAGGAAAGCTTGTTGCACGCATCATTTGCAAGAATGGGCATAGATTCCTCTAAGGGGTTAGTCGTTCGGGATTTGTGGAGTGGACAGGAGGGGCAAGCCGTGACAGAGGGCGACGGACATCACATTGAGCTGGCACCATCGGAGTCTAAGCTGCTGCTCTATGTACAGGCGCAATAGCGACTAAAATGGATTAATAGCAAGTAAAATGCAGGAAATGAGCTATTTAATACGAAAGCTAAGAAAAATATGACAAAATCGGTTACTTTTTCATCGTTTTCGCGTATTATCCCCTATAGCCATATAAAAGATGCTTGGAAGGGGAGATTTCTTTGAGCTTTACAGATCAAAATCAGAACCTAGGCGAGAATCACAGTATGAGCGGTCGAAGGCCGCCAGAGCTAAAGCCAAGTACGGTTAAAAAAATCGTATTCGGTATAGTCGCCGCAGTTATCGTCATTTATTTAGGAACAACCTCCTTTTACACAGTACAGGAGCAGGAACGGGCAGCCATTTTAACCTTTGGCAAGTATTCGAATGAAACTTCAGCAGGTTTGCATTTCAAATGGCCTTATCCGATTCAAGATGTCAAAATTGTAAAAGCGGAGCTGACACAGCGGATTCATATCGGTTATCGTCAAGTGGGCTCTGAAGCCATTCCAAATGATGATGAAGCGATGATGATCACGGGTGATGAAAACATCGTTTCCGCGGATGCAGTCGTACAATGGAAGATAAGCAACATTCATGATTACTTATACAATATTTCCGATGCGGAGCAGTTTCTGCGGAATGCAGCAAGCTCCTCGATTCGTGCAGTAATCGGCTCGGAGAAGCTTGATTACGCCATTACTGACGGTAAGACAGTCATCCAAGACAAGGTTCGGGAGAAGCTGATTGAGCTGCAGTCCAAGTACAAAACGGGCATACAAATCATTGATATCAAGTTCCAGGATATCGAGCCGCCAAGCGGTCAAGTGGCTGAGGCCTTCCGTGAGGTAACGAATGCACGCGAGGAGAAAAACACAAAAATTAATAACGCTGCGAAGTACGAGAATGACCGTATTCCGAAAGCGCGCGGTGAGGCGCAAGCGCTTCTTGAAAATGCCGAAGGACAGAAGAAATCTCGGATTCTGAACGCCGAGGGTGACGTTGCCAAGTTTAATGCGATATTCGGCGAGTACAAAAAAAATCCGAATGTTACCCAAAGTCGTTTGGTGTTGGAGACGCTTGAAAAAATATTGCCGAACGCGAAAATCTTTATTACGAATTCGAACAGCGATACCGTAAATTATTTGCCGCTAAATGAATTGCTGCGCAGCGGAAGCGGCAGCACGACGACTCCGCCGGTAACAACGCCGCCGCCAGTCGCAGAAGCTCCGCAAGGAGGTGACGCACAATGAAAAGAAACCAATGGTTAACAATTATTGTTGTGCTGGTTGTTGTCATATTGGGCTCAGGCTCGATGTATATCGTGAAGGAAGGCGAATATAAGGTTGTGCTTCGATTTGGTGAAGCGATGAGAGCTGTGCCAGAGCCGGGCCTTAAATTTAAGCTTCCGTTTATTGAAAACGTGTCGACGCTGCCGAAATATCAAATGACATATGAAAGCACGCCGACGACGATTCTAACGAAGGATCAGAAGCCGATCGTAGTAGACAACTATACGGTGTGGCGCATCACGAATGCATCTCAGTTTTTAAGAACGGTGCAGTCGGTCAGCGGCGGTATACAGCGGATCGATGAGGCCGTGTACAACTCTGTTCGCCGTAAGTTATCAGAGGTTAATTACGATAATATCATTAGTGAGAACACAGCGCGCGGCAATATTAACGATGAGATTACGAAGGATGTTGTGTCGGCGTTGACTCGTGATAATTATGGTATTGAGGTTATTGATGTTCGCATTAAACGTACCGATTTGCCGGAAGAAAACAAGCAAAGCGTATACAACCGGATGATTTCAGATCGTCAATCGATCGCAGCACGCTACTTGTCCGAAGGTGATGAGGAGTCGCGGAAAATTACTTCCAAAGCGGATCGTACAGCTACGGAGCTATTAGCGCAAGCGCAGGCTGATGCCAAAAAAATCGTCGCTGAGGGCGAGCGTGAAGCAGCCGTTATTTATAACAAAGCATACGGCAGCGACCCGCAGTTCTACAATTTTTATCGGACGTTGGAGAGCTATGCGACGACGTTGAAAAACGAGCCAGTTATTATGATGCCTATCGATTCACCTTATGCAAAAATACTATTAGGTCAATAACCGGAAATCCCCTTCGCCTCAGCGTTGGGGATTTCTTTTTGTAAAGGCCAGCTAACGGCATTTTGAAAGTGAAAACTCAAAATGCTGTTTTTTTGTATAGAAAAGGCTATCAAACCTGCATAAATATTGCATTTGTACTGCTTGTAGTATACTTCAAATCCTTTAAAGTTAAAGAGGTAATATCTCATAAAGCGATTTTCATTGCCATAAATGACAGCGCTTTATTTGGTTCGTGTTTGACGCAGGGGATCGATAACAGGGATGAAGGGGTGAACCAATTGAGTAGAAGAAGCAGTAAAAAGGGCATTAGTATTTTTGTTATGTTTTGTATCGTATGGGGGTTGTTTACTGGTGTTCATAGGCCTGTAGTTTATGCAGCAGGCACGCCGATTATTGTGTCAAACGGAAGCTTTGAGAGTGATCTTGCTTCGTGGAATACATCGTTTACACCGGCTGAAGGAACGACGCCGATTACGATCCAGGGAAGCTGGATTCCAATCGGAGGCGGTACCAAACGATTGGATTATTGGAGCGCGTCAGCTTATACGGCTAACACGCATCAGACCATTACTGGCTTGAAAAATGGTTCTTACACGTTATCCGCATGGGTAGAGCGCGGAGCAGGATTTAATGAGAGCTATATGTATGCCAAAGATACGGGACTTGCTGAAGTGAAAGCAAATGTGCCGGAAAGCAGCACATGGGTACAAATCAGCATGCCATTAGTCGTTGCAAACAACCAGCTGACATTGGGTTTTTATGCGGATGGCAATGCAAACAACTTTATGGGCGTTGATTTGATTACGCTCGTCTTGGATGAAGCTGCTCCGGCAAGAGCTCTTGAAAATACGAGCTTTGAGCAGGATTTAACAGGATGGGAGACAAGCTTTGGGCCAGAAGGCAGCGAGACGCCAATCTCTATTAAAGATTGGACTCCTGAGAATGGCGGCATGAAGCGTCTGAACTACTGGAGCGCTAACGCTTATACAGCGGATACGTTTCAGACCGCAACGGGGCTGGAGAACGGTACCTATACGTTATCGGCTTGGGTTGCAAGAGGCGACGGCTTTACACAAAGCTATATGTACGCGAAAAACACGGGAAGAGCAGAAGTGAAGGTGAATATTCCGGTCAGCTCATCCTCGTGGACCAAAATTAGCTTACCAGTCGTTATTGAAAATAATCAGGTTACGATCGGCTTTTATGCAGACGGAGCTGCAGACAAATGGCTTGGTGTCGATCTGATTTCACTGGTTAAAGAAGAGGAAGCCCAGCTGGAGCCTGTTGGCGTAGCGATTGGCAATCAGGGCTTCGAAGCGGAAGAACCAGCTCAGGTCATCAGCTCCTGGTCAGAGGAAGGCGATATGGACGCTTCCTATACGGAAGCACCGGGCTATTTAAGCAGCTATGGCTTAACGCATTATTCTGATCACGATTATAAGGTGACTACCTCCCAGACGATTACGGGACTAGAGAACGGGTATTACACTCTGACAGCATGGGCGCAAAATGGCGGAGGCCAGCATGCGAGCTACATATTCGCCCGTGACCATGGCACCTCGGAGGCGAGAGCTGCGGTACCGATCGGCAGTACCTGGACAAAGGTGTATTTGCGCGGCATTCAGGTTACGAATGGAACAGCGACGATTGGTTTATTCTCAGATGCACAAGCAGGCAACTGGACGAAGCTTGATTTTGTCGAGCTGGTGAAGGATGACCAGCCGTATAAATTTCTCAAAGGCGGCGATGTCTCAGAGCTTACTTATGTAGAATCGCAAGGCGGCAAATTTTACGACAGCAAAGGGAATGAGAAGGATTTATTTCAGCTGTTGAAAGAAAACGGCCACGATATCGTACGTCTGCGCGTCTATAATGAGCCGGGCAAAGGCCATGGCGACGGCAGCTATTACCGTCCAGCAGGCATTATGGATAAGGCGGACATTCTGAAACTTGCCAAACGTGCAAAAGCTGCAGGATTGCAAATTCAATTGTCCTTCCACTATAGCGATTACTGGACGAACGGCGCTACGCATAATATCCCTAACGCATGGCAAACGGCGATTAAGGATTTGGCAGACGATGCTGCAAAGGTGACTAAGCTGGAGGAGCTTTTGCGTGCATATACGCTAGACGTTATGGAAGCAATGGTAGACCAAGGCACGACGCCGGAGTTCGTGTCGTTAGGCAATGAAATGCAATCGGGTATTTTGTTCCCTTATGGCAGAGCATCTGGAGGGAGCTGGGCTAATCTAGCAAGATTCCTTAAAGCCGGAGCGGAAGAGGTTAAGAAGGCTTCTCCGACCTCAAAGGTCATTCTGCATCTGGATGACGCAGGCAACACGAGCAAATATGAAAACTTTTTTGATGAGATAGAGGCAAGAGAGGTCCCTTATGATATTATCGGACCGTCCTATTATCCGTTCTGGACGGATGACACGATTGAACAAATCGTTGCGTTTTGTAATTATTTCAGCAAAAAATATGATAAAGATATTATGATTATGGAGACTGGATATAACTGGAATCCCACATTGCCAAATGGCACTATAGGCCAGCTAAACGATAACGGACCCTACCCAGCAGATACGAGCTCTCCACAAGGGCAAAAAGAATTTATGATTAATTTATTCAATGGTCTGAAGAGCGTAGATAATGGCAGAGTTATCGGCGATCTATATTGGGACCCGATTATGATTGCTGTGCCGGGTGTAGGCTGGGCAATTAAAGAAATTGACGATCAACCCGATTTGAACGTGGTGTCAAATACGACTTTGTTTGATTTTGATGGCAAAGCATTGCCCGCTCATGATGCCTACAAGCTAAATACGGAAGGGTCGACGCTTGGACATATTTCGGGTGTTGTGCGAGGAGCGCTTGGCAAGGGCATCGCTCATGCGACGATAGCTGTTGATGTAAATGGTACGATGTTGACGACAAAATCGGATGCCGCTGGGAACTATTTCATTCCGGATTTGCCAATCGGCAAAGCCTATGCAATTACAGCTGCAAAAAGCGGCTATGAAGGCGGAAATATTTCCGTTAACCTCTTGGAAGCGGGTACGTTCACGTCGAATCAGAATATTGCAATGATCGGCGGCGCTATTACGGGAACCGTTAAGGATCAAAACCATAATGCTGTTATTGATGCGAAGGTAAGTACGATTATTGATGGCGTTGTATACAGCGAGGTTACGGATAGCACAGGTCAGTATACGCTTGCTGATTTGCCTGCTGCTACAAACGTGACCGTGACGGTTGCTAAAGAAGGTTATGTTAGCGAGGGAGCTGCCCATGCTTCGGTAGCAATTGGGTCGACGACTTCGTCGATTGATTTATCTTTAGCATTAAATTCAGGCACGATAACAGGTACGATCATTGGAAGTGACAAAGCACCAATCGATAAAGCGCAGGTTAGCGTTGCTGCAGCAGGAAAAGTGTATTCCGCATTGACCAATGCAGCTGGTGAATATCGACTAGTGAACATTCCTGCGGGAATCAACTATAAGGTCATTGCCATAAAATCAGGTTATTTAAATGCAGAGTCATCCCCTGTTTCGGTTAAAGTTGGCGAAACGACTAGTGATGTTCATTTAACGCTATTGAATAATCTTGGGGCGATAACAGGTATCGTATTAGACAGCTCATACTCGCCTGTTGAAGATGCGACGGTCATTGCAGTTAAGGGTGAGAAAACCTATACCGCAAAGACGAATGCAGCGGGACAATATGTACTTGCTGATGTATTAGGCGGCAATGCTTACTCCGTTTCGGCAAGCAAAGAAGGATATTTAAACGGCTCGGCCTCAGCGGTTGATGTTGCGACTCGTCAGACAACAAAAGCTGGCAATATCATTTTAGCTGCGAAAATACCGTTAATCAATGCTGGTTTTGAGCAGCAGGGTGCCGATAAATACACTCTTCCAGGATGGAATATAACGGGAACAGCTAATGCAACCTTTGCTTCGAAAGATAATCCTAAGGATGGAAGTTATGTACTAAATCTTTGGCATGCGGGAGCTTATGAATCGGATGCTAATCAGACGATTACAGGGCTTGCAAACGGTTATTATACGGTTTCCGCATGGTTCTATAATGGCGGTGAGCAGAAGGAATATTATATGTACGCCAAGGACTCGAACGGTGAACTGGCACGTCTAAATATTCCGAAAACAAATGCGATGACGCCATTCAGCATGGTTGTGAAGGTAGAGCGCGGGGAGCTGACGCTTGGCTTCTATGCAAACGCGAATGCAGGAAACTGGGCTTTAGTTGATGCGGTTGCAGTAGGTTTTCTAGGTGAAGGAACCGGTGCAATCAGCGGTGAAGTGAAGGATGCAGCAGGCAACAAGCTGGCGGATGCTGCCGTAAAAACTGTCATTGAAGGAGTAGAATATGCGGCGGTTTCGAGTGCTGCAGGTGAATTCACCTTGTCAGATATACCGCAAGGATCGGGTTATTCTATTGCTGTGAGTAAAGCAGGCTATATCACGAGCTCAGTAACTGAGGTGGCTGTTACCGATAAGCAGGTGACATCTGGAGTAACGATTGTGCTGGCAGCAGAAGCGGGGCCGTCACCAACACCGACGACACCAGTGGATCCAGAACCAACTCCAACGACGCCGGTGGAGCCAACACCGACACCGGCCACACCGGTGACACCGCAGCCTACACCAACAGTGCAGGCGGTGAATGTTGATTTGAGGCAAGGACTGAAGAATGATAAGGATCATTCCATCACAGTAACCACGATGCCGACAACGGGAACCTTAGGCATCATTGCGAATATGGCTGCAAAGCAGATGACAGAGTTAGCAAATGAAGGACTGCAAGCGGTTATTTTCAAAACTGGCTTTGCAACGATCTCGTTCGCACCTGACCTGTTCAAGGATGTAATCAACCCAGCATCAAAGAACGTACAATTTTCAGCTGCTAAAGTGGATGCTTCAGCCTTATCCAATGAAGTGAAGAAGACTGTAGGCGACAATACCGTTTATGATTTTAATCTTACCGTCGATGGGGTGAAAGTTCCTCATTTTGATAAGAACAAGGTCATCATCGAACTTCCTTATACGTTGCGTCAAGGAGAAGAGCCTCATAACGTTGTTATTTTTTACATCAATGAGGATGGTAAGCTGGAAATAGTAAAAAACGCGATATATGATGCTGCGAAGGCGACAGTTACTTTTAGTCCATCGCATTTCAGCAAATATGCAGCAGTTTATAAGGCTGTTTCATTTACCGATCTAGCTAAGGCCGGATGGGCACAACAGAGTATTGAGTTCCTTGCGGCAAGAGGCATCATAAGCGGATTTGAGGATCAAACCTTTAAGCCGACAGATGCCGTAACAAGAGGACAATTCCTGCATATGTTAATGGGGATTTTGGATACAGCAGCTAAGGGAGATGGACCAGGCTTCTCGGATGTTAAAGAAGGAGCATGGTATGCAGAAGCGATCATAAACGCTCAAAAACTCGGTATTGTGAAAGGCAAAGATGACGGCAGCTTCGGTGTGCATGATATCATAAGCCGTGAAGAAATGGCTGTTATGATGTACCGTGCTGTAAAAGCAGTCAACGTAAAGCTGAGTAATCTAACAAACGTCGAAGCTTTTGCTGATCAAGCGCAAATAGCTGATTATGCTGTTGAAGCTATTCAACAGATGCAGCAAGCCGGTTTAGTCAACGGAGTCGGGCAGGGTGTATTTGCACCAAAAGGCCATGCGACAAGGGCACAGGCTGCTGTTATTTTAGAAAGATTGTTTCAAATGATGTATTCTGCCCATTAAATAGTTAGATAACAAACAGGGTATATCCTTAGACGGATATGCCCTGTTTTTATTGAAAAAGCCGTTTATTCGTTCACTCATCATGCGTAATCAAACGTATGGTTGAAATAGCAACCAATATGTTGTGAATATGCCCTGTATGGCGTGGAATCGGTTTGATACGATAGCAAAGAACGATTACGAATGAAATCGGAGGTATATGATGTATTTTTCTTTTGAGACAAACCAACGGGCGGACTGGAGCTTGTTTTCTAACGGCAATCAAGTCGCAGAGGGCATCCAGCAGGATCATCCGTCGTCTACTGAGTATCTCATGCTTCAACATGCCGCTTCTTATTGCTCAGCGGCGTCTAGGACTATTGAAAAGCTTGAGAACGGCTATTATACATTGACAGCATTGACGCAAAACAGCGGAGGGCAACAAACCTGCTATATTTTCGCGGAGGCTGTAACTGGTGAGACTCGGATAACAAGCCTTCCAGTATCATCGGAGTGGATACCTGTTATTATACGAGGCATAGAAGTAAGGGATGGAAAGTGCACCATTGGTCTCTTTACCGAAGGGAACGGCGGGAATTGGTGTAAGGTGAAATCGTTTGAGCTTGTGAAAAGTGATGAGTCCTATGAGCTGCTGAAGGGCGGGGACATTTCCGAGATGCCGCGGATTGAGGAAAACGGCGGTATTTATAAGGATAATCATGAACCGATGGACGGCCTTGAAATATTGAAAGCTTACGGGCATAACATTGTTCGGATTCGACTATATAATGATCCTGGAAACAAAGACTACTGGCCTTCGAATCAGCTGGATGCTAGAGGTTATCAGAACGAGGAAAGAACGCTCGCTTTAGTAAAAAGAGCGAAGGACATGGGATTCCAAATTCAATTCTCTTTCCATTACAGTGATTACTGGACAAATGGTTTGGCTCAGCACAAGCCCCACAACTGGGAAGGACTTTCTTTTGCGGAGCTGAGAGAAGCCTTATATCAATATACACGAGCCTTTATGACGCGTTTGGTCGAGCAAGGCACAGCTCCTGAGTATGTATCGCTTGGCAATGAAATACAAGGCGGCATGTGTTATCCCGATGGTGCTATTGCGAATTGGCCGCAGCTGGCTGAGCTTCTAAAGGCAGGTTATCAAGCGGTGAAGGAAGTATCTGAAACGAGCAAGGTCGTTATTCATTTGGACGGCGCGACTGAGGATGAGAAATACGAGCAGTTTTTTGGCAATTGCGAGCGGTATGGCGTTCCCTATGACATTATCGGACCATCCTATTATCCGTTCTGGACACAGGCATCGGTTCAGCAGCTAGTGGCCTTTTGCAATAAGCTGGTTGCCAGATTTGATAAGGATATTTTGCTCATGGAAACGGGTTTTAACTGGAGCGCAGTTACGGGGGCTGGCATGCGAGGTCAGCTTGAGAACAATGGGCCCGAGCCGTACGAGAGTACGCCAGAAGGTCAACGTGATTTCATGTATTCTCTGATGAACGGCATTAAGCAGGTAGATGGGGGAAGATGCCTTGGCGTGCTCTACTGGGACCCCGTCATGATTTATGTACCAGGCGTAGGCTGGCAGAAGGATGCTCCTAATGTGGTTGATAACACGACGCTGTTTGATTTTGAAGGAAACGCGCTGCCCTCCATGCTTGCGTACAAATATAACAATTAACGTAAACGTAAGAACTGGGATGTCGGAGTAAAAACCGATATTCTGGTTCTTTTTTTGAAAGAATAGAAATGTTGTGCGATAAAGTAGTTGTAAAAACATAACATACATTTCGATTTTACGGGTTGAATTGAATGGAATGTCCACGTATGGTGAAGAGGAAGAAAATGATATTTAAGCAGCAGCCCAAATGACATCCAGCAGAGGTGCAAAGCAATATGCCTAAAATTAATTTATTTACTAAAATCGTCGCTCTAATCATCATTATGCTGGTTCCGATTATGCTGCTCTATTTCTACTCTAATAAGACCAGCACCGACATTCTTGGCGAGGAGCTTAACAAGTCGAACACGAATCAGCTCCTATTCTTTCAGAATCAAGTCAATACAAGCATCGATTCGATGGCCCTTTGGCCTGACTTATTGATACAGGACCCCGATATTTCGTCGCTTCGCGATATTTTTACGGAAATGCCGGAGCTGAGTCTGGGCATGATTACTTTGATCAAAAGAATTCAAACGAAGCTGGCTATTCAGCAAAATTCATCGAAATGGCGAAGCAGCCTTCATATCTATTCACCGATTCTCCATAGAGATATTTCGGATAATGACGTTGTGCTTTATGACGACGCCGATTTGAAAAAAAGATTAAAGCCTGGCTGGCAAGTGAAGGCCGCTGAAAATAATGAATTTGTTTTCTCTCGTTATGCGGTAACACCGTATTCCAGTTACTTGGACCCAAGTAGCTCGAACCTGGTCATTGAGGTGCAGTTCGACAGCTCGAACATTAAAGATATGTTGGACAAGTTTAAGAGCGATGGCCGCCGAGAACCATTTTATTATTTGGAAGGCGTCGGCGTTATTTATAATCGCTCGGCAGATAAGGAACTGACGAACAACGTAATCCATTTGTTGAAGCAGCAGCCGCTTCAGGACTTGGAAAGCCGTACGATCGATTTGGGCGGGGAAAAATATTTGGTCAATATTGTGAAGTCAGAAACGATTGGTTGGCATTTGATCGATTATATTCCGATTTCCGAAATCATTCGGCCTATTCAAAAGACCAATCAATTATTTTATGTATCTTTGGCAGGCTTACTGCTGTTATGCTGCATCGCTGCTTATCTTTTATATGCGCAGGTACAGGTTCCTATTAAGCATCTCATCGTTGGGTTTCAGAAGCTGAAAAATGGTGATTATTCGGTTCGAATGAAGCCGCGCGGCAGGAGCGAGTTTGGTTTTCTTTATACGCGCTTCAACTTGATGGTCGCTCAAATTCAAGAGCTGTTTGAAACGGTATATTTGGAAAAAATTCATGTGCGGGAAGCACGTTTAAAACAGCTGCAATCACAAATTAATCCGCATTTCTTTTATAATTGTTTCTCGTTCATCTCCAGCATGGCCAAGCTCGAAAAGAATGAAGCAGTCGTTGCCATGTCGCATCATTTGTCCAACTATTACCGTTATACGACAAGGCAGGAACGCGATCTTGTTGCGATGTCAGAGGAAATTAATTTTGTGACCAGCTATTTGGAAATTCAAAAAATGCGCATGCCGCGACTGCAGTATTCGATCAGCTTGCCTGCGGATATGCGTCATCTTGAAATTCCGCCGCTGATGCTGCAGCCGCTCGTTGAGAATGCAGTTATTCATGGAATTGAGGCATGGACGGATGCATCTATTATTCAAATAACGGGAGAGTGGCATGAAGAGGGAGCACGGCTTGTTGTAGAGGATGACGGCAAGGGGATGAGCATGGAGGATATTCTTATTCTTCAGCACAAAATGCAAAATCAAATGGATGAGCAAATGGGCTGCGGGTTATGGAATGTGCATCAGCGCATGCACTTAAGATTTCGCGGATCAGCAGGGGTTAGCTTCTCATCCTCAAATCTTGGAGGTCTAAAAGTCACAATTACTTGGTCACCAAGCTAGATAAAAAAAGGGGTTTTCAAATGATTGAAATTTTATTGATTGATGATGAGTCGTATGTTACGGGAAGCTTGGAGAAGACCATTCCCTGGCTCTCCATTGGCGTAAAAAGCGTTTATCAAGCGACATCTGCCTTTGAAGCGTTGGAGCTTCTTGAAGAAAACTCGATAGATATTGTCGTTACCGATATTGCGATGCCGGAAATGAACGGGCTTGAGCTCGTTCAAGAGATCAGCCAGCGCTGGCCTAATATCAAATGCATTTTGCTTACAGGGCATTCTGATTTTCAATACGCCAAAAAGGCCGTTCAGCTGCAAGCGTTTGATTATATATTAAAGCCGGTAAATGACGATGAATTTGTGAAAACGATATCGGGAGCTATCGAAGCGCTAAAGGATGAATGGGAGCAGGCAGAGAAATATCAGCAGCTGCTGTATGATCGCAAATCTGATTTCAAGGTGCTGCGCGCCAATTTTATGGTCGACTTGGTATTAGGCAGACAGCTTTCGCCAAAGACGATTAAAGAGAAGCTGACGCAATACGAGATTTCTCTTGAGATAGAACGTCCAACCGTGATGATGCTCGTCCAACTGGGCAAACAATTTTCACATCTGGATTATAGCTCTTCCTCACTTATGGAGTTTGCCGTAGGGAATATTGCGGAGGAGTCGTTTGCTCAGCATTTCCATGTATGGCATTGCAAAGCTCCGCATGAATATTTGCTTATTATGGCGCAGCCTAAAACAGAAGCTGGCGAGAAATCAGAATTTAGTGTGGAAAGCCGCAATTTACGTAAATCGATACTTGCCGAAGCAACCAAGAAGCTTCGTACAAATGTTAGCAACTATCTCAAAGGAGATATCTCCATTGTCGTTACGGATTGGTTCGAGTTTCCAAGTGCGATTACGACTGCGTATCGTTCAGGTCTAGGAGCGATGTTCATGATTGCAAATGAAGAGCAGCACTCTATTCATTATTTGGAGGATCGCTCGGGCAAGGACAACACTTTTGTTAAATCGATGGAAAGCTTATATAAGCCGCCTACGATGATAACCTTGCTGGAGTCGAAGCGCTGGGATGCGGTAGAGCAGAAAATTAAAGATGTTTTTGCCGATTTGAAAAATACAAGATTCTCAAGAGAGCATCTATACGAGGTATACTTAGCGCTTACCAATGCTTTTATGTATATTACGCATAGACAGGGCCAATACGTATCCCAAATCAATGAGCTGGGTATCGATTTTATTTTGGATCAAACGGTTGTACTATCGCCTGATCGGCTGGAGGATTGGTCAATTGGCGTATTGCATAAGCTGCAAAGCGTGCTTTCAGTGAAGGAGGAAAGCTCCAAAAGCTTTATCGTTAAGCAGGTGCAGGAAATTGTTGCGAACAACCTTAGCTTAGATACGACTGTAAAAACGATTGCTGATCGCGTGTTTCTTCATCCGGTTTATCTCTCGAAAGTATTTAAAGCGGAAACGGGAGAAAGCTTAAGTGAATGGATCATCGGAATGAAGATGGAGCGGGCGCTTTATTTGCTGAAAAATACGAACAAAAAAATATATGAAATAACGAGTGAGCTTGGTTATCAGAATCCGCAATATTTTAGCAAAACGTTCAAAAAATATTATGGTATGACACCTCAGGAGTTTCGCGAACAGTAAAGTGGTTGTAAAAGGTGCTGATATGTTCGCTTTGTGTCATAGGCTGAAATTGCCCCTAAGCCTATAATTAAGCATGTAGAACATAATCATGAGGGGGATTACAATGAATATGAAAACAAAGAAACGGTTCACGTTCATGCTTTGTATGCTTCTAATCGTATCAGCCATCATTGGCTGCTCGAACAGCGGCAACAAGGCAGAGCCGTCGAATAAGCCAAGCGACAACACTTCCGCGGGCAATGAGGAAAACCCTTACAAAGAGAAATACGATCCGCCGGTTACGATTTCCACTGTATGGGGAGTAGACCCTGCGCTAACCTTCCGTGAGGGAGAAACGATTGAAAACAACGTGGCAACAAAATGGGCACTCGATACGCTTGGTATTAAAGTAGATTCACTTTGGTCTGTGACAGATACAAATGGAGCATTTGCAACAAAAATGCGCCTTGCGATGTCTTCAGGACAAAAAATGCCGGATGTTGCTGTCGTTGGCGACAAGCTGCTGGCACAAGATCTAATTGACTCCGGCATGTTCCAAGACGCAGGCGAGCTGTTCGATAAATATGCCGGCGAGAAATGGAAAGCGGCAATGAATCTTGATACCAGCGTATGGAATGCTTACATGCGTGATGGAAAACGAATCGGTATCCCTTTACTTGATTATGCTTACAACAACGACTATGTGCTCTGGATTCGTCAAGACTGGATGGATAAGCTTAATTTGAAAGCTCCAAAAACGATTGCTGAGCTGGAAACGGTAATGGAAGCTTTTAAAAACAATAATCCACAAGGATTGTCGCCAGAAAAAGTTGTTCCACTAAGCGTTGGCTTTAAAACGTCAATGAACACTTGGATGGGTGATCCATCGTGGGTATTTGGCGCATATGGCACACTTCCTGCACAATGGAATGTGGCAGCGGATGGAACTCTGGAATACGGTTCTACGAACGCAGGCATGAAGCAAGGTCTAATTAAACTTAAAGAATGGCGCGACAAAGGTTATATTCCGAAAGAAGCAGCACTTTGGGATGAGAATAAAACGTCTGAACCAGCTGTAGCTGGAACAGCAGGCATTATCCCTGGACCTTACTGGATGAGCGGCTGGCCGCTGCTGGATACAGCAAAAAATGCTGAAGGCGCAGTATGGAAGCCTTATGCGATTCCAACTGGTGAAGACGGTAAAGCAATGCGTCACGGCACTTCCTTTGTAAATGGCGTTATTCTGATCAATAAGGATATGAAAAATCCAGAAGCTTTCTTCACTTACGAAAACTATCTATTCGACAACCTAGCTGACCCGCAAGAAGGAAGCCCGTTCGAGCTAGGCGCTTTTGAAGGTTATGATTACGCTCTTGATGCTAGCGGCAAACCGCTGTACCTGGACGATGTTCCAGGCGGTGCCATTACGGCTCCACTACGTTACTTCATTGTACGCGACGGTGCGCGTATTCCTGATGCACAGTTTAAAGCATTGCTTAACCTAGCTGAAGGCAAAGAAGCAAAAACTTATCGCGAGAAGGAAGTTGTTGCGCAGTACGGACCGGAAACGGCGCTTGCTGCGACTGTCGTTATGGAGCAAGATGCGATTTCCAAGAAGGATATGTTTGTAGGACCTCCTACTAAAACAATGAAATCACGCATGGACTATTTGAAGAAAATTGAAGCTCAAACGTTTAACGAAATCATTTATGGCGCTAAACCGGCTGAAGCTTTTGATGAATTCGTGAAAAGCTGGAAGTCATCCGGCGGCGATGATATGACGAAAGAAGTTAATGAGTGGTATGCTAGTTTAACGAAATAAGCTTGACGAAATGCGGTCCCTGAGGGGCCGCATTTTTTTGTGTTATACAGCAAGCTAAATTCACATGTTGGATTGCAAAAGTGGTTGCATTTGTGCCATGAATGTTGGGTTTGTTAGCTACTTCAATTTTTCCGTCGCTGATATAATTTTTATATAAGGAACGCGATGCATACGTGCCGTGAAAGGCTGATTGCGTTCTGCATTTCATCCAGCGGGAGGAACAAAACATGTCTCAGCAGCAAACAATTCAACAAGATGACATTTCGGTATCTGTTGTCAAATCAAAAGGAAAACCGCTGTTTTATTACCTCATAAAACAATGGCCATTCCATCTTATGGTGCTTCCATCCCTCGTCTTTCTAATCATCTTCGCATACTTGCCAATGGGTGGACTTGTAATGGCTTTTCAGGATTATAAACCATGGCTAGGCCTGACAGGCTCGGAATGGGTTGGACTGGATCAGTTCCGCTATTTGTTCGAGAGGCAAGACAGCCTGCAGGTGATCTGGAACACGCTAATCATCGCTATTTTCAAAATGGTACTGAATCTTTTTGCTCCATTCGTATTCGCTATTCTTTTAAATGAAATTAGAAAACAGCTTGTCAAACGTTTTGTACAGACGCTAGTCTATTTGCCGCATTTTTTATCTTGGGTTATCTTGGGCGGCATTCTTACGGATCTTCTATCGACGGAAGGCGGGCTGGTGAACCGTCTCCTAACAGGAATATTCGGAATCGAGCCGATCTTCTTCCTAGGCGATGGCGACTGGTTCCGCTTCACCGTTATCCTCTCTGATGTATGGAAAGAGTTTGGCTTCGGTACCGTCGTATTCCTTGCAGCGCTCGCCAACGTTAACCCATCGCTTTACGAGGCAGCAGAGGTGGATGGCGCAAGCCGCTGGAAGCAGACGCTTCATATTACGGTTCCGTCGATGATTCCAATTGCTATTGTAGTCGGTACACTGGCGCTCGGAAACGTGCTGAATGCGGGCTTCGATCAAATTTTCAACCTTTATAATTCATTGGTTTACGCGAAGGGCGATATTATTGATACGTTTGTATACCGCACAGCTATTTTAAGCGGCGAAATGGGCTTTGGTACGGCAATCGGATTGTTTAAATCGGTGATCAGCTTTGTCTTAGTCGTTATCTCCTATCGCCTTGCTTACAAACTAGCCAATTACAGAATTTTTTAAATAATATAAGCAAGATCGCGAAACGAGTTAGCCGTCTGAGGACGCGATGGCCGTTTACGCTAGCCAAAGGAGGACCTGCCGAATGTATCATAAATCACCATCCTATCGCGTTTTCAACACGTTTAATACGATCCTATTGATCGTTCTTGCCCTGCTATGTGTGATTCCGCTGCTGCATGTGCTTGCCGTTTCGCTAAGTGCAAAGGCGGCTGCGGATGCTAATATCGTCGGTCTATGGCCAGTAGATTTCACGTTGGATGCTTACCGAAAAACGACAAGCAATCCAATCTTTCTAAACTCGATGTGGATCGCCGTTAAGAGGACGGTAATCGGAACGCTGTTGACTTTGTTGTTAGCCTTCTTGGCAGCTTATCCGCTATCCAAAGAAAACACCGCATTCCGCGGCAGAAATATTTATGCATGGCTGTTCGTATTCACGATGCTCTTCAACGGGGGACTTGTCCCTTTTTATATGGTCATTCAAAAGATTGGCCTTATGGACAACTTTTGGGTGCTCGTGCTTCCAGGAGCGGTTAATGTCTTCTTAACGATCCTTATGCTCAACTTTTTCCGCGGAGTACCCAAGGAGCTGGAGGAAGCAGCGCTCATTGATGGAGCAGGACATTTCCGTACTTTGTTCAGCATCTATCTACCCGTTTCTTTGCCGGCCATTGCAACGCTCGCTTTGTTCAGCATGGTCTTTCATTGGAATTCATGGTTTGACGGCTTGCTTTATATCGGAGATCCAAAGCGCTATCCGCTGGCCACATTCCTTCAAACGGTTATCATCCAGCGCGATATGAGCTCGATGAGCATGAACCCAGCTGATTTAGCGCTAATCTCACAAAAAACAGTGAAATCAGCCCAAATCTTCATCGGCGCTCTCCCGATACTTATCGTATATCCATTCCTCCAAAAGTTTTTTGTCAAAGGATTGGTAATGGGTTCAGTAAAAGAGTAATCGAGTAAACACAACATGCACTCACATCCCACCAAAACAGAGGGGCTGTTTCAAACGTAGATTTATCTACGCTAGGAACAGCCCCTCTGTATTTCTGTGTTTTATTGATGAAGTTTAAGCAGAGCGACGCGATTGCCAACTCTAACGAACCCAGTAGCTCTTATTCAAACGTTTCGTACTAGATTAATAATCTAACGAACCTCAGTATCGTTATTTCGGGAAAAGTAACACATATCACCCCAAATAACATGAGATAACGTCCCTAGGGTTCGTTAGAACTTTAGCAAAGTAGTTTTCAGCCAAATAAGCATCAAACAGTTCCTTAAAGAAGTAATCAGCGGGTTATGCTCTCAAAGTAAAGCGTGTCCCAAAGGGACGAAAGCGTTCCAACGCAAACGCAGCAAACGAGCGCATGGTTAGCTTTAACGTTAGTCCAATTGCGGGTGTCCAGAGGGCGCAGCCCTTGGGGCCCTCCCTTGGAAGGGAGGGTTTGGGTGGGTTCGAAACGCCTTTGAAGGTTTGGTTATTGTATTTAAGTAATCAGCGGGTTATACACCCAAAGTAAAGCGTGTCCCAAAGGGACGAAAGCGTTCCAACGCAAACGCAGCAAACAAGTGTATGGCTAGCTCTGACGTTAGTCCAATTGCGGGTGTCCAGAGGGCGCAGCCCTTGGGGCCCTCCCTTGGAAGGGAGGGATTGGGAGGGTTCGAAACGCCTTTGAAGGTTTGGTTATTGTATTTAAGTAATCAGCGGGTTATGCACCCAAAGTAAAGCGTGTCCCAAAGGGACGAAAGCGTTCCAACACAAACGCAGCAAACGAGCGCATGTTTAGCTTTAACGTTAGTCCAATTGCTGGTGTCCAGAGGGCGCAGCCCTTGGGGCCCTCCCTTGGAAGGGAGGGTTTGGGTGGGTTCGAAACGCCTTGGAGGTTTGGTTATTGTATTTAAGTAATCAGCGAATTATACACCCAAAGTAAAGCGTGTCCCAAAGGGACGAAAGCGTTCCAACGCAAACGCAGCAAAAGAGCGCATGGCTAGCTTTAGCGTTAGTCCAATTGCGGGTGTCCAGAGGGCGCAGCCCCTGGGGCCCTCCCTTGGAAGGGAGGGTTTGGGTGGGTTCGAAACGCCTTGAAGGTTTGGTTATTGTATTTAAGTAATCAGCGAATTATACACCCAAAGTAAAGCGTGTCCCAAAGGGACGAAAGCGTTCCAACGCAAACGCAGCAAACGAGCGCATGTTTAGCATTAACGTTAGTCCAATTGCGGGTGTCCAGAGGGCGCAGCCCTTGGGGCCCTCCCTTGGAAGGGAGGGTTTGGGAGGGTTCGAAACGCTTTTGAAGTTTGGTTAACAAGTAATCAGCGGGTTATGCACCCAAAGTAAAGCGTGTCCCAAAGGGACGAAAGCGTTCCAACGCAAACGCAGCAAAAGAGCGCATGGCTAGCTTTAGCGTTAGTCCAATTGCGGGTGTCCAGAGGGCGCAGCCCTTGGGGCCCTCCCTTGGAAGGGAGGGTTTGGGTGGGTTCGAAATGTCTTTGAAGCTGCGGAAAAAGCCTTTGAAGGTCTGGTAGAAGCCTCTAAAGGTTTGGTTCCTCCCTCTAATGGTTTGGTTGTCTCAAAGAACTTCTCTTCTTCGAACGCACAGCTTCAACTAGCTCATGAATGAGATAGGCTGCATATATCGTGATAAACGCCATAATGAAGTAACCGTATCGTTCAAACGTAATAAATGGCAGTGATGTAAATATGAAATATAAAATGGTTATTATCAATATAGATAGTTCTTTGCGTTTGCTTTTAAAAATAACGGTCATGAGCAACCCAATTACTCCGAGCAATAGCAGCACGTAGTGATATACGCCCACGATGGGTTTCGAAATATGAAGTACGGGCTTCCAATAATAAGGTACTTTGACCATATCGACTACCCGATCAACGGTGTAATGTTTAATATAACGATTGCGATCCGTTTCAAATCCATAGTTTCTAATTTTTTTGGCAAGCTCAGCTTGAATTTCATTGGATTCGATGGCATCTTTCGCCTCGCCTAACCGCGTAAAATCCTCTTTGAATTTCTCTTCTGCACCAGCAGGATATCTCCAATCGATCATAGCTCCTAATACAGATGGATTGCCGGACGAGAGCGTGAGCGGAATAAACTTATCAAATACGACAGCATTTCTGATCCACCAAGGGGAAATGCAAATTAATATTACAGCAGATACAACAATAGCAGGTTTAATAATCTCTTTTATTTTATATCCTCGAACTAGCATGTAGATTAAAAATACGACCGGAAGGAGTGCAAAGTTTGGCCTTGCATATATCCCGATACTTAAACTTACTGCTGCAATGGCGAACCAACTCAATTTCTTTTTATCTACAGCTACAATTCCGGTATAAATAAACAGCCATAAAAACAACTGCCCAAAGGCTTCCGTTAAAATCAAATTTGCTGCCATATAGTTAGGTGCATATAGCGCAAACAGTAGGATTGCTATTACACCAATTCGTTCATGGAAAAATCGTCGACAAACTTGATAAAGAAGAATCATCGTTCCTGCCATCATTAAAACTTGAAGAATGCGGAATGCAGTAATTCCCTGCCAATATCCAAATATCTTCATACAAAATGCCAACACCATCGTAAGGGCAGGCATAATAAATACAGTCGAATCTTCTACTTTGTGATAAGTAAATGTACCTTCATTAAGCAATGTCTCGGCACTTCGTATATATTTTACATCATCGTTATTATATTCTTCGAAATTGCCTAAATACATATCGCTGCCTTGCTGAAACGTTATGAATGTTCCTATTGCAATGAAAAACACAACAACAGCTGCTAAAATAATACGGTATAAAAGTGCCTCATTGCCTACTTTTTGAAAAATTTTCATTTCATTGCCCCGCTTTTCATGATTTATAACACTTATAAATAATAATGTGACCTCAAGCTTTGTGTCTAATGGGTCTATTTGGGTTAAACGAGTTCTTTCAAGTTACAACCATTCCTATCATTCCTAGTTTTTATTCTGCTGCTCACCTTTCGCTTATATTAACTCCATTATAACGTGTATCATATGAAAAATGTTCCAATCCGTTGGAAGAAAAATGGATTAGTATATTTGCTGTCTATAAACGTTCGTACAGTTGCACTTGTTCATCCTGTCATAAAGTAAGCTGAGGTGAACTTTTGTGTATAAGAAAAAGTATGCAAGTCGCAATATAAGAGGAAAACTGCGGGTCTGCAAATACTTATGTGCGAATAAAAAATTGAAGCGGTATGTACCGAATACGGTATCATTCAGCCGTGAGCACTTGCAGATGATGCTAAACCGTCATAACACCGTTTATGTCAAGCCAGATATTGGCTCACTCGGTTTGGGCATATTTAAGCTGAAACGGGTGAATTCGGGTTATGAGCTTTATTCAATCGTTAAGAAAAAACAAATACAAAAATTTTATCATTCCGTTTCCGAAGCTTATTCGCAAATAAAGAAAATGAAATCGAGTAAGCTCATTATTCAAAAAGGAATATCATTGGATCGCGTGGATGGATGTCCCTACGATATTCGAGCGATGGTTCAGCGGAAGCCGGAAGGCAAGTGGGTTTGTACGGGTTTAATGGTAAAGGTAGGAGCTCGCCATAAAATCGTAACGAACTATTATCAAGGCGGAGCAATCTATTCGATGAAAAAACTTGGAGAAAGGCAAGGACTTTCTATTGAAGCAACTGATAAGCGGATCAGCAGACTAAGCAAGGTGGCCTTGCGAATATCACGGACATTAAGTAAAAAACGATCGGGTATGCACGAGCTTGGCATCGACTTTGCATATGATCAGAAGCAGCAGTTATGGGTTCTTGAGGTGAATTCCAATCATCCGCAATTTCATCCTCTTAAAAAGCTTGATCCTTCGGCCTATAAAAAAATGAAACATTTTGCTGCCAGCTACGGAAGGCGCGATGCAAAATGAAAAAAAATGTAAAGCAGATCGAGACGATTTCTCGATCTGCTTTTTTTATACTTATTAATGATTGCGCTTACTCCAATGATTGAAAAGTATCATTTTTAGTTGTTCAGATAGCTATTAGTGCGTTTATGATCGCGATAGAATACTAGTAGAACAACTAGAGCAAGGGGGATTGAGTAGTGGCGCAACTATCCGTTAATGAAGAACTATTAAAAAAACCAAAACCTAAAACTAAAAATGCGTTTCTGCGTTTCGTAAAACAATGGGACATTCAAATGATGGTATTGCCGGCATTGTTACTAATCATCGTGTTTAGTTACATCCCAATGTACGGTATATTGATGGCATTTCAAGACTACAGCATCTTCAAAGGTTTTATGGCAAGCGAATGGGTTGGATTAAAACATTTTGACATGTTCTTCAGCTCCCCGGAGTTTTTCAAGGTCATGCGAAATACGGTTATTATCAGCTTGTTGAAATTTTTCATTGGATTCCCGGCACCGATTTTGCTGGCGCTTATGCTTAACGAAGTGAAAAACTTAATGTTTAAGCGGCTGGTTCAAACGGTAAGTTACCTGCCTCACTTTATGTCATGGGTAATCGTTGCGGGACTGATTATGTCGATGCTGTCCACGGACAATGGAAGCATTAACATCGTACTTGAGAAAATGAACTTTATCGATGAACCGATCAACTTTCTATCACTTCCAGAATTATTCTGGTCCATCCTCGTTTCGACTGGGGTATGGAAGGAAATTGGATTTGGCTCTATCGTCTATCTAGCAGCAATAGCAAGTATTGATCCTAGCATGTATGAAGCAGCATCTATGGATGGTGCGAGTAAATTCAAACAAATCTTTTTGATCACATTGCCTTCGATCATGCCGGTTGTCCTTATCTTCATGATTCTGGCGATTGGTAATCTACTCAATGCAGGTTTCGAAGACATTCTATTGCTTGCTGTAAACCCTGTACTCAGGGACGTGTCAGATGTTATCGATACGTACGTTTATCGAGTCGGGATACAAAGCTCTAGATACTCATACGCAACAGCGGTTGGATTGTTCAAAGCCGTTATCAGCGTAGGACTTTTGACAATGGCGAACTTTCTGGCACGCAGGGCCGGCAGCAGCTTGTGGTAAACTATACAATTAGCCCGGAAAGGCGGATGATGCAGTGATCAGGCTCAGTTTTGGAGACCGCGTGATGACGGTGACCATCTACATCTTACTAACGTTACTAGCTTTTATGACCTTTTATCCATTCTGGAATGCACTTGTCATATCCTTCAACAGCGGAATAGACACCTCCATGGGGGGCGTAACCTTTTGGCCGCGTGATTGGACTTTAGAAAACTACGGTATCGTATTCAAGGATGAACGATTGGTAACTGCGTTTCTGGTTTCGATCAGTCGGACGGTTGTCGGTACAATCGCATCCATATTTATAACGGCATTATTCGCCTATGGCCTCTCGAAGAAAGAATTGATGGGCCGCAAGTTTTACATGATCTTGTGTATCATTACGATGTACTTCAGTGGTGGACTTATTCCTTCTTTCTTGCTCATTCGTGAGCTTCACTTAATGAATACATTCTGGGTATTCATTATTCCAACACTAGTCAGCGTTTGGAACATGATCATCTTCCGCACATTCTTCCAAGGCTTGCCTGCAGGGCTTGAGGAATCGGCGAAAATCGATGGAAGCGGCAACTGGGGTATCTTCTTCCGCATTGTTGTTCCACTCTCTGGTCCCGTTATTGCAACGTTGTCGCTTTTCACGGCTGTTTTTCATTGGAATGATTGGTTTGGTCCAAGTATCTACATCACCAATGAGAAGCTGCTTCCTATACAAACGATGCTTAAGCAGATTTTGAACTCTAATATCGTATCGGATCAAATGTCACAGCTAGATTCTGCAGCGCAAGGGCAGTTAGCCAAAATGAGAACGGTAACGAGCAAATCGTTGTCTATGGCAACGATGATGGTTGCCACGATTCCTATCATTATGGTGTATCCATTCGTTCAGAAATATTTCGTTAAAGGTGTTCTTGTTGGATCATTGAAAGAGTAGCAGGCAGTTTAAGACATGTGGTTTAGAGCGAAAGCTTTGAACATATAAAAATGAGCTTGAAAGGGGATAATAAACAGATGAAAAAAAGAAAACTACTCGTCCCAATCGTCTCTGCATTTATGGCCGTTTCTTTAATGGCAGGCTGTAGCGGTAATTCCGGTAAAACAGAAAACGGAGAAACAGGAAGCAAGCCGGAGGAAAATAGCGGCAATAAGCCGGCATCAGTTTATGAACTTGGCAAGGAGCAGCTTGATTTCACCCTTTATGGCCATTATGACTGGTACACTATGCCAGCATGGGGCGGCGACATTACGAGTACTTGGATTAGAGATACAAAGAAAGTAAACGTAAAACCAATCCACTCCGGTGGTGCGGCTCCACAAAAGCTGAATACGATGATCGCGACTGGCGAGCTTCCTGATGCGATCTGGCTAGAGCGCGTTGATGTTGAGAAATTGCGCACAGCTGATCTGCTTGTTCCATTCGATGACTATCTTGATAAATATCCGAACTTGAAAAAATGGTTGGGCGATGAAGGCATCAACATGCTTCGTTCAGAAGATGGCAAGCTTTATCAATTCCCTAACTGGTATACAAAACAACCTAACGGCAACTCTGGTTATGTTGTAAACAAAAAAATCTACACAGAGCTTGGTTCACCTAAGCTTGAAACAACAGATGATCTGTACAGCTACTTGAAGCTGGTTAAAGAAAAATATCCGAATGTTGTTCCTTACGAGCCGCATTTAGCAAAAGATGGACAAGGCCTTGATGTTTTGTACTCTGCATTCAAAGAAAACGATCAGAAGTTCCCAGGTATGCGTGCTGTACCTAACGGCGACAAGCTGACTTCAATCTTCCTTGACCCTGAGTACCGTGAAGCAATGCAATACACTTCCAAGCTGTTCCGTGAAAAATTGATTACGCAAGATGCAATGACACAAACCGTTGACCAAATTACTGAAAAAGTAATGACTGGCCGTGTAGCAGTATTTGCATCAGCAAGCCCGACTGAAATTGCAATGCAAGCTCATGCTGAGCTTACGAAAAACGATCCAGAAGCTGGATATTTCATGATCTGGCCGATTCACAAAGAAGGCGTTGACAAAAACAAAGTATTCCCTGGTACGTATGGTATGTTAGGCTGGAACGTAACGGTTATTACGAAAAGCGCTAAAAACCCAGAAGCAATCTTCGCTTTCTATGACTGGTTGACTGGTCCTGAAGGACAAAGCGCTTTGATGTGGGGACCTCCAGGAATCTATTGGGATGGCGTAGAAGCTGACGGCGAAACTCCGAAGTTCACAGAAAAATACACTTCTGATGCAGGCGGTCTTGGTAAGCTTCAAGCGATTACAACGAACCTTAACTGGGTTGGTAACACAGTATTCCTAGATACAACAAAAGCTAAATTTGAAGAGTCGTTGCCAGTTGAGCAACAAAACTGGTCTACTCGTTACCAACGTGAAATTACGTGGAAAACGCAATCCAATGCAACAGAATTCATTAACATCGATCCACAACCGGATACAGAAGAAGGTATCATCCGTCAACGTATCGAGGACTTGTTCCTAGAAGTTAGAGCAAAAGCATTGTTCGCGAAAAATGATGCTGAAGTACTAGCTGTTCTTGATAAAGGCGAAAAAGATGCTCAAGCTGCTGGTTATGATAAATTGCTAGCTTTCAAAACAGAAAAATGGCAAGCTAACCTTGCAAAAATGAAAGCTGAATAAGCCATAGCTTTTCGTAAAAACGACGGGTATACTAAGATCTTTAGTGTACCCGAGTTTTTTCGTTTTAATAGAACGATGAAATGTTCGATGAACGTAAAGCCTTTGCCTAATTGGAGCTGATAACATCATGTATAAAGTATTGCTGGCGGACGACGAAAAGCTGGATTTGGAAGGTATGCGTGCTTTTATTCCTTGGACAGATCTCGGTATGGAAATCGTAGCGGGTGTGATGAACGGATTTGATGCTTGTAAAGTGCTGGATACGGAAAAAATAGATATTCTTGTAACTGACGTCCGTATGCCTAATATGACGGGGCTTGAGCTGGCTAGACGCGCACTCGAGATGTCGAAGGATATTAAAATTATTTTCGTAAGCGGATATCAGGATTTCAGCTATGTTAAGCAGGCATTGTCGCTTAATGCTGTCAATTATGTTTTAAAGCCGATGGATGATCAGGAGCTGATTGATTCCCTGCTAAAGGTTCGAGATGTTTTGGACCATGAGCAAGAGAGGCAAAATACATATGGTCAAATGGTTCCGATCGTAAAAAATGAATATATGCTGCAATTGCTTGAAGGAACGAGCGATGACAAAACCATTGAGGTATTGAGTCAAGAATATGAGATGAACCGTTTTCTCTATCCCGGCTTAGTAGCCGTAATTGAAGTGGATGATTTGTCTTGGAAACTGAACGATGAGACGCGGGCAGAGCAGGATGAGATTCAGCAAGTGGTATCGATCTGTAAGGAGTTTGGCATTTCGCATATTTGTAAAATAAGCAAATTCAGGGTTGCGATTCTAATTGAGCAATCGGATAAAGATGTTTTGCCACTCAAGATCGTTAATCGAGTCAACGAACAGCATGCCTTCTCCATTACCGCAGGCGTTGGTGAATTATGTGATTCAATCAACGAATTCTCGGCCTCCTATCGTCAGGCCGTTGAAGCTTTGGATTTGAAAATGTTTTACGGCAAAGGAAAGGTCATTGGCCACGGTGAGGTTAGGCCGGCAGAGAAAGAGGATGTCAAGCATCTCGATGCGAAGCTGGAAGCCTTGTTTGTTGCGATGTCGGGTTATGAGCTCGTTCGCATTCATGATGAGCTGGATGACTTATTTCAGGTTGCCAAAAGCTTAAAGTCAAAGTTTACGCTGCGCAACTATGCGCTTTATATCGTAATGAAGCTTGATAATTATTTGCAAAGAACGAATGAAAATGTATTTCAGCTGCTTGGCATGGAGCTGAATAATTACGATATCATTATGCAGTTTGAGACGATCAACGATATTCATGTGTGGCTGAGACGCAGGGTTTACGAAATATCCGAAACTTTGCAGGCAAACAAGCACAAAAAAAATTGGAAGCTTATTAAACAAATGATTGATTATATGAAAGAACGTACACATGATAATATTACATTGCGTGATTTGGCGGAGCAATTTTCATTATCGCCGAACTATCTTGGCCTTATTTTTAAAGAGGAGACAGGTAAAAACTTCAGCGAATATTTTATTCAGCTGCGCATGGAGAAATCGTGTGAGCTGCTCAAAACAACAAACATGAAAATTTATGAGATAGCAGATCAAGTAGGCTATCGTCACTTGCCATATTTCAGCAAACAATTTAAAGAAATGTACGGTATGACGCCGTTGGAGTTTAGACGAAAATGACCAAACATAAGAAGGAGCATCGTTATATTCCGTTTGGGATTAAAATTATGCTCACCTACAGCTTGTTTATCATGGTGCCGGTGATCCTAATTGGCTATGCAGCGAATGTTATTTTTACAAGCTCCATTCAAGAGCGAACCCGCGAGATTAATCTTGGTACGCTGGCTCAGATGAAGGACAATATTATGTACAAAATGGAGGATGTGTCACGTATATCCGGCATGCTTTATTTTGACAGTAATCTTGCATCCTATTTGCGTCATTATGAAGAAGGCTGGGTTAGCTATGAAGCCACGACGAAGCAGCTCCTTCCAAAAATGCAAACAACGGTGGAGGCAGCAAGCAATAAAATGCGCCTTGCAGTCTATCTACATAACAATACATTGCCGGAAATTTATCACAATTATAATAATACCGATCCGCTTAACGCGGAGGGGCCATTATTTGATTTGTACCATATTTCTAGAATTAAGGACAGGGCATGGTATATAGATTACCCCGTGGAGCGGTATGGCGAGACCATGCAGTGGAAGCAGGTTGAAGGGGATACAAAATTCGGGCATATTTCCTTGCTTAGAAGACTTGTTAATATGAATGATCCCATTACGCTTGAGGAAATTGGTTTCGTTCGTATTAGCCTGAGACTTACCGATCTGCTTGAGAGCGTTGATTCTGAGAAAATCGGTAAAGGAACGAAAATATTTGCACTCAACGAGAATGGAAGAATTATGTTCTCCTCCGGTGATACCCATTTTAATATTGGTGAATCGCTGAGTGAAGCGGAAATGGCGAACTATTGGGCCGTAGAGGAAAAGATACCACAGCTGAATTGGAAGCTGCTCGCACTCGTTCCAACCGATATTATGGAGAAGGCTACTGACAAGGTAAAGTTTTGGACCTTCTTAATTTGCTTGGCTTGCTTTGTTGTATTTTCACTTGCAGGCTTGTATATTTCTCGCTTTTATTCCCGTAAGGTTATCAAGATCGTTCGTGTGCTGGATGCCTTTCAAGAAGGGAATTTCAAGAAAAAGATTCATTTTAAAGGGAAGGATGAATTTACGCGCATTTCCTTTGCTTTAAACGATATGGGTCATAATATTGACGGATTAATTCAAGAAGTCTATATGACAAACATGAAGAAAAAGGAAGCGGAGCTGGAATCGCTGCAAGCGCAAATCAATCCGCATTTCTTGTATAACACATTGTCTTCGATCAGTAGATTGGCTAAGTTTGGACAGGTAGATAAGCTGCAGCGAATGGTGCTTGATTTAGCGAAATTTTACCGGCTATCTCTGAATGAAGGTAGAACTGTTATTCCGATTCGGAATGAGCTGGAGCAGATTAATGCCTATATCAATATTCAGAAGACAAAATTCGAAGACGGTATGCAAATCTGGTTTGACATTGATCCTGATATTTTAAGATTTACGACCGTAAAGCTTATTTTACAGCCCTTTATCGAAAATGCGCTTGAGCATGCTTGGTATGGAGCACAGATTAACATTCGAATCGTAGGCAAGATGGAGGGAGATTTAATAACCTTCCAAGTCATTGATGACGGCGTTGGCATTAATCCTGAGATTTTACGCCAAATGTCCGATCCTATTGAGAGAGTGAATGTGGGCTACGGGGTTCGGAATGTGGACGAGCGGATCAAGCTTCATTTTGGAGCAGAATACGGCGTTCGTATCGTGAGCAAAAGAGGAATGGGCACATCCATTTCGATTACTATTCCAGCTAGAATTAAAGATATGGAACCAGAACGTCCTATTTAGAATAGGACGTTTTTTTTATGCATTTCGTTTTTTGCCAAGCGGCTAAGGCAGCAGCTCCAAAAATCGTTTGGATGCTGCGGATTGCGGCACACCGCGAAGCGTTGCGATACCAATGCTGCGTGCGGGGATGGGCGGGATCAGCGGAATTTCGACAAGCTCGCCTGTAGCAAGCTCATCAGCAGCATAGCTGCGAACGAGGAAGGCCAGCCCAAAGCCGCTTCGTGCGAACTTTGCAAGCAGATCCATGCTGCCAAGCTCAAGCTCTGGATTGAGCTTTGTACCATGCGCTGCGGCATACTCGTCAAGGAACTCTCGTGTGCCCGCTCCTTTTTCTAGAAGCAATAACGGGTGCTTACTAATATCCTCAAGCTCGATGGCGGTATCACCAAGAGATGAATAAGCGGGACCACCGACGAGTATATCCTGCAAGGGCACACTTAACCGAAAGTCTAGCTGACTGTCCGAAGCAGGCATATGTACAATGCCGAAATCAATTTTTCCTTCCTTTAGAAGCTGGATCGTTTCAGGGGTTGTTCGATTCGTCACACGAATGCGAATCTCTGGATATTCCGTATGAAACTGCTCCAAATACGGCATCAAATAATGCCTGCATAACGTGTCGCTTGCACCGATACTAATTTCACCGCTTTGCAGGTTGTGCATTTCTGCGAGCATTTTTTCCCCTGTCTCAATAAAGCTATACGCTTGCTCGATATATCGAAAGAGTACCGCGCCTTCAGTCGTAAGCTTAACCCCCTTGGCCATACGGAAAAAAAGCTGGCCGCCTAGCTTTGCCTCTAATTGCTTAATCGTATGCGTGACGGCTGGCTGTGTAATATAAAGCTGTTCTGCAGCGCGCGATAAGCTTCCTGTCTTAGCCGTCCAATAAAAGACGCGATACCACTCCATGTTTACGATCATAGCTATAATCCCACCTAATATGAACTATTAGTTATATCAATTATTTTAATGTCACATAATTCATTATAATAAACCTTAAAGGGCAATAACAACATTAGGAGGCGATTGAATTGACGGTAACCGCTATAGTGGGAGCGAATTGGGGAGATGAAGGCAAGGGAAAAATGACAGATGCGTTAGCTGCCAAATCCTCATTTGTCGTACGTTATCAAGGAGGCAGCAATGCTGGGCATACGATTATTAACAGCTACGGTAAATTCGCGATGAATATGCTGCCGTCTGGCGTCTTTTATCCAGAGATTACGAACGTCATTGGCCCAGGCACAGCTCTTGATATTGAAGTGCTGCTGCGTGAGAGGACTGAGCTGATAGCACGAGGAGTACCGGAGCCGCAAATTCGAATATCCGAACGAGCACAGGTTGTACTGCCTATTCACCGCTTATTTGACGAGCTGGAGGAGGAAAGGCTTGGCTCAAACGGCTTCGGATCGACGAAAAGAGGCATTGCTCCATTTTATTCTGATAAATATGCGAAGCTTGGCGTACAAGTTGCGGATCTGTATGATGAGCAGCGATTGCTGCAGCGTTTAGAGCAATCCTTGGCAGCCAAGAATGTACTGCTTGAGCAGTTGTACAATAGAAAGCCGATCAAAGCGGAGGAGGTTCTGACCGTGCTGCTCGAGCAAGCGGAGAAGCTGCGGCCTTTCGTTTGTGATACAACGAAGCTGTTAAATGATGCGTATCGAGCTGGAAAGTCGATATTGCTGGAAGGACAGCTTGGGGCGCTGCGTGATCCGGATCACGGCATCTATCCTTACTCCACATCATCGTCTACGCTGGCGGGCTTTGCGCCAGTAGGCGCGGGTCTTCCACCCTATGCAATTACGAGAATTATTGCGGTAGTTAAGGCGTATTCCAGCTGTGTTGGAGCCGGACCGTTCGTCAGTGAGCTGACAGGTGCGGAGGCTGATGAGCTTCGCCGTTTGGGAGGCGACGCAGGAGAATTTGGCGTGAATACAGGGCGCCCGCGCCGAATGGGGTGGTTTGATGCGGTGGCTACGCGTTATGGCTGCATGCTGCAAGGGGCTACGGAGGTTGCGCTGACCAATCTTGATGTTCTAGGATACTTAGATGAAATTCCAGTATGCATAGGTTATGAATTGGGTGGACAAATCATTAAGGACTCATTCCCAGTGACAGCAGCGCTTGCTTCCGCTAAGCCAGTGCTTAAGCGTTTGCCAGGCTGGAACTGCGATATTTCGCAAGCTACAACTTTTGAGCAGTTGCCTGAAGCAGCGCAGCAATACGTTCAGTTTGTGGAAGAAGCTATTGGCGTAAAAGTTGCAAGCGTATCGGTAGGACCGCGTCGTGAGCAGCTAATCACACGATGATTTAGTAAAAGAAAAGCAGAATCCTAATTGGATTCTGCTTTTTTGGCGCGTGGCCATAGGCTATAGCTAAAGCTGATGACAAAATCAATGACGAGAATGATCGACCATAAACGAAGCGTGTTAAATAAAACCTCCGTTCGCACCGCATCGCCAACCATTAAAATCATGCCATACAAAATGGCAGCGCCTATCACCCATGCGAGCAAGTGATGCAGCCAGCCATTTCGCTCGTAGCGAGCATGATCTTTGCCATATTTGGGCTTGCGAGCAGGAGCAGGTCCGCCGGCAAAGCGATGAGCAAACCTTTCATCAGCCCATTTGATCATCCGATGTCCCCAAGCGATGGAAACCCCGATATATATTGCAGCCAAGCTATGTGCGAAGGTAGCTGTTGCGCCGCCGCGGAGATCATAAATAGTAGCAATAACCAATGCTAAATCGATGAGAGGTGTTGCAATCAAGAATATAGCGCCTAGTTTTTTTAAACGGAAAATATAACGGCATAATAAGCCGATAAGTACAAATAACCAAAATCCTATCTCGCAGCCGATAATAAAAGCGGTAATCATGTGAAGATCTACTCCTTCTGTTAAAATAGGTACATGCAGTCAAAAGAATGAAATGAATTGTTAATTAGGGAAGGGTATGAATAAACGATGAAAAAAATACTCGTTGTTGGAAGCATAAATATGGATATCGTTAGTCAGGTCGAAAAATTCCCGCTCCCGGGTGAAACAATCTCCAGTGCAGCCACCTCGTTTTTTCCGGGCGGCAAAGGGGCAAATCAAGCGGTTGCAGCGGCTCGCGCAGGTGCGGAATGTGTGATGATCGGCGCAGTTGGCGAGGATCCTTTTGCTCAGACATTGATCACATCTTTACAAGATAATGGAATTTCCACTAGTCAAGTAATACGCAAGCAAGGATCATCAGGTTTCGCTATTATTACTGTGAATGGTGAAGGCGAAAACCATATTGTTTTATCGGAGGGTGCGAATGGTCAACTGACAGACAAGGATGCAGCCGCGGGTTATGGAGAGTGGTCGGATATTTATGCCGTGCTGCTTCAAAATGAAATACCGTGGGAGACGACGCTATCCGTCATGAATAGTGCTAGTAGCAGCGGCAGTAAAGTATTTTATAACCCTGCCCCGGCAAGGGCTATTCCTGAGCATGTTTTTCCGCTTATTGATACTCTTATTATAAATGAAACCGAGGCGGCTGTTGTTACGGGCTTAACGGTAAACGATGTATCCTCAGCGCAAGCGGCAGCAGAAGTAGTCATGGGCATAGGAACAAAAAACGTCATTATTACATTAGGGGAGAAAGGCTGTTTCTATCAAAATAAGCAAGGCGACACAGCTACGATTCCTGCGTTCAAAGTAAAACCTGTTGATACGACGGCAGCGGGCGATACTTTCTTCGGTGCATTCGCCGCTGCAAGCGCCGATGGCTGCCAGGCTGAACAGGCTTTGATCTTTGCAGCAGGAGCAGCAGCACTAGCCGTTACGAAGGAAGGTGCCCAAGCATCGATTCCCACTAAAGCAGAAATTGAAGTTTTTCTTCAAAGCGAACAGAAAAATTAAAAATAGGCTTGCTAAAACTAATGGTATTAGTTTATTATAAAACTAATATCATTAGTTTTTGTTGAGGAGGCCATTTGAAATGAGAATGACACGCGAGAAAACGGTTGTACAGCTGACCTATTTACCTAAGGTATTTCCAGTAAATTGTTACTTGGTAGAGGAGGCGGAAGGATTGACGTTAGTGGATGCCGCACTTCCAAACAACGTCAATGCCATTCTGAGGGCAGCGGAACAGCTTGGCAAGCCGATTACCCGTATTGTTTTGACTCATGCTCATGCGGACCACATTGGTTCGCTCGACGGGCTGAAAGAAAGGCTTCCAAATGCACAGGTGTTTATATCCAAGAGAGATGCAAGGCTGCTTAGCGGTGATCATACGTTAGATCCTAATGAGAGCAGCTTGCCCATACGTGGCGGTTTGCCTAAAAACGTTCGAACAAAACCTGATGTTTTGCTGGTGGATGGTGATCGCGTAGGCTCTTTGCTTGCGGTAGCTGCACCGGGACACACGCCTGGTTCAATGGCATTTCTAGATACGAGGAATGACATTCTCATCGTAGGAGATGCTTTTCAAACTAGAGCAGGCGTTGCAGTATCTGGACAGATAAAGCTGCTGTTTCCCTTTCCTGCAATGGCTACTTGGGATAAACAAACGAGTTTGGAGACGGCTCGAAGGTTAAGAGATTTGAAACCATCGTTGCTCGCTGCTGGCCATGGCAACATGGTGCTGCAGCCTAAACGTTTATTGGATAAGGCGATTGCCACAGCGGAACGTTTTTTGGTTAAATAAATAGGAGAGGGGGGGATTCTATGTCACCTAGAAGAGGGCTTGATTTGGCGACTATCGTAGAGGAAGCAGCTACCATAGCAGATGAGCTAGGCATCGAAGAGGTTACGCTGGCGACGCTTGCCAAGAAGCTTGGAGTGCGTTCTCCTTCATTATATAACCATGTGGATGGATTAAACGCTTTGCGCATCCAGCTGGCTATCTACGGTTTACAGAAGCTGCTTGCAGCGATAAATGAATCGTTACAAAATAAAGAAGGCGATGAAGCAGTTCATGCTATTGCTTCTGCCTACATTTCTTTTGCAAGAAAACATCCAGGCGTGTATGAGCTGACGCTGCGCTCGCCAGATGCGGATGAAGCAGAATATGCAGCAATTGGAGAGCAGCTTGTGGATTTGCTCGTTAAGACGCTAAGCTATTATGAGCTTGGGTATGAGAAGGCCATTCACAGTGTACGGGGATTGCGCAGCTTGCTGCACGGATTCGCTTCGATTGAACAAAAGGGTGGATTTGGCATGCCGCAGGCTATCGACGAAAGCTTAAATATTGTCATCCAAACGTATTTGAACGGTCTCCGTGTTAAATCATGATAGAAAAGAAGCAGGAGCCAGAGATGCTTAATGGAGTGGATAGGCTCCCGCTTCGATATTAAATTAAGGTTTGTTAGCTTTCCAAATATATTTGTATTCTTTTACGCCTAGTTTTCCATTGATTTGATTCTCTTCAACTTTGGCGTCGAAATCCTTGCTTAATGAAGGATCAGTATAGTCAGGATTCCCGGGAATGCCTGTGAGAAACTTAGCAAATTCATTTGTGTCTGGAAAATAGAAAACAGCTTGATTAAACTCTTCAATTTGAATATTTATAAATCCATTACTGTGTAATCTTTCTTTGACCATTTCTAGCGCGCCTGAGTGTATACCAAATATCGTGCCTCCCGAGCGTAGTATTCTGCTATGATTCAAAATGGACGTTGGTCCGCGCCTATCGTAAATAAAATCAAATTGCCCGTCGGTGAATGGCAAATCGGTTTTTGTAGTCGCGTAAATAAATGATATATTATGAGCTTGGCTCTCATCTCGCATGGAGTTGGCAATCTTAATCATTTCAATTGAATTATCAAATCCAACAATCGACTTAGCATGACGTGACATCTTTAGTGTAAAATCGCCGTGTCCGCAACCCGCATCAAGAACCGTATCAAATGCAGGCAGCATTTCAACTAATCTTTCTTCAAATAATTGCTCAGCTGAAATGCCTTCGATCGTAAATACCGCATTGCTTCGATATCCGCCATTTTTTCGTGCAATTCGATCGTACCATTCTATCCCCATCCGTTTACCCTCCTAGACTACTCGAATATGTTCTCACTGGCTTACTGCTTAGGTACATAGAAGCGATATGATGGCAGGCTCAATAGAGATGGGCTCTATCGTCGATTCGAATCTTTCTTGAACAAATCCGTCGCGATTAATTAAAAACTTGGAAAAATTCCACTTGATCCCGTCCCCAGCATATATTTCTGGGTATTTCTCTTGCAGGAAGTGCTGCATCCATTGTCCGCTCGCAGTCTCTGTGTCGAAGCCTTGGAACGGAGCTTGCTGCGTCAGATATTGAAATAATGGAAGAGCTGATGCTCCTCTCACATTCGTTTTCTCAAACAGCGGGAACGTAACTTTGTAGTTGATGTCGCAAAATTGCTTCACTTCAGAATTGCTGCCTGGCTCTTTCTCGTTGAATTGGTTGCAAGGAAAAGCGAGAATTTCGAATCCTTGTTCCTGATATTTTTCGTATAACAACTGCAGATCATTGAATTGACGTGAATAACTGCATTTGCTTGCCGTGTTGACGATCAAGATAACTTTTCCATGGTAGGATGACAGCTTTACTGTTTCTCCGAAAATGGAGATCGCTTGAAAATCATAAATCGACATGTGGTTAACCTCCCCTGTGTTACTGATTTATTTTTTCCTCAATAACTGCGTAATATGGAAACCATTTGTATGATTCAATCTATCATATAGCCAAATATTCTATTGGTCTAATATATAAAGAAAATAAGCGTTATAGGCAAATGCAATAAATAGTCGATGCCATTAGCAAAAATTATAAAGTTAATTTATTTTGCAGGAAAGAAAAATCCACATCCTCGTGAGGTTGTGGATTAGAAATCAACTTAATTTTTTGATTATAACAGAAGCATTTACATTTGTTTGAGTGCCACCGGTCAGAGTTTGCAGCGTAACGGCAGCGGTTGAACTATGATTTCGCAGTGTGAGAATACTTCCAGCCGCTAGAGCCATAATAGACTGCCCATTATTTTGCTGAGTACCAGCTCCTGAACCATATATGGATCCTGTAACTAGCGTACCATTTGAAAATAAGGCGAATTGATTCGGTTCTACTCCCGGCACTGAAAAAGTAACTTCATAATTTCCAGTGGTGGAAACGGTAATCTGACTGGTTCTAGGGGAATGCGTAATGCCGGGTGTGAAAATAACACTTGTATCAAAAGTAATATCTGCCTCCACAGGAACCGTTTGAGCGCTGATATTATAAATATATCCGGAACCTATTGGGGGAGAAATAGGGTAAATGATCGGCATTCATATTCAACTCCTTATTTATGATTAGAAGCTATGTAAGGAATTAATAACCTCTAATGAAAAACAATACCGACAATAAAAAAAGAAGTATTGTCGGCACCAAGTCAACAAACTAGGTTAGTTTACAACAAATTCGATTACAATTGGAGTCAAAGGATCGAGTGTATCACCGTCTGGTATGGTAATAGCAGTAGTCGTAACCGTTGATGTGTCTGCAGTTTGAATCTGTGCATTAATATAAAGATTGTAGTAAGCGGGAGCAGTTGGAAATGCTGTTGCAGCTGTACCGGTGTCATTCGTAGTTGCTGTTGCAAGAATATTATACGCAGCACCGACTCCAGTTCCGTCCCCTGCTGTGGCACTAAATCTTCTGGCAGCCATGAATGGTTTTGTGATTGGCATGTATATCACCTCTCTTCTCTCTACTAACTTATGCTAGTATTCGAAAAAGGGAAGGTTTGAATCGCGGAGTTTAATAGATTGAACTAAGGAACAACTATAGCCGAGAATGTAACGGTTTCGAGAATTACTGGTGTACCCGAATAAATAGTTTGATTATCGAGACTAATGTTCAAATTATTTTCATTAATGATATACAAACTGCCTGCTTGCAGTATCCCATTGATATAAAGATTGTTATAGCTATTTGGACCATTGCCTACAAAAGCAGTTATGAAAGCTCCCTCATCGTTTGTAAAATCATCGGCTGGAATCGTGAATTGGGATTCGGCATCTGAGGTCATCTTATAAAAAAATCTTTGGGCAGCTGGTAAAATGAGAATAGAAGGGACGATAATAGATCCCGATTCGCCTTGAGGTCCTTGAAGCCCTTGAAGCCCTTGAAGACCTTGAAGCCCTTGAGGTCCCTGAGGTCCTAGAGCACCTTGAAGACCTTGAAGACCTTGTCTACCTTGATGTCCTGAAGACCCCTGCGAACCTTGCGGTCCTCGAAATCCTTGGGAGCCATGTTGACAGGCAGCATGAGGCCGCCTTTTCTTGAAATTAATGATCTTTTTGTGCTTTTTCTTTCTTTTCATTGGGCATATACGAATTGTTTTCTTCTTTGTTGCGAGTGGATTTCCCAAGCTCATTCATACCTCCCTAAATAATAAACTGTATAGGGTATGATATGACGCTATCGAACAGCGGTATGGACTAAACATCCATTACAATTAGGCTGTAAACTATTTAAATGAAAATAGGTAACGGAGTAACCAACTGTTCCAATATAACTCTATTTATTCATCACGCAAAAAAGGAGCTGCCGTTCAAGGCTTATAGCCTCGAACAGCAGCTCCTTCTCTATTTTCAACCGCTTAATAAGCTTGTTGAATTAATGCGGCAGCGCCGATTAGTCCAGCGTCCTGCTGAAGCTTCGCGGGTACGATAGCCGTTTCCCTGCCTGATGGGTTAAGCGCGTTTTTGGAAACATAGTCTCTAACGGCTGCAAAAAGTGGTTCGCCTACTTGTGAGACGCCGCCGCCGATAACGATTTTGTTCGGATCAAGAATATTGATTAGCGATACGCAGCCCATGCCGATTGTTTTGAATACACGGTTAACCAGCTCGGACATTTGGAGGTCGCCTTGCGCCGCCAGCTCAAATGCTTCTTTGGAAGAGACGTCTCGGCCGAGCAACTCCGTCGCTTGACGGGCAACGGCTGTACCGGAAGCGACGACTTCCCATGGCGTACCGGCTTGATCCATAATCATAAAGCCAGCATCGCCGGCATTTCCTGTTGATCCAGTAAGCAGCTTGCCATGCATAAAGATGCCCGCGCCAATGCCTGTGCTTATCGTAATAAAGATGAAATGCTCGGAATCCTGTGCAGCGCCGACCCATTTCTCAGCAAGGGCAGCAGCGGTTGCATCATTCTCCATCTTAATCGGAAGCGGAAGATGGGCTTGCAATGCGTCTACAACGGGGAAACCCCACCAGCTTTTTAAGTTTGGAGGACAAGTCAACTCACCCTTTATCGTATTAAGCGGGCCGGGCGCGCCTACGCCAACACCTTTAAGCGTCTCTAGTGATAGCCCATTTTGCTCGGCCAGCTGCTTTACCGCGTCTGCAACCTGCGCAAGCATGTCTGCGGGCGTGATCTGCAGATTAGTTTTTAATGAACCTTTCGCAATAACGTTTCCTTGCTCGTCTACGAAGCCAAATGCTATTTTTGTTCCACCAATATCAATTCCTACTGCAATACTCACGTAATACCCTCCAATGATATGAAAATGACTGTGAACCTTTGAGAAAAAGTCTATCACACTACTGGAATATTAGAAAGAACCGAACGTATCAGTGCCTTTTGGAAGCGTATGCTTTTTTGATCAACTAATGCTGTACAAAAAGTGAGGAGTGTAGTAATATCCAATCGAATGAAGTGCTTGAGAGAGGATCCTTTGCGGCGCAAGGGGTCCTCCGTGCGTATATCATCAACCTAGAGAAGAAGGTAGCTGCCCAAATGGAATCCGAGGCCAAGGAAAGTTCGCGAATCATGAAGTTCGGTATGCCAATGACTGCAAATGTATGGAGAAATGCCCGCATCGATTTAGGTGCATCCTGTCTTTTCAGCTTATTTAATGTCGTCATGAACCAGTTCTATGTAGCATTCGCGATTCAACAAGGAGCAAGCAATTTTCAAGTTGGATTATTGTCAGCAGCACCTGCCGTTGGTTTATTGTTTTCACCATTTTGGGCGTCTTGGATTGAGAAAGCGAACAACCCAAAACCGTTCGTCGTTATTCCTAATGCCATCGGCAGATTACTGCTGCTGTTGCCGGCTTTTTTCGCTTATCCATCCTTGTATGTAGTGGCTGCGCTTGTATTTCAGCTGTTAATGGGCGTGCAGGCTCCTGCGTATGCGGCATTAGTATCGCGTATGTATCCTTCTGATTTGCGCGGAAGACTAATGGGGTATGTACGGGTGGCAATGGGGATTATTATGATTCCGCTTGCTTACTTTGTTGGCAGCTGGTCGGATGCCTTTGGGCCGTCAGGACCACTCATTGCAGCTTCCATTGCGGGTTTTCTCTCTATAAGTCTATTTAATACACTGAAGCTGCCTGTACAGAAGGCTCCTGATAAACCTGCTTCTCTGAAAAAAACGAGCCGATTCCCGCTTCAGGAGCAGTGGAAGCTTATTAAAGAAAATCGAACGTTAGCTGTTTTTTTAGCTGCGACTACACTTACCGGGTTTGGCAATATGTTTGCAAATCCGTTGTATCAAATTATACAGGTAGATGTGCTTCAGCTTTCCAATTTGCAAATTGGTTATGCTCGTGTCGCTTATTTTACAGCGCTGCTGCTTACGTTCTGGATAGCGGGCTGGATGATCGATCGCATCGATATTAAATATACGCTGTTATGCGGCATTGCAGCTTACGCTATAGTGCCGATGTTATATGGACTTTGGGGCAGCTATGCCGCGGTCATAACCGGCAATGCGATACAAGGAATCGGGGAAGCGATTTGGGATATCGGCATATTGGCATTTGTCTTCCGACTGGCGCCTGGCCGGGAAGCAATGGTTTTCGGGCTGCATTTGATGCTTTTTGGCGTTCGAGGAACGATTGGGCCGACTTTAAGCACATCGCTTTCGCATAGTGTATCTCTGTCGCTGCTGCTGGTTATTGCTTCTATATGCGGATGGATCGGTACGTTTCTATTTATATCAGGCAATTGGAAGCGGAATCCGCTTACTCAAAAAGGTTGATTTTCGCTTCAGTTTCCGTTCATCTCATGTTCATAATCGAATGCTAGAATGTTATGAATAGAAGCTATTCATTACATATTCGTAGGAGATGAACGATATGAACAAATGGAAAGTGATGCTTAGCGCTGTCGTTATCGCTGCTGCTTTGGCAGGCTGCGGAGCTCAGGACGAACAGGTTTCATCCGATCAGCAAGTGGATGCTCAGGGCAAAGTACAGCGGAATGGAGCCAGAGCGGGCATGGGGCAGATAGGGGCTCAAGCGGATTTGATGGGTAAAGTGAAATCGGTGGATGGCCAAACGATTACCCTCTACAAATCGGCTATGGGACAAGGCGGTCCGCCGCAAGGGGATGGAACGGGCAATATGCCTGGAGCGGGCGAGGGGCAGCAGCCTCCCGAAGGCGCTGAAATGCCAGCAGAAGGTGAGGCTCCGCAACCACCCGCTGGTGATGGAACGGCTCCTGAGGGCGGCGGCAGGATGAATATGGACGCTATGTTCTTAGAGGAGACGGTGGACATTCAAGTGACAGATACGACCAAAATTATGACAGTCACCTTCGAGAATGAACAAATGGTCGAGAAAGAAATAGCGCTGGCAGACCTAAAAGCCGATGATATTTTGTCTATTATGCTAACTGACGATACGCAGATTGCAGAATCCATTACTGTTCGTACGGGAGGCTTCGGTGGTTTTGGCGGAGGCGCTGGCGGCGGCAGACAGCCAATGCAGCAGGAGCAGCAGACAACAACCCAATAGATATCTCTCTTCGTATCGGCCTGCGGCGGTTCGAATAACACAAATAGCAATGCAGCAACTAATGCACCCTCCAAAAGCGAAGCACCTGCAGCGTTAATGCTAATTTAGTGTTTTCACCAACCTATGCACATTAGAAGTAGGCGATCTCAAAACTAGTCTGCTCGCTGGTTTCTCTAACGAACTGTATTATGCTTATGATGCAGAAAAGGGCTTTTCTTTCATTTTAACGAACCGTAGTAACGTTATATTATGATTTACAGGGTATCATGAGCTGCTTTCTTCGAAATAACGATTCTGAGGTTCATTAGAATGTTAATCCATTAAGAATGCTTTAAATAAGGCTTATTCGGTTCGTAAGCTATAAGTATAATAAGGGGAGGACATCATCGTTCTTCCTAAGTCCCTTCCTATTATTAGGTCAACCAGAGCTTACTGGTTGGCCTTTTTTTGTTGTGTACACATATTCGGTAACTGCAGCTATCCAAAAATATGTCCATATCATCTATAAATGCGGCATATGTTTGCTTTGCCCCTCCGCTTATGATGAAACCACGGAAGACACCACGTCTATCCAATATCATTTTTAGGGGGACAAAAAAATGAGTAAAGCACGCAATAAGTTTTCAATGCTGCTTCTGATGGTCACAATCATTGCGCTAGTTGCAGCTGGCTGCAGCGGCAATAAGGATGGCGGAGAGAAGCCAGCAGACGGCGGTAAAAGCGCCGGCAGCGGCAAAAAGACAGAAATTTTGTTCTGGTCACCATTCTCTGGTTCGGATGGCCCGTTCATGAAAAAAATCGTAGACAAATATAACGGCTCGCAAGATCAATATAAAGTGAATTTCGTTATTCAGCCAAACGGCGAATATTACAAGCAATTGGACGTAGCGCTAAGCACAGGCAAAGAAAGCCCGGACATGATGATTATGCACGTTGACCAAGTACCAACTTACGCTAGCAAAGATCAATTGCAGCCGATCGATGAGATTGCAGCGGGCGCAGGCATCAATAAAGCGGACTTTGCAGATGCTGCAACGACGTATTCGACGCTCGATGGCAAGTGGTTTTCCATTCCTCTTGATATCCATCCGCTTGTGATGTATTACAACAAAGATTTGTTCGATAAAGCGGGCATTTCTGCGGCTCCAACGAACCGTACAGAGTTTGATGATGCGGTTCAGAAGCTGACGGATAAAGAGAAAGGCGTTTATGGTTACGTCGTTCCAACCTTGTGGCCGCAGCAGTTCATTTTCCCAACACTAGTATGGCAAAATGGCGGCGAGCTTTGGAACGGAACAGACGTAGCCTACAACTCTCCGGAAGCGGTTGAAATGGTTCAATGGCTGCGCGGCATGGTGGATAACGGCGTTTCGCCTGGGAATGTTCAACAAGATGGCGAAAACACATTGTTCCTGCAAGGAAAAAATGCGATCCAATTCAACGGCCCGTGGATGAAATCACAATTTGATGAAGCAGGATTAAATTATGGCGTTGCGCCTGTTCCACAAATCGGTAAAGCGAAGCAAGCGGTATTCGCAGGCTCCCATGGCTTCGTTATTCCAAAAAGCGTAACGGATGCAGCCAAAACAGCAGGTATCGGCGATTTCTTGAAATACGTATCCACAAATTCCATGGACTGGGCGGAATCCGGTCAAGCGCTGGCATCGAAACCAATGCTTGAGAGTGATGCGTTTAAAGCGCTAACTTTCCAAAACAATGTAGCATCGGCATTTTCTTATGTACAATTTGCGCCAAATGTATTGAACTGGGGCACGATCTCTGAGCCAATCTGGGGTGAGCTGAACAATGCATTGCTTGGCAAAAAAGATGCACAAAAGGCTCTTGATGATGCGGCAGCCAAATCGAAGCAAGCAATGAAAAAATAAATAATCGTAAGCAGCGAGGAGGATGGGAATAGCAGAGTCCGTTTCCATCTTCTAAAGCTGCGATTGCTTGTGCTAGAAAATATGGAAAGCGTCAGGGGGACTCCGTTTGAAAACGACATTTGCGTCACGATTCACTTCTTTTTTATTCGTACTGCCATACTTAGCAGCATTCAGTATTTTTTTGCTGTTCCCGATTCTGTACGGCGTATATATCAGCCTTCAAAATTTCGAGCTGCTATCAAAGGAACATGAATTTGTTGGACTTGCCAACTACATCAAAATTTTCACGCCAGGCACGTATCTCAACGATATTTTTTTTAGAGGGTTGTGGGTAACCGCTCAGTTTGTCATATTTTCCGTTCCACTCTTAATCATTGTTGGGTTGTCATTAGCGATGCTTGTTAATGCGCTTCCTGCCAAAATTCGCGGTTTGTTTCGTACCTTTTATTTTCTTCCGTACGCGTTGTCAGCTTCCGTTATGGCGGTCATTTGGCTGATGATGTTCGATACGAATGCCGGTTTTCTTAATAGTATGCTTGCGAAGCTTGGCATCAACAGCATACCTTGGCTAACGGATACGCCATGGGCGTGGATCTCACTTATTGTGACGACGCTTTGGTGGACAATTGGGTTCAATATGATTATTTTTATTAATGCACTGAATGAAGTGCCAGAGGATTTCTATGAAGCTGCTTCGATAGATGGGGCAAATGCATGGAATAAATTTACGAAAATAACGCTACCGTCGATTCGTCCGGTTATGCTGTTCATTATGATTACATCGACGATTGCTTCCTTTAATATTTATGCGCAGCCTTATTTATTGACACGGGGCGGACCCGGCGATACGACGAAGGTGCTGCTCATCAATGTGCTGGATCAAGCCTTTTTACGCAAAGAAGTAGGTTCAGCTTCAGCGATGGCGATCGTTATGGCACTGCTCATTATTATTATATCCATCGTACAGTTCAAGCTGACGAGCGGCAGAAAGGGAGAGGTTTAAATGGTAAAGACAAGAAAGTTATGGCTTATCGTGCTTGCCATAATCATTGCGGTATTTTTCCTCCTCCCGCTCGTTTGGATGATTTCAACATCGTTTAAAAATGATTTCGAAGCATTGTCTGGGAAAATGAACTTTTTTCCGATAAAACCAACGATCGATAACTTCGTACAAGGCTTGACCGGTGAATTAATGAACGTACCCATTACGCGCTGGATTGTTAACTCCTTGTCGGTTGGGCTCATAGGCACCATTCTCGTACTCATTATCGATTCTATGGCGGCTTACGCATTGGCGAGATTAAACGATTTGCCGCTTCGCAGAATTATGCTTTCCTTATTTATCGCTTCACTTATGATTCCTGGCGTGCTCACGTTTCTGCCCATGTATTTGGAATTTAATGCCCTCAATTTAATTAATACGTATCCCGCACTGATTTTGCCGGCAACTGCGGGGGCGTTTGGCGTCTTTTTGCTCTATCAGTTTTTCGCTTCCTTTCCAAAGGAAATCGAAGAAGCAGCGCGTATTGACGGAGCGAACAAGTGGCAAATTTATGCTCGCATTTTATTGCCATCCGCCGTTTCTATTATGGTGACATTAGCCATCTTCACTTTTATGGGGATCTATAACGATTTTGTATGGCCGCTTTATGCGACAACATCACCAGAGATGCGCACGATCACGGCGGGCATAGCGATGATGGCAACAGGAAGCTATACCCAAAGCTACGGCAAGCTTATGGCGATGACGACAGTCGCAACGCTGCCAGTCGTTATTGTGTTCATTCTTGGACAGCGTTCCTTTGTGAGAGCTATCACACAATCGGCAGTGAAATAATCAATGATTACGCCGATATGGCAAGGAGAAGAGACCGATAAGGTCTCTTTCTGTCCATGTTGGCGAGTAAGCGGAGGGAATGGCATGAAACTTAATCGTAAGCGTATAACTCTGATCGCATCTATGATTGCGGTAATTATTATTATTTTGGGGGCTTGGATCGTGAATAAAATGAATCATGACACTACGGCTGCTGGAGCTTATAATGGGCATGGTGGAACGTTCAAAAATACGTTAGTATCTATGGACACACCAGATCCGAGCATCATTTACGTCAATGGATTTTATTATATGACGTTTACGCATAACGGAACGGATATTATGATAATGAAATCGCGATCGCTCGACTTCAATCAAGCAGAGCGGAAGGTGGTATGGTACCCGCCTGTAGATACGATGTATTCAGCAAATTTGTGGGCACCGGAAATTCAATATATTCAAGGAAAGTTTTATATCTATTTTGCAGCAGATAACGGTGAAAATGAAAACCATCGCATGTATGCGCTCGAAGCGGAGACCAGCGATCCGATGGGGAGCTATGCGTTTAAAGGTCAAGTGACGGATTCGACAAACAAATGGGCTATTGACGGCATCGCGCTTGAGCATGAGGGGCAGCTGTATTTTGTATGGTCGGGCTGGGAAGGCGATTTAAATGTACAACAAAATACGTACATTGCACCGATGAGCAATCCATACACGATTAGCGGACCGCGAGTATTGCTTAGCGAGCCGGATTTGGAGTGGGAGAGAGCAGGCGGACCTCCGTTCATTAATGAAGGCCAAGCGATTTTGAAAAAAGACGGCCGTGTATGGATTGCTTATTCTGGTGCGGGAAGCTGGACACCGTTCTATAGCATTGGGTTATTGTCACTAGAGCTGGGAGCAGATCCGCTTGATCCGGTGAAATGGACAAAAGCTGAGCAGCCGCTTATGCAAATGGATGGAGACGCTGAGGTTTACGGTCCTGGTCACAATACGTTTGTTGCCTCGCCAGACGGAACCGAGGATTGGATCGTCTATCATGCAACAAGCGGTCAAGGGGACGGCTGGAATAATCGGAAGGCGCGTGCCCAGCGGATTGAATGGCAGAAGGATGGTTTGCCTGTCTTTGGTTCTCCATTATCGCTTGCTACACCAATTGAAGTACCAGCGGGCACAGGATTAATACGCGCAGAGCATGCAGCAGCTGCTGATAAAGATAACTTAGTTTTCAGCGGGATATCCTCGTCACTTGATACGGATGCCCCATTATTAGTCCATTACACAAACGATGCGGAAACAGAGCAGCGTATTCAGATCAATGTGAATGATGCGGTTGGTGCAGAAATTATACTTCCACCTACTAAGCCAAATGAAGTGGGATATGTATATGCTTCAATTGCGCTGAACGAAGGGCAAAACAACCTTTCTTTTATAGGAAACCAGGCAGCTAATCTGATCTCGGCGATTGAAATTCCACGTTTTGAAGCGGAGTACGCGCAGTTCTCATCAGACAGTGAGCTTATTGAAAGCTCGACAAAATCGAATGGCCGTTCTGTTCAATTGGCAGAGGGTGATAAGGACGCGATTCGATTGGATCATGTTAGAGTTCCGATGGATGGGAAATATGCCTTACATTTAAGTATAGCTAATGGGACTGGAAGCAAGCAGATGCTGGAGCTGAAGGTTAATGGCGGACGTGTACAAAAGATAAGCATTCCCGCAAGCGAGTCAGATGCAGTGCAGCAGATAACTGTAAGCGTAAAGCTGAAAATGGATGACAATGCTTTGCAATTTGGAAATGCGACCGGGCCGCTTGAAATCGATTATATCGATGTTGTATCCGATAGAAACTAACTAACAACTCAGGCAACGGAGGCGCTAAACATGAATATAAAAAAAAGGAGCGCGCAGTGGGTCTCCTATACACTAATCGGTCTCCTGGTCATTGCCTTGACAAGCTGCGCCTCCGAGCAAGAAGCAAATCAGAAAAATGAAGAGACGAAGCCTGAGGCTATAAGGCTTGAGTACTGGACGCCGTTTAGCGGCGGCGACAATCAGTTTATGACGGAGATGGTCACACGATTTAATGAAGAGAATCCGACGATAAACGTTGTGCAAGTAAACTCTCGATTGGATGACTATTACACGAGGCTAAAAACGGCGATAATGTCTGGCAATGCGCCGGAGCTTGCGATTTTGCATCAGACAAGTTTGCCGCAGTTCGTTCAGAACGGCTATATCGAGAATCTGACAGAGCCTGCTAAGCAGATCGGGCTGGACTGGTCGGGCTTTAATCGCAATATTCTCGATTCTACGATGTATGACGGAATCCCTTACGCCGTGCCGCTTGATACGCATGCGCTTGTTATGTTTTACAATAAAACCTATTTGCGTAAAGCGGGTCTAATTGATGAGGCGGATAAGCCATTAATAGGGGCAGGAGCTGCGGGATTTGAAGCTTTCCTGCAGAAGCTTAAGTCTTCGATACCAGCCGACATTGCGCCGATGGCTCAACCGAGTACTCGGATTGATTCCGTATGGCTTTGGTGGAGTCTTTATAACCAAATAGACGGCGGGGGCAGCTTCTATAATGAGGATGCAAGCGCTGCCGTATTCAACAATCCGCAAGCGCTGCAAGCGCTAAGCTATATGAATGATTTGTACAAGAAAGAGCTAATTCCGCCAGATATTAACGATGCATTCAAGCTTTTTTATGATGGAAAAGCTGCGGTGCTAATTACAGGGATGTGGGGAACGGGTGCATTTGAGAAAGCAAAAAATTTGGACTTTGGCGTAATTCCAATGCCTGCGCTATTCGACCGCGCTGCGGTATGGGGGGATTCGCACACCATTGCCATACCGACCAAGCATGGGATGACGGATGAGAAGAAGCGAGCGGCGCTTACTTTTGTTAAATGGTGTGTAGAAAACGGTGCGATGTGGGCGGAAGCGGGCCATGTGCCAAGCATGACAAAGGTCGTTGCCAGCGAACCGTTTAACAGCTTGAATTACAGAAGCTCCTATGCAGCCTCCGCAAACTATGTAGCTTATTGGCCGCGCCATGTCCGGCAATGGTCGATCGTTGAAATTTTAATTCAAGAATTTGAAAAAATGAATTATTCGGAGCAAACGCCTGAGGAAACGCTGCAAGCAGCTGTGAAAAGGGTGAACATCGAGCTGAGGAAGTAAGGAGATAGCTATGAAGCGGGTACTCGCGGTGATTGGGTGGTTCAAAAATCAGGAGCTGGCACGAAAGCTCATCCTCATAAACTTTATACTCATCGTGCTTCCACTCAGCGTTATGGGGTATTTCGCCTTCACTCGGTTTGCTTCGACGCTTGAGCAGAAGGTCGGCGACTATCAACTGCAGACCATGAAGCAGCTGACGCTAAATCTGGATACTTATATGGCAGAATTAGATCGTTTGACGCTTATGCCCTATCAATATGAGCAAATTACAGCTTTTCTTGAGAGCAAGCGTGAGCAGGGTCAGGCTTTATCACTGGAAGAGATTAAGCAATTAAACAGCTTTGTCTCCCAAGTATTTCTGAACGGCCGCATTGATATTGTAGGCGTCTCGTTATTTGGGGAAAGCGGTGCATCCTATGTTGTACTGCCGGAAAGCCAATATGTTACGACGTATCGACTAGATGAGAATGCGCAATGGCTCCAAAACGAGAAGGGCGGCAATGGACAATCCATTTTTATTACAACCCACAATATTCAGTCTACCAGCGGTACGGTATACCCCGTGTTCTCTATTGCAAGGGAGCTGCGCAGCTTTGATAGCGGGAAAAAGCTTGGATATATCGTTATTGATGTAGATCCAACGGTCATTCATAAGATGATATCGCAGGTTACGCTCGGAACGAAGGAAGCTTTATATATTATGGATCAAGACGGTGGAGTCGTTGTCGGTAAAAATCGAACGATGCCGCAAGAGGCTTTGGGAGGCCTTTATAAGGATAAAGCGCCGGAAGGGGTTACACATGCTGCACTTAACGGAGAGCGGCAGCTCGTTTCTTACGTGACGTCATCGATCACCAATTGGACGACAGTTGGAATCGTTCCGGTGTCGGAGCTGATGAAGGACAGTTTAATTATGCGGAATTCGATTATTCTGTTTGGTGTCATCTGTATGGGTCTTGCTATGCTTATGTCGGTATTCCTTGCGTTTCGAATAACAGAGCCGCTGCGAGGTTTAATTAGGCTCATGCGCAAGGTGGAACGCGGCGATCTTCTCGTATCCTTTCCCGTCAAGCAATGGGATGAAGTTGGCCATTTGGGCAAAGCGTTCAATACGATGGTATCCAAGCTAAGCGAGCTTGGTTACTTGCTTTATGAGACAGAGATTCGCGAGAAGGATGCGCAGATTGCGGCTTTGCAAAGCAAAATCAATCCGCATTTTTTGTATAATACGCTTGGATCGATCAGTATGTATGCAGAAGTCGACGGCAATCAAGAGGTTGTCAAAATGACGAATAATTTAAGCAGGCTGCTGCGTTACAGCTTGAGCAGCCAGAAAGAACATGTGAACCTTGAGGATGAGCTCGGACATGTCTTGGGTTACATGACGATTCAAAAAATGCGCTATGAGGATCGGATCGATTTTCGATTAGACCGAGACGAAGCTTCTTTGACCTGTACTGTCATTCCCTTAATTATTCAACCGATTGTCGAGAACGCCATTAACCACGGCATCGATCAAGGTGTGGGCAACGGGCGAATTACATTAACCTGCAAAATTGAAGAAAACGTGCTGCGTATTGTCATTGAAGACGATGGCATTGGAATGACGGAGGAGCAGCTCGTGGATATTCGCCGTCGGCTGCAGCATTCGAAGGATTTAGGAGGCAGCTCCGGCAATGGATTATTAAATGTCCATCGCAGAATTGTTCTTCATTATGGTGAATCGTATGGTTTAATGCTGGAGAGCATGCCATATCAAGGCTTGAAAGTAACGATGACTTTTCCTGCTGTATTTGAGAAGCCTGATCAAATGAAAGGGGATACTCATGCCTAGAATCGTTATTGTAGATGATGAATCGATATTTCGAAAAGGCTTGCGCAAAATGATAATAGAACTCGACCCGGAATGGGAGGTCGTTGGTGAAGCGCGGGATGGTTATGAAGCATTGCAGCTGGTGGAGGAGCTTGAGCCAGAAGCTATTCTGACGGATATTCGGATGCCTCGCATGGATGGCATTCAATTGCAGCAGATGATGAAGGAGCGTTTTCCGCATGTGTTATGCGTCGTTATCAGCGGGTTTGATGATTTTGTCTATATTCAGCAATCGATGAGGCAAGGCGCGAAGGATTATATGATGAAGCCGATTGAGCGCGAAGAGCTGGATAAGGTGCTTCAAATGCTTAAAGAGAAAGTGCAGCTTAGCCAAGCGATTCCCGTCAGCAACCCCTATCGTGATGAGCACCGGATTAGGCAGCATGTCAGTGAACATCTGTTAACCGGCCTTCTGAAGGGCAGCGTGAATGAAGCGGATTTGGAGCTGCTTCGGACCATTGGGATTGACTTTCATCAACCTTTCTTCACCTGCATGGTTGTGAAATTAGACAAAAATTCAATCGGCAGTGAGCGGTATAATCAAGCTGATCCTTCTTTGTTTCAATTGTATATTCAACAGCTCGTGCAAGAAGTGCTGAGCAGGAGAACAAATGGCTTTTGCTTCATCATGTCGGAGACAGAAGTAGCGGCGCTGCTAAATATTGAGGACAGTGACCAAGCGATGGCTGCCGTGCGGGAAATTGGCGAGACGATTCGCAGACAAATTACAAGCTTATCGAATATGACGGTCACGATTGGCATAGGCCAGGTGGCAAAAGGCTTTAAATCGATATCCGATGCATACAACGAAGCGGAAATTGCTTTGCTTCACAGGCTCATCGTTGGCGGAGATAAAGTGTTAGTCTACAGTGATTTAGGCACGGATGATCGTTTCAAAGGCGAGCTGAAAACATGGTCGTGGGAGAAGCTGGATCTGGCCATGAATGAGGGGAAGCTGGAACAGGTCGCAGCGGCAGCCCATGCTTTCGTTAGTGAGCTTTGCCATGATGCCAAAACGCCGGAAACCGTGCATCAGCAGCTATGCAAGCTGCTCATTCATTATTATGAAGCAGCAGGGCGGCTGCGGCTAACGAAGCAGTGGCTGGGCATGAAGGATATGAAAACCGTTCTATTTGATATTTGCTCGATCTCTTCTAGAGAAGAGCTTATGGATGCATGCTCACAGCTGCTCGTTCGTTTAGCCGTATGTATCGCTGAGAGTACGGCGCAGCCTGAGCATGATCCAATCGAAAAATCGATTCGATATATTGAGCAGCATTATTCCAAGGCGCTGACGCTTAAAGAGGTAGCTGATTCCGTCTATTTAAATGCAGCATATTTCAGCACCTTGTTCAAGAAACAAACCGGGAAATCCTTCGTTGAGCGGCTTACTGAGATTCGAATCTTTGAAGCGAAGCGGCAAATGGTTCAAACCGATAATAAAATTGCGACGATAGCTGAACATACGGGCTTCACGAATATCCGCCATTTTAACCGTGTGTTTCGCAATGAAACCGGTATGTCGCCAAAGGAATACCGTGAAGATATCCATATCAAACCGAATGTTATGCAGAACTAGCTACAAGCTGCTAGTATGCGACGTAAACTTGAATGTCCTGATCATAATTTCCGAATTGTTTGCCGAACATACTTAACCCTCCGCTGTGGGTTGCAGTCTCCGGCGCACATATACGGAATCTGATGTCGTCGCCAAAGCCAACATCAAGATCCGTTATCGTCCGATCAGACATCCGAATGCCATCGATGAAGGAGCCTCCTGAGTCGATGGTTATTTGTTTCAGCAAGCCATGCTGAGTCCCCAAATCCCACCAGCTAGGCGTATACACACCCTTTACTGCACCGAAGTCTCCTGGACAAGTCCATACGCCGAGCAAGATGTCATTAATATAAAAGGAAAGATCGGAAGGCCAGTTCTCGTTGTAGTGCGGTGCTTCCGAGCATATTTCAAGCGATATGGAAATGCTTTTTGCCGATTGTTTTCCTACTAAATAATTAGGAATGCGATATTCAATATAGCCGCTTCCGAACCACAGGTGGCATGCCTTCACATGTTCAGGATCGGAGAAGTAGCGCGGGTCATCCACCATGCCGATAATTTTGGTGTCCGATGTCAGTCCGCAAGTAGGCTTTACTTCATAAGAGGAATATTGACCAATTGGAATGGATACGGCATACCTATTTTGAATGGTTTGCTCCTTCACACGAAATTGCAGCGTAGCAGAATCGAGTGTGAGATGGCACACCTTCTGGCGGCCTCTCGTGCTGGGCACACTTTCTGTCGTAATAATGGATGCTTCTTCTAGCTTCTGAATATGTTTAGTCACAATGGCTGACGAAATGCCTAGCGCTTCAGCTATTTCTTTAATGTTCATTGGTTTAATATTTAATAATTCAATGATCTTCACTCTTGTGTCCGATGCAAAGCATTCAAGAAATTTGATATTGCGGCTGTTAACCTCTATGTTCATCGATTGATCCTCATTCCGTTATGTTTGCTAACATTATATAATTCGAAAGTTAATTACACAACTCAAATGTTTACTAATTAAAGCGTTTGAACGTTGTAAATAAAAGAAGAGGGTGTCCTGATGGCCTGTATAGACCAAAAGGATCACCCTCTTCGTATTTCGGTATATGGGAAGTCTAGATTAATATAGGGAAATGGTTAGAGTGTCACGTTCGAAATAAGAATGAAGCGTTGCCTCACTGCCTACAATTTCTACGCTAATTAGCGATTTGATACATGTTTTAAGTGCGTTTTTGCCTGTTGTCAGTTTACGATTAAGTACTGCGGTCAATTTCTCAATGGCTTGCTTATTTGTATCTGTTAAATAGACAGGTATCGTTTTATTTTGGAACATCAGCATCGTTTTCATAGTATGGACCTCCATCCCGCGAAGGATTTTTTTTTATAGTGTAACGTACAATTATTAAATAATTCTTAAAATTCGGTGAGTATTTGGTTACAAAGCTGTAACTTTTGAGTAAATGACCAAATCATACACGTTTTTTCTTATTATGGACGACGATCCGACGATTCAAGCTGTTTTTTGCGAAACTGGGAAGGCGTGCATTTCATCATTTTGCGAAAAACTTTGACGAAATAACTAATATGATCGAATCCGACATCAAGCGCTACAGCTGCTATTTTGAGCTCTGGCTTCAGAAGCAGCTCCGTTGCTTGTCTAATTCGATAAGCATTCAAATACTCAATTGGGGTTTGTCTGGTCATCGTCTTGAAGAAGCGGCAAAACTGACCTTCGCTCATCGGAATTTGATCAGCAATTTCTGCGATCCGTATAGGGCGCTGGAAATGATTTTGCATATAAACAATAGCGGTCTTTAGTCTGTCAATTTTTGTAGAGTCGGCATTGCTTGTTTCACTTCTGTTGCAAAATTTGCTTTGCGCGGCAATTTCATGAAGCATTAAATAAAAGTGACCCTTCACCGCGGTCTCATGACCAGGCTTCTGACTTTGACATACGTTCATAATGCATTGCAAATGCTGAAGCAGCGCGATTTCCCATTCTGTTTTTGGCTGAATATGTCTAGGAAACGTCTTTTTCTTGTCTTGAAGCGGTGAAATAAATCGTTCCTGTACGGCATCATAGCTGGCACTGGCGAGCAAATGAGTGTCGAACACGATGGCGCAAAAAGAACAGGCAGTATCACCTTGTGCATGACCAGCATGAATGTCGCCACCGTCTATAAAAACAGCTTCGCCTGCTTTTACAATGAAATAATCGGTATCAACCTGGAACAGCACTTCACCTTCAAGCACATAAAAAAACTCTGCTTCAGCATGCCAATGACAATCCAGAACGGGGACGCCAGCCTCTTCATGTTCAATCCAGTAGGCGGCAAGCGGGAACATATTATCGCCATGCAGCCGGTCTTCTTTTAAGGCGTGCCTAGTTGTTTGATCCATTTTGAGAGGCCTCCTGTGCTTGATGCGAGTTTGTTGCCATTCCATAGAGGCATATCGTCAAAATAGTGCTATAGATGAGCAGTATTCTGTTAGAATTATTCGATTAATTATCAGTATAATGCAAATATATAGGATTGCAAATAAAACTAAACAGGAAGGTTGGTTCAGTCGATGAAATTTACAGACGGCAACTGGCTCATTCGTGATGAATACAAAGTATTAGGGGCTGTACAAGTCCATGATTTCGAGCAAAAGGATGGCAAATTAACTGCATATGCTTCGCCACAACCTATCTATAATCGCTCTAATATGCTGGATACGATGTTGTTAACGGTTCATTTTCATTCTCCGCTGCCAGGCATTATTGGTGTTAAGCTTGTGCATCATGCAGGTGTTCGGGAGCGTGGCCCAGTGTTCGAGCTGTCCTCGCAAACTGGCGATCATGTTGTAATCGAAGAAAACGATGAGCGGGCTGTTCTAACAAGCGGCAGCCTCAGCGTTCATATCCGTAAAGGAGACGTATGGGCGGTGGATTTCTATCGCGCGGGTGAGCGGATTACGGGAAGTACGCAAAAATCGATGGCCTACATTAAAGAAGACAACGGCAATACGTTTATGCGCGAAGAATTGGATGTTGGTGTTGGCGAGTGGGTATATGGCCTTGGCGAGCGCTTCACGCCTTTCGTAAGAAACGGACAAGTAGTCGATCTCTGGAACAAAGACGGGGGCACAAGCTCGGAGCAATCGTACAAAAATATTCCTTTCTACATGACCAATAAGGGATATGGTGTATTCGTCAATCATCCAGAGCTGGTATCATTCGAGATCGCTTCGGAAAAAGTGAAAAAAGTGCAATTCAGTGTGTCAGGAGAATCACTCGAATATTTCATTATCGATGGTCCGAGCATGAAGGATGTTCTTCATAAATATACAGATTTGACTGGCAAGCCAGCGCTGCCGCCGGCATGGACATTTGGATTATGGCTTACCACTTCATTTACGACTAACTATGATGAAGCAACAGTTAATTCATTCGTCGATGGCATGGCAGAACGTGATCTTCCATTGCATGTGTTCCACTTCGACTGTTTCTGGATGCGTGAGTTTCATTGGACGGATTTCAAATGGGATGAGCGGGTATTCCCAGACCCTGTCGGGATGCTGTCGCGCCTCAAAGAAAAAGGGCTTAAAATTTGCGTGTGGATCAATCCTTACATTGCTCAGCGCTCGCGCTTGTTCGAGGAAGGCAAACAAAATGGCTATTTGGTGAAAAAGCCAAACGGCGATGTATGGCAATGGGATTTGTGGCAGCCAGGCATGGCGCTCGTTGATTTCACTAACCCAGCAGCATGCGAGTGGTACGCAAGTTATCTGCGTGAGCTTGTCGATATGGGTGTGGACAGCTTCAAAACTGACTTCGGTGAGCGTATTCCGACCGATGTCGCTTATTTTGACGGCTCCGATCCGATGAAAATGCACAATTACTATACTCAGCTTTATAACAAAGTCGTATTTGAAGTGCTTGAAGAGAAGCTTGGCCGAAACGAAGCCGCTTTGTTTGCCCGTTCAGCTACGGCAGGCGGCCAGAAATTCCCCGTACATTGGGGCGGCGACTGTTATGCGGATTATGAGTCCATGGCAGAGAGCTTGCGCGGCGGCTTGTCGCTTGGGATGTCGGGCTTTGGCTTCTGGAGCCACGATATTGGCGGATTTGAGAATACTGCGCCAGAGCATGTATTCAAGCGTTGGTTAGCTTTTGGTTTACTGTCTAGCCATAGCCGCCTGCATGGAAGCAAATCGTATAGAGTGCCTTGGGCATACGATACGGAAGCGGTAGATGTTACTCGTTTCTTCACGAAGCTGAAATGCAGGATCATGCCTTACTTATTTAATACAGCTGTTCAAGCAACTGAGCTGGGCTTGCCTTCGATGCGTGCCATGGTGCTTGAGTTCCCAGAAGATCCGACCAGCGAAATGCTGGACCGCCAATACATGCTGGGCGACTCTATACTGGTAGCTCCTATTTTCAACGAGCAGGGCCATGTAACTTATTATTTGCCAGCTGGAAAATGGACTCATCTGTTATCTGGAGAAATTGTAGAAGGCGGCTCATGGCGCAAAGAGAAATATGACTTCTTTAGCCTTCCACTATTCGTTCGTCCTAATTCCATTATTGCGCTTGGAGCGAATGAGGTTAAACCAGATTATGATTATGCGGATGGCGTACAGTTTGAGCTTCATAATCTGGAAGACGGAAAAACAGCTGCAACGGCTGTGCGCAATACCAAAGGCGATACAGAATTGACGATCTCGGCAACACGCCAAGGCGAAGCGATCACTGTTCAATTAGAGGGCAGCGGCAAATCATTCTCGTTGGCACTGAAGGGGCTAGGTCCAATTCGTTCAGTCGAAGGGGTAAAAGCTGATGTGAAGGATACAGTTCTGCACATTGCTGCAGGCTCCAAGCAGCTGGCGTTTACTATTCATATCTAAACAATTAAGAGGCAGCTTCGTCCCAGCCGTATGCAGGCTAGGCCGAAGCTGCCCCTTTTATAGGGCCATTGTACGAGCTTTGACCAAAATCGCATAAGAAAAGACTAATAATACAACTGGTTTTCGCATAGGACTGTCGATATAATAAAGATCAGAAAACAAAATCAAATACATCAAATAATAAATATAAGGGAGTGCAGCTCACATGTCACGAATGAATATTGGTTTGCAATTGTACACGTTAAGAGACGCTACCGCACAAGATTTTGAAGGCACGCTTCGCAAGGTTGCAGCAATGGGTTATGAGGGCGTAGAATTTGCAGGATACGGTGATATCAAAGCTGAAGACATGCGCGATCTGCTACAAGAATTGAATTTGAAAGCAATCGGCAGCCACGTCGGCTTGCATCTGCTTGAAGGCAATCTTGATGAGGAAATTGCTTATCTTCAAACCATTGGAGCTAAATATGCTATTTGTCCTTGGTTGCCGGTAGATGCTCGTGATACAGAAGCATGGCGTGGACATCTCGTGAAATTTGAAGAGTATGGTAAGCGTTTCCGTGAAGCAGGCATTTCTTTTGCTTACCACAACCATGAATTTGAATTTGAAGTTGAAATCGACGGCCAAATCGTATTTGACGCTTTGTATGAGCGGATTGATCCGCAATATCTACAAGTTGAAATGGATATCGGCTGGGTACAATACTCCGGTGTAGATCCGCTTGCTTACATTGCAAAATACGCAGGACGTCTGCCACTTCTTCATTTGAAGGACTTCCGCGCTGGTGAGAATGGTCAACAAATCGATACAGTAGAGCTTGGCCGTGGCGATTTGCCGCTTCTTCCTATTATTGATGCTGCCTCGAAAGCATCTGTAGAATGGATTATTGTTGAGCAGGACACTTGTGCGAATCCTCCGATTGAAGCTGTTGCTGAAAGCATGGAATGGTTGAAAACTAATTTTTTGAACAAATAATAATCTAATTGATAATAGATAGGGGAAAATATTCATGTCTAAAGTACGTGTAGCAGTTATAGGTTGCGGATCGATTTCGAAATACCGTCATATCCCGGAATATGCAGCTCATGAGAATGTTGAGCTTGTTGCATTCGTAGATCCAATTATCGAGCGCGCAGAACACTATGCAAATTTGCATGGCGGGAAAGCGTTTGCTGATTTCGAAACGATGCTTGCAGAAATCAAACCTGATGCAGTAAGCGTATGTACGCCAAATGCATTGCATGCTTCAATGTCAATTACTGCAGCTAATGCGGGCGCTCATGTTCTTGTTGAGAAACCAATGGCTGTAACCGATGAAGAAGCGGAAGCGATGATTGAAGCAGCTAAGAAAAACGGCGTTCACTTGATGGTTGGTCATAACCAACGCTTCATGCCGCCGCATGTTAAAGCGAAGCAAGTATTGCAGTCCGGCATTCTAGGCAAAGTACTTACATTCCGCACATCGTTTGGTCACCCTGGTCCAGATGGCTGGAGCATCGATGGCGCAGAAAGCTGGTTCTTCCGTAAGCCAGAAGCTATTATGGGCGCAATGGGCGATCTTGGCGTTCATAAATCCGATCTTATTCGCTGGATGCTTGACGACGAAGTTTCAGAAGTAGCTGGATTTGTTGGCACGCTTGATAAGGATACCGATGTTGATGATAACGCATCATGCTTGCTTCGTATGAAGAGCGGTGCAATCGGCACGCTTGTAGCAAGCTGGACTTACTATAAGGGTGAGGACAACAGCACTATTTTGTGGTGCGAGAACGGCGTTATGAAAATCGGTACGCATCCTGACGATCAAGTAATCGTGGAGCTGCGCAACGGCACAGTTGAGAAGCATAAGGTAGGCGCAATCTCGACTAACGATAAGCAAGAGACAAGCGGCGTAGTCAATGCTTTCTTGGAAAGCATTCTTACGAACACAACACCTGCTGTAAGCGGTGAAGATGGCCGTGCTTCTTTGAAAGTTATCTTGTGTGCATTTGAGTCACAAGCAACAGGCAAATTCATTAGCGTAAACTAATTAATGTACAGGAATGCCTTCAACCGACGTGCGCAAGCCGTGAGGTTGGAGGTATTCTTTTTTGCACACTATCTTGCATTGTAGAATAGCATGTGGTAAAATTATACAAAAGACGGAATTGCTGTACAGTGCTATACTGTATTGATTAATAGTAAGTTATGCTTAGTATCTTTCCACATACAGTACCGAAGAATTAGAACTTCAATGATGGAGGACACGAAATGAACATTCAATTTAAAAAGGGCGTGCTTGAAATATGCGTTCTTGTGCTTGCGACAAGGGGAGATCGATACGGCTATGAGCTGGCTGTTAAAATTTCCGAAAAGTTTGAAGTTGCAGTCGGAAGCGTCTATCCATTACTAAGCAGATTGACACAGGACGGCTATTTCTCAACCTATTTGAAGGAATCAACTGAAGGCCCGCCTCGGAAATATTATCAATTAACAGCAGAGGGCTGGAGTCATATGCGCAAATTAATTGCAGAATGGGAAAGTTTCACGCAATCCGTAAATGAAATTGTAGAGGAAGGTTTAAGACCATGACGACAAGAGATCGATATATGTTGGAGCTTGAGAGCATGCTCAAAGTCATTCCAGAGCCGCAGCGGAAGGAATGGCTGTATGATTATTATCTTCATTTTCAGCAAGCGGTAGAGAATGGTCAAACCGAGGAGCAAGCAGCTAGCGAGCTGGGAGATCCAAGAATGATTGCGAACGAGATGCTGCTTGGATACCGAGTTAATCAGGCAGAGACGAACAAGGGCTTCGGTAAGCTCTCTAAGGCTGTATTTGCAACAGCAAGCCTTGGTTTATTCAATGTTATATTCGTTCTAGGCCCCTATCTGGCTCTGGCGTCGGTCATTGTTGCTTTATGGGCGTCAGCTCTGGGAATAGGCGTAGGCGGTATCGGAATCATGGTAGAGAGCTTATGGAATGGCACATTTACTATGCCACAGGCATTGACGATAGGCTTGATTACAAGCTCAATTACGATTTTACTCATCATCGGCTTAAAGGCACTTACAACTTCCTTCTATAAGATGACCTTAAAATATTTGAAATTCAACACAAGAATTGTAAAGGGGAATAACAAATGAAAAAACTAGCTGCATTCGCTTTAATTTTGCTTGGTATAGGAGTACTTTGCGCGTTTTTTGTATTCGATAAAGATGAACTTGTAACGAAATTTCAGGGCGAACCTTTTTTGCAGGAAAAAACGATTGATGCATCGTCCATTCGCTCGATCCATGCGGAGACGGATACGTTTAATATCACTTTCGTTCCCGGCACAGCAGATGATATTAAAGTGAGACTTGAAGGAGATGTAAGTGAAAAACTTGCTGGAGACGTCATCCTAACGGCAGCTCCTAAAGGGGATACGCTTAATATTGAGGCAAATACGAAGGATCGTTTTACATTCGGTATTTCTATCGTTAACTTGAAGCTGACGATTGAGGTGCCTGCTAAGCTATGGACCTCAGTTGATATCGAAACAGATACAGGAAACATTGTAGTGAATCAGATGGAAGCTGACAAAATGAAATTAAAATCAGAAACCGGCAATATAAAATTAACGAATTACACGGCTCAGGAGCTTGAATTAAAAACAGATACTGGAAACATTACTATTGCGGACGGAAAAGGCATTCTAAAAGCAGAATCTGAGACGGGAAATGTACGAGTTGAAACAGACGAATTGCGCAGCGATCTTTCAATTAAGACGGATACCGGGAATATTATCGTTAATGCAGATAAGCAGCCAGCTTCGGCTTCTATTCGTATCAAGAAGGATACCGGAAACAGCAAGGTGGATTGGGATGGTTTCTCAGTTAACAAGGAAACAGAAAATAATATTGAAGGTGTAATCGGCAGCGGTGATATCAAAATAAGCATGGAGTCGGAGACGGGCAACATCAAACTCGGCACTCGATAAGCAAAAATAGATTTATCAAAACAAGAAGCAAGTCGTGGAATATATCCATGGCTTGCTTTTTTTATCTGTTTGCCGTCTCGATTCATTCATGTATCGCATAAAATATAGCAATTGTTTATCGAGAGGATGCGTTGCGAAATGGTCGTAGAGCGCAAATATTTTCAAAGGTTTACTTTTGCGGAGTATGTTGAGTATTTGAAACCATTCGTATCAAAAGTGAAGTTTTCGCAGATTCATGTGCATGGAACATGGAAGCCGACTATTGTGGATTATCGCAGAGCTGCGGATAAAATGAAAATCATTCAAGGGATGTGGCGGTTTCATGCGATTACACAAAATTGGGGTGATATCGCCCAGCACGCAACGATCGACCCTGACGGCTATATATGGGAGGGGCGTTCTCTTCTGGAGGCTCCGGCCTCTGCTGTTGGCTACAACGACCCTGATCCAGACCGCATACATCCGTTTATGTTCGAGATGATCGGTAATTTTGATGTTGGAGCTGAGAAGCTGGAAGGTGCTCAGCTTGCTTCAGCCGTTAAGCTGACAAGTCAAATTGCTGCCATGTGGAAGCTGCCAGACAGTCAAATTTTGTTTCATCGCGAAATGAATCCAGCGAAAACATGTCCAGGAAGTTCAGTTAACAAAGCGGCTTTCTTAGAGCTTGTTCGTGACTGGAGGGATGTTGATATGAACGCATCAGATGCTAACAAAATTATCTCTACTTGGCTCTCTCCAGCATGGTTTGCAGCAACCACCAAAGCGGAGAAAGATGAAATTCATCGGCTCGCAAATGAGCTTCGAAAAGCTAGCGGACAGCTCTAAAAGCAGCAAAAAGCGGTGATGAGCATATTCTCATAAAGCAGTAATGGTGCTGTTTTGCTAGCTATTTTCACGCGATTACCAGTTTTTGTGTCATGAAACACCAAAAACCCCATGGTAAGATAAGTGGCGTCAGGAAGAACGATGCGCAAACAAAACGAATGCGCAGCTGAAAAAGCTTCAGTCGTCAGACGCTTTTTTACAAAAACTTATCTTATTAGGAGGATTCATTCATGAAGATGCAACCAATACGTGTAGGTGTCGCTGGCATAATCGCAGCAACGGTGATCGGCGCAGGTTTTACGGCTCCAACGGCAGGTGCAGCACCGGCTGTGAAAACTTTCTCCACGATTCAACAACCATGCCTCATTAGCCAAGATACGATCAAACAGATCGGTGATAAATATGGAATAGATATTAGCAAGCTTTTGAATGGCAGCTTCATTCAATGGCCTACGACAGGCGGTAACACAGGAACAGTAACAAAACCAGGAACAGGTACTGGAACAGTAACTAATCCGGGAACAGGTACTGGAACAGTAACTAAGCCAGGAACAGGCACTGGAACAGTAACTAAGCCAGGAACAGGTACTGGAACAGTAACTAAGCCGGGAACAGGCACAGGAACAGTAACAAAACCAGGAACAGGTACTGGAACAGTAACAAAACCGGGAACTGGTACTGGTACAGGAACTGAAACAAAACCAGGAACTGGTACTGGTACAGGAACTGAAACAAAACCGGGAACAGGTACCGACACAGGGGCTTCCAATTTGAGTGCTTATCAATCACAAGTTGTTGACTTAGTTAATAAGGAACGTGCTAAAGTTGGCTTGTCCGCTTTGAAGAGCGATACGCTTCTTACGAAAGTAGCGTCAGAGAAAGCAAGAGATATGGACGTTAACAATTACTTCAGCCACACATCGCCGACATACGGATCTCCATTTGATATGATGCGTTCTTTCGGTGTGACTTATTCTTATGCTGGTGAGAACATTGCTTCTGGTCAAAAAACACCACAAGATGTTATGACTGCATGGATGAACAGCCCAGGTCACAAAGCAAACATTCTTAGCGGCAACTTTACAAAAATCGGCGTTGGTTATGTAAACGGCGAATGGGTTCAAATGTTTATCGGCTAGTCTTTCTTTAAACCTTATACAACAGCAATACGTTAAGGGCGGACAACCGCCCTTAACAAGATTTATAATCACGTGATCGAAGTTGTGAAACTTCGGGAACGCACAGGAGGATTTACCCCATGTTTAAAAAACGTACATTAGCAGCAGCAGTAGTAGGATTATCGGTTATGATGGCAGCAGGAACAGTAAGTGCAGCTTCGAAAACACATACAGCGAATGACAATGATACATTCTGGAAGCTATCCAAGCAGTACAGTGTACCTTTGGATACACTAATGGGAGCTAATCCAAAAATCGATCCGCTTAACCTATATAAAGGTTTAAAGCTTACTATACCTTCCACAGAAGCTTCTGTAGAGAAGAAACCGGCAACGATGAATTCAGCAGCTGACGACTCCTCAAAAACAGTTAAAGCCATGAATGGTAAAGAATACGCTTACTCGAAAGCGCTTCTCGTACAAGCTACGGCTTATACAGCAGCAGCATCTGAGAATGGCAAGTGGGGAGCAGTCGACTACTTTGGAGACAAGCTCCAGGTTGGTACGATTGCCGTAGATCCGAAAATGATACCTCTTGGCACAAAGCTTTATGTGACAGGGTATTCCTATAATGGTTTGCCGCAAGGCGGAATGATTGCAACAGCAACAGATATTGGCGGTTCGATTAAAGGCAATCGCGTTGATATTTTTGTACCAGGCTCAACAAGCCAAGCCATGTCTTTTGGTATCCAAAACGTGAAAGTATTCGTTCTTGAATAAAAATATAGATGGAAAAGGCAATCCACTCTTCATGAGGGATTGCCTTTTTTTTGTACAGAAAACTCAACGGGCTGCGGATTGTCCGACGAGCTCAGGCAATGTAACGAGCTCATACCCTTTGCTTTCCAGCAATTGGATGAGCTTCGGGAGTGCAGCAACCGTGCCGGATAAATTTTGTCCGACTCCTCCGCCTGCGTGCTGTAAAATAATCGATCCAGGTTGAAGTGTTCTTTTTATATTTTGCAGCACCAATGCGCTGCTAGGATTGTTTTTCCAATCTATGGAATCCACATCCCAGTTGACGATAGCAAATCCAGCCTGCTTGCTCCATCTTACTTGCTGAGGCAGCAGTTCACCGTATGGCGGTCGTATAAAATGAGGGGAATATCCGACTATATTTTTTATTATGGTGTCCGTTCGCCAAATTTGCTTCTGATACTTCGTTAAAGTAAGCTTTGAAAAAATGGCATGGTCATAAGAGTGATTACCTATGACATGCCCTTCGTTATGTATCCGCTTTACTAATGCAGGGTATTTGGCAGCACGGTTCCCTACAATAAAAAAAGTAGCGCAAACATCATGCTCCGCTAATATATCCAAAATAGCTGGTGTATATCTTGGATCGGGAACATCATCAAACGTTAGCGCGACTCTTTTCTTATTACGAGGCCCATTAAGGAGAAAGGCATTGGGAAATTGCCTATGAAGCCTATCCCAAGACACGACAGCCGTTTTTCGTTTTTTTGATTCTTTTGCAGGTTTGAACTGAGCTATTTGCTGCTTATCGGCAGCTGAAGCATAGGAATCGGTTGATAGGTTAAGCAGCATACAAGCGATTAAAGCAATGCCCGCCACAGTCTTCCCCATTTTATGTGGTGTTTTCCACATTTGCATCAGTCCCCATGATTGATTGTAAACAAGCCGTGCCGCTATTTTACCCATGCTGCATACTTTCATGCGCTTTACTTTAAAAAAAGAGAGGCTTAAACTAAACATAGTTCACCAATTCATGGCAGGGAGGTTATCTTTTATGAAGTTATTGCAGTTTAAGCAATCCGATCAACTAAGACTCGGCGTGCAGGTTGACTTAGGAATTATTGATATTAAAATGGCCTCTCAAGCTCTGGATATTCCAGCTCCGCTTTCTATAGAAGAAGTTATAAGAGGCGGTAAAACAGCATTAGCGGAACTTCAAGCGGTTATTGAGGCTGTCGTTGCAACTAACAACCACATGTATGTGCTTGAGGACACAAATTTCGCTTACGCACCGGTCGTTTCGAACCCGCAAAAAATAATTTGCGTCGGTTTAAATTACCGCAAGCATGCAGAGGAGACGAAAGCTGAAATTCCGACCTCCCCTATTTTGTTTAATAAATTTGCCAATGCCCTGAGTGCACATGGTGATGAGGTGGAGCTGCCGCTTACGAGCAATGAGGTGGATTATGAAGCTGAGCTTGCGATCATTATAGGAAAAACGGCAAAAAACATCGAAGAAGCGGATGCGCTTGATTATGTTTTTGGCTATAGCTGCGCTAATGATTTGTCAGCAAGAAACCTGCAGCGCCGTACATCTCAGTGGATGCTTGGCAAAAGCTGCGACGGATTTGCACCAATTGGTCCTTATATCGTAACGGCAGATGAAGTAAATGATCCGGATAAGCTCACTATTTCTTGCCGCGTAAACGGTGTTCAAAAGCAGCATTCGAATACGGAAGATATGATTTTTTCTTGCCCATCTATAATTAGTTATATTTCTAAGCATATGACACTCGTACCTGGCGATATCATATTAACAGGGACTCCGGAAGGGGTAGTAATCGGATACCCGAGAGATCAAAGGGTTTATTTAAAATCAGGTGATGTGGTAACCGTGGAAATCGAGCAGCTTGGTGAGTTAACTGTCACAATGAGATAACGAAATGCAATTGATAATCATTTTCGTCCGTTGTATAATAAATCGTATCGTTTATTATTGTACATTCATGTTATGGAAGGACGAGAACATCAATGAATGAAGCGTTGTTTGCGATGTTGGAGGACAGCTATGATTTAACGGTAAATAAACGAGAAAATCTTCTGTTTACCTGCCCTGCAATAGATCTGTTGGATGAGAACAAATTGAAGCAATTATTAGCTTTCTATACACCGCTAGTTAAAGGCATGGACCCTTCCGTAGGGGAAGTGTACATGGCAGGTTGGTTTCGCGGGCCTATGCTGGGCTTGCTTTATACGTTGTCTGTTTTGAAACAAGCGCCGGATTTATCACTTAACAATTTAACAGTTCAAATATACAAGGCTGAATATAACAATCATGAATATATTGCTGTCAGCTTTTACTTACATAACTCTGAATTTGTAGCGGCTCCACTACTTTTAGATGAACAAGACATGTGGATTAAGGATAAAATCAGCTTTTTTTTTGAGCATACGATACGTCCTATATTTGACATGATTGCAAAGGTAGGAACGTTGAAAGTAGGCATGCTTTGGAGCCAGCTTCCTACCACGCTTGAATATGGGTATGACAGAATGCTGAGTGCCGAAGTAGATGAACAGGCAAAGCAAAGCATTGTGACCTATTTCAATATGGTCAAATCACTTGATGGCGATGTTTTCGGCAGAAGCAAAAATCCGCTTGATGTGAAATTCCGTATGACAGAGTCATTGGGAGACAAAGATAAGCAGGTTCGGCTGAAAGCAGCATGCTGCTTGTATTACTTAGTTGATGGCGGCTATTATTGTTATACTTGCCCAAGGGTTAAAGAAAGTGTTCGTGCAGAACAGCGTGAAGAATATCGCTGCAAGCAGCAGGCGTAAAATAAGAAAGACCATAATCATCCATTTTGAATGGAAAGATTATGGTCTTTTTTTGTTACGCGATAAGCAATCAAATACTTGATTATTTCATTTTGAAAACATTGATGGTTCTGAGCAGCTGAGCCGCCATTGTACGCATACGTTCCGTTTCTTCTACCACTGCTTGTACAGATGCGATCTGCTCATTCATCGAAGCGGATACTTGCTCCGTGCCAGCAGCCGATTGCTGCGTAATCGCGGATATGTTTTGGATGGCTCCGGAAATTTTGCGGGCACTCTCAAGCATAGCGTCGCTTTCTTGGGAGAAAACATAAATTTTATCCGTAATAAATTGAACACTTTGTACAATTTCTGAGAATACGACTTCGGATTCCTTAATATGCTCCGTTTGCAGCTTAACGACTTCTTCGTTTGTTTTCATATTGCTGATCGTTTGCTTGATACCCTCATCAATACTTTTCACTAGGTTGAATACTTGTTTAGTTGAAGCGCTGGATTCCTCAGCAAGCTTGCGGACTTCCTGTGCAACAACGGCAAAGCCTCGGCCGTGCTCGCCTGCTCTTGCAGCCTCGATAGAGGCATTCAATGAAAGCAGGTTAGTTTGCTCAGCCAAATCGGAAATAGTCGTCGTAATTGCACTAATGCCTCTTGCTTTGCGGGCTAGATCTTCAATTGTAGCTGATACCTTCTCGGTTGCCTCAACGTTGCGGCGCATGCCGTCGGCTTGAATATCAAGAGCCTTCATGCCTTTATCTACGAGCTGAAGCGTTTGCTCAGAGCGTGTGTTCATTTCCTTAGTTGAGGTAGCGTAATCGGAAACTTTCTCTTCGATCTCAGTAATGGATTCGCTCATCTCGGAAACGTCCTCGGAAATTTCGTTTGCGCCAGTAGCAAGCTCGTTTGCGGAAGCAGCAACCTGCTGCATCGCGATTTGAATATTATTATTTTTGTCAAAAATGCTGTGGCTTGTATCGGACACATGACGGATGATGTTCGTCGTTTCCGTTAGAATGTCGCGAAGTTTATCAATCATACTGTTAAACGAATGTCCAAGCTCGCCTAAAGCTGATGAAGACGTTGTGTCGATTTTTTGAGTGAAATCACCTTTGGAAATACGAAGCGCAGTTCCTTTAATTTCATCAAATGAATTATTGATGGATCTCTCGATGAAGGAAACGAGTGGAAGCGTAGCGATTGCCATAATGATTGTGAAAATAATTCCAGCGATAAGCGAGCCGCCTGATACTGATAATATGACAAGCATAATGAGGGCAAACACTGCTAAATTTAGGTAAGAAGTAATCAGCAGCTTATTGCGCACGGAAAGCGAATAGTACCATTGGATCATTATGTAAGCGCTCCTTTTAATAGAATATCCATATTATAGCACCAGCTGCGAAATTGGTCTATAATTGTCGATTCATAAAAAATAGATAAATAATGACCGCATGCGGCGCTTCGGAAAATACTAAATACGTTTTCGGTGTAACAATAAATAGAAAATGATACCATTATCGGTAATTAGAAATCATTTTTATTATTAATTGATGGTTTAGATTGCATGGTACATAACTCCTAAGTAAGAAAGAAAAGCATCTTGAAATTAGAATTGAAAAATTAAATAAAAAATATTATTTTAGTTCGCAAGGTTCATTTTATTTAGATGTAATGAAATGATCTTTCTTTAATTATGTAAAAATAAGTTATATAATCATTAAATGAGAGTCGAATAATATCAAATAAACAAAAATAATGTTGTTTAGTATATTGATAATGATAGAAATGGACTATATAATATGCGTTGAGACCTAAGTGGAAACTCATGCCTAATAAATCATAAAGGAGGATAATAAGTATGCAAACGGAATCTGCAGCTCTCGCTCGTCAAGTTGAATTTGTGTTTCGTCAGCTTGAAAGTGAACTGACAAACGCTACGGCTGGTACAGTATTAATACATATTCGAAACAATGCGGTGGGTAAATTTGGGGTTAGGCACCATCCAATCGAATGCAAAAATGGAAAGTTCGAGAGTGTCGATAAAGGACTGACAGCTGTTCAGGTACAGGCATTTAAACAAATGGCCATTGAATCGCTTAAGTTTAGGAAAGACTGGTCGCATGGCGAAATTTTATATGATTTTTCCGTTCGTTCAAGCGCTAATTCTTGGTCGGCAAGCATACTTTTTGAATCTAATTACAATATGGCCAATTGGAATTCTCGCTATTATCCGAAAAGAAATGATTTATGGGATTCACAATAAACAAAATTACGTAAAGAAAAAAAAGAGCTGACGGCATCCGTCAGCTCCTCATTTTATTGTCCGAAATCAAGATCAGGATACACATAAGGCGATTCCGGCACCTTGATTCGTTCAAGCCGCTGGGCTTCTAAAGTCATGACAACATGATTCATATAAGTTGATGTCGTTAACCTTCCTGTCACCGTCACCCATTCATCGTCGGCGTAATCCATCGCTTTAGGCCAAGATACCATAAGTCCATAAGGCATAGCGTCGGCTGAACAACAATTCATTGCAAATCTACTGACCGCAAATCGCTCCTTGCCCATCTCGTCCTCGTGGTAAATAAACCCCGAAATTTCAACTTCTTTACCGATTAGTTTCTCTCGAAAGAGATCAAATGTCGTCAACGTCTCAATAAATTGAGTATCAGGTACACGGATAAGTGGTTGGCTGTACAGTTTCTTCGCGTATGCTGTATGTGCTTCCATATAGCCATCGAAAGGATAAAAGGCATCGACTCCGGAACCATTCTCTTCAGCTGTTGAAATTCCAGATAAGCTGATCCCTTTTTTTGAAGCAATATCGCTCCCAAGCGTCCCGGCAGGGACGAGAAAACCGAGCAGCAGCGGAAAAATAAACAACCCATAAATGATGATGTTTTTGAACACGGATGGAGATGGCTCGTGCTCGCAATCACAGCTTGGCGTTTGATTTCCGATACGTTTCTGTAAAGCGGCATAGACTTGATAAATAGCTGCTGCATAGAGACCTAACGCTGACAGCTTTACGTATACCTCCATTTTTGGAGCGATATAAAGAGCCATTTCACCCGTTCGATCCAAGTAGAGAATAAACAGAGCAAAACCTGTAAGAATTGCGGCACGCAAAAGATGATGAATCATAGCAGCGCCTCCATTATCCAAGCGCCGATGAAGGTTAGCGCCGCGGTTAGTACAATGAGAATAAATACGAATTTAATACGGAATGTCGTTAGCAGCATTAACGTATTTTTAAGATCGATCATTGGGCCGAATACAAGAAAAGCAAGCAGCGGTCCAAAATCAAACATGCCGCTGAACGATGAAGCAATGAAAGCATCTGAAGTGGAGCAGATTGATAAAATAAAAGCAAAGCCCATCATGAAAAGGTATGAAAATAAAGGCTGATCAGCAAATGCCTCAAAGGTGCTGCGATCAATAACCGTTTGAATAATGGCGGTCAACATTGCTCCGAAAATAAAATATTTGCCCATTTCAAAAAACTCGTTTGAAGCATGTGATAGGGTTGAGGCGGCTCTTCCACGGAATCCAGTAACGCTTGTCCCATGCTCATGATTATGGGTGTGATTGTGGCTATGTGTATGACCCTGCTTGATTAAATGAAACGGTTGAGCTAATTTGAGCGGACTGCTTCGCATAAATTTATAAAGGAGCAGGCCGATAATAACGGCTATGACAAAGGCCAATATCATTCGTGCATAAGCCATTTCTGGCGTCGTTCGAAAAGCAGCAAAGGTTGATGTAAAAACGATTGGATTAACGATGGGGCCTGCCAATAAATAAACGATTCCGATATAAGCAGGCATGCCTTTACGAATAAGCCGCCTGACAACCGGTATCATTCCGCATTCACATAATGGGAATAAAATGCCTAGCAGCGCCCCAAAAAGAACGCCTAATACCGGGTTTTTGGGCATGAATTTTTGAATGAGCTCGTCCGAAACGAAGACTTGCAGAAGTGCAGAAAAGATCACCCCGAGCAGGATAAATGGAAATGCTTCTAAAATAATGCTTATAAATAATATTTTGAAGGATTGCAAATTAGTGATACTAAAAAGATGTGTGGGAAGCTCTCGATTGGTTACGATAAGGGCGAGCATGATCAAGCAGCCTACTCCGAGCAATGGGGTGCAGATGCGGTAAAGAAATTTTGCCATAGTACAATATCCTTTCTTTATGTAAGGATTACGATTATGACTATAGCTTATGCGGTATCGATGCGGGATAGGACAACTTTCGTATCGCTTGACATTAACGATTACAGATGTATAATCGTTTTAAATGCAATGATGGGAATAAGTAAGCTCGATTGGATTGCGTACAGAGAGCCGGTGGTTGCTGCGAACCGGTGCAAACAACGATGCTGAATGGGCCCCGGAGCCTATGAACGGAAACTGGCTGCACGAGCAGCCGAAGATGTTTGTACGGACGCTCCCCGTTACGGAGCAACAAGGCTTATGGGATTTTTAATACGCTTCGATTGTATAACAAAGCGTACCATAAGCGAATTAGGGTGGCACCACGGTCCTTCGTCCCTTGCGGCGGGGGATTTTTTGCGTTTTTTTTTAGACTAAAATTGACAAGAAAGAGGTCGAAGCATTATGAAAAAAGTACTCTCCGGTATTCAGCCAAGCGGTCAGCTTACACTTGGAAACTACATTGGCGCCATGCAAAACTTCGTAAAGCTGCAGCATACAGAAGAATGCTTTTTTATGATTGTTGATTTGCATGCGATTTCGGTTCCACAGGAGCCGGCTGCCTTAAGAGAACAAACGGAAGCGGTAGCCGCATTATTTATTGCTGCAGGCATAGATCCGCTCAAAGCGAATGTATTTGTACAATCGCATGTTCGCGCGCATGCTGAGCTTGGATGGTTGTTTACAACGCTTGCTAATATGGGCGAGCTGGAAAGAATGACGCAGTTCAAAGATAAATCTGCAGGCAAAGATTCTGTTGGGGCGGGGCTATTCGTCTATCCGACGCTGATGGCTGCCGATATATTGGTTTATAATGCGGATCTTGTTCCTGTTGGCGACGATCAAAAGCAGCATTTGGAGCTTACTCGTGATTTGGCGCATCGCTTCAATACAAGGTTTGGCAAATACTTTACGATACCGGAGCCTTATATTCCGAAGGTAGGCGCACGGGTAATGTCGCTTGATGATGCCAGCAAAAAAATGAGCAAAAGCAATCCAAACGTAGGAAGCTTCATCGCGCTGCTTGATTCTCCAGATGTGATTCGCAAAAAAATTAGCAGAGCGACAACAGATTCAGGCCGTGAAGTGAAATACGATCCAGCAAATAAACCTGAGATTAGCAATCTAATGAGTATTTATGCTCATTGTGCAAATATGAGCATTGAAGATATCGAGGCTCGTTATGAGGGGCAAGGTTATGGACCTTTCAAGAAAGATCTTGCGGAGCAGGTGGTTGCGGTTATAGAACCGCTGCAAGCTAGATATAATGAAATTCGCAGTTCAGGCGAGATTCATCAAATCTTGAAGCAAGGCGCAGAAAAGGCTTCCTTGGTCGCAGATCGTACACTTGCAGACGTGAAAGAGCTTATGGGTTTTCTGCCGCCTCGCGGTTAATCTTTTAGGTACTTACAAGGCTGACGCCATAGCGTCAGCCTTGTTTTTTTCTGCGCAAACGAGCTTTTGTAATAAAGCCGGCTCCTACAGTGAAAAGGCTTAACAAACCAAACAATAATACAAACCAGCCATTATAGCTGATGGAAATAGCCATAGCGCTCATAAATACGATAGCTAGTACGGAAAAGAACAAAGAAAGCGGTTTGGACATCTTGTTTTCTCTCCTTAATAAATCGTCAATATATTTTAATGGTTTAAGAATAGATTCTTTGATGGTGCACATAATAAGCTTGCAAGCTTGCAACACACATCAAAGTGCAGAGGACGAAAGGAGAAATACATTATGGCAGGAAGCAGAAATCAACTTGTTGTTCCACAAGCAACTGCAGCATTACAACAAATGAAACTTGAGGCAGCGCAAGAACTGGGCGTACAAATTCCTCAAGATGGCTACTACGGTAATGTTTCAACTCGTGATGCAGGCTCCCTAGGTGGTTATATTACGAAAAAGCTTGTTCAAATTGCTGAACAACAATTGTCAGGCGGCTCCCGTTAATCGCTTCTAATACACAGTGATGAAATGAAGCCCAAGGGTAATCCTTGGGCTTTTTATTATGGTAACCATCATTTTAGCACAGGGCTGATCGACTTTCTTCAATAATATAAAACAAAAAAAAGAAAGCCCCCTCTATTTTGAAGCAAAGGGCTTTCGAACGTCAATACTAAAAAGTATCCATGCGCAATCTTTTCAATAAACGTTCATCGCTGAGCCAGCCTACATAAGAGCCAATGGTCTCATCCTTTTTATTCATAAGCAGAACGCCAACGAATGGGTATTGCTTGCGATGGCGATAACGTACGTCGCACCATCTGACCTCATAGCCCCATGTATGCTCCCGAACGTCTGCGCAGGCAAAGCTGGTGAAATATAAAAAGGATCGAATGGCGGGATCGTTTTTGGATTTGGCGACTGCCGGGTGATCAGAGCATTCCACATAATCAATCCATACTAAATTGTTATTGCGTAAATTTCCGATGGCGAATCCGCCATTTTTAACTTGCTTGACTACATTCCATATCGTTAGAGAAATCGTTGGAATGACGATATAAGCATCGCCTTCATGATATTCAGTGTCCAGCGTCTTCATCCGTTGCAGCGTACTTCTGGAGGTAACTGTTCGCCAAACAAAATAAACGGCTAGAAACAAGTACATAAGCGGGAATATTGAAGCTGGATTTACGAATCCGCCTGCCCACAGTAAAATAGCTATGACATGCGTTGTGAAAATGATGGGATCAAATATGTGTATAATGTTCCAAGAGATCCATTTGTCCGTGAAGGGTCGCATCGCTTGAGTGCCGTAAGTATTAAATAAATCGGTGAATACATGCACGCATACGGCGAGCAGCACCCAGCCCCCAATATGCAGCCAAGGGAGCGAGCCTCGGTAAAACAATTGGAGGAGGCCGGTAATTAGCGCAGTCCAAATGGCGATAGCCGGCAAGGAGTGAGAGATGCCGCGATGATTGCGAATGTAAATCGCATTGCCTTTTAAACGAAGTAGGCCATCTAAATCGGGCGCTTGCGATCCGATAACTGTGCCAAGCAAAACAGCGGTGTGAATGGCTGGATTTGCTGCTACCACGGGATCAATTGCGGCAAGGCCCCCTAAACCGATGCCCATGATAAGATGTGTGCCTGTGTCCATGACAAGTCCTCCCCAATCGATAATTAGATGTAGTATCGGCGGAGGGGAGCAACTTTATCAATATAATCTAAAGGAGACTGAAGGCAAATGTACATTTGTTTTGCAGAATATCGTGTTTCACCAGAATTTCGGGCACAATATCTTGACTACACAGCTTCGCTGCTAAAGGAAGGACACGAGGTGCAATTATATGAAGGAACAGATCAGCCGGGTTTATTTGTAGAGGTATGGAACGCAGCTACCTGCGAGCAAGCAGAGCAAATCAAAAAGGAACGCTGCAGTGAGCGTTCCTCTTGGATGCATATTTCGAGCTTTATTGTTGGGGGAGCTGCGAAAATGCACATTTGGACGTTTAAGCCGGCACATCTAAAGGGCGAAGCAGCGATTAACGGCTAGAATTTGCTGTGCCGAGAGTAGCCATGCCAAGTGGAGTGGAAGAGCTTACTACTCCGCCTTGGAACGGATATTCATAAGCAATCGGCTCATCGAATGTCACATAATCAAGATTAAGCGTCAAAAGTAAGTAGCGCATACCAGTCGTTGGATCGCTAATAACGATGTGATCACGTCCAGCAGCTTCGATGATTCCTTTAAAAATTTTGGCGTTCCACTCGCGATTGTTTTCGTAAGTCATATAAAAAGTTGCCATTTTGCCGCGGTTCAGACGCAAAATATTTTCTACATAGGATTCTTCAACGGTAGGCATTGCAACGATAGTGCCGCCTTGTGGCGTAATAAACGATCCGCTTGGCACGTTTGGCGGAATGACTTGTGCTTGTTGGGTTTGAAAGTTGGCTGGGAGCGTAGTTGGCTGTTGCATGCCCATCGGCTGCTGCATCCCCATTGGAAACTGGTATTGACCATAACCGCCGTAGCCGAATCCTTGAACGGGACCTGTATTTGCGGGGCTTACCTGATTTTTGTAACCATAACCATTAGACATTTAGAATTTCCTCACTTTCATACATTAGAAATAGTTTTAATAAACGGCCGGACAATCCTCTGGCGTTGGAACGAAGAAGCAGTGTTTCTTATACCTTCCGCTGTTGGCCTGATCCCACCACGTATCAGGGCAGCTGCCTGCTGGGCGGAAAAACCATAATGCATTAGAAGCCGGGTGCTGACGTTCGCCGTTAATGACCCGCTTTGCTAATCGAATATCTTTATCACGAGCGCTTTGATAAAAGTAGCTTTTGGTGATTGCTTCGAAACCGCCAGGACTTTGATAGACCATGTCTGGGATGGACCGAAGATTTCTAAAGTCGATACAATTTCCTAGTACACGGTTTACGCCAACGTTGCCTACCATAAGCATGCCGAGCTCGCCCTCGCCCTCTGCTTCCGCTCGCATGAGCCTAGCGAGCATCTTCGTATCTTCGGAATTGGTTTTGATGACAGCCATGGAATTGACAGATCACTTCCTTTCGTAGACTTTAGGACGGTTTGATGTGCTGTTCGGCATAGGCATCAAACTACATAGTTATTGTATTGTGTACCCGCCCATTTGGTTACTAAATGATTTGTCACAATTTACGTGGCAAAATGATGAACAAAACCGTCGAACGTTGTCATCGTGTTCTTTTTTCGGTATGATTAAAAACGATTCATCAATGGATGATAGACGCCATCAGCGTCTTGTCGCATAACTTGGGAGGCTAGCTTCGTGCTTAAAGACTGGATTGCATTGACAAAACCGCGGCTACTTCGACTTAATGTATTTGCTGCGATAGGTGGTTTCATGGTTGCTTCCAAATGGGACATTAACGTTCTATTGCTTATATGGGCGATTATCGGCTCAACGTTGACGATAGCGTCAGCAACCGTGATTAATAATTATTGGGATCGGGAACTTGATTTGAAAATGGAACGTACGAAGGATCGCGCGCTTCCGACCGGTCGAATGACGCCAGGCTCTGTTCTGGCTTATGGTATTATTTTGGGGGTTGTTGGACTAGCTGTTCTCTTCCTGCTCGTTAATCCTTTATCAGGCTGGCTTGGACTGCTAGGCTGGGGTGTTTACATTGTGGTGTACACGATGTGGCTCAAGCGTACTTCAACTTGGAGTACATCGGTTGGAGGCATCTCTGGCGCGATGCCGCCGGTTATCGGTTATTGCGCGGTAACAGGTGAAATCGATGCGGGTGCTTGGATATTGTTTGCTCTGATGTTCCTGTGGCAGCCTGCTCATTTCTGGTCGCTTGCCATTAGAAGGGTAGAAGAATATCGCGCAGCAGGTTTTCCATTGCTGCCTGTCGTGAAAGGAATCAAACGTACGAAGTTTCAAATGATTCCTTACATCGTATTGCTTTTGCCAACGGGCATATTGTTTTATTCCTACGGTTACGTTGGTATTTTCTTCTTGGTCATATCCGTTGCAGGCGGCTTAATCTGGCTTATCCATACGTTGCGCGGACCAAAAGCCAAGGATACCGACAAATGGGCAAAAACCAATTTTCTTATCTCGGTCAATTATTTAATGGTTATATTTATCGTTATGATTCTTAATACGACGGGATCATAATTATCGTCTTAAGGAGTGACTGGCGTGGATTTTGTCAAAAAGCATAGCTTCAAAATTGCAGTACTTGCGCTTTGCGCAGCAATGGGAATTTATTTATTTATTACGTACGGCATGCCGGAGAAGCAGACTCTTCCAATCGAGAAGGCTGCGCCAGCGTTTGAGCTGACGGATCTGGATGATCAGAAGGTAACGCTCGCTTCAACAAATGGTAAGGCGCGAATTGTATATTTCTATTTCGCAAATTGTCCAGATGTTTGTCCGCCTACTACCTTCTTGCTGTCGCAAGTACAGGAGCAGCTTAAAGAGGAAGGCAAGCTCGGCACTAAAGCAGAGCTCATCTCGATTACGTTTGATCCAGTACGGGATACACCTGAAGTCATTCGTGATTTTGCAAAGCGGAATTTTGCTGATCTTAATGGCTGGCGTTTCCTTCGGGGCGATGAATCTAACACGATGCAAATTGCTAGAGATTTTGGCATTGGCGTCATTAAAAATGAGGACGGCTCCTTCTCTCACTCCAATGTCATTACGATTGTGGATAAGGACGGTCAAATTCGCAAATGGATTGATGGCAGCAAAGAAGATTTGACGGCTGAGGAAATCGTAAATCAATTAAACAAGGTGCTTTAAAATTCATCTTTGCTCCAAATAGAAGCGGGACTCTGCGCAGGGTATAGGATATGCGCATCGAGGCCCGCTTTTTCTAATTGCTCAATTAAATATTCCTCTGGCGTATGCTCAACGCCCGAATAACCTCTGCGGGTATAAATATGCTCAGCATCTGGAAATACGTCGCGCAATAAGAAGCGAATCCGTTTTCCAGAGGAATCATTGTCGGTGAAAATATAAGCTTGGCTTTTGCCAATTTGTTTTCTAAGCTTGTCCAATTGCTCGGAACCGGGCGTGCCGAAGGTGCAGAAAATCGGTACATCTTGATGAAGGACGCGCTTAAGTCTTGCCTTGTCATTTTTTCCTTCTACGATAATGGCTATATCCATGGAAGTCACCTCGCGTAGTGAATGTAGAGCAGGGTCATGAAGCATATGTATAGTTTACCACCAAACATCGATTTTACCGAGAACGGGAATGATTGGTTTTTTCGTTTGAAAATGAATAAACGGTCTGCAGTTTGCAGACCGTTTATTATTTTACTAGTAGAGGCAAGTGCATGCTATGATTACGAGCAGGATAAACAGTACAAGGATAATGCCAAGGTTTGAGAAACCGCCGTGGCCATAACCACGATTTTCTGAACTTACATTTGCAGACATATATGGGGTCACCTCGTTTCCGTAGTGTTAGAAGGATGAATGCAAACAGCTGAGCTTAGCTGTTCTAACTAGTCACCTGTCATAATACAGCATATGACATGATGGGGAATTAGCCCTGTGCATTTACCTATGCCTACGAAAAATGGGTGCGGGAAGAAAGTGAACGGGAAATTCGCAGCGGAAGCAGAGCGACTGCTATCATCAATGCAATAAACGCTATGTAGTAAGGCGATATATAGTTGCGAAGCTGTCCTGCCGCCATCGGTCCGATAAACGCACCGATGGAGAAGGCGATGGATAATACGGAAAAAGTACGGCCGTAACGTGCTCCGCCGCTAAGCTCAATTAATAAGGTGGACAGCGCGGGCAAAATGACTCCTTTCGCCATACCGACAAAGAGCAGCATCAATGTTAGAGGTGCCGGTATATCGGATGCAATGCCAAAGTAAATAATGGCAAGAATGAGCGAGCCCCACAACGTTCGCAGATACGCGGATACGCGGTTCAGAAACAGCATGCTTAATGTGACGAGTGCGCCGATACTGATAACGGAAAATAAAAGTCCGGTCGTCATCATCGCTTCCTGCGTTTTGGCAAGCAGCGGCAGCTCGAACGATAGGATACCCTGCGCGCAGCTTATTGCAACAGGCAGCAGGTAGACGAGCCAAGGAATAGGCACTGCAGGTTCAAGCGGCAGCATCGTTTTCTTTTTCCCGTCGTTGCTTTCAGCTTCCGTTTGCTCTACCTTCTGGCGAACTTCTTTAATAAAGAACAGAGCGCAGACAGATGTTACGATCAGAACCCATCCAAGCAGCGTAAAAGCGGTTGAAAATCCAATTTTTGCAACGAGATACGCTCCTGCTGCTGGAGATACGACTGATGCTAGTGTATGAACTAGTCCATTGCCAGCCATAAGCTTTCCTTGCTCCGTTCGATCGCTCGTTATTCTTGCAAGCAGGGACAAGCAAGCCGGAGACAGAAATGCAAGCACAAAACCGCTGATGGAGCGGAGCGTGAGGAGCTGCCAAGGATTAGTTACATGTGATTGAAACAGGAGAACAATGCCGGCTGCCATAAGACTGAACACGATAAACAATCTGCTGCCATAACGGTCAACGCCAAAGCCTGCAATGAGATTTCCAGGCAAATGCGTAATGGAGTACATGCCCATCATGAGTCCGATGAAGGAAGGCGCTGCACCTAAAGAGATGGCAAAAGGTGTTAAAATGGGGTATTGCGCATGCAAATCAAAAAAGGCGATAAACAAAAATAAGTACAGCCAAACCGCGGTTTTCACAGAGCTGACCCTCCTTGCCAATTACATTCTTATATACTTGTACGTCTAATTGGGACAGGATATGTCTGCATAAAAAGGAAACGAGCGTTTACGCCCTATATTCCGTAGGTTATAATATTTTGTAATGGGATTTTGTACGAGGTATAATGGAGGGGATCGCAATTGGATTTTTTGAATTTTTCGACCTATGATTGGGACACTTGGACAGCTTTTCTTAAAGAACATTGGCTTGTGCTTGTTATTGCGCTTATCTTACTATTAATTATTATCCGCATCGTGAAAACTGTAGTTAAATGGGCACTCGTGGTGGCAATCGTGCTTGGTATTGTCGTATATAGCGGCTACACTATGGATGATTTGAAAGAGATTGGCACTAAGGTTGCAGATACAGTGAAACAGGAAGCCGTTAATGCAATGGTAGGCGAAGCAAAGGATGCTACTTTCGTGAACAACGGGGATGGAACCTTTACAGTGAAAACTAAAAATGTAGAGCTTACCGGAGAGCCGGGTGCGAATGAGGTTGCCATTTCATTCCGCGGAACGGCGCTTGGCAAGTGGGAGCTCGATAATACGATACAAACCTTCATCGACCAAGCGAAGCAGAACGGGTAATGCCGATGACAAGCTGGGATCAATTATTTAGAGAGCCGGAGCCAATTGCTATCATTGTGCTTCTATTGCTAATTGGCTCTCTTATACAGGGGATGAGGAGAGGCGCATCGGGATCTGCGAGGCGTCTTTTCTTTTTTGTTTGGGAAGGTTTAGCAGTTATCGTATGTTTGGTACTGGCAGCACAGCTCACGAATACATTGTCACTAGCTGTAGCGAAGTGGTTGACTAGCAAGGTGAAGGTTCCTCTTCATGACCTCAGCGGGGTGGAGCAGGCATGGTACACGCTGCTTACGAGTTTGAGGGATTTTGCATTGCTGCGCTATGGCGTCTTGTTCCTGCTCAGTTATTTACTGCTGCGGGCATTGGCAGCTTTAATTGAGCCTTTGCTGGAAAGGGCAGTAGAAGGCGTTCTGAGGAGCGGCAAGGAAGAGCCTATTGCTCACTTGCAAGGCAGGCGAAGTGCAAGCCGTGCCATAGGGGCTTTAATTGGTGCTGCTCACGGAGCGGGTCGTTCATTTGTATTCGTCGTTCTTTTATTCGTTTATGTGTCCCTTGTGCCAAATGGCTGGTATGTCGACAAAATTTCCGAATCGACGGTTTATACCAAAGCGGCTTCGTGGCTGAGTCCAGTTGCCGGAGACGTTCTAGCAGGGCAAGGACCCGTGCTCGCCCAAGCGGTTGAAGCGCAGTTCAAACAAATTTTACAACGAAAATATGAGATTATTGATTACGCCATCCCAGCTGAGATTGAGAAAGCTGCTCTTTATGTGACCAAGGATGCGCAAACGAATGAGGATAAGGCGAGAAAGCTATATGACTTTCTTGGAACAAGAATTGCTTACGATTGGGACAAAGCTCGGAATTATGAAGAGCAGGGAATTTGGAAGGAACAGACACCTCCCGAAACATTTGATACGCGCAAAGGCGTATGTATAGATATAGCTCGTTTATATGCTGTAATGGCTAGGTCGGCAGGTCTCGAGGTTCGGGTTGTAACTGGAATGGGAGCTAACGGTAAGGGAGGCTTCGGTCCGCATGCTTGGAATGAGGTGCGAATCAGCGAAGGGGATAATGGCTGGATTCCACTGGATGCTACTTGGGCAAATACCGGGAATTGGTTTAATCCGCCGGCATTTGACGATACTCACATACGTGATGCATAGCTTAAAATGAGAAGGTTATGAGGTGATTAGACGTGCAAGATGATCCGCAGAAACGGGAAATTATAAATCGACGTCATTTTTCGTTTCGATTGAACTTATTTTTCTTTATTACATTCGCATTATTTAGTGTTTTGATTGTAAGGCTAGCCATTTTACAGTTTGTAGAAGGGCCGACGCTAAGTGCTGAAGGGATCGGCAAAAGTACACGCAGCGTGAAGATTCCGCCGATAAGGGGCAATATTTACGACGCTACGGGTCATGCAATTGCCTATTCGACTTCGACCCAGTCTATTTATTTCACGATTCAGCCTGAGCTTAAGCTGGAGAAAGCGACTGCAAGTGCAAAAGAGATGGCGCAGAAGCTTTATGACATATTTACAGAGCTTGGCGATCCTGCCAAGGCGATGACGGTTGACGATATTATTCGCCAGATGGATCTTGATTTTAAACGGAATAATATCTCGACTCCGCGGCGGATTAAATCCGGCCTCACGAATAAAGAAGTGGCTTATTTCATGGAAAATCGCACGTCGTTCAAAGGTGTAGATATCATGGAGGAAAGCGTTCGGAACTATGATAAAGATTCGATTTCGGTGCAGCTTGTCGGGTATTTGAAGAAGTTTAATACCGTTCGCGAAAACGTAGACTTCTACAAGGAAAAGACGACTGAGGAAGATCCTACGCTGAGATATTTGGATGAAGAGGACGTTGGCTTCGACGGTCTTGAGCGGATGTATCAGGACGTGCTGCGCGGCAAAAATGGTTTGAAAACCTATCCCGTTAACAACGCGGAGCGTATTATCGGGCCAATGGAAATAACGAATCCTACAAAAGGGTCGGATCTTTATTTAACCATTAACAAAAACGTGCAGTTAACGACGGAAACAGCAATTATGGATCAGCTCAAAAAAATATCAACGTCTACAAACAAATATGAGCGTGCCAAATATGCACAAACCGGATTCGCAGTAGCGATGGAAGTAGATACAGGTAAAATCGTGGCGATGGCGAGTATGCCGGATTATGATCCAAATATTTGGTCAGGCGGCCGAATTAGCAAAGAGGATTACGAGAACTTCCAGAATATATTATCGAACGGTACGATTCGAACAGTCTATGGCAAATATTCAGAAGAGGAGCGCAATCAACATCCATCTTCCATCCTGCCACTTGGCTCGACAATGAAGCCGTTATCCGTATTAGTCGGATTGAATGAGAAATTGTTTAAGACGACAGATACCTACCCGGACACTGGGAGATTCTCGTATGGTAGAAAAGGATATGAGACTTATATCGGCAACTCCCAAGGCAAAAAGTTTGGCTACATTGATGGCGCGCAAGGCATTCAACATTCTTCCAATACGTTTATGGCAGCTATGATTGGCGATAGGCTTTATAGAAGAGACCCGCAAAATGGCGTAGAAATTTGGGACGAATACATGAAGCAATTTGGTCTTGGCGTCCTGACGGAAAGCGGCTTGCCTAACGAAACGAAGGGCGTTATTGAGTACTTTAACGAGGCGAAAAGTGCCAGTTCACAATCAGCGCTTGTTCAAGCCTCCTTCGGTCAGCAAGGGCGTTATACAACCTTGCAGCTCGCGCAATATACTGCCATGCTTGCCAATCGCGGCAAACGAATGAAGCCGCAATTTGTAAACGAAATTAAGGATGCAGACGGAAATATTATTCAAGGCTATACGCCTGTTATTTTGAATGAAGTAAATTACCCGATTGAATATTGGAAAGAAATTGAGCTAGGCATGTCGAAGGTTAGCTCGCAAGGCTTTGAAGGTGTGGATTACACCTATAACCGTAAGACAGGTACGTCAGAGCAACAAGTAAAAGGCCGGACTGCAGAAAATGCGGTATTTATCGCCTATGCGCCTGCCGATAAGCCGAAGCTTGCTGTAGCCGTTGTTGTACCTGATGGCGGGTTCGGGGGTTACGGTGCTTCTCCAATCGCTCGTAAGATTTTTGATGCTTATGACGAGGAAATTGGTTTGTACGGTGTGCCGAAAAAGAAGGCGCCAGCTACAAATGATGCTGCTGGCAACACGGCTAATCATACAGCGGATGATGCTAATGCAGGAACTGATACAGGAACAGGAGCAAACGAATAGTGGTCTAAAAACATCAAAAAGGCAGGTCGGAGCATCAACTCCGATCTGCCTTTTTTGCTGTGCAAATCGCCCATTTCAAAATAAATGTTGCACGAGTGAAACATTTTTGTGTATTATTAAAAAAAAGGCATTAGGTAAACTAAGATTCATAAGGGCAAACTTTAGAGCATATAAAAAATGACAGGGATGGAGGAGGTAGCACAATGCGTAAAACGTACAAAACAAATTCTGCTCTTCGGAGATTTATTATGGTTATCGTTTTTTTGGCGATGACGGCAATGGTAACCTCAGCTTGCGGGCAGCAAGGAACGAGCGATGGGAAATTGAAAATTACGACAACAACAGGAATGATCACGGACGTAGTGAAGCAGGTAGGCGGTGAGTTTGTCGATGTTAGCGGATTGATGGGGGCAGGGATTGACCCCCATCTATACAAGGCATCTCAAGGAGACGTGCGGAAGCTGGATAATGCGGACATTATTTTTTATAACGGCTTGCACTTAGAGGGCAAGATGGCCGAGATGTTCGAGAAATTGGAGAAGCGCAAGCCGACGGTAGCCGTCTCCAAATATTTGACGGAAGATCAGCTGCACTCCGCCCCAGGGCAAGGGGCTGGCATGCATGATCCGCATATTTGGTTCAATGTGAAGCTTTGGATTTCTACAACAGAGGTGATCTGCGACACGCTGATGGAGAAGGATGCGGTCCATGCGGAGTACTACAAAGAGCATGCAGCAGCCTACATCAAGCAGCTGGAGGAGCTGGACAATTATGCGAGAGAGCAAATTGCACTTATTCCAGAGGCAGATCGCATTTTAGTAACAGCACACGATGCATTTGGATATTTTGGGGAAGCGTATGGTCTAACTGTCACGGGTTTGCAAGGGATGAATACGATGTCGGAGTACGGCTCAAAGGATGTTAGCAAGCTGCGCGACTACTTAGTTGAGAAAAAAATAAAAGCTGTTTTTATCGAATCCAGCGTTCCGAAAAAATCAATTGAATCGGTCATAGAAGGGGCAAGAAGCTTAGGCCATGAGGTGAAAATTGGCGGCGAGCTTTACTCCGACGCAATGGGAGATGCCGGTACGTTTGAAGGCACTTATATCGGAATGGTGAAGCATAACGTGGATACGATTGTAGCCGCTTTGAAATAGCACATAAAAAAGGCAAGGAAAGTGAGTGATAAAAATGAACCATTCTACAACAGCAGCCAAGCAAAATACGAAACAAATTGCACCGCTTACAATTAAGGGACTAAGCGTTGCTTATCAGAAGAAGCCAGTGCTTCGGAACGTATCGTTTGAAGTAAGCGAGGGTGAGCTCGTCGGGGTAATCGGACCCAATGGTGCAGGTAAGTCGACGCTGATGAAAGCGGCTCTTGGCCTCATACCGAGTATTGGCGGAGAAGTGTTAGTATACGGCAAATCTTATAAGCAGCAGCGGAAAATGATCGGTTATGTCCCGCAGCGAGAATCGGTGGATTGGGATTTTCCAACGAATGCGCTTGATGTTGTACTTATGGGCCGTTATGGTCATTTAGGCTGGTTCCGCCGCCCAAGCGCGAAGGATAAGGCGATTGCGCTGGAGTGCCTGAACAAGGTTGGCATGGCCGATTATGCGGGCAGGCAAATCAGTCAGCTCTCTGGCGGACAGCAGCAGCGCGTGTTTCTAGCGCGTGCACTGGCGCAGGACGCGAAGCTGTACTTTATGGATGAACCATTTGCAGGCGTGGATGCGGCGACAGAGAAAGCCATTATCACATTGCTGCAGGAGCTGAAGCTGCAAGGGAAAACGGTCATCGTTGTCCATCATGATCTAGCGACTGTGCAAGATTATTTTGACTCGGTACTGCTTCTGAATGTAGAGCTTCAAGCATTCGGCAAAACAGAGCAAACCTTTACGCAGGAGAAATTACAGCGTACTTACGGCGGCAGACTGGCGTTTCTTGATCGCAGCATGCAGTCTCCGTCACGTTTTGACGGAAAGGGTGAGTAATTCATGGATAGAATATGGTTGATGCTGACCGATCCGAATATGCAATGGATTTTTCTAGGCTGTACACTGCTTGGCTTAAGCAGTGGAGTGATCGGCTGCTTCTCGTATCTTCGGAAACAAAGCTTAATGGGCGATACGTTAGCCCATGCGGCATTGCCAGGCATATGCATTGCATTCATGCTCACTGGCGTTAAATCGATTGGACTGTTTCTCATAGGAGCAGGCATATCTGGTCTTATCGCAACATTCGGTATTGGATATATTACTCGAAACTCTAAGCTTAAACAGGATGCAGCGATGGGGATCGTCTTGTCAGGATTTTTTGGCCTAGGTATCGTATTGCTTACACTTATCCAGCATGGCAGCTATGGCAATCAAGCCGGATTGGATAAATTCTTGTTTGGGCAGGCGGCTTCCATGATTGCATCTGACGTTATTACGATGACAGTCGTGTGTGTGTCTCTTATTACGGTTTGCACGCTGCTCTTTAAACAGTTTAAAATTATTTCTTTTGACCCCGGGTTTGCTAGAGGCATCGGTTATCCCGTAGCCTTTCTTGAGCAGCTGCTCATGCTTCTAATCGTCGTTGCTGTAGTAGCGGGCATTCAAGCGGTAGGTGTCGTACTCGTAGCTGCGCTGCTTATTACACCGGCCGTATCGGCTAGATACTGGACGGATCGCCTTGGGCTCATGGTTGTATTGTCAGGCATATTCGGTGCAGTTAGCGGTGCGGCAGGCACTTGGATTAGCGCATCGGTGTCTAACTTGCCAACGGGACCTGTTACGGTGCTGGCAGCAACATTGCTCTTCTGCATTTCCATTCTATTTGGTCCACAGCGCGGATTGCTTGCCAAAAGACTGGTGCGCCAAAGAGTGAAGCAAAGCTATAATCGTGACACCGATATGCTGCTTGAGGGCAAAGTGAAGAAGGAGGCGGCATTATGAGCGACTTCTGGATCTTGCTTACAGGTGCTCTAGTAGCAAGCTGCTGCGGTATTCTAGGTGTATTTCTTGTTTTGCGCAAAATGGCGATGATCGGCGATGCCATTAGCCACTCCGTCATGCCCGGTATCGTTATCGCGTTTCTGCTCAGCGGCTCGCGCGATTCGCTGCTAATGATGTTCGCAGCACTATTATGCGGATTGCTGACGACCTTTCTTATTCAAATGTTTCAGCAAAGCGGCATTCAATCCGATGCTTCGATCGGCGTTGTCTTTACAGCATTATTCGCCATTGGCGTCGTTCTCGTAAGCTTGTACGCTCGTCAGGTGCATTTGGACCAGGATGCGATTTTGTACGGTGAGATTGCGTATGTGCACTGGAATATTTGGGAGCTTGGCGGCGTGAATATGGGCCCGAAAGCCGTTTGGCTGCTCGGCACAACGCTGCTGATTATAACGTCAGTTATCGTTTTGTTCTATAAACAATTCAAGTTATGCGCGTTTGATCCTGCCCTTGCGGCTGCAATCGGCATACCTGTAGCTATCTTTCATTATTTATTAATGGGTCTCGTCTCGATGGCTACTGTAAGCTCCTTTGAAAGTGTAGGAGCGATACTCGTTGTAGGACTGCTGATTATCCCGGCATCTACCGCTTATTTACTGACAGATCGGCTCGGCCTGATGATCGTTTTGAGTGTAGCAGCCGGCGTAGCTAGTACATTCATCGGCTATGGTGCAGCTGTTTTATTGGATGCTTCAATTGCTGGCTGTATGGTGTGCGCAGCTGCAATATTGTTCGTTATCGCATTTTTGTTCTCGCCCTCGCATGGCATTGTAATCAAGAAACTGCGTCTAAGAAAGTTAGCATAATAATTGCGAAAAGCATCCTAAATGGATGCTTTTTTCATATTTATTTCAAAAAAAGGTGTATAACTGCAACTTTTATCCAAAAAGAAACGTAATGTAATTGGTACATATTAGGAGGAAACTGAAGAGGAGAGAAAATTGAACATGAAAGTGTTGTCAAAATTCGTCATACCGCTAGTTGTTTTTACATTATTGGTAACCGGTTGCAGCTTTGGGGGCAAAAACGAACAAAAAGAAAATGAACAGTCAACGCTGAAAATTATGTATTACGATGAAGGTTCTTTCTTTCAGGAGTATGGCATGGTGTTCTCGGCATTATATCCAAATATCGAAATTCAAGTCGTAGAAAATAGGAAAATGTATCAAAGCGAAAACAAGGATATGGATGCTGCACTCGACAAGTTTATTACGGAGGAGCAGCCAGATATATTGATGCTTGATACCGATCAATACAAAAAGATGGCACTTGACGGCAAGCTTTATGATCTTGATCCGGTTATGGAGAAGGAAAAGTATAATACAGAGGGCTTGATTCCCGGCATGCTTGATTATTTGAGAGAAAATGGCGGCGGACAGGTTTTTGGCATGACGCCAAGCTTTTATAGTCAAGTTATGTTCTACAACAAGGATTTGTTTGAGAAATACCAAATCGAGCCGCCGACCAATCGCATGAGCTGGGACCAGACGATACAATTGGCACGCCGCTTCCCTACGGATGGTGACAAAAAGGAACGCGTATACGGGCTGAAAATGGGCTACAGCGAAGATTTATTTGAAATGGCAAGCATTCTTGCTAATTCAGAGAACGTTAATTATGTGAATGCTTCGCAAAAACAAATGACGATAAACACAGATTCATGGAAAAATGCATTTAAGCAAGCGATTGACGCATTGGATTCGAACGCGCTTTATTTTGATAGCATGCGTAATCAAGGTGGCGACGAACCGATGTCGCAAACCTATGAGGACTATTTGTTAAGCGATCCCTTCATAGCGGGCCGATTGGCGATGACGATGGGCGATATTAATTTCATCAATCAAATCAAGCAAGCGGCTGAGAATGAGAAAGTAAAAGATAAGATCGTGAAAAACTGGGATATTGTAACGGTTCCGGTTGGACAACAAAATCCGGATCAATCAAGCATGATGTCTTTCAACAACATTTTCTCCATTCGCTCGGAATCACCAAGTAAGGACGCTGCGTGGAAATTCCTTAGCTATGTAACGAGTGAGGACTTTGCAAGAGTCAAGTCGAAGTCGAACAATTATAATGGCTTGCCCGTCCGCACTAAATATATTACGGATACAGAAGGGCATAATTTTGCGGCATTTTATGATTTGAAGCCAAGTACATTTAATAGCTATAAGGATTTTGACAAGCTGCCACAAAGCTTCTGGGGAGAATTTAGAGGGGCAGCCAGCCAAGAGCTTGAAAAAGTGAAGAAAAAGGAACAGGAACTCGATGCGGCGCTTGATATTTTGCAGGTGAAAGGCCAAGAAATGCTGTTGAAGGAAGATCCTGTACCTACTGAAGGTGCTGAAGGAGCTGGAACTACGGAAAGCAGTGGATCTGTTACTACCATTGAAACAACGGAGTAAGTTAAAAGATGGGGAGCATGCTTACGCAAATTAGCGGAGGCTGCTCCTTTTTTCTGAGCAAGTATGATGAATTCGTGTTTTTTAGAGTGACTTTCATTTGGAATCTGTCGTAAATGTGCTAAAATAATTTACTAGTTAGGTACAACAACGATACGGCATTTACGAGGAGGCACAATATTGGGAGATTATAAATTGCTTGCGCTTGATATGGACGGAACATTGCTAAATGAACAGAGTGAAATTAGTACAGAAAATGCAGAATGGATTCAAAAAGCACTTGATGCTGGAGTTATTGTCAGCTTCTCAACGGGCAGAGGTTTTCGCAGTGCATTGCCTTACGCTGAGCAATTAAAGCTGGAAACACCTATGATCACAGTAAACGGCAGTGAGATTTGGCATCGTCCGCATGTGCTTCATAAACGTACTCATCTAAGTCACGTTTACGTGCAAAGGCTGCATGAGCTTGCTCTCGCACATGGCGAGCCGTGGTTCTGGGCGTATACAGCTGATGAAATTTACAATAAAGAGAAATGGATTACGCCTGCTGATGATTATGCATCACATCACTGGTTGAAATTCGGCTATTACACAGAGGATGACAACACTCGAGAGAAGCTGCTGGCTGAAGTACAAAGCTGGGGAGCGCTTGAGATTACGAATTCATCTCCATTTAATTTGGAGCTTAATCCGCTCGGCGTTTCAAAGGCAAGCGCACTTCAAGAGCTTTGCGGCTTGCTTAACATCGAGATGTCGCAAGTCATTGCTGTTGGCGATAGCTTGAACGATATTGCGGCGATTCGCGAAGCCGGCTTAGGCGTAGCGATGGGCAATGCGCAGGAATCGGTCAAGGAAGCTGCAGACTTCATTACTTTTACGAATACTGAGCATGGAGTTGCAGAAGTGATTAGACGTTACCTTCTGAAGGGATGAGAAACGTATGGATATTTTAGGCTGGACATTAGTTATTCTATTATTTGTAGTAGGGATGGCAGGAGCTATTTATCCGATTCTTCCGGGAGCTCTTGCCATTTATGGCGCATTTTTTGTTTATGGCTTATTTTTCTCGTTTAGTGAATTTGGTTTTTGGTTCTGGTTCATTCAGACGGTAACTTTAATCGTGCTGTTTGTCGCCGATTATGCGGTTAGCGCCTGGGGCGTCAAACGATTTGGAGGCTCGCGAGCCTCAGTGATCGGCAGTACAATTGGTCTTATCTTTGGTCCTTTCGTTATCCCAGCACTTGGCCTTATTATCGGTCCTTTTGTGGGTGCCGTCATTGGTGAGATGATTATCGGAACACGTTTTGACAAATCGCTCAAGGTTGGTTTAGGTTCAGTTGTAGGATTGTTTTCAAGCGTAGTCGTGAAGGTAATTTTGCAGCTGGCGATGATCTTGGTGTTTGTCCTATGGCTCGTCTTTTAATGAAATGAATAAAAGGTGGATAGCTCAATGATTAAAGTAACCGTATGGAATGAGTTTTTGCATGAGAAGATTCATGAGGAAGTCAAAAAAATATATCCAGATGGCATTCATCAAGCTTTAGCCAAAGGGATCGCAAGTGGAGATATCGAAGTAGCGACATCAACGCTTGAGGAGCCGGAGCATGGCCTTACAGAAGAGCGTCTAGCCAATACGGATGTTCTAGTATGGTGGGGACATATGGGGCATGACCAGGTGGATGACGCCATTGTAGATCGTGTTCAACAGCGCGTACTCGCAGGCATGGGCTTAATCGTGCTGCACTCGGGTCACTTCTCAAAAATTTTCAAAAAGCTGATGGGCACAGGCTGTGATCTCAAATGGCGTGAAGTGGGCGAGAAGGAAAGAATTTGGGTCGTAAATCCAGCGCATCCGATAGCAGCCGGCTTGCCGGAATACATTACGCTGGAGCATGAGGAAATGTATGGTGAGCATTTTGATATCCCAGCGCCGGATGAGCTTGTTTTTGTGAGCTGGTTTGAAGGCGGCGAGGTGTTCCGCAGCGGCTGTACCTTTAACCGCGGCCAAGGTAAAATCTTTTACTTCCGTCCGGGGCATGAGACTTATCCAACTTACTATAACCCGCAAGTGCTGCAAGTGATTCAAAATGGTGTGCGTTGGGCTTCTCCATCTCATGCAGCAGTGCCCGTACGCGGCAATCATCAGCCGCTGGAGCCCATTGGAAATAAAGGATAGGGAGACTTTGACAGACCATTATGCTAAAAAAAGACTCATTAATTAAAGGCACAATTATACTGGCAGCCGCAGCGCTGGTCGTCCGGTTTCTCGGCTTGTTCCAGCGGATTCCGCTCGAATATATGCTGGGAGCTGCCGGACAGGCGGCATTCAACTCAGCGAATACGATTTACTTATTACTGCTAACGATTGCGACGGGCGGCATACCGCTATCGATTAGTAAAATGATTTCTCAGCGCTATGCGCTTGGCCGCCCCGATGAAGCCAAGCGAATTTATCGAGCGGCATTAATGTTTGGAGCAGTGACAGGGATATTGCTTGCCACTGCGATGTTTGTTTTTGCACCAGCTTATGAACGGTTCTCGAAGGTGCCGGATGCAGCTTTATCGCTGCAAGCTATAGCGCCTGCGCTGCTGCTATTTCCTATTATTGCGATGATGCGAGGTTACTTCCAAGGACGGCAGATCATGTCCGCAGGCGGTATTTCTCAAATCATGGAACAAATTTTGCGGCTCATCGGTGGAATTGGACTAGCCCTGATCGTACTCGGCTGGGGCTGGGGAGATAAGTACGGCGCTGCAGCTATTGCGTTTGGTTCTGTACTCGGAAGTATTGGTGCATTTTCGGTTATGATGTGGTTTTGGCGGAAGCTGAAAAAACAAGATCAATCGGAGCATGCCAAATCCGCTATAAGTGTGAAGGATAAGTCGGTAAAGACAAGCTCCAACCTGCCTTATCGGACTATTTATAAAGAAATATTCGGCACTTCCATTCCTGCTGTCGTAACGGCTATGACGGTACAGCTATTGTACTTTTTTGATATAACGATATTTATGCGATTGACGGAATCCTTTTATAATGAAAATTCTGCAACAAAAGCGTTGGCGGATTACTCCACGAAGGCGATGGGGATAGCGGGCATACCTCCGATTCTTGCGATTGCGCTTGGCGCTTCGATTATTCCAATCATTTCCTCGGCATTTGCCTTGAATAATATGAAGGAAGTGCAGCGTCAATCCTCGCTCGTCATGCGGATTGTGTTGTTTACAGGCGTACCGGTTGCGCTGCTGCTGGCAGTAGCCTCTTATTCCGTAACTGGACTGTTATTTACGACTCCAAGCGGAAGCGGGACGGTAGCGATGCTTACAGCCGGAGCGATCTTCCAAATTACAATGATGATTTCTAATTCGATCCTATACGGACTCAACAAGCCTAAGCTGCCGATGAACCATACGTTTATTGGTTTGGCGCTTAAAGTGGTGTTCAGTCTGGCGCTTGCTCCTTTGCTTGGCGTATACGGATTTATTATTGGATCTACGATTTGTTTCGTTGTCATTACGTATTTGAATTTAAGAAGCATTAACAAGGACGTTAACTTGAACGTGCTAGGCGGCAAATGGATTGCCTATTTGATCGCAATTGCTGTACCTGCCCTCGCAGGCTGGGGAGCTGAGTACGGGGTGCTGGCTATTACGGGAGCATGGGCAGATAAGCTTTCCTATTTCTTGGCAGCAGCTGTTGCATCTGTTGTTGTAGGCTCACTTTATCTCATATTGCTCGCTGCGCTTCGCGTTATTACACCAGAGGATGTGCGCTCGTTCCCAGGGCCGCTCCGCAAAATACTCGGGATTGTTTTAAAGCCATTTTACAAAAAAGCGGTATAATCATAAGTTATCATGGAAGAAAGGACACAGCCCTTATAGGGGGATGTGTCCTTTTTTTCGTTAGAGCTCCCGCACTGCTTCGAAAACTTTGAAAAACTTAAGCATTCATTAAGCTAATGTTAAGAAATAGCAGAGAGAATTAGTAAGTTTTTTCCTCTAGACTATATATCAGTAGGATATGGATACATATTAGGGATATGTGGAGAGGGAGAGAAACGAGAGATGAAAGTAAGGTCAAGGTTTGTTTTATCAGTCGTTGTTTTGGCATTAGTGGCAACTGGCTGCAGCTTTGGAGGGGACAATAAGGATAGTAATAAAATGAAGCAGTCGTCACTGAAGGTCATGTATTACGATGAAGGCATGTTCTTTCAAGATTATGGTATGGTGTTCTCGGCATTATATCCGAATGTTGAAATTGAAGTCGTCAGCAATCAGTCGATGTATAGTGAAGAAAATACAGACTACGATACTGCGTTTAACAAATTTATAGAAGAAAAACAGCCTGATATTTTAATGCTGGATGCAGAGAGGTACCAAAAGCTGTCACAAGAAGGCAAGCTTTATGATCTCGATGCTGTTATGGAAAAGGAAAAGTACGAAACCGAGGGATTGATTCCCGGTATGCTTGACTATTTAAAAGAGCAGGGCGGCGGAAAAGTATACGGTTTAGCGCCTAGCTTCTACAGCCAGGTTATTTACTACAACAAGGATTTATTTGAAAAATACAAAATTGAGCTTCCGCGAAGTCGAATGAGCTGGAATGAAACGATACAATTGGCGAGGCGTTTCCCTACGGGCGGTGATAGGAAGGAGCGGGTATACGGTTTGAAGATGGGATATCGCGAGGAGCTGTTTGATTTGGCCATTATGCTGGCAGAGTCTGAAAAAGTTAGCTATGTGAATGCTGGGCAAAAGCAAATGACCATACATACGGATTCGTGGAAAAATGCATTTCAGCAGGCGCTGGATGCAATAGAATCAAACGCGCTTTATTTTGAAAGTATGAGCAGCCAAGCGGGAGCGATGTCACAGTCCTATGAGGATTACCTGTTATCAGATCCTTTCCTGTCCGGCCGTTTGGCGATGACGATTCAAGACGTTGGTTACACGAACCAAATCAAGCAGGCAAGCGACTATCCAAGCCTAAAAGATAAGATCGTAAAAAACTGGGACATTGTGACAGCACCAATCGGACAGCAAAGTCCAGATGAATCAAATCTGATGTCATTTAATAATCTGTTTGCAATTCGAGCAGACTCTCCAAACAAGGACGTCGCATGGGATTTTCTCAAGTATGTGACAAGCGATGATTATGCAAGAGTAAAATCAAAGTCGAACAATTACAATGGTTTGCCGGTTCGCACGAAATATATTACGGATGTTGAAGGGCATAATTATGGTGCATTCTATGAGTTAAAGCCAAGTGCTTTTAATGGCTACAAAAATTTTGACAAGCTGCCTGACAACTTCTATGGGGAATTCACAACGGCGGTTAAGGAAGAGATGAAAAAGGTGAAGGAAGACACACAGGATTTAAACTCTGCACTTAGTATATTGCAGGTTAAAGGCCAAGAAATGCTTGCTAAAGAAGATGCTGCACGGCCGGATGACGCAGCTGCTGGTGAAAACAGCGAAGCATCGTCCAAAACGGAGTAAGAAATCAATCATAAAGGGGAGCTTGCTTACGCCTTCAAGCGAAGTCTGCTCCTTTTTTTATTTGCGGCGCCACACTGTAACATACATAAATGAACCAATGGATACAGATCATGTTATATTTAATGAGAAGCACACCGCAGGAGGGAGTACAGAGATATGAATAGAGAAACGATACTTATGGTAGATGATGAGAAGGAAATATTAAGCCTAATGGAGATTTATTTTAAAAATGAAGGATTTACGATGCTGAAGGCATCCAATGGGCTTGAAGCGCTGGAGAAGCTTAATACGCATAAGGTGGATCTTATTATACTTGATGTGATGATGCCTGTTATGGACGGGCTTGAAGCATGCATGAAAATTCGCGAGCAAAACCATATTCCGATTATTATGCTGTCCGCCAAATCTCAGGATATTGATAAAATATCGGGACTTAGCCTTGGTGCGGACGAATATGTCACGAAGCCATTCAGCCCGCTGGTACTGCTCGCCAGCGTCAAATCGCATATCCGCAGAGCGAAGCAATTTCATTCGAAAGCGAGTCATAATGACAATGAGATCATCATTGATGATCTCATTATAAATACAGCTACGCATACGGTAACCGTTGATCGGCAGGAAATTAAACTAACGCCTCGTGAATTTTCTATTCTTACCCTGCTGGCAGTCAATCGTGGTATCGTCCTCAGTATGGACAAAATATATGAGAGCGCTTGGAACGAGCCTTTTATGGAATCCAAAAACACCGTTATGGTTCACATCCGTAAAATTAGAGAGAAAATTGAGAAGGACGCCCAAAATCCGAGATTTATCAAAACCGTTTGGGGAATAGGCTATAAAATGGATGCGCTATAGGCATCGTGTGAACCTCGTCTTCCACCTGCCTATTTAGATGCAAACCTCGCAAATGAAGGTGCTGAAATGATGAAGAAAAAGAACAAATTCAACTTAAAGGCAGCTGCAGCAAGTTTAGGAGCAGCGGTGCTGTTTGCTGTGATTGGCTGGATGCTGCTGTGGTTTATGTTAGATATAAAGCCATACGACAAGACAATTATATGGGCAATTGAGAACATCGGATCAACGCCAATCGCAGCTGCTGCGGGTTTATTGATTTTTGTAATATGCTACAGGAAGCTTGACCAGCGTGGAGCGAGTGATAATCAGAAGGGCTATAAGTTTTTCCGTACCATTCGCTTATCCTTTATCATTGCTTTCTTACAAAGCTTAGGTCTTATGTTATGCTGCGTCATTGCAGGACATTTGCTTGCCTATTTTCTTATACAATACACATCGTATAATCGTACATTAATTTGGATCGTAAACAATATTGGTTCTGCCCCTGTCATTGCTATTTTTGGATGTCTGCTTTTTCTAGCGTTATTTTTCTGGACAAGCAGGAACATGATTAACTATTTGAAGGAAATCCGATTTGGCCTGCAGCAGCTGGGTGCTGGGGAGCTTGATTATGTTATTCCTGTCAAAGCGTCGGATGAGCTTGGAGAAATAGCAAGCAGCATAAATGGATTAGGCCAGCAATTCAATCAGCTGCTGCAGGATGAGCGAAATGCCGAGAAATCAAAAAATGATTTAATTACCGGTGTATCTCATGATCTGCGTACACCGCTTACGTCCATTTTAGGTTTCCTTGAACTGATCGATCAGGATCGGTATCAGGATGAGGTAGAGCTCCGATATTTCGTTAACATCGCCTATGAGAAATCGAAGCATCTGAAACGATTAATCGATGATCTGTTTGAATACACAAAGCTAAACAACGGCATGCCGCTGGAGCTTGATGAACTAGACATTGTCGGCTTCGCACTTCAGCTTACGGAGGAGTTCGTTCCAAGCCTAGAGAAGGCCAAGATGACCTGCAATATTCAAACAAAGGAAAACACATTGTTCATTATGGCGGACGGGAATATGCTGGCGCGCGCCTTCGATAATTTAATGACGAACGCCATTCAATATGGCAGCTCAGGCAAAATTATCGATTTGCAGATCGAGAATATAGAAGATCGAGCTGTCATTCGAGTTATTAATTACGGCGAGCAAATTCCGGCACAAGATGTTCCTTTTATTTTTGACCGCTTCTACCGTGTTGACCGATCACGATCTTCTGAATCGGGGTCTGGAGGAACGGGGCTTGGACTCGCGATTACCAAAAGTATTATCGAAGCGCAAAATGGACGAATATCGGTTAGCAGTTCCACTAAGGAAACGATATTCGAGATGAGCTTCCCGTTGGCGCATCTTGAAACTTAAGATTTCTTTAAGCATATGTTAAGCGGCTATAAACGCAGTCGATAAGATTTCTCCTCTACACTATCCATTAGTTGGGTAGTTGAGGGGGAAATCATAATGGATCAAAAGAAAAAAGCAGCGCTAGCAATCGTCATTGCTGTCGCTATGATGGTTGGATGGCTGCTGACAGGATGTTCAAATGAGAACAAGGTAAACAGCGTTCAATTGATAGTAAATGGTACAAAGCTAGAGGGCCAAGCACCTGCTATGATTCAAAACGACCGCTTGATGGTGTCGGCGCAATATTTGGAGCAAGCGTTTGACAAGCAGTTTGATTTATTCAGTATGTCTTCTAGTAAAAAGAGTGTTTATTATTCAGAGCAGGTCGCCGTTCTTATGTATCATGATATCGCAATAAAACCTCAGTCTGATGGCATTATTGCTGTGGAGCGATTTAAAAAACAAATGCAGCTTGTGAAGCAAAACGGCTTTCAAGTTATTACTATTGAACAATATATTAACTTCATGCAAGGAAAAGGCCATGTGCCGGACAATGCGCTGTTGATTACATTTGATGACGGCTATGAAAGCTTTTATAAGCTTGCTTATCCGATTCTGAAGGAATACGGTTATCCTGCTGTCAACTTTGTAATCGTCTCGACGATCGATGACCGTACGAAGCCGGGAACACCAAAGCTGACTTGGGATCAGATGAGGGAAATGCAGCAAGCGGGAATGAGCTTTATGAGCCACACCTTTGATATGCATCGTTATGGAGCAGTGAACGAACACGGTAATGAAGCGCCTGTCATGTCCAAGCTTAATTATGATAAACAAAAGAAAAAGTTGGAAACAAAGGCGGAGTACGTTGAACGGTTGAAAAAAGATTTGCTTAGGGCTGAGGAGCGGCTGAAGAGTGAACTCGGCAATAAGGTGAGTGCACTTGCGTTTCCATATGGTGCTCATAATGAAGCTGTTTTGGAGCTGACAAAAGCGGTAGGTATACCTATTACGTTTACGACGAAAGAAGGCATTAACTCTAAGTTGCATCACAATAGTTTCCGAATCAATGGGGCAAGAGCAGGTGAAACCGAAGAAGAGCTTTTCCGTAAGTTGAAGGGCGATCATTCTGCTAAGCTGTTTATTGATGAGAAAGAGGTTCCTGGCATCCATTTCTCCGAGAAATCCGGTACTGAGGTGCATATGATTGCGTTGCGAGACATTGCAAATTATTATGATTGGAAAATCAATTGGCGTCGTGAAACAAAGCAAGTGGAAATTCAAACAAAACAGTCGTAATGTCTGCTTGTAAAAGGCTTGAAAATTCGACAAAACTAGTGCTTTCCATACATTTACAACAAATAGAGTCTCCTGTACAATGAGTAGAGTTTGTGAATAACAATAACCTGCTTATTGATGTTCGATAACAAAGGAGACGAGTGGATGAAATCATTTTTTGCAAGACCAAGCAAGTTATTAATTCTTTTATTAGCTTTAACACTTATTTTCGTTGCCGGTTGTCAAGCGGTTTCCAATCTTGATTTTAATACGGCGCTCAAAAACTCGCTTAAAGTTACTTCAAGTGAAAGCAAGCAGTCGCTAGAATTTAAGCTCTTGCTAGATGAGGAAGCCTATGAAGGTGCTCCTGAAGAGGAACTTGCCATTATGAAGCTGGTTTCCAATATGAAGCTTCAACTGGATCATGTTAAAGCGCAGGACAGCTCAAATATCTCCATGGATGGAAGTCTCGTTTTTGGAGAAACGGCAAGCATTAAATTTTCATTGAAAATGTCTGACAAACTTGCTGTGATGGAGCTTGAGGGAGCAAAGCATCCTTTTGTGCTTGATCTGACGAGCGAGGGTTTGCTTGGTTTGACAGGGGTATCAGATTTGACGGTCTTGCCAGCGGGAGCAGCATCTACTGAAGCTCCGGCAGTTGATGAAGCGGCGCTAACTGCGCTTGGTCACCAGATGCTGGATACCATTGGCTCGTATGTTATACATAACCTGCCAAATCCAGAACGAATTGAAGTGAAGCCAGTAAATGAATCCATTAATGGTTCACCGACTTCATTGATGAAAGTGCATGTTGACCTCGATGGTCCTGAAATTTGGGCATGGGTGAAAAAATATGTTGATGCACTTGTTGCTGATCGTGTTGGTTTAGACAAGATGATAACAGGCGTGTTTGAGATTCTTCAGAGCAATCCAAATGTATGGGCAGCTGCAGGTACGATTAACCCATTTGAAGGCAGCGAATTAGATACTCAGGATCCTAAGGAAGCGATCAAGGAAGCAACGGACGCTATCGCTCTTCTCTTAACGGAGCTGCAGGGCGAGCTGAAGCTGCTTGAGGAAGAGCCTGATGAAACATTAGATGAAATTTTCAGCAAGGACCTAACCATCAAAGCAGATGTTTATTTCGATAATAAGCTAGATATGCGGAAGCAAGCCTATGAGCTTTCTTATGTTCCAACAGTGGACCTAGAATACGGTATTTTGCCGGTTAAAGGGCTGACAATCAAGGTTGAAAGCGAAACTTGGAATGTAAACGGCGATGTAAAGGCAGATGCGCCTGTAGCATCCAAGACGGATATTTCTGTAGATAAGCTTTTTGGCATGCAAGGTTATCAAGTATTGAAGCAATTTGATGAAAAATCATTTGCTTATGATTTATTGAAAAATAAATTGCATATCGGCAAGCAGAACATCACATGGTATCCTTCTGATTATTATAATCCTGTCATTTTGACTGCCGACAATATTACAATTATTCCTCTCCGCGATACGGTTGAGCAGTTGGGTGCTACCCTGACGTATGATGCAAAAACAAAAAGCTTAAAAGTTAATGACGGAGCTACAAATACGACCATTGTTCTAAAAAATGGCAGCGATACAGCCGTCGTTAACGGTAAAAATGTAAAATGGGCGTTCCCGGTAACCGTTATTAATGGTACGACTTATGTTCCAGCGCGTAATTTGGCTGCAGCATTAAAAGCAAAGATTGGCTGGGTCGACATGGGCGAAGACATGAGAATATTTACGCTGGATCGGGAAGTCTAAGCAACATAAGATCATGTTAAATACAACGATGTGCAGAGGTGCGAGATGAAAAAGTTAACGACAGATGAGGCTTTCCGCGAAGCAGTGGCAAGCGAAGGGCTCACGATTGCAGTATTTAAGACGACTTGGTGCAAGGATTGCCATTTTATCGATCCGTTTATGCCGGATTTAGAACGTCATTATGAGGGCAAGGTTACTTTCATCGAGCTGGATCGCGACGATCTACCTGATCTTTGCTCCGAACTGAACATACTGGGCATACCGAGCTTTATCGCTTTCCGTGAGAGCAAGGAGCTAGTTAGATTCGTTAGCAAGCTGCGCAAATCACGCGAGGAAATCGAGGAATTCGTCGATCGTTCCATCCAAGTCAGCGATGCGCTGGCTCATAAGTAATCGTTAGTCCGCGCCTTGTGAGAATTCGTTCTCTCAGCGCGGGCTTTCCTTTTTTTCAGTGCTTCTACTTGAAGTGTCACATTTTCAACATGGCTTTTGCCTTTTTTTATGGCTATAATTGAACTGTTATTAAAACATGAAATAAGGTGATTTTATTATGGTAACCGGGCGTTTTCGCGCGCTAGCTCTCGCTGCGTGCATCGGAATGCTTCTTGTACTGCTCGGCGGAGCATTAGTGACGAATACGGATTCTGGACGAGGCTGCGGTGATGACTGGCCTTTGTGTCATGGCAAATTTATTCCTGCTTATACAATTGAATCCATGATTGAATATTCACATCGGCTTGTGACAGGTTTTGAAGGTCTTCTTGTTCTCGCAACTGCCGTTGCAATGTTCCGTAAATTTAGACAAAACCGAAAAAGCTACAAAGAGCCACTTTTTTATGCTGGCGGTGCATTGTTATTCACAATCATCCAAGCGTTAATGGGGGCGGCCGCCGTCATGTGGCCTCAATCGCCACCTATTATGGCCATACATTTTGGTATTTCCTTAATCGCTTTTGCAGCAACACTGCTGTTAGTTATTTGGACGTTTAGAGCGAAAGACGGACCGCCAGTGGAGTTTAAAGTACCGCGCTCTATTTTCCCTCGCGTCCTGCTTACCGCTATCTTTTGTTACGTTGTTGTATATTTGGGAGCATTCATTCGGCATACGGAGTCTGGCGGCGGATGTCTAGGCTGGCCGCTTTGTAACGGTGAAGTAATTCCAGAGATTAGCGGAGCAACAGGAGCGGTATTTATCCACCGTGTGGCTGCTTTGCTGCTTGGTATCAGCCTTGCAGGATTGTTTCTCCATATTCGTAAGGTCAGCCATGGCGGAGCGGGATTAACGAAGCCTGCTGCGTGGACGCTCGGACTTGTCATTACTCAAATTTTCAGCGGCGCACTTTTGACAGCTACGATTACAAACTCAGAGTGGTTTCTGTTCACCAATTTATTGCACAATCTAATTGTAACCGGATTGTTTGGATTATTAATGGACATATTAATTCGTTCATGGCGCCTCAGAGAAGGGCGCAAAGGATAGTAAAAGCATTTGAAATGAAATGATCAAAGTCAGCTGTAAGCATGTAAATGTAGAAGGGACTGTTCGATGATGCTGCGTTTCCTGTTTGATGAACCCTTAAGAAAAGCGGAAGGAACCCTTGCAGAAACGTATCGTTTCATGGATCAGTTCATCTCCATTTTGTCCAAAAAAATGGCTGAGAACGGAGCTGACGTTCAAAAGCTGCGCAAATATGAGATTTGGACGCTTGGACTTCGTTCTTCATTGGACGAGCTAGAGCAAAGCCATTATGTCGCCCTTCATTTTCAACATAAAATTACTTCCTCATCTCTCAAACAAATGACAGATGAGGAACGTATCCATTATAATCGTTATATCTACTTTGATAAAAACGCTTTTATCCGTGTATTTTCTTTGCTGGATAAGCTTGGTACGTTCCTTAATGAGCTGCTCGATATGAGAACGGAGCAGATCAAGCCGCATTTTTCTTATTTCACCGTTTTGCGCAACATGCGGGAGAAGAAAGCTCATCCAGGGCTTACTTGGAAGCTGAATGATGTGAAGGAGAAATACAAGGAATCAACAACAAGGATGCGCAAGCGCAGAAATACCGAGATTCATTTTATGAACTCGGAGATGCAGGATGATCTTATTCAAAGCAGCCGTATGTACGGTGAAGAGATCAAGCTGGAAAATGTAGCAGAGCAATCCGCTGATTTGACGCAGGGTCTATATTTAGCGATGGAATCGCTGCTGCTCACGTATCAATACGCATGCGGATTGATGCGAAACAAGCAACCATAATCCCGAGGGGGGAAAACTCGTGGGACTCAAAGGGAAAACAGCATTAGTAACAGGCAGCGCTAAGGGACTCGGCAAACGAACGGCGCTCCAGCTTGCTGAGCAAGGCTGCAATGTTGTCATTAACTACTACGAGAGCGAGCTTGAAGCACAGCAGGTAAAGGCACAGATCGAGCAGCTTGGTGTAAAGGCAATTACCGTGCAAGCTGATATTGCTACGACTGAGGGCGTTGAGCGGCTTGCTGACGAGGCTGAGCGCTCGTTTGGCGGCGTAGATATACTGGTCAACAACGCAGGCCCATTTGTCCGCAAGCGGCGTCTATTCAGCGAATATGATGAAGAGACTATTATTAGACTGCTCCATGGCAATTTGTTAGGCGTTATGCTGCTGGATCATCGCCTGCTGCCTGGCATGCGTGAGCGCAAATGGGGACGCATCGTTCACTTTGGCTTCGGACATGCAGGAGAAGCGCGGGCTTGGCCGCATCGAGCGGTATATGCCGCAGCGAAGACAGGACTTGTCTCGTTTACGAAGTCGTTAGCAGTCGAAGAAGCACCGCATGGCATTACCGTTAATTTAATTGGGCCTGGAGATATTCGGGGCGTCAACAAGGAACGATCTATTGCTGAGGTTGAGGAAGACTACGATAAAGAATCGCCGATCGGACGTCCGGGTACTGGCGAGGATGTAGCGCGCGTGGTGCTGTTTCTATGTGACCGGCAATCGAATTTCTTAACGGGCAATGTAATTGATGTCACAGGCGGCTTTGATCCAATTGTCGCCAATATTAAAGGGATGTTCTGATCTTATAGGAATTAAAAAAAAGAGTCTTATCGTTAAGCTTCGGAGCTAGCTCCTATGCTGTCGATAAGACTCTTCATCATTTGTCATGCCTAGAGCAATCATGATTCGTTCTTATATTTTTAGAATACTTGAACGACTTCGATTACACCTTCAACTTCTTCGAGAAGTGCGCGTTCGATACCCGCTTTAAGCGTGATCGTCGAGCTTGGGCAGCTTCCGCATGCACCCATTAGGCGAAGCTTGATGATGCCGCCTTCAACATCGACTAGTTCAACATCGCCGCCGTCGCGCTGCAAAAACGGACGAAGCTTATCGAGTACGTCCAATACTTCATCGTACATCGTGTCTTGTACTTGTTCACTCATTGCAATCATCTCCTTTCTCCCCTATTATAGTACAAAGTGAAGCAATTGAAAATGGATAGTAACTTAGTAAAGTTAGGTGAAGCATCATGTTTAAAACAATGATTGAGTTTTGTGCCAGTAATATGCACCACGGCACTGATCGTATAATGCAATTATTTGAGCAAAATGATGAATACGAAGTAACCGAATATGGCTGCTTAGGCAACTGCGGCGAATGTTATTTAAACCCATTTGCGTTAGTTGAGGGTGCAATCGTATCCGCAGACTCGGTAGACGAGCTGTACGACAATATTTTGAAAGCCATTGAGCAGCAAAAGGCAGATCAAGATGAGCTGGATAAGCTGCTCGATGATTTGTAATACCATGTACTAGCCAAGGTGACGTTTAGATCTCCAAAGCACTCCACTCTTAACAAGGCGCGGCACACGGCCCATAATCGCGGTTCCGCCCATCAAGCCGAAGCCGCTTTTTTTGCCAAGTGAACCGAGAACGCCTTTTAGCTTGATTTTGCCAAGACGAGGTGTCTTATCATGCCAGATAGCCTGCAGGACCTCGGCAATTTGCTTGCCTTGGGCACCTGCGGCTTGACCGCTTGGCGACAGCGGCAGTGCCGCGCAGTCACCAACGATAAATACATCGGTATGATCCGGCAATTGATGGTATTCATTAATGATAAGTCTGCCTTGATTATCCTTCGGCAATTCCATTCGCTGCACAAGCGGTACAGGCTGGATGCCTGCTGTCCATACCGTTACGTCTGTATAAATAGGCGTTGAAGAATTACCATCATGCAAAATGCCGCCTTCGACTTTTGTAAGTCCGACATGGCCGCGCATTTCAACATGATGCTCTCCGAACCATTCCGCTACAAAGGATTGCAGCTTGCTCGGGAAAGCCGAGAGCACCTTAGGCCCGCGATCCAAAATACGAATGTTAAGATCAGGACGACTCTCGCGCAGTTCCGCTGCAACCTCGACACCGCTTAGTCCGCCGCCTACAATGGACACTTGGCCATAAGGTTTAACGTCATTGAGCTGAGCGTAGGTTTGTCTAGCGGCTGAGAAGGTCTGAATGCTCGTAGAATACTGCTCAGCGCCTTCAATCCCATGATATTTATCCGTACATCCAAGGCCGATCACAAGCCATTCATATTCCATTGATTCTTGACCTTCGATATGAACAAGCTTCAGCTCCATATCCACATCGGTGACCTCGCCGTAAGCGAGTGAAATTCTCGGATCAACTGGAAATTTTACGCGAAGCTCCAGGTCTGAAACAGTTCCTGCAGCAAGCGCGTAATATTCCGTTTTTAAGCCTTGAAAAGGCATTCGGTCAATCAGTACGATGGAAACATCGATCGGCAACTGTTTTTCTAAGAGCTCGTTAGCTATGGCAAGACCGCCATAACCTCCGCCCAAAATAATAAGTTTTCTCATATGATTTCCAACTCCACGTTTCTAGATGATGGTCTATTTTGTGCGTTCGTGTTGTAGATTACTCACTCGTAAACTTTAATTTCATTGTAAAAAGTATCGCGTTCCACCGGAATTCGTCCTGCGCCTTTAATGAGCCAAATGAGATCTTCGCGCGTTATGCCTTCAGGAGTTAGGGCACCTGCAGCATGACTGATTTTTTCCTTCACAATCGTGCCATGCGCATCCGATGCTCCCATCGTTAATGCGACTTGTGTAAGCTGTACACCAATGTTAATAAAGTAAGCCTTAATATGCTGGAAGTTGTCGAGCATCAAACGGCTGATTGCAATCGTCTTAAGATCCTCGAATGCTGAATTACGTCTGCGAATGCCGGCTCTTGGATTAATCGGCTGCATGGAAAGCGGAATAAATACTTGGAAGCCGTTTGTTTCGTCTTGAAGATCACGAATATGCATCATGTGGCGGATGCGGTCTTCTTTCGTTTCAATTGAACCATATAGCATGGTTGTGTGCGTGCGCAGGCCTAGTTCATGGGCAGTCCGGTGAACCTGCAAATATTGGGTAACATCGGCTTTGTCTACACGCATTTTTTTGCGGTAATGATCTGATAATATTTCTGCGCCGCCGCCTGTTAGCGACTTCAGGCCGGCTTTCATGAGCTCCTCAAGCACCTCGCGGTAAGTCAAGCCGCTGATTCGGGAGAAAAAGTCGATCTCCGCAGCAGTATAAGCCTTAAGAGTTACGTCGGGATAACGCTCATTTAATGCTTTCAAAGAATCTACATAATATTGGAAAGGAACATTCGGATTATGACCGCCTACGATATGAAATTCCCGAACGCCAGGGTGGAAATGCTGTTCTACATATTCAATCATTTGCTCGCCGCTAAGCGTGTAGGAGCCTTCCTCGCCTTCATCCTTGCGGAAGTTGCAAAATGCACAATGGGCTTCACATACGTTCGTAAAGTAAAGACTCATGTTCTCAATAAAATAAACCTTCTTGCCATTTTTGCGCAGGGCAACTTCATTTGCGAGCTGTCCAATTGTAAGCAGATCGTCTGATTGATATAAGAAAACACCATCTTCAAGCGTTAAACGCTGCCCATGACGCACTTTTTCAATAATGTGCTGCATCTTTGTATCCTCTGTCGGTATTATAACGTTCATGGCTAAGCCTCCTGATTTAAGTAGTTTGTGAAAAAAATAACTTTCTTTTCCGATTAAAGAAGCTGTAACTATTATAAACCTCATACGTAGCAGGGGCAATAAGAAAAGTAATGGCATTTACACAAATTGTAAATTTCATTTGTGGGCATGCTTCTATTGAGCAACTGAACAAACTGGAGTATACTACAAATAAGTAAGTGAAAAGTAATCACCAATTAAAACGAATGATGGATAAACGGAGGGATGTAGCATGATCACAATCAGTGATACAGCATCTGACAAAATAAAAGAAATGCTTGCTGAAGAGGGCGGCCCTGAAATGTTTTTGCGCATTGGCGTAAAAGAAGGCGGCTGCAGTGGTTTCTCTTACGGCATGGGCTTTGACGATGAAGAGCATGAAGGCGATAAGGCTTTAGATATGGAAGGCCTTAAAGTGGTTGTAGATGGAGAAAGCGTCAAATACTTAACCGGTCTTGTTATCGATTTTAAGGAATCGGCAATGGGCGGCGGTTTTACGATCGAAAACCCGAATGCAAGTGCAACTTGCGGCTGCGGTTCATCGTTCCGCACAGCGAAGGATGCAGGAAAACCAGCTGCAGCAGGCGAGTGCTAATAACGAGCGGTGAATGTTATCTTCCGAAATGCGTATGAAATTCATATGCATTCCGGAAGTTTTTTTTGTTGTCGGTTTGGCTTTAAGTCTATAAATCGATCATCTTGGGGGATAACAGCGCATGAAATTTATTCGTGATTATAGACAGTTTATTGAGGTAGGTTGTACATCATGCAATAGAAAGCATACAGTTCAAACAGACAACTATACGATTTCCTCAGAAGGCTATGCGTTTCATTCACCGATCCAATGTGCTTGCGGCCACATGGCGAGTACGGCAATAAAGGACAAGAGAACATGGACAACCATGAAAACCGAAAAAAATGAAATGATGAAAAGAAATAAAGCGACGACGATTAAGCTAATGTTAGTCATTGGTTTTACGATCGTATTTTTTGCAGGCGAAATGTTCTATTTGCTGAACAAAAATGAAGCGGAGCAGAAGAGCGCTCAACACGATGCAGAGAAAGAGTCATCCAGCCTTATTGTTGTTCAAACGCAGGAGAACTTCTAATCATTATGGGATGAATGCAGGCATCAAAAAAATTTTCAAAACAGGTATAAGGAAGCAAAATGATGTGCATATTAGATTTGACGGTGTGAAGAGAGGTGTGGTTCCGTTGGACCTTTTGGTGCTAGGGCTACAGGAGGAACTTATTTAATCACTAAGCTTTTATGAAAGCGAGGGGTTGTGTCGCAGAGCATCTCTGAACACACACGCTAAGCGCAATCCATTAAAACGGAATGTGTACAAGCGGTGCCCAAGTAATCTTAACAATGTGAAGTGTTAGATGTGAAGACTCGTACGATCAAACACCGTCGAAGAAGGAGCCTGTAAAAGGGCTCCTTTTTTCTATGCCGAAATCTCGATGCATACTAAGGCAATGATGGTTTGGATGGCATTAATTCAGGGAATTCCCTGACATACAAAGCATTTGCTTAGCTTTATAATAAGGTTAGAGAATGCTTGTATTTCCTGAAGGAGGAATGAGGATGAAGACGATAGAAGCGGAAATCGCTGCATACATCGAGCGATTGAAGAGGGAGACAGGCAGCGATTTCGCTATACTCGGCTTGATCGATACGGGCAAACGTAAGCTGCGCTGGTCCAAGGCGTCAGGCAGCATAAGTGAGCGCACACCGCTTGTTGAGCAGAAGTCGTCTGCGGGTTTGTCCGGTACTGCGATACGCTCCGGCAGAACCGCAAGCACAAGCTCGGCAATGACTGATACGGTGCGGTTCAAGTTAGGAGAGCCGATTCTGCTGACAGAGCAGCTGCGCATTGCTGCAAGCGTACCCATTCAAACGCCTAAAGGCATCTGCGGCGTTCTGCTTATCGGTAGACGCTCGGAGAAGACCTATGTCGCCGAAGAGCTGGAGAAGGCTTCACATATTACAGTAGAGCTCTCATCAATGCTCGTTTGATGATGGCTTTTTTTGACTGTAAATACAATTCACTGCCTAATGTAAGCTATACTAGTATAGATAATAGAAATGATAGACTCATATCGACAGAGGTATCATTCCAGTGAGGGGAGAACAAGATGATTAAGCTGCTTATTTGTGATGATCATGCCATGGTCAGATCGGGTCTAGCAATGCTGCTGCACGGCAAGCATGATATCGAGGTAGTAGGGGAAGCCTCGGAAGGGGACGAAGCCATTCAGATGGCACAGCAATTAGTGCCGGATGTTGTATTGATGGATCTTAGTATGCCGCATGGCAAAGACGGGATGACAGCAACGACGGAGCTGAAGAAGCTGCTGCCTGAGACGGCGGTTCTTATTTTGACGATGCATGACGATGACGAATATTTGTTCCGTGCGATTCATATCGGAGCTTCAGGCTATATTTTGAAAAATGCGCCTCATGATGAGCTCATATCAGCGATCCAGTCGGTTGCGCAAGGAAATGCATATCTTTATCCTACGGCTACCAAGCGGTTGATGAGCGAATATCTCGTCAAGCTGAAGCAAGGCGGGGAAGACAACAGCCCTTACAACACGTTATCTGAGCGTGAAAAGGAGATTTTGGGCTGGATCGCCAAAGGGTATTCAAATAAGGAAATAGCGGAAAGTTTAATTATTAGCGTAAAGACAGTCGAGACTCACAAAAGCCATGTGATGGATAAGCTTGGGCTTAGAACAAGGCCGGAGCTCATTAAGTTTGCGCTAGAGAAGGGGCTGCTGCATTTTGATTAAGCATGGCGGTAACAACTTTCGGCGAATGATTGGCTCAGACGTCGATTATCTTCTATCCGTTTTGGAGGATGAGATTGATGATAAGTCGATGCTTACGCAAGTTAATCAATCGCTTAAGCAGCTTGCAGATGTGAAGTTTGCGCTGGATGAATCGTCAATCGTTGCGGTAACGGATCATAAAGGCCGCATTGAATATGTAAACGATAAGTTTTGTGAAATTTCTAAGTACAGCCGTGAAGAGTTAATAGGCAAGGATCATCGGATTATCAACTCCGGATTTCATGGGCGCGATTTCTTCCGCAAGCTGTGGGAGGTTATTTCAAGCGGCGAAGTATGGCGTGGCGAAATTAAAAATCGCGCCAAGGACGGCAGCTACTACTGGGTTAACACGACGATTGTTCCCTTCGTTGATGAAGCGGGCAACCCTTATCAATATTTAGCCATTCGCAGTGAAGTGACGCAGCGGAAGCGGGCTGAGCAAGAGCTGAAGGAAATGATGGTTAAGGTGATTGAAATCCAAGAGGAAGAGCGAAAACGAATATCGAGAGAACTGCATGACGGGATTGGCCAAAGTCTCTTTTCGCTGCTTATTCGGCTTGACCGCATTATCGGCGATCACGATGACATTCCTGAGCTGGGCGCGCTTCGCAGCGATGTATCTGGCGTGATGGAGGATATTCGTGGTTTGGCTTGGGAGCTGAGGCCATCGGTTCTCGATGATTTAGGTGTCGTTCCGGCAATAAGAACTTATGTGGACAATTATTCACAGCATTTTGGCATTCGATTGACGCTCACATGCAATTTAAAGAGCAGGCTGGGCATTATGAAGGAAACAGCTATTTATCGTGTCATTCAAGAAGCATTAACGAATATCGCGAAGTATGCCGATGTAGGCGAGGCTGAAGTGGTGGTTGAGGAGCTGGAGGAAGAGGTTGTCGTCAGCGTAACAGATCAAGGGCTCGGTTTCAGTCCTGATCGCATCGGCCACGGTGTAGGCTTGTTCAGCATGGAGGAGAGAGCTCGCAGCATCGGCGGTTATTTGGATATTGTTTCGGAGCCTGGCAAAGGAGCAAAGGTGAAGCTTATTGTTCCTAAAGATAAGAATTCGGAAGGAAAAGGTGTAAACCTATAGGAGGAATTTCATGTATCGAGTTTTCATCATAGAGGACGACGATAAGATTGCTTCAATTCTCAAAAAAAATATGGATAAATACGGATTTGAGGCAGCCATTGTTACACAGTTTCGAGAAATTATGCCGGAGCTGGAGGCTTTTGATCCGCATGTCATTTTGCTCGATATTAATTTGCCTTACTATGATGGTTATTATTGGTGCAGACAAATTCGAACACGTTCAAGCCTCCCTATTATTTTTATTTCTGCCCGTGCTGGCGAGATGGATCAAGTTATGGCTATAGAGAACGGCGGCGATGACTATATTACAAAGCCTATTCATTTGGATTTATTAATGGCAAAGGTGAAGAGTGTGCTAAGGCGAGCTTACGGGGAATATGCGGCATCCGGGTCTGCAGCAACAGAAACGGGCGTTGCCTCGCAAGCAGGGGAGCTGTCAGCTGGCGACCTCTGTCTTTACTTGAACCGTAATGAGCTTGAATGGAGAGACTGCCGCATTGAGCTGACAAAAAACGAGCAGCTGCTGGCTGAATGCTTGATGAAGCGGCATGGCATGGTTGTTTCGCGCGAGCAGCTGCTTGAGGCGCTTTGGGATGATGTGCAATTCGTCGATGATAATACGCTTACGGTCAATGTGACCAGACTTAGGAAAAAGCTGGAGGAGCTTGGGCTTCCTAAAGCGATCGAAACGGTGCGGGGACAGGGCTATAAGCTCGTTATAGAAAATGCAGTAGGAGAAACGTCACGATGAGAGGCTTATCGCTGGCGTTATTTTTACGTGATCGTCTGTTATTTATTTTTATGGTTTGTTTAATTATTTTACTCGCAGTCAGCCTACTTCTCCTTGAGCGTGAGCGCTACCCAGGGTTAGTCGAGCTGGGTACGATTTATTATTTTATCGTCATTGCTTTATTTTTGCTTGGGACTTGGCTGGTCGTCGATTATTTGCGGCAGCGCACGTACTTTAAGCAAATGTTGGAGGCGATTGCACGGTCTGAAGAACTGCAAGCTTCAACAATCGTACAAGCTACAGTGACACAGGAGCAGAAGCTTGTCGCTAAAATGCTGGAGGAGCAGAGCAGGGCTTATTTGAACGAGCTTGGCAAATATCGAAGGCAGCAGGAAATACATAATCATTTTGTGCTGCAATGGGTGCATCATATGAAGACGCCGGTATCTGTCATCGATTTGCTCGCTCAGGAGGTTTTGCAGCAGAACTCGTCCTCGCAGCAGGAACAGCAGCAGCTGGCGCTAAGTATGCAGGAGGAAACTGATCGAATGACGCGGGGGCTTGAGATGATGCTGTATACAGCTCGTCTAGATAAGTTTGAAATCGACCTGCATGTCAAGCAGGTAGCGCTTCATGAACTTGTGCGCTCGGTCATCAACGCCCATAAGAAGCTTTGCATCCGTTACTCCATTTTCCCTCGTGTCGAGGGGGAAGCATCCGTGGAAACCGATGAGAAATGGATGACCTTTGTGCTTAATCAGTTCATTAGCAACGCAATCAAATATAGTAAAAGCAAAGAAGGCGGCAAAAAACTGCTCTTTCAATTGGAAGCGTTCAATGACGGAGGAGGCAGGCTGCAGGTGATCGATGAAGGCATTGGTATTGCGCCGCATGATCTTCCTCGCATCTTTGATCCTTTCTTCACAGGTGAGAATGGACGAACGGCGGGCGAGTCAACTGGAATGGGGCTTTATTTGGCTAAGCAGGTATGCAATCGGTTAGGTCATGAGATGACCGTTTCCTCGGTACTCGGAGAAAGTACGACGGTCAGTGTCGCATTCAAACCGCGCGGCATTCATATTATGGGCAGCCGAGGTAACGGAAGCTCAGGTTAGGTGACAAATTTGTAAGGTTGGCAGGGTGTGAATGAAAGGGAAATCGATGGGTTTAACCTCTTCCCCTCGTCTATACTAACGGTAATGAAGCACATTACAGATAGATCTGGGGAGGAACAAAGCAATGAGCGTACTAAAAGCAGAAGGGCTTGGCAAAATATACAGCAGTAAAGGCAATGTCGCTTACAAAGCGCTTGAGGATATAGAGCTTCAAGTGGAAGCGGGAGAATTCGTAGGGGTAATGGGGCCCTCTGGCAGCGGAAAAACAACTCTGCTGAATTTATTGTCCACGATCGATCGACCAACCTCTGGTCAAATTGAAATCAACGGCATAAATCCGAGCAAGCTAACGGACAAGAAGCTTGCCTTATTTCGCCGCCGCGAGCTCGGTTTCGTCTTTCAGGATTTTAACTTGCTAGATACATTATCAATCAAGGAAAACATCATTTTGCCGCTCGTAATGGAGGGCATGGCACCGAAGCAAATTGAACAAAAGCTGGATTCGCTCGCTGAATTGCTGCAAATCAAACAAATCTTGAATAAGCGGACGTATGAGGTGTCTGGCGGCCAGAAGCAGCGCGCAGCAATCGCCCGTGCTATTATTCATCAGCCTTCGCTCGTGCTTGCAGATGAGTTGACGGGCAATCTCGATTCCAAATCAGCGAAGGATGTTATGGATTCCCTGAAGGACATGAATGAGCGTTTTAAGGCGACCGTATTGATGGTAACGCATGATCCATTCTCTGCGAGCTACTGCCAGCGCATCGTATTCATCAAGGACGGCAAGTTTTTCTCGGAAATTCGCCGCGGCTCGAACAGGCAAGCGTTTTTCCAACAAATACTAGATGCGCTCAGCGTGCTGGGAGGTAATTTCGATGACGTTCCGTTCGCTCGCGCTTAGTAACATTCGGGGCAACTGGCGGTCGTACAGCGCATTTTTCCTGAGCAGCGTCTTTTCCGTTATGATCTTTTATATTTATGCAGCGTTTCTATACCATCCAGAAGTAACGAGCGGCCACATTATGGCAGCATCAAAAATTCGTACAGGCATGGTGTTTTGTGAATATATTATCGTCATATTCTCGTTTTTGTTTGTGCTCTATTCTAATTCAGCATTTCTCAAAACGAGGCAGCAGGAATTTGGTTTGTTCTCCTTATTCGGTATGACAAAAGTTCAGCTTCGAAAGCTTGTTATTTATGAAAATGCAGCCATCGCTGCGCTGGCCATCGCTGTAGGCATCGGTCTTGGCATGCTGTTCAGCAAGCTGTTTTTTATGGCTCTAACGGTGCTTCTTAATTTGCAGGAAGCGATATCTTTTGCGGCTCCACTCAAAGCCATTGGCTTAACGGCAGGCGGTTTTTTTGTTCTGTTCATGCTGATCTCCATTTGGACAGCACTTCGCATTGGACGAACTGAAATTATTGATTTGCTGAAAGCGGCTCGCAAGCCAAAAGGACAGCTCGTATTCTCGCCTTGGCTGGTTGCTGTGTCTGTCGTTTGCTTATCGGCTGCCTATGGCATGGCTCTGGTTATGAACGACGGAAATTTCATGCTTCTAGCCTTGCCAATACTAATTACTGTCGTTATCGGGACGTACTTTCTCTTTACTCAGCTGAGCATTTTGCTGCTCCGCTATATTCAAAAAAGATCATCGATATATTATAAACGGACCAATATGATCGTGTTTGCACAGCTCGGCTATAAGATAAAGGATAATGCGCGTATTTTATTTATTGTATCTATTCTTAGCGCGATCGTTATGACTGCCCTTGGGACGGTATATGTGATGAACATCGGTGCCAAAAAAAATATGATAGAATACTCTCCTTTCTCACTAGCCTATAGTGAAAAAGGCTTGAATACACATGAGGTTATTGACCCAGCTAAGCTTAGACAAGTAGTCAAAGAGGACGGCTACAAAATTGTGCGTGAAGCAAAGGCAGCTGGCGTACTGTTGAATCGCTTTTCGGTTAAATGGGGAGATGAAAAGGCCCGTGATTTTGATTATGATGCTTTGGTAATTTCAGCTACAGACTATAACAAGCTTGCAGCATTGACGGGTCAGCCGAGCATTCAGCCTGAGAATGGCAAGCTAACGCTTATAAAGTCCTTTTTATCAAAAGAAAGAGAACAAGCAGGTACTGTAAAAGGCAGCATTAATGGCAAGGAAGCGGCATTCGACATTAGCGGCTCGGTAGAAGCTCATGTTATGAATTATCTCGAAAGCAACTATTTTACTTTCGTTATGGACGATTTTTCTTACATGAAGCTGCTATCGAGTGTGCCAGAAGATGAGCTTTATGTGATGTATGGCTATGAATTAAGCAATTGGGAGAAAACAGCAGCTACGGTTGAGAAGCTTAGTAAGCTTGTGCCAGAACAATTTCAATCCCAAACCGATTTTAGCCGTGTAAAAACGCTGCAAGAAATGAATCAAACGGTTTCTTTGACTTTATTCATCGGTATGTTCATTAGTTTGCTATTCTTCATTGCATCGGGAAGCATGATTTATTTCAAGCTATTCACCGAGCTGCAAGAAGACCAAGCCCAGTTTAAAGCTTTAGTCCGCATCGGCATGACGAAGGGCGAGATTCGCAAAATTGTTGTAACGCAGGTCGGCATCGTCTTCTTTGTTCCCGTCATCGTTGGCATTTGTCACGCCTTGTTCGCGATGAAAGCACTCGACAACATTATGGAATCATCTAACTGGATTTACTCTTTCGTCGTTATCGGCATTTATATCGTGATGCAGACGTTGTACTTCATAACCGCATGCAGCAGCTACATGAAGAGCATGCTTCGCGGGGCTAACGCATAATAAAATTAAAAAAACGGCTTTTTCCTCAGAATATGAGGAGAAGTCGTTTTTTTTATGTTCATATGAACATTTAGAAGCAAGTGAAAGAGCTGATTCTCCGTAAATCTATACCGGTGTAACCCCATGATCTTCCGAACCAACGGAAACCGGAGACAGATGTACGTCCGACAAATACAGGGAAAAACCAGAAACCATGACCATTCTCCATCCATACGTAAGTGTTGCGGAACAAACAGCCGGAAATAGCGCCTGGATCAATTGCAAATGACGAAACAGCTGGCTGCGGCGGCGTGAATTGTGGAGGCGGAGCGGTCGGACCCGACATACCTGGTTGACCTTGTTGTCCTGGCCCCATCGGTCCTTGTGGACCTTGCGGACCTTGCGGTCCAAACGGTCCGAAAGGCCCCATCGGTCCCATTGGCCCCTGAGGACCTATTGGAGGCATAAATGCCATGCAAAATCACTCCTTATCAATTGGGCTAATGCATGTTATGCAGAAATACCTAGCAACGATTGGGCGAACGATCATTGTCAGCGGTTCAATTTAAAAAAAGTTAAAAATGCGATTGGAGCGGAGTACCGATTATAGCGACGTTTAATCTAGAGGAATCAAACCTGTTTCCATTCCATGTCAGCAGATTCTCTACATAACCGAGCGTATCAGCATTTGTGGCTCCAATGATGCGCTGAAGAGCCTGAAGATCGAAGGATTCCCGGTTCTCGGCAGTTATGATGGGATTTAATGCTGCGATAGCCAGCACTTCACCTTGCAGAGGCTGCTTCAGCGTTCCGTTTTCGTTGTAATAAGTGGTTAAATAAGCTGCCCCTTTGCTGCTTATGTCAATTATAAACAGCAAATCAAGCTGAGCACTTGATACCGATACTTTGTACATATCTTCATACTGGACACGAAACTTGTATTGTTGATTGTAGCTGTCTGAATCAAACAGCATGTGAAGCGCATGATGAGCGAAGGAGTAAATGTAGAAAATGCCGTACCCGCCGCTTCCTCCGGAATCGATACTGATCAAAATGTCACGAATTTGATTTTTATCAAAGTCGCAGAGCAGCAGGACAGCGTTATAGCCGGCATTATTTTGTAAAGGAACGACTGTGCGCTGCTGCGAATACCCATCTTGAATAACTAGCGTAATATGATCTGCGAATATACCGGATGGTCCATCCGGTTTATGACCAAATAAATAAATCTGATCAGGTATACCGTCACCAGTTACATCTCCTTGTTTCATGTCGAGCAAATATTCGTCTGTTGCTAACCGATCTGGCTGGTACCTATGTGTATGGAAAGACGAGTGCATAACTATTCCTCCAAGCCTAAAATACATGGTTTCTGTCTATACCTATGCCAATCCCTTGCGATTGGACTGTGCGAATGCCTAGAAGCGGGCAAACAAACCAAAGCAAGCTTTCGTTTGAAAAGAGAGCATTCAGGCATTACATATTGCAAGATGATTAGGCAACACTAATGCGGACTGATGTCTATATACTTACGGAGGTGCAGCCTTTTTATGAAGCACTTAATCGTCTATTGTCATCCTAATCCAGACAGCTTTAATAACGCCATTGTGGATGCTTTTATTGAATCATTAAAGGAGCAAGGCCATGAGGTCGTCGTCCGAGATTTATACGCGATGCGATTTGACCCTGTGCTCAAAGCCAGCGATTTTGAGGCGCTGCGCGAAGGCAACACACCTTTGGATATTAAAACGGAGCAAGAGCATGTGAAATGGGCGGATGCTTTTACGATGGTATATCCTATTTGGTGGACGGGGCTGCCCGCACTTATTAAAGGTTACATTGATCGAGTATTCTCGTATGGTTTCGCTTATGCGTATGGTGAGGATGGAATGATCAGCAAGCTGCTTGCGGGCAAGAAGGGGCTTATTATTAATACACATGGAACGCCTTCGGAGATTTACAGCCAGACTGGCATGTACGATGGGCTGAAAAAAACTTCGGATACGGGTATTTATGAATTTTGCGGCATCAAGTCAGTTGGCCATATATTTTTTGGCAGCGTGCCGCAAATTGATGATGCAGCCCGAAAGAAGATGCTCGAAGAAGTGCGGGGCAAGGCAGTCAGCTTGTTCGAATAGAAAGCCAAGAAAAGCTGGTCGCAACTATGCGATCAGCTTTTCCTTTTTTTAAAGCATGCTTGTCCTGTCCGAGGTTGAGGAGTATCATATAGTCCAAAAGCCTAAATGTATAGAATTGGAGATTTGGAATGAGAATCGGCATTCGCACCAAGATATTCACAAGCTTCTCTGTAGTAATCATTGTTTCGCTGACGATAGTTAGCGTGTTGTGGTACAACAAATATTATGATAGCCAGCGCGATTCGGCTGAGAGCTTTATGTCCCGTACCATTTTGGATGCAAATAAAAGCTTCGAGCTTACTCTCAAGGACATCGATTATATTAGTACGATTATTTCTCTTAACCGGCCCAACGTGATTGATGTGCTTTTGCCTGATCCTTCTGAAAGTTTAATTAATCGACTCGAGAAGGATCGTAAGCTTGATAACTTCATTTCTAGTTTATATGGCTACAAATATTACATATCGAGCATACAAGTAGCGAGTTTGGGAGGCCGCAGCTACTCGCAGGGGGCCACGGTTCCAACCAATGAATTTATGGAGTCGAGCTGGTTCGAGCAGCTGCTCGAGCAAAGAGGGAACAAAATATTTATTACGACTCATTCCAATAAAAAACTTAATTATGTGTCTTCCTATGTGAACCAAAACGTCGTTTCTATTGCGAGGGCAATCATGGACGGCTCGGAGGCGGCAGGTTACGTCATGGTTGATTTCAGTTATGAGGTTGTTGAGCGTATTTTCAATACCCCTCTGCCTAATAAAAGTCAGTTGTTTCTGATTGATGAAAAAGGGAATTTTGTCTACTCGCCGCGCAACAAGGATATTAATCAGCCGATTTCAGATACAGCTTATGCAGATGTACTCCCTGAGTTGAAGGGCAGCTCGGGCAAGCTAAGCATGAACATAAACGGAGAGAAGCATCTTGTTATTTATCATACTTCCGATTTTACAAATTGGACGACAGTGGGGCTAATTCCGCAGGGTGAGCTGCTCGCAGAGAGCAGAAAAGCAGCCAATACGATTATGATTATTCCTATGGTGACCCTCATTGTTGCCCTTTTTGTTGCTACGATTTTGTCCAATCAAATTACGATTAATATCGGCCGTTTAAGGCAGGCCATGAAGAAGGTCAGCGAGGGCAATTTATCTGATCCTATCGCCATTTCATCAGGCGATGAGGTGGAGGAGCTGAGCCATGGCTTTAACGCGATGGTTACCAACTTGCGGCTGCTGCTTGATGATGTGAAGCAAACGGAGGAGCAGAAACGGATTCTTGAGTTTAAAGCGCTTCAGGCGCAGATCAATCCTCATTTTTTATTCAATACACTAAATCAAATCAAATGGCTGGCAGATGTACAGAAAGCCGACAATATTAAGCAGCTAGTTACCTCTCTCGTTACACTCCTGCATAGCAGCATGGGCAAAGGCGGAGAGTATGTTACCGTTCAAGAGGAACAGCAATATTTGGAGCATTATTTGAATATTCAGCAGTTTCGTTATTACGATAAGTTTGTCGCTGTATTCGATATTGAGGAAGAGATTTTGAAGGTGCGTATGTTGAAGTTTTTGCTGCAGCCTATCGTAGAGAATGCCCTCATTCATGGCTTAGAGCCGCTTAAGGGAAGAGGACAGCTCACGGTTAAAGGATATGAGGATGATGGACATATCGTAATACAGGTGTCAGACAATGGTGTAGGCATCGAGCAAGAGCGATTGGAAACTATTTTTAATAAAGTCACTGAAAAAAATCGGTCTAGATTTAGCGGTATTGGGCTTGTAAATGTACAGCAGAGAATGAAGCTCCATTATGGAATAGGCTATGGCCTGCAAATCGAGAGCGTGCCCGGTTTATTCACGACGGTAACTGTGCGTATTCCGATTGAAGTGAAGGGAGACAACAAGCATGATTAATGTTTTGCTGGTCGATGACGATCTGCCTATGTTGAGCAAGCTGAAGAACATCATGAACTGGGAAGCGGGCAGCTTTAATATATGCGGAGAAGCCAGCGGCGGCTATGCAGCGATCAAGCTTCTGGATGAACGCAAGCCTGAAATCGTCATTACGGACATGAGTATGCCGGGAATGGATGGTTTAGAGCTGATCAGTTATATGGAGGAGCATTATCCGCATATTCAAGTGATAGCGATCAGCAGCTACAGCGATGTTCATTATGTGAAGAACAGTATGAAAAAGGGCGCTGTCGACTATATTTTGAAGCATGAGCTGGATGCAGAAACACTGGCTGCTGCCCTTGCAAGCGCACGGGAGCGGTTTGCGATAGAGCAGGAGGAGCAGGCGAAGACGCTGGATTTGCAGCGGCAAATTCAGCAGAATCAAACAACGCTGATCAGGGGGGTCATTCGAAGTCTTGTTCAGTACACATACAATAGCGAAGAAGAGCTTCTCTTGCAGATGGACAAGCTTGATTTAGCTCTGAACCTACGGATGCTCACCGTCGTCGTTGCGGAGTGGGATAGCCGCGGCATGCTTCATGATAAATATAACGCCAAAGAGCTTGACTATATTATGGGCACTTTTATGGATATTACAGACAATATCCTTGCAGATACAGGAAACGCTTATATGACGCCGATCGAAAATGGGAAGTTTGCCATTTTATTTTCATTTGATACGAACAGCAAATTTATTTGGCACACGATTATATCGGAAGCGCTCTCCCGAATCAGATTGAGCGCCAAACGGCAGCTTAACCAGATGTTAAGCTTCAGCGTAAGTGAAATGTGCAGCAAGGTGAATGTGCTGCATGAATACTTCAATGAGGCGGATAAAGCGCTGCAGGAGAGGTTTTATGAAGGCGGCGATGTCGTCATCTGGCCGGGGATACAGCGAAAGGCAGGGGCTGACTCTGGAACAAGCTTCTCCGTTGATGTGAAGCTGGAGCGAACATTGCTGTCGCTTCTCGCAGCATCCAATGAAAAGGATCTGGTCATCAAAATCGAAGAGCTGTTTACTAGAATGAATGAAGCGCGTGCACCGCATAAAACGGCTCAAATGGTTGCGGTAGAACTCATTCATCTTGTTAATCGCAAGGCGAAGGAAGCTGGCATTGCAGATCAGGATTTGTTCGAGGGCGACCAGAATCCTTATCTGGCGATTGGTAAATTTGATACGCTCTCCGATCTGAAGGAATGGATTGTTGGGGTGTATAAGAAGCTTGTCGAGGCGCTTCGTCCGTATGTGCATGACAATCTTTATTCTGAAAATACCCGCCGCACGATGGAGTGGGTTCGGAAAAAATTCTCAGAGCCAATCACTTTGCAGGAGGCCGCAGATGTCATTGGAGTCAATTCCTCTTATTTGAGCCGGATGTTCAAGGAGGAATGCGGTCAAGGCTTCGCTGATTATGTCAACCATGTGCGAGTGGAACAAGCTAAGCTGCTGATCAGGTCAGGCGATGTTGATTTAAAGGATGTTGTGAAGCAGGTTGGTTTTAACAATTACAATTATTTCTTTACGGTATTCAAAAAAATTACTGGAAACACGCCAATCGAATATGAAAAACAACAAAAATAAGATTATTTGAGTGAAAAGTAAAAAAGATAGAGTAAATGTAAAAATAATGGAGTCCACGTGTGGGCTCTTCTTTTCTATGATGAAGAGGCAAGATGACAAACATACATCTAAGGGGAGATGGAACAATGAAAAAATTATCTTTTAGATTTGCGCTTGTATTGGCATTATCCATTTGTTTAACATTGACGGCTGCTGCTTGCGGCAGCAAAAACACAGACACAAATAACGGCAAGAATAGTGGATCAACTTCTACGGAACAGCAAACGGTTACTTTCTGGTCTTGGGTTCCTACGGATGTACAAGCGGAGAAAGCGATTGCGGCATTTGAAGCAGCTAACCCGAACATTAAAGTAGATTACTGGCGCGGCGAGCAAACAGACTTTCAGAAGAAGCTTCAAGTAGCGATGGCTGCCAACGAAGGTCCGGATCTTCTTGGTATGCAAGTTGGAGGCATGCTGAACCAATATGCCAACACGCTAGAGCCTATCGAAGCGCTTGCGGATACGAACTGGGGTACTGGCTGGCAGGACAAGTTCGTTAAAGCTTCTATCGATCAAGTAAGAGCAAAAGACGGCACAATGGTTGCACTGCCGCTTAACTTGACTGGCCAAGAATTTGTTCTTTATAACAAAACGATTTTTGATAAATTGGGCATTACAAAAGTGCCGGCAACGTATGAAGAGTGGTTGTCTGTAAATGCGACTATTCGTGAGAAAGGCAACGGCATCGTGCCTGTAGCTTTCGGAGCGAAGGACATTTGGCATGACGTTGATATGTTCGTAGCGCTTAGCAATCAATTCGCGCCAGGCAAAATCTATGAAGCAGAGCAAGGCAAAGTAGCTTGGACCGATCAAGCTTTCGTCGACACAATGACAGCATGGAGCAAGCTATTCACTGATAAAGTAATGCAAGACGGAGCTTTGGGCTTGTCTACTTACCCAGATGCTCGTGACCAATACTTCTATTCTGGTAAAGCTGCGATGTTCTTGACTGGTTCTTGGCATGCAGGCTTCAGCCTACCAGGCGGAGAGAAAGACGGAACAGCGATTGAAAACGATGAAACGGGCATTTTCTTGCTTCCGCAAATCGGACCAAACGAATCCAAAGCGGTTGCCAGCGTAGATACAGCACTTTCAATCAACAAAAACTCCAAAAACAAGGAAGCGGCTTGGAAGCTGCTTGAGTTTATGACACAAGGCGAAGGCCAACAAATTATGGCTGATTTCATTCAAGGATCACCAGCTAAGATTGGCATTGAAATTAAATCGCTTGATCAATTTAAATTCGAATCCGAGCGTGAAGCGATCAAAACAGTAAACGATGCAATCGAAAATGCAGTAGGCAAACGCTTGCTTGATTACCCTGAGCTTACGAATGCGATTGGTGTAGCGATGCAGGATGTTGCAGCAGGTAAAAGCATTGAAACCTCGCTTAAAGATATTCAGAAGGTTTCCGATGGTATTGACCGCAAGTAAATTCGAATTTTTAGCAAGCAATAAGATTTAGAGCAGATAAAGAGCATGGATATGCGTGTTGGTATTCATGCTCTTTCTTATACTCAAAATCGGATATTTGATAGGTAAATGAAGGGGTGATACACCATGAACGGCAATCGTTCTGTTCTTTCCGGATGGAGAGCTTATTTATATATTTTACCAATTCTTATCGTATCGGGTTTATTTTTGTACTATTGCATAGGATTTACGGTTTATACGAGCTTTCATTCTTGGAACGGCATTGACTCGGAGATGAAATATATCGGCTTTGATAACTATATCAAGCTGTTTGACGATAAGTCTTACCATATCGCACTGCGAAATAATCTCGTGTTCTTTATTTTTACAGTGGGCATTCAAGCGGCGCTTGGGTTAATGCTGGCGATACTGCTTCGCGCGAAGCTGCGGGGCCATTCCATCTTCAGATCGGTCTATTTCATACCGACCATTATGGCACCGATCATTATTGCTGCTATATTCCGTATCATTATGGATACAAACTTCGGCAGTCTAAATGAAGGATTGCGCGCTTTGGGGCTAGATTTTCTAGCTGTATCCTGGCTTGGCGATCCCAAATATGCACTCATGTCGATCATTATCGTCAATATTTTTGAATGGATGGGCTTTAGTATGACGCTTTATTATTCAGCGCTTCTAGCCATTCCAGATGAAATCTATGAATCAGCAAAAATTGACGGCTCTGGCTTCTGGAGGACGCTGTTCAAAATTACGGTTCCGCTCGTTGGCGGCACAACGTCTACACTCGTCATTCTTGGTATTGTCGGCTCGCTCAAAACGTTCGACATCGTATCGCTGCTTACTGGCGGCGGGCCGGGGCGCTCGACAGAGTTTCTGACTACCTATGTGTATAAGAAGGCGATTGAGGAGTTTAATGGCGGGATGTCCGCTGCTGCAGGAGTGACCATTCTCATCATCGCTCTCATACTTGCCGTGCTGCAAATACAGTATACGAACCGTCAACAACGTGATTTATAACCGTAAGGGGTGAGCTCAAATGTTTATTAATTTACGCAAATTAGATAAATGGATCATTCAAGCCGTGTTAGCCATAGTTGCGGTTGTTTGGTTGTATCCGCTTGTACAATCCGTCATTAAATCGCTCGGCATCAATGGGTTTGGCAATTATCTTGCCGTTATCAATCACCCAAAGGTCAATTATTTCCTAGTTGTTTTCAATAGCTTTTTTATCGCGGTATGCACAACTCTCGCAGTAGGTTTGCTAGCTACACTAGCTGCTTATGCATTCTCAAAAATGCAATTCAAAATGAAAAACGTCCTGTTTTATTCGCTGGTTGCCTGCTTGGCTATTCCTGCGACAGCGGTCATGTCACCGCTCTTTTTTACAGCAAAAACACTTGGCATTATGAATAGCTATTCTGGCGTCATTTTGCCATTGGTCGCATTCAACGCACCGTTCATGCTTCTTATTCTCAAAAACTATTTCGATTCCATTCCGAATGCGATTCTGGAAGCGGGCATGATTGATGGCTGCACATCCTTCCGAATGTACAGAACGATCATGATCCCGCTTGGCATACCTGCTATTATTAATATTGCAGTGCTTACATTTATCTACTCATGGAATGACTATATCATTCCGCTGCTCCTTATTCGTGATGAAGAGATGTATACCGTTACGCTGGCTACGCAATTTTTTACGGGTACAACAAATCAGACGCCAGAAATGGTCGCACAGCTTTATGCAGCGCTTATTTTGATGACTATTCCTTCAATTATTGTTTATATGTTCGGTCAGAATGCAATGAAATCAGGCTTAACGGCAGGCGCAGTAAAAAGCTAATTAATGAGCTAGTAGATAAGCTGGAGGAGGACTATTATTATGGCTAAAAACATACCATCTATCGGACTGCCGCATCATGGCGGCGCATCGTATTTGAATCCGCTGAAGATCGGAGCGGGCGCAGGGCAGCAGGAGCCGCTGACGCTCGTGCATCCCGATCCTTACCTTTTGAAATTTAACGGTCGTTATTATACCTATGCAACCGCGAAAGCTGGCGTAGTTGTGCTGCGCTCCAATGATCTTGTAAGCTGGGAGCACTTAGGCTATGGATTTCAGCTGGAAGGGCATAAGGAATATTGGGCGCCAGCCGCTGTATATGAGAATGGCCGCTTTTACTTATACGTATCATCAATGCCAATTACGGAAGATGATGTGCATGAAGAGCGATTAATGGTTGCCGTTTCAGATACACCGGAAGGCCCATTCGAATACGTGCGAACGTTTTATGACACGTTTTCATTGGATGCGCATGTCGTGAAGGACGAGCAAGGCGATTATTATATGTTTTACTCCAATAATGAATATTCAGGCGTAGATCGTGATCGTGCGGGCACAGTCATCCTGGTCGATAAAATGCTTGATTTGGTTACGCCAGCCGGTGAACCGCAAATTGTCGTATTGCCTACTATTGATGAGGAAATCTATGAGGAAAATCGGTTTGGCGACGGCCGTGACTGGCATACGATCGAGGGTGCTTTTTATTTGAAGCGCGGCACGAAGCACTATATGATGTACAGCGGAAATGCATATGTACGCCCGAATTATTTTTTAGGTTATTCGGTGGCAGACGGCAGCAAAGGCCAGCCGCTTCATGAGCTGGAATGGAACAAGTATCCTTCCGATGATCAATATGAGCCGCTTCTTCGCAAAAATGATGTTGTCGAGGGCGTAGGCCACAATTCCGTGGTGAGAGCTCCAAACAACGTAGATTCATGGGTGTTTTACCACGGCCGGAATGCTGACGATGTTCTTGACATGGACCGTGAGCAGCGGACGATGCGAGCAGATCCTCTGCTTTGGAGCGGTGATCGGCTCTATATTGCCGGCCCGACTTATACGCCGCAGACAGCGCCGGCGCAGCCAACATTCCGTGATTTATTTGACGGTAGTGAAGAAGGTCTAGGCGAGTTGTGGCAAGCAGCTGCGGGCAGCTGGACAAGAGCAAATGGCGAAGCGCTTCAGACGAACCGTGCTGTTATCGCCGGGGCAGTCACGAAGTCTGCATACAGCCACTATGTTCTTGAAGCAAGCGTGAAATGGTCGAAGGATCATACCGGCGGTTTATATGGCATTTATGCCGCATATCAGGACGAAAGCAATTACGTGTCGGTCTTATTGGATGTCGGACGTAGAGTATTGCGCGCTCATGCCGTATATAAAGGCATTCAGCATGAAGCAATCGAGCATGCTTTGCCAGAGAGCTTTAACTTTGCCGTATACCATTTGCTTCGTGTGGAGAAAACGGGAGACAACTATCGTATTCAGCTTGATGAGGTTACTGTAATAGATAAGCAATTCCCGATTGCAAGCGGCAGCGTAGGTTTGCAAACGCGCTATACAGCTGCTTCCTTCGCAGGTTTTGAGGTTACACGCCATTTGGCGTTAACGGATGCGAGCAGCACCGCATTTGCTGAGCAGCTAGAGCGGACAAGCGGCGATGGCATCTGCCATGTCAGCGGCGGCGAGCTTCACTGCCGCAGCAAGCAAGGGCTGCGTACAGCTTGGTTATTGGACACACTAAGCGATGCTGCCTCAGGCGAGGCTTACCGTTTTGATACCGATATTCTCGTGAAGCGCTCATCCGAATATGGTGTCTATGCCGCTTATTCGGATGAGCGCAACTCAGTAGAAGCGGTATTAAATCGTACCGCCAGTTCGATAACCGTATCGTCATGTATTGATGGAGAGGCATCTGTTTTGTCCAGCGTTACTTTAGATGCGGCAGACTTCGATTGGACGGTCTGGCATACGCTTTCGAGTACGGTCGTTAACGGCTGCTTGACCATTCGACTGGACGATCAAGTCGTATTTGCAGGTGCTGTATCCAGCCTTGCAGGCTTGCCTGGTCTGGTGGGCGCAGGTGAAGCTTCATTCCGTGAAACACGGTATACGATGCTTTAATAAGTGAATGTTGTCATGATGGATTAATGAAATAATGGGTCTGTTTCTCTAGGTCGCGAGTGACCTTTAGGGACGGGCTCTTCTTTTTTTATAGCAAATCTACTAATTTTTTGTGAGTTTTAATAGCAAGGAGATTATTTTGGCTACGACTGGGAAAGAATAGAGGTGAAGGTCATTAATAGAACGATGGGAATGATCGATATGATGAATGTTCATTGGCGCCTTGCTGAGCTGTGGCTGCTGCAGGAGAAACGGAGCTTAACGGAGCAAGAAAGCTCAGAGCTAAACGCCTGCATGAAATTGAATGCCAAGTACGCACAAAGACTTGCCGAACAATATAATTTTGGCTATATGGCGAGCATGACAGGTGACGAGGTTTGGCTTCAGGAAATCGCAGTCGAAATTGACAAGCTGGAGAGAACTAATGAATGCAAGCGTCCTTTGTTTTTTGAAGGCAAAACGGAGAAGTAAGCAAGAAACGGCTTATTAATGTGGGCGTATTGGTATGAAAAAAGCAATCGACAAACTATCATTCACTAGTAATAAAGCTAGAATATAGGTTATTATGATAGTGATGATTCACATGTAGGGCATTCTAATTAAGAGGTGATAGGTTATGGCTTTTCAGTCCGCAAACATCTTTGTGAATTTACCGATTAAAGATTTGAATAAGACAGTCGATTTTTTTACTAAATTAGGGTTTGAGTTCAACCCCCAATTTACGGATGAGAAAGCTACCTGTATGATCATCGGACCTAATATTTTTGCTATGCTGCTGGTTGAGCAGTACTTCCAAACGTTTATTGATAAAGAAATTGCAGATCCATCAAAAACAGCTGAGGTCATATTGACATTATCCGCCGAAAGCAAAGAGCAAGTGGATGAGATTGTGAATAAGGCTTTGGAAGCTGGCGGTAAACCTGCTAAAGATCCAATCGACCATGGATTTATGTATAACTGGAGCTTTCAAGATATAAATAATCATCTATGGGAACTAGTGTATATGGACCCAAGTGTGATCGAACAAGGGTAATCTGGAGCAATAGGCAAGTAATGCAGGGGTTGTCTTAAACGTAGATTTATCTGCGTTTTGGACAGCCCCTGCTTTGTTTTGTTAATCGAGCTTAGACTGCGTGAATCCCAAAGCGCTGCTCTGCTGGGGCTTCGTTCACCTATTATTTGGATTGCACCACTATTTTCAGTTAACGAACCCAGCAGCTCTTATTTAAACCATTTGTCTTGAATTAAAAGTGTAGCGAACTCCAGCGTCCTTATTTCGAGAAAAACAGCTCAGGACATCCAATACAGCATGCTATAACGTTAATAGGGTTCGTTAAAATTCAAAACATGGCATTTTGTTCACAATAAGCATGATACAGTTCGTTAGAGTTGTGATCTGCGGAGGGTTAGCCGGCATCTCGTTCCCAGTTTGCAAGACCCCTTGAAGATGACATCAACCTCTGGTTATTAGTTATGACGGGAAAACAGTTCCCATAAAAGCTCACGCCGGCTGTTTACGCCGGTTTTGGTGAAAATCGACTTTAAATGGTCTTGAACGGTATAGGCAGAAATATGAAGAGACTTAGCAATTTCTTTAGTTGAAAATGCTTTGATGATCCGCTCTATAACCTCCTTCTCGCGAGAAGAAAGGGCGTATGCCTCTGATATAAGCGGAACAATATCGGATGGTTTAGCTGGCTCGATAAATACCGCAAGCTGGGTCAAACCATTTGTCCCATCCAGCCTGCTCGCAAGCAAGGATAAATAATGACCGCTCGGCATCCGAATACATACTTTTGCTGACTTTGTTTCATCCGATGAAAAGGCTGACTTCGCCAGCGCCCGAGAGCAAACAGCTCTAATCGGTCTTGGCAGTGTATCGCCTTCTAATTGCTCTAAGCCTCTTAAGGCGGAAAGCCAGCGGCGGGCAGTATCATTGGAGGAATTGAATTGAAGCTGCTCGGACAGCACCAAGAAGCCAGGCTCCTCTAAGCCTGCAACACCCTCGGTCGACGGAAGCTCCAAAGCGTATTTTTTTAATGCTTTGGCTAAAATCGGAGCGACAGCGACGATAAACAAAATTTCCGACTCAAGGAAAAAAGGCTCTCCTGACTTACGGAACAACGTCAAATATCCCCAGCATGAACCCTCGCAAAGCAAAGCAGCACGCAGCTCGTCTCCGAATCCAGCAGGCAGCAGAACCTCTTGATAACGACCGCTTCGCCCCAAGTGGCCCTCAGTGGCTTTGCTTAAGGAGGCTGCTGCCATTTCTGCCTGGGCTAACTGCTCATAGCTGTTGTAATCCTCATGCAAATATTCATATTCAAATAATTGATGATGAATCGCTTCCACAGCCTCATCTGTTGTCGCCCCGATCGAGAGCAGAGTCATCGGATCAACAGAAGTGCAGCAAGCTCCAGCATAAGGCACGGCTTCTCTGATGATGGATAAGGCCGCTTCGCGATAAGCTTGTGATGTTATTGAAGCAACGGACAACTTATTTAATCGCTGCTTGACCGTATCTATAGTTAAAGACATACGCAGTCTCCTTAATTTCTGATTCGGAATCCCACATTTATGGGATGGTCGTTTATTTTATCTCTACTATAATTGAGAATAATTCTTAATTCATTTTACATAATGGATGGGACGATGAACAGCTTTGCTGCTGCTTATAAATTAGACGGCTATGTTGATTTAAGAGAGGATAAGGGGACAGCTATGAAAACAGACATCATTGTAGTAGGCGGTTACGGCCATGTGGGCGGGAAAATATGCAATCAGCTGGCGATTCATTATCCAGGCAACGTGTATGCGGCAGGCAGAAGTCTAGCGCGAGCGGAGCAATTTTGCCAGAGCGGTGGCGGGAAGGTAAAGCCGCTTCGGATTTCAGTGGAAGAACCGCTTAAGGAACACCAGCTTGAACGAGTAAAGCTTGTTGTAATGTGTTTGGATCAGATGGATACTGCCTTTGCGGAAGCTTGTTTGCACGCTGGCGCGGATTATGTAGACGTATCGGCGAATGGTGCTTTTTTTGCAGCGATGGAGCAATTGAATAAAAGCGTGAACGATCAGCAAGGTACCGCTCTATTAAGCGTTGGGCTGGCGCCAGGCCTGACGAATCTGCTGGCGCTTAAGGCCGTGCAGTCGATGGATGAAGTGCAACGGATTGATATCGGCATTATGCTGGGTCTTGGAGACGCGCATGGCAAAGCAGCTATCGAATGGACAGTCGATAGTCTCTCACGGTCATTTCATATTACGGAATCAGGCAGCGCACGAAGAGTCAGCAGCTTTACGGAAGGGCTTAAAACAGATTTTGGCGCTGATTTAAAAGTCCGAACAGCCTATCGCTTCCCATTTTCCGACCAAGAAACACTACCTCATACATTAGGCGTACCATCAGTATCTACGAGGTTATGCTTTGATTCACGGATCGTCACCAGCACGATAGCACTCTTTAAGGGATTAGGATTCGATCGTCTGCTGCGATTAAAACCGATGAGAAGTTTGGCGATTCAATTACTCGGTAAGCTTAGAGTCGGTTCTGCTCGTTATGCGGTAAAAATGACAGGTTACGGTGTTAAATCAGGAGTGGAGACGTTAATCGAATATGGGCTGCAGGGTATAGAGGAGGCTGAAATTACAGCACAAGCGGCAATTGCGGTTGCCATTGCTGTATACAGCTCGAATCTGCCAAAAGGAGTTTATCATATTGAGCAATTATTTGAGCTCGATCTCTATGAAACAAAGCTTGAGCTGCGTTTAAAAGAGGACGAGAACAAGCTTTCAATCGCTGCTATTTCCAATATCGAGAGCTGGACTAGAATGAATATGTAGTTTTTCAGCTGATTGATTTGGTATAATTAGCATTAAATTCCTAAAATGCTGAATCGGATTTACGATAGGGAGATGGAGCTGAGCATGGATAAACAATCGATGATTGCTTTCATTTTGGAAGAATATGCGTTCGTAAAGGAGGATAACCGCGCACAGTTTGATGCGATTATTCTGCGTTTATCCGGTCATAAGGGCGGGATATCGTTGGAGAGCTTGTCGGCGTGGGAAGAAGATGACCTTACGCAGCTGTACCAAATTCTGTCTGGGCATAAACTGACTCGTGAATACGTACCGGATATCATTCAAGCCTACGCCAGCATCGATAGGGCAAATTTGCCATCGGAAATATCGTTTGGGCCGATCGTCAAAACGGAACAAAAATGGGATAAGCCGCGTATTCATCGGCAATATGGCAACTATGAGGTGCCGCAGGCGATTAATCGGCTGTATGAGCTGGAGTCAGAGCTCGGGAGAGCAATGGATCTAGAGCTGGGGCTTATCATGCAAAAATATGACTTCCGCTATCCATGTACGCCGCCTGATTTTATTCCTTTCGCCAGCTCTGGTTGTGATGGCATTCATTATTGTTTTGTAACGGATTTCGGAGCTGTCAAAGATTTGGAGCAAGCTTATATAGCTGTCGTATCGCCAATGGATTTTGACTCGGAAATATGGCTTGTTGCCAAAAATATTAAGGATTTCCTTCGTCTTATTATTACAGATAGAAGTCTACTATATAATAACCCTGCGACATTTGATGATTTCTTTAAAAAGATGCGAGAGCAGAAAAATGAAAGCTTGGCGGATGAGCATTCAGCGGCGCTGCAAAGGCTGAAAGAGCTTTTTGGACTGCGTGAAATTACTGACTTGGAACAGTATATGCAAAGTGTACGTGAGGAAAGGGCGCAAGCGATTTGCATGCAAACGCTGGATTCGATTGGTGTTGCACCGCTTTTGGGTCAGGTTGATTATATCGCTGAAGGGCCGCTCTCTATTGATTGGGATGATAGGCGGGCGCTCGATGCAATGGTTGAAGAGGCAACCCCGGAGAGAAAGCTTGCTTTCCTTCGTGATGCGCAGCACAAGAAATTAATTTTGGAAGACAGACGGATGCTTAGACGCTGCAAGCGCGTATTGTCGGAGCTGGAGTTATATCATGAACTGAGTAATTTGCTTGAACTGGTTGACTAATAAAATTAAAAATAAATGAGGAGTGTGTTCTCGATAAATCTATTGTTTGTATGCAGCAGAAACAAGTGGCGAAGCTTGACTGCGGAAACGATTTTTCAAGGTGTTGGCGGCCATGAGGTGAGGTCCGCTGGTACGGAAGAGAATGCCCGGATTAAGGTGACAGCAGGTCATATTGGCTGGGCTGAATATATTTTTGCAATGGAGAAAAAACATATTCGAAGGCTGCAAAGCAAGTTTGGCCATGCGCTTTCGGGCAAGCAGCTAATCTGTCTTCATATACCAGATGAATTCGAATACATGAACGAAGATTTAATTGATTTGCTTCGTTCGAGTGCAGCTTCCTATCTCAGCGATTTGGGCTAATGATTAATGCTTTTGTTCGATGGCGAGCAGAAGCTTATACAAAGAATGGGCTCCGAGCAGTTGGTTTCTATTGACTCGATTTAGAAATTGCATCGATTCACGCGCTATTTTTATCGCATTTTCTACCTGGTTATCGTCTACTTCTTTCAGCACCTGCTGAATGATCTCAAGCGACCATACCGCCGCCTTGAAGGTGCGAATAATTAAGATTTGACGCAGGTTTGCTGGACTGAAGATGCGGTAGCCATTTTCCTTGTTGCGATTAACAATTAGGAGACCCATCTTCTCCCAATGACGAATAGCGGAGCTTGGTATGGTTGTTGCCTCGGATACTTCCCCAATGGTCATCCCTTTTCTTTTCCTTGCTCTATGCAGCAAATGAATTTCATCTGTCTCCAGCGCAAGAATCGTTTTATCGGCGATCGTTTTGTCACGGTGAAGCTCTGCCTGTGCACGGTTTACAAGCCATAACGCTTCATCAATCTCGCCTTGGATCAGTTTAATCATCACTTCTTTGGTAAGCGTCATTCCAAAACCTTCATTCATCGCTCTTATGCACTCAAAGTAAGCGACGTGTTCTGCTGTATATATGCGATAACCGTTTGTCCCTCGTTCAACCGGTGGAATGATGCCCCAATCCTCGTAGTGCCTCAGCGCGTTAGTACTAATATTTAATCTCCTGGCAATATCAATCGGCCGAATAATCACAAAAAAACACCTCCGAACATTTTCTAAAAACATTAAACAACCATGAGAACCTTTTTGTCAACGAAACGGGTTTAAATAGGGTGTTTATTTGCGTAACCTTCTCACTTGCATCAATGTAGTATGCTGGAATAAATGCTGGAAAAGCGCTCTAAATAGGCGAAGCGTTGCTTACCCCAAAAATTTATTGTCAATGAGGAGGACATGCATGAACGATACGATAGTCATTACAGGTGCACGCGAAAATAACTTGAAAAACATTTCACTCTCAATCCCCAAATACAAATTGGTTGTGTTGACAGGGCCCTCAGGCTCCGGCAAATCAACGCTTGCCATGGACACGCTGCAAAGGGAATGTCAGAGGCAGTATATGGAGTCAATGGGGATGGTATCGGATTCCATAAGCAAGCCGAAGGTGGAATCGATAGCTGGACTTTCTCCTTCCATCAGCATCGGTCAGCACGTCACCAATCGCAATCCGCGTTCTACGGTTGGTACGGTTACAGATATTTATACGTATTTGCGTTTTGTCTACTCCAGGCTTAGCAGCCGTAAATGCAGCAGCTGCGGTACAACTATATCGCCTGTATTAAATGAAGAGAATGATATCGCAGATGCAGAGGAAGAGGAGGGACGCCAGACGATCGTATGCCCGGGCTGCAATAAGGAACATGAGAAGCTCGGAATGGCTCATTTTTCTTTCAATAAGCCGGAGGGAGCCTGCGAAACCTGCAGTGGGTTAGGACATGTTGCCACGCTTGACTTAGAAGCGGTATTCAATCTAGAGCTGAGTTTTCGCGGCGGCTGTGTGACTTACCTGTACGAAGTACAACTCGAATATTATGAAGTCATTTTAAAGGCTGCAGGGAACCATTATGGATTTACATTTGATCTCGACCTGCCATTAAAGGATTATACGGAAATCCAGCGTGATCTGCTGTATTACGGCGTGGAGAGCGATGCATTCATGAGGCATTTTCCTCTTGCAGCGCCGCCAAAAACAGTCGGAAAAGGCAAGTTTGAAGGCATTGTAACTGGAATGTGGAGAAGGTATAAAGAGAAGGAAAGCGAGCAAGGGGCAGCAGAAAAGGAAAACGATTATTTTAAGCAAGACGGGTGTACGGATTGCAAGGGCATGCGTCTAAAAAAAGAAAGCCGGTCAGCTTTAGTGGCAGGAGCTTCGATATCAGAAGTATCCACTTGGTCATTGGAGGATTTGCTTACTTGGACCAAGCAGCTTCAGGATGCTGTGCCTCCTCAGGGCCGGCCGCTGCTTGCGCCTGTCATGACCGATATGCCGATACGTTTGGAGAGAATCATCGATGTTGGCCTTAGTTATTTATCTCTGGATCGACAGACCGTCTCCCTGTCAGGCGGGGAAGCTCAGCGTCTGCGATTAGCGTCACTCCTTGGGTCCGGACTTACTGGGGTGCTCTATATATTGGATGAGCCAACAACAGGTCTACATCCGCGCGATACAGCAGGTTTGCTTCGCGTTCTCATGCAGCTGCGCGATTTGGGCAACACGGTACTCGTTATTGAGCATGATATCGAGGTCATGAGAGCTGCAGATCATATTATCGATATCGGTCCAGGAGCAGGATATTTAGGTGGGACCGTCGTTGGCGAAGGCAGCTTGGAGGAGCTGATCGCAAGTGAGAGTTCCGTTACAGGTACCTATTTGCGTCAGGAAAGCTTGCCAGCGGCGGTACGGACAAGAAGGTCAGGCGACGGTAAACAGCTGTCGATTGTCCATGCACATGCTCGTAATTTGAAAGGGTTTGACGTTGCTTTTCCGCTTGGCTGTCTCATCTCGGTGACGGGAGTGTCTGGCTCAGGCAAATCGACCTTGTTATTTGATTTGCTTGCGGAGGGAGGGCAGGGGAAACCACGTATTGCAGGCTGCGACAGCATTGCGGGCTTTGAGCATATCGGAAATCAAATTACGGTCGATCAGTCACCATTAGGCCGTATGCAGCGCTCAAATATTGCGACTTATACAGAAGTATTTACACAGCTGCGAAATTTATATGCAGGGCTGCCAGAGGCGAAGCGCAATCAGCTTACCTCGAAGCATTTTTCATTCAATACACCAGGGGGACGCTGCGAGACTTGCCAAGGACTTGGCGTATTATCGGTAGACATGAGTTTTCTCCCTAATCTCGAAATTCGCTGCACGGCTTGCAAAGGAAAACGATTCAAAGATGAAGTGCTGCGAGTCACCTACGAGGGTTATTCGATATCGGATTTGCTTGATATGACGGTTGAAGAGAGCAGATCTGTGTTTAAAAATAAAGCAAAAATTGCGAGCATGACCGAGCTGCTGTGTGAAGTGGGGTTAGGCTATCTGCAATGGGGACAGTCGGTAAAAACGTTGTCCGGCGGAGAAGGTCAGCGAATTAAGCTGGCTAGGGAGCTGAACAAGAGATCGAACAAACATACCCTTTATTTGCTGGATGAGCCAACAACGGGCTTGCATCTAGCGGACGTTGAACAGCTGCTTGCTCTACTCAATAAATTAGTGGATGCCGGCAATACGGTCATTCTGGTTGAGCATAGCTTGGAACTTATCCGGGAATCCGATTGGGTCATCGATATAGGGCCCGAAGGCGGTGCAGAAGGCGGCAATCTTGTCGCAGCAGGAACGCCAGAGCAAGTAGCGGCTGTTGCAGCTTCCTATACAGGACAGTTTTTGAAAAAAGCGCTGGCTGGCGGATTGTAGACATATATAAAAAGGAGCTGTCAACGTCGATTGCGTTGGCAGCTCCCTTATTCGCTATTCGGCAGCGAGCTCTAAAATCCGCTCATTCACATGATCAGAATATAATCCGCCATGGTAGCAGATGACTGTGTTTATGTCGTATTGCGTTAATTTTTTGATGGATTTTTTTGCGGTATCCGGGTCGAGGCAATAATGTGGTGTCGGTCCTAGCAGCTGGTCGTTTTCAACGATTAGAGCATCAGCTGCAATTAACGTTTTGCTAGCAGTATGATAAAGGCTAAGATGTCCGGGCGTATGCCCAGGTGTGCCAATGACGATAATTCCTCCGCAATACGGCAATTGTTGCCCATCCGTAATGATAACATCGACATTCGCTTTAGGCGGATTCTCCAACGTCTTCCTGAATGCGGCTCGCCATTCCTCAGGCACCTCTGCCGGCAAGGCTTTGACAGCTTGCTCAATCGATTCTGGTGTAACTTTGAGCAAATGTGCTTCACCTTGAATGTAAGGAGCTTCTACTTTATCCGCAAGCACCTCCGCCTTATGAGGCAATTCCTGCAAAATCGCAGGCAAGCTTCCAATGTGGTCAAGGTCTTGATGGGTAATAATGATTTTGTTAAGACGCTCAAACGCAAGTCCAGCACGCTCCATTTGCTCCTTTATTAATGGCAGCTGCCCCGGATAGCCAGTATCCACTAAGATCACGGTGTCGTTATCCCAAATTAAAGTGGGATAAATCGTTTCCATTCGACCCATCATGACCGCTGATATTGGCATCATATTAACGCCGCTTGCAATGTTCATTTTAACCCTCCGCTACTGTTTAGAAGTTTTTGCTGCAGGTGAGTTGCTCATTTCAAGTAACATCGTACCAATAGTTAAAACGTATGTAAATAGTAAAATATTATATTATACCACAAAAATAATTATTTGTCAATATGCAATAGTAGCGTTTTTGATGAAATAACGTTTCATCTCACGAATCATATATTCACGCCCAATGGGGCCCCAAGGGTCCCATTCTCTAGAATCGGGATAATGTGCTCAAGCGCATTGTTTTTGTAAATGGGATGCGTGATGCGCTCATCACATTGGAACTGCAAGCGATCGTAAAATAACTCCGTAAAGGTATGTTCACTATTTCCATAAAGGCGGCAATTATTTGGCAGCAGTCTTATGATTACCCATTTTCCTTGTTTTGTAACCGAAGCAAGCTTTTTTCTTGCGTCCTGCTCGGCCATGATCATTTGCCGAATGATGATTTATTTAATTGCTTGAAAAAAGGGTGTAAATCCCTTTCGCCTCGTATTAGTCGGCATAGGTGTGGCTTCCTTGTTGTCGGCGATGACGACATTTATGCTTGTTTATAGCCCTGCCTATTATGCCAGATCCTCCTATATTTGGCTGACCAGAACAGTTTATGACACAACCTGGACCTATGTAAGGAACCTTTTACCATGGACCTTCGTCTTAATGGTTATCGCACTCGATTTATCTATTTATTATATCGGACACGAAATAACAGGTAGCAATGAATTTTTTTGGAGAAAGGAAGTGTGCATTTGAAGCGTGGCTACATCATTATGATTGGCGTCGTAGTTGTGGCTGCTGCAATTTTGATGTTTTTGTTTCGGGTAAATGAGAATCAGGTTACCGTCCAGCGCATGCTTGATTTCGAGCAGGCAGAGCCGACCTCGCAAGTGGTGTGGGAGGATCGAGAGTCGATTCGAGCATTCGAATATGCGTTCCGATTTGGAAAGCAGATGAAGGGAAAGGTCGATATCGCGGCACCACCCTATTCTGTAATCTTAGGGGACTCGCGTTACCTGCTTTGGATATCAGAGAGCAGCGAGCATGGGAATTTCATGAAGCCAGGTGATACTGGAACGCTTTATCGATTAGGGAAATCATCCACGAATAAGATTTGGACTTTGCTGGAAGATGCGTATTCGGTGAGTGGTTATGGCAAAGATGGAGCAGACGAGCAAGTAGACGGAGAACAGCAGAATACACAGAGCATGTCGCCATCACCTATAATCGAGTCTTCCACTCCCATTCCTATGCAGTCGTCTGAGTCGCCGAATAACGAAGTACTCGAGCCTGCGTATTTGGAAAGCTCAGCTTTCACGGAAGAAGAGAAGCCGCTTATCGAGCTAATTAATTTGCGAATAAAGTATATGCATGAGAAAAAATGGGATGATTTTTTAAACTTGTACACGGAAAGTGCACGCAAGTCACGCGAAGATTCAAGTGGCATTACCGGATTCACAATTACAAGCATAAAGGTCGAACAACCAATAGCTATTAAAGAGCAAAAGTCGTTGTTTGAGGCTGTCGTTCAAGTTTCGGAGATCAGGAACAATGAAGACAGCGGTGGAAGCTCAGTGTATGTGTTCCATAAGAGCAAGGAAAAAGGTGCTGAATGGCGTATAGCTGATGTAGATTAATCGTTAATTAGCGGATTCACACCGTTATAGACGCAACACGGAGTCTACAATAAAGATATAAAAATAGCGGCAGCAATTGTGTGTATACCCTCGTCATAGGCTGGATAGCCGGAAATGAGAGTGGTTTACATCATTGCTGCCGCTATTTTCGTTAACCTTTTAAACGGTTGTGAATTCTACCTCGATATGAATAACCTCAGACCGGCTGCCAATTCGTACTGGCGGTCCCCAAGTTCCGAAGCCCGATGATACGATGGCATGCAGTCCGCCTTTTTTTAAATAACCCCAATCGAGCTCAAACAGCTTTCTCGTTATCAGATGATTAGGCATCATCTGGCCGCGATGGGTGTGGCCGGATACGGAGATGTCGATGCCGTTATCCGCTGCGCTTGCGATGTCGGAAGGCTGATGATCGAGCATGATTAGCGGTCTAGATTGATCTAGAGGAGCGACAAGCTCCTGAATAGGCAGCCTTCCTTTGCCGCTGAATCCCGCAGCCGCCTTATCTTTACGTCCGATGACATAGAAGCTGTCAGCAATGAGCGCCGTCTCGTCCATAAGGACACGAATGCCGATTGCATCCATTGCCGCAATAAATTCCGGCACTTTCCGGCCAATGTATTCGTGATTTCCAGTTACGGCGTAAACGCCTAGTGGCGCTTTGAGCTTGCCAAGTTCAGTTGACATGTTTTTGCGAAGAAAAGGCTCAATATCATCATCAAGAATATCGCCAGGAAGCAGGATAAGATCCGGCTTAATTTCTTCAACCTTATTCACCAGCCTAACTAAATGCCGATTGCCTACGATTGTACCCAAATGAAGATCAGAAGCCATGGCGATGCGCAATTTCTTCAATTTTCCAGCAGGTTTTGGCACTTGAACGTGATAGGTTCGAACAATTGGGCTCCATGCATTCCATGAACCGCGGATAAGGAGTACAGCCATAATAAGCAAAGTCAGTCCGCCTACACCTACAATATAGATTGATTTTTCAGCGCCAGCTGCTTTTAAGATAAGGGCAACAACATTGGCAGGCGGCAAAATGATTACGGCGTATTCCAATACGGCAAACCAGTAGGAACCAATCAGCTTCAATACCTCGGCAACCGGTTTAAAAGGCGCACGGTAAGCGAGCCGGCCGATAATGTATGAAAATGCAATGACACTAGCAATGATCGTATACACTGTCGCATTTTCGAAATGAAATAAATGAGATAAGAACAGCCACCCATTCCAGCCAATATAGAAGGAAATGCCGCTGTATAAGAGCAAAACACCAAAAACAATAGCAACAACACGCAGCTTCATCCATCAACGCTCCCTAGCTCTTAATCTGCTTTCTTATAAGCTGAACCTACTATATCACACCGAGAATATAGCAGTAAAATTCACAAGAATAGCAGGAATAGATTGCTAATCGCCAAGTGTTTCAATACGATAGGAAGGATGCGAAATCGATTCATAAACGTTATACAGCATGCTGGGAGTTAAGGCTGCAGGCGTTGCGCAGGCTGCGAGCCTATGGTATCGTTTCGTCATAATGATTGATGCGAATGAGGCATCTAAATGGAATGGAGCGAATAATCCGAATGAAATCGCTTGTACTGGCAGAAAAACCGAGTGTGGCGAAGGAAATAGCCCGTGTACTCGGCTGCGGACAGAAACATAAAGGCTACATGGAAGGCCCTAAATATGTTGTAACTTGGGCGCTGGGACATTTGGTGACACTGGCTGAACCTGAGGATTACGATCCGAAATATAAAACTTGGAATTTGGAAGATTTGCCGCTGCTTCCGCCAAAAATGAATTTAAAAATTATGAAGGAAACATCACAGCAATATCGTACAGTAGCTCAGCTTTGTAAACGTCAAGATATTAGTGAGCTTATCATCGCTACGGATGCTGGCCGAGAAGGCGAGTTAGTCGCTCGTTGGATTATGGAGCTTGTTCATTGGCGCAAGCCGTTTAAGCGTCTTTGGATTTCATCTCAGACGGACAAAGCGATAAAGGACGGCTTCAACACCTTGAAGCCAGGCAAGGACTATAACAATTTGTATGCTTCGGCCGTTTGCCGAGCAGAAGCGGATTGGTTGATTGGATTAAACGTGACGAGAGCATTAACGACCAAATACAACGCACAGCTAGCAGCTGGACGCGTGCAAACGCCAACGCTTGCCATGCTGATGGAGCGGGAACAAGAAATACAATCGTTTCAATCGCAGCCATATTGGAATGTGTCCGCTGATTTTGGCTCATTCTCTGCGCATTGGCGGGAGCAGGATGCACATGATGGAAGAGTATGGAGCCGTGCTGATGCTGATGCGATCGCCGCTCGTCTTAAGCAGGGAACTGCAAAGGTAAGCAAGCTTCGCACCTTGGAGAAATCGGAGCCGCATCCTCAGGCCTATGACCTTACTGAGCTGCAGCGGGATGCAAATAAACGTCTGGGCTTCTCGGCCAAACAAACGTCCAACGTGCTTCAGAAGCTTTACGAGCAGCATAAGCTGGTTACGTATCCGCGTACAGATTCCAGATATTTGTCGAGCGATATGGTTCCTACCTTAAAGGGACGTTTAGAGAGCATCGCTGTTGGCCCCTACACACAGCTGGCTCGCAAGCTTGTCAGAATGCAGATTCCGATAACGAAGCGAATTGTGGACGACAGTAAAGTAACAGATCATCATGCTATTATTCCTACAGAACAATTCGTAAACTTGTCTGCTCTAAGCAATGATGAGCGCCGATTATACGATTTAATCGTAAAACGGTTTATTTCATTATTTTATGGACCTTATCGCTACGATGAGACGAGTGTCGTGCTTGCTGTAGGCAAGGATATGTTATACGCAAAAGGGAAGATCGAGAAAGAAAAGGGCTGGAAGGAAATTTATCAATCAGATGCGTATTCTTCCGTTCAAGATGAGGATGACGACGACGGAGCGGGCTCAGGTCAAGGGAAATCCGACGGACAGCCTGCTCAGCTGCTTCCGCCGCTATCCATCGGACAATCGCTCCCTGTGAAGCAGGAAAAGGTACGCGAGCTTCGCACTATGCCGCCAGCACGCTATACAGAAGCGACACTGCTTACTCGCATGGAGAAGCACAGTCTTGGAACACCGGCAACAAGAGCTGATATTATTGAAAAGCTGCTCGGAACAGATACGATAACTCGGACGCAAAACAAGCTGATGCCAACGGGAAAAGGAAAGCAGCTGATTGAACTCGTAGTAAACGAGCTCAGAAGTCCTGATTTAACAGCAAAATGGGAGCAGGAGCTGGAGCGTATTGCGAAAGGTAAAGGCGACCCGGCTGCCTTTATGAAAAATGTTAGACAGCAGGCTGCGAAATGGGTTTCTGAGGTTATTACTGAGACGAAGGAATATAAACCGCATAATTTGACCCATTCACGTTGTCCTGAATGCGAGAAGCCGTTGCTCGAAATTAACGGAAAACGAGGCAAATCGCTCGTCTGCTCAGATCGTGAATGCGGCTATCGCCGTTCAGCAGAGCCAATGCTCTCCAATAAGCGCTGCCCGCAATGCCATAAGAAAATGGAGATTAAAGACGGCAAAGCAGGTAAATTTGCACAATGCAAACCATGCAATGTCATCGAAATGCTTGGCGATAAGCAAAGCGGCAAAGTGAATCGCAAGCAAAACCAGAAACTGATTGAACAGTATAGCGATAATACGTCGATGTCCAATAGCTTGGCAGATAAGCTTAAGGCAGCACTCGAGAAACAATCAGGCAAATAAATTAGAGAAAACCGGCAAGCAACCCTTAAAGGGCTGCTTGCCGGTTTTTTTTGTGAAAAGAAAAAATAAAATACCACTTTACAAACCGACCAACGGTCTGTATTATAGAGACATAAACAAACCGACCGACGGTCTGCTGGCCTTTTAAATAAGTTATCGTCGATTGCAACTAATAATAAACAATTAACAATAAAGGAGGCTGCTTATGATAGATTACACTGCAAATGCGAGTTATAAATTATTGTTGGAAACAGCAGAGCAGCTCATTCGGGAAAAAGGCTGCCGACATACCACATTGCAGCAAATTATGCTTAGTACCGGATTGTCCAAAGGTGCCATCTATCATTATGTAAAAAGCAAGGAAGAGCTTTTTGGACTTATATTGGCTTCGCAAGTAGAGCTCATTAATGATTCCTTCCTGCTTACGATAGAGAAAAGCTGCAGTCTTACAGCTCCATTGCTTGCTATTACTGAGGGGCTTGATCGGCTTCAGCAGAAGGATAGTGTGGCTAACCAAATCTTAACTTATTTGCTTAGTCAGAAGGATAAGCCAGGTATTGCAAATGTGCTCCAGCAATTTCACGAGCGTTCAACAGCGACCTTGCTCGAGTGGATAGAAAGCGGACAAAAAGAGGGTCTCATTGCTCAAACCGTGGATGCGCGTAAAGCAGCGGAGCAAGGCGTAATGCTGTCATACGGCATGTGCGTTCGGAACATTATGTTAGCCGACACGCTTTCATCACCAGCTCGTGCATTCGAGAAAGAAGATTTTTATACATTTATGCTGCTCATTTTACAAGACGGAACTTCTGAATAGTGTCAAAGAGAATCACGACAAGGATAAGTACCGATGATTAGATTACTTGCAATTATTTTATTAACTGAAACGGTGGTGGAGCCAAAGTGAGCTCAAACAAAAAAATACTTATCATTCAAGGAAATCCCAACCCTACCAGCTATTGCAGCTCTTTGGCAAAGGCTTATGCTGACGGCGCGGTGCAGGGGGGCGCTGAGGTTCGAATCATACATCTGCATGAGCTAAGCTTTAATCCTAATCTTGCCTTCGGCTATGCGAAGCGTACAGAGCTTGAACCGGATTTGCTAGAAGCTCAAGCATCGATTAAGTGGGCGGATCATCTCGTCTTTATTTATCCGACTTGGTGGGGGACGCTGCCGGCTTTGCTCAAAGGTTTTTTGGATCGGGTGCTGCTGCCAGGTTTCGCTTTTAAATATCGTGAAGGCTCTATATTTTGGGATAAGCTGTTGTCTGGCAAAACAGCTCGCTTGATCGTTACACTGGATACACCAGTTTGGTACAACCGCTTTGTATACGGTCAGCCAGGGCATCGCGCAATGAAGAAAGCAACACTTCAATTTTGTGGAATTAATCCAGTACGGATTACGAATATTGGTCCAGTAAAAGGTTCTACGGATACGAAACGAGGCAAATGGCTAGCGATTGTTGGTAAGCTTGGTAATAAAGGCTCCTAACCTATGTCATTCATCCAAGAGACAGATAGTGTTCTGTCATATGCTATGGATGAAGAGGTAGGAAAGGGGAAAGATTTCATTGGGTGATAATCAGGGTAGGCAATTAGCTAGCAAATGGGCTAAGACGGCAATACTGCTCTCTCATTCCAGCATCGCACCGCACATTCCTCCAACTAGGAGATTTACGGCCAATAACCTCAGAAGCATGTTGGATACACATCAAATGGTTGTTGTTAAGCCAGTAGTCGGTGCTGGCGGACACGGCGTTATAAAGGTTACGCGAGACGGCGATGGGTATACCTATACTTATTATTCGCAGACGAAACGATTCGCTAGTTTTGCGGCTTTAGTAGGATCGCTTAACAATCAACGTAAAGGCCGTGCTTATATTATTCAAAAAGGGATATATTTGGCAACGGTGGACGGCAGGCCTATTGATTACCGAGTAAAATATGTGAAGACGGATAACGGCTGGGTCTATCGTGCAATTGTAGGGCGAATTGCTAGAAAAGGGCTGTTCGTAACTAATTTATGCCGAGGCGGCACATTGGTTTCAGCAGCAGACGGGATTAGCAGATCCCTTTCTTCAGCACAGGTAGGGGAAAAGAAGCGGAAGATGCGTGAGCTTACCGTATTATCGACAAATGTGCTTGAAGCCAAGTACCCCGGAATTGGCCAGTTAGGGTTTGATTACGGTATTGATAAACAAGGTAAAATATGGATATTTGAAGTGAATACAAGGCCGCAATAACAGGCAAACAAAAGGATGCGTAGAAGTGGAAATCACTTCTTAGCATCCTTTTGTTCAATATAAGAAAGTAGATTGTTTTCTCATACTTCTCTTATATTTCTCCGTCAAAGCGACTTCAGCATCCAGAGGGTGCCGAAGCCGTTTTTGCTTTATTCATAGCTAAAGATCGGGCTTGGTCTCATTTTGGCGGAAAAACTCTCCGTTACGAAGCCCGTCGACGAATTGCTGAAGCCAGCTGTAATACTCAATACCGTGGCGCAGTTTGTTCAAGTCCTTTAGGCATAGGAGCCGCTCCTCAGCCTCCGTATCAATATCTAAGATGATTTCAGACAACGGAGGAATAACCTCATTTATTGCACCGAGCATGACATCGATCTCGCGCTGCAGCTTAGCAGCAAAGAAGTTTTGGAAGGCTTGGAAAAAGTCAGTCTCCGCTACATATAAATCTTTGCGTTCCAGTTTTTCATCCAATTTCATTATCATCTTTGAATCCATCAAGGATCGAACGGCATAGCTCATATTGCTTTTGCTCATATTCATTTGCTGCTTCATTTCTTCAAGTGTCATCGGTTTATCTTCAAAAAACATGATGCCGTAAAGCTGTCCGAATGAATAATTAGCACCATATAAATCCATCGTCTGGGCAATAGCGTCTATTATTTTTCCTCTTATTTGCTCCTGAGTCGTGGGCAAACTATTCTGATCGCTGGTGGAAGCTCTTTTCACAACATCACCTACAAGATTAAGATTTTATGATTCATTATACAGCAACAATATTAGTTGAAAGTGAATCTTTCAGGAAAACAACTCTTTTACAAGATCTTTATCAGACGTTAACGTTCAGATAATGTGGCTGTTCTAAACTGAGTGTACAATAATTTTTGAACAATAGAGGTGAAAATGAGTTATTAATGATAATTATAGCAAACATTAAGAAAAAATTGAACGATAAACAGGAGATGATAAAACGCGATATGGCTAAGGAATGGAAGGCTCTATTGTTCACGCTGCCGGCTATGATTCCATTGATTGTATTTTGGTTGATCCCGCTGGGAACTATTTTTTATTTGAGCTTTACGGATTGGGATTTTATGAGTCCCGTTAAAACATTTGTAGGTTTTGAAAACTATATTTATTTGTTCAATAATTCAGCATTCTATCAATCCCTTGGCGTAACACTCCTCTTTTGTCTTGGTAGTGTGCTTCCGGTGATGGCTTTTGGACTCGCGCTTGCGTTGTTGCTAAACCGGAAGATGAAGGGCTCCGTTATATACCGGACGTTATTGTTCTCTCCTTGGGTTACACCAACGGTTGCTGTATCTATTGTATGGTCTTGGATATTCGAGCCAAAAGTAGGAATGGCCAATACGGTGCTGAGATGGTTCGGCTTTGACGGAATTGGCTGGCTTCAAGATACGAGATGGGCGCTTGCAGGGGTGCTGATCGTTACCATCTGGAAGCTGATGGGCTGGTCGATGGTGTTTTTCTTAGTCGCCTTGCAAAATTTGCCGCGAGAGCTGTTGCAGGCTGGAGAGCTGGACGGGGCGGGAAGCTGGAGCAAGCTTAGATATATTACGATTCCGCTAATATCGCCAACGACCTTTTTTCTTTTTATTGTACAAACGATATCGGCGCTGCAAGCTTATGACCAAATTAACGTGTTAACGCAGGGTGGCCCGGCCGGCTCAACAAGAACGCTTCTATATATGTATTATCAATCGGCTTTTGAGTCGTTTGATATCGGAGAAGCTTCCTCTGTGGCGGTTGTGCTCGTAGCTATCTGTATGGTGCTGTCGATCGTATCCTTTGCCATCAGCCGTAAAACCGTTCATTACAGCTCATAATCGTCAACCGATGGAGAGGAGAAAGATTGTTATGCAAGCTCAAAATGTTTTTCGACGTACGATCAGGCATTTGTTATTGCTGCTCTTCAGTGCCGTTATGGCCTTTCCATTCTATTGGATGATTACAAGCGCGCTCAAAACAAATGATGAAATATGGCAATTCCCGCCCACCTTCTGGCCAAGTTCTCCTCAGTGGAGCAATTTTTTGGCGGCTTGGCTAGAAGCGCCTTTCTGGCGGTATTTAACGAATAGCATTCTCGTAGCTTCAGTCATTGTTCTGCTGCAGGCACTGAATTCTGCGATGATGGCTTATGCTTTGACGCATATGCGATTTCGATTGAAGAAAGCCATCACAGCAATCATAATGCTTGGTTATATGATTCCTAGCACAGCGGTTTACTTGCCGAGCTATATGATTTTGGCCAAGCTCCACCTGCTCGATTCCTATGCTGGCCTTATTTTATCCAACTGCGTCAGCGTCTTTTCCATTTTTTTAATCAGACAAGCTTTTTTACAGGTGTCGCATGAACTGGTAGAAGCAGGGCAAATCGATGGTGCGTCATCAATGCGGATTTTATGGTCGATTCTTATTCCGGTGACGCGTTCCTCCTTCATTGTACTCGCTCTTATTACGTTCATTGAACATTATAATAACTATTTTTGGCCGATGCTGATTACGAAAAATCCGAATCTGCAGCTTGTCTCGGCCGGCCTTAGAAGCTTCTTTGTGGAAGGAGGAGCCTATGGCTTGAAGTGGCCGCTTATTATGGCGGCAAGTTCCTTTACGATTATCCCGCTGCTTGTGCTGTTTCTTTTTGCGCAGAAGACGATTATGAAGAGCTTCAATATGTCAGTTGGCGTGAACAAAGGGTAGAAAATAGGCATTGCTTGTTGTTTTATACAAATCGAGTGGAGGAATCAATTACAATGTTGAAAATGAAGCAAGGTCTAGCTCTGATGATGGTAACCAGTTTTGCGGTGCTGGCAGCGTGTGGACAAACAGCAGGAAATACGAAAACGAATAATGGAGCTAATGCAGATCCAACCAATGAGGCAAGCGAAGCTCCTGCTCCTAAAGAGCCAGTTACGATTGAGTTCTGGTATGGGCTTGGCGGCAAGCTTGGCGAAACGATGAAGGGAAAAATCGACTTATTCAACAACTCGCAGCAGGAGGTAATCGTGAAAGGCATTGCCCAAGCGGATTATTCCGAAACCGAGCAGAAGCTTCAAGCTGCGATTGCAGCGAAGCAAGCGCCTGCTGCTGTTCTTTCCTCTAATATGAACTGGGCAAAAAAAGGATTATTCGCTGACATGAGCGAATTAATTGGTGCTGAGTCTTCTTTCAATAAAGAAGACTTTGTACAAACATTTCTTGAGCAAGGACAGCTGGACGGCAAACAATATTTCCTACCGATGTATGGCACGACGCAGGTCATGTATTATCGCAAGGACGCACTTGAGAAGAGCGGACTTACAACAGAAGATTTTAAGACATGGGAAAGCTTAGCTGCTTCGGCGTCGAAGATGGCGGTTAAAGCGAATGGAAAAACAAGCTTCTACGGCTGGGAGCCGATGTGGGGCATGGAAAATATGATGGATGCTGTATTAGGCAAAGGCGGTACCGTTCTAAGTGATGATGGCAAAACCGTGATGATTGACTCTCCGGAATGGGTAGAGACATGGGAGATGTTCCGCAAATGGATTCATGAAGATAAAGTGATGACGATCCACTCCGGCGGCCAAGGATGGGAATATTGGTACAAAACGATCGACGATGTTATGAAGGGACAAGCTGCAGGCTATACGGGCTCAAGCGGCGATCAAGGTGATCTTGATTTCAATATCGTTGGGGCGATGGAGCAACCGGGCTGGGACGGCATAGGTGCAGGCAAACCTGTTGCAAGTGCAATTATGGCAGGTATTCCAGCTGGCGTTAGTGAAGAACAAAAAGAGGCGGCATACAAATGGCTTACGTTCTTCTCTGAAACGAAAAATACCGCATCATGGTCGATTGGTACGGGCTATATCGCAGTTCGCTCATCCGCACTTGAGGACGAGGAATACAAAGCATTCAGCGAGAAAAACCCTCAAATTAAAGTGCCGCTTATGCAGGCAGCTCATGCATCTGCGCCATTCCAGGACCCGACAGGCGGCAAAATAAACGATGCGCTTAAGATTGCAGCTGATAAAGTGCAAATCGGAAATGTTTCTGCTGAGAAAGCGCTCAAGGAAGCGAAGGAAGCAGCACAGAAGGAGCTCGACAGATTAAAATAGGAGGAATGGCGAATATGCCTGACTTAATAATAAATAATCGAGCATACAAGGTGTCAGGCATCTTGTTTGACAAGGATGGAACGCTGCTGGATTTCATCGGGATGTGGGGCAGCTGGAGCGAGTTCATATTCATTGAGCTAAAAAATCAGCTAGAGCACCGTGGAATTCCTTTTCAGCTTGATCGAACTCCTAGCCTTTGGGGCACGAAACATGATGCTGACAACAAGATCATCGATTATGATCGAAATGGCCCGCTTGCTATGGGCACGATGAATGACTTGTATGCAGTGCTTGCTTGGAAGTTGTACAGCCAAGGCGTATCGTGGGCCGAAGCGATGGAGCTTGTTCAGCATTGCAAGAAGCAAGCGGATATTGAGCTGGAGCTCTCGCGCCCAGCTCTCCCGCTGCCTGGAAGCATTGATTTTCTGGATAGCTGCAGAGAGCATGGCATTAGGCTTGGCGTTGTCACTGCTGATGAAACGGAGGCTGCAAATAAACATTTGGAGTGGCTTGGAATACGCAATTATTTTGATGTCGTAATCGGCACTGATTTGGTTGAGCGAGGCAAGCCGTTTCCGGATATGATGCAGCTGGCCTGCCAGAAGCTTGGAATTGATTGTTCGGAGGCTGCGATTATAGGCGATACTAATGGAGATATGCGGATGGGACTTGTAGCTGGAGCTTGTGTAAAAGTTGGTATCGCAGATGTTGCCGAAGGATCTCGCGTCCACAAGGCGCTTCCTAATGCAGATGAAGTTATTGCTTCTTATAGTGAACTTACGATTAGGAGACGAGTGAATGAAGAGTGAAATGGGCTGGGGATGGACATTTCTTCTTCTCGCTATCGTATTAGAGCTGTCGGGAACCGTTTCTATGAAATATTCAGCGGGCTTTTCACGATTTTGGCCCTCTGTACTCATGTTTTTGTTTTATGGTGTCAGCTTCACGATGCTAAACTTCGCTCTATCTTATATGAATGTGAGCGTTGCCTATGCGATCTGGTCAGGTATTGGCATTATTCTCATTACGATTGTCAGCGTTACGATTTTTCATGAAAAGCTGCCTATTACCTCATTGCTCTGGATCGCTGTTATCGTTGTTGGAGTAGTGGGCTTGAATATGAGTGTAAAAAACCATTAAATGCAAGCAGAAAGGGAGAGGAATAAAATGCTGTCTCCAATTATTAGTTTTCAAGTCATTACGGACACCCATGTTACGAATGACCGGGATCATATTCACAATAAGCATTTCGAGCAAGCGCTTCTTGATATTGCGGCACATGCTTCTAACAGTATAGGCATAATGCATGTTGGAGATGTGACGGATCATGGACTCCGACCTGAATATGAGGAGTTTACCCGCATTTGGGAAGCAAACAAAGCAGGACTGCCAGAGATGCTGCTTACGTATGGCAATCATGATATTTTTTTAGGTGAATGGAGCAGTCAGCTTAAACTCTATGAATCTAGCACCGGCATGAAAGGTCCATATTATGATAGATGGCTGGAGGGCTATCATTTTATTTTTCTTGGCTCGGAGCAAGGATTAAAGGATTTCGCCTATTTGAGTACAGAGCAGCTTGACTGGCTTGATGAGCGTCTTGGTGAGCAGGCATCAGCATCAAAGCCGGTATTTTTGTTCCTGCATCAGCCGCTGAAGGATACGGTTGCCGGCTCGCTCGAGGAGCAGGGCTGGTATGGTGTGACTCAGGACAAAGAATTGAAAGCAATACTGAAAAAGCATCCTCAGACCATCATGTTTAACGGACATACCCATTGGGAGCTGGAAGCGGGACATACCTGCTTTGAAGGAAAAGGTGAAACGGCGACCATATTTAATACGGCATCCGTCGCTTATTTATGGACGAATGAGGACGAGTACAAAGAGGGCAGCCAAGGTTATCAGGTTGACGTGTACGCAAATAAGATTATTGTGCGCGGCAGAGACTATACGACTTCCTCATGGATCGAAAACGAGCAGTATGAATTGAATTGGTAAGGAATCATTTCTCATATGAGCCCCCATTGGGGCTTTTTTTATGTGATTGTATGTGGGCTAGTGTAGGAAATAGGGAGAGGTTTCAATATATTCCATTAATAGATTCATATAAAGCGATTAAAGTTTTTTATTGAGAGGATGTAAAAAAGACCTGTGGATAACTCTATCCACATTATCCACCTTGATAATGCTTAAAATTCGACGTATATACACATGCTATTCACATCGTATCCACAACATCTTGTGTATAACCGGGACTGTTGTCCTTCTAATAGTGCCATGCTACTATGAAAAAGTAGTAACCAAAGTATGGAAGAAAGGGTGTGTAGTATGGAGCTACTGTCTGACGAAATGTTAGTAGACACTTATTATGCAGCTGTGCAGTTTGAATTGGAACCCGAGTTTATTCGAATGTTAGCCATCGAAATGACACGCAGACGACTCAAACCAGAAAACATCAAAATTACAGCATAAAAAGTCGCGATTCTTCAAGATAGCAGAGCGACTACATTTCCTTCACCCAAACCTCGGCAGTAAGCTTGCAGGCCTGACAATATACAAGATGCTTGCAAGATAAAGAGTTTTGCACATGCACACTATTTATGAGCGGCTCGTCTTCGATCTGTTCATAGGGAGCGTAAGGGCTCGTCAGATCAGATGCACGACCGCAATCGATAACTGCGCTATCGCAAGAGGAGCAGCGAACATGCAAATATTGAAAGCCATTACAAACAGGACAAAACATAAGGGTATCCTCCTAGGCTCACCGTGCATATGAATGCAATAGGTGTATGATTGAGCTAAGCCAAGGTTAGGATACCCTTATGTTTATTTTTTTACCGTTATGATCAATATAAATGCGCTAAAGCTTCATGTTGCTGCTATGTCCTGGGGAGAGCTTTGCTCCGGGATCAACATAAACCTTAGCGTTGTTAATAGCAGTAGGGGCTTCTCCGAAACCAACAGCGATCAGCTTGAGCTTACCGGGATAAGTAGTCACATCGCCGGCTGCAAAGATTCCAGCAATATTCGTTTCCATACGGGTATCAACGATAATCGACCCGCCTTGAATTTGAATACCCCAGTCAGCAATCGGACCGAGTGAGGAAATAAAACCAAAGTTGACGATGACGGCATCGACTTCAAGTTCAATTGTCTCTAATGTTTTGACATCGGATAACGTGACTTTCGTAATGCTCTCCTCACCATGAAGCGCTGTAATTTCTTTTGGTGTAAGGATGTTAACTTTCGAATTCATTAAATTCTCAACGCTATGCTCATGCGCTCTGAATTTGTCACGACGATGAATTAGCGTAACGCTCTCAGCAATGGGCTCCAGCATGAGCGACCAGTCAACGGCTGAGTCGCCGCCGCCGCTTATCAACACCTTTTTCCCCTGAAAACGCTGTAAATCACCCACAAAATAATGAAGGTTTTTCTTCTCAAATCCAGCGGCCTCAGGCAATTCAAGCCTCCGCGGCTCAAATGCGCCAACACCGGCAGTAATAATGACCGCTTTAGCATAATGTTTTGTTTTGTCTGTTATAATTTCAAAGAGACGTTCATCAAGCTTGTTTACGTTTAATACCTTTTCCTCAAGGCAGATTTCCTGCTGAAAATGAGTAAGCTGCTCTCTTAGACGGTCAACTAGTTCTTGTGCCGTTACCTTAGGAAATCCAGCAACATCATAAATGTATTTTTCAGGATAAAGCGCTGCAAGCTGACCGCCTAGCTGGGGCATGCTTTCGATGAGCTTAACTGAAGCTTGGCGCATACCGCCATAGAAAGCAGCAAACATTCCTGCAGGCCCGCCTCCGATGATTAAAATATCGACGGGATCTACTGCTGATTCAGGGTTTGACATTGTAGCCACCTCCACGTTATAAGCTTTACGACTTCAATTATAAACTTTCCAGATATAAGAAGGAAATATTTAATTTGTATAGAGTTCTAAACAATTTCGTATATTTTGCCCTTGAACTTTGCCCGAAAACTCTGTAGAATTTCTGATGTATGTTATGCATGGGAGTGGTTGCATAAAACGTCGAAAGTTGTCGGTTTAATGCCATAGGCTCATTGATAAAAGCACTTTAATTAGAACACACTGAACTCATCATTATAAATATTCGGTTTAGCATGTGTAATTTTTCACAAAGTATAAATACAAAGATAAATAAGGAATGGATGGGATTAAACGATGAGTAACATACCTAAAATCGTTATTCTTGGCGCAGGGTACGGCGGCATTTTGACCGCACTTCGACTGCAAAAAGAATTAAATTACAATGAAGCTGACGTTACGTTAGTTAATAAACATGATTACCACTATATTACAACACATCTTCATATGCCAGCGGCAGGCACGGATAATCCGGAAAATGCACGCGTGAGCATTTCGAAATTGATCGATGAATTTAAAATCGACTTCGTGAAATCAACGGTCGTTCAAATTCGTCCGCAAGATAAAAAAGTGATTCTTGAAGACGGTACTTTGTCTTATGATTATTTGGTCATTGGTCTTGGAGGCGAGCCTGAGACTTTCGGAATTCCAGGCTTAGGCGAACATGCAATGAATATTCGCAGCATCAACTCTGTTCGTTTGATTCGCGAGCATATCGAGTACCAATTCGCGCGCTTCAAACGTGAGCCGCATCGTACGGATTATTTGACGTTTGTTGTTGGCGGTGCAGGCTTTACGGGAATCGAGTTTGTTGGAGAACTCTCCGACCGTATTCCTGAGCTGTGCAAGCAATTTGACGTAGATCCTGCGCTTGTAAAAATCTACAACATCGAAGCAGCACCAACGGCGCTGCCAGGCTTTGATCCTGAGCTCGTAGAGTATGGGATGGATGTGTTGACCAAGAAGGGTGTAACGTTCCGTATTGGCACAGCCATTAAGGAGTGCTCGCCAGAGGGTGTAATCGTTGGCGAAGGCGAAGAAATCAAGTCGGCTACCGTGATCTGGACTGGCGGTATTCGCGGCAATCGCCTCATTGAGGAAGCTGGCTTCGAAACGATGCGCGGACGCGTGAAGGTGGATGAATTCCTTCGCTCGCCGAGCAATGAGAACATTTATATCGTTGGCGACAACTCGCTGATGTTTAATCCAGAAGGCCGTCCTTATCCGCCGACTGCTCAAATTGCAATGCAGCAAGGTGTCGTATGCGCACATAACCTTGTCGCTTCCATTCGCAATCAACCGCCGAAGAGCTTCACGTTCAGCAACAAAGGAACGGTAGCATCACTTGGCAAAGGCGAAGCAATCGGAGTAGCTTTTGGCAAAAAATATAAAGGCCGCGTAGCCGCTTGGCTGAAAAAAGCGATCGACCTTCGTTACCTGTTCATCATCGGCGGCATTTCGCTTGTACTTCGCAAAGGGAAGTTTCTATAATGAGACATTGCAGCGTACAAGTCCGCGGATTGCTGACCAGAGACGAGCTGGATCGTTACAATGCATTGATGGAAGTCGGCTCCTTCTTAGAATCGCAAACACGATACGACTTGGCCTATACGGTGCAAAAGGAAGTTGACCTCCTTATTCAGCCGGCGATCGAACGGTTGAAGGACAAAGGCCGCGCTCGTGACCGAGCTACGCAAGAGTATTTGGAAGCGAAGCGGCTTGGTCTTGAAAATAATGACGAAGATGACGACGACGATAATTAAAATAAAGGCTTTCGCTCATTGGAGCAGCAACGAAACTGCTCCAAGGCGGAAGCCTTTTTCATTCAGTTGATTCTCTCGGAAAAAAAAGAAGCCCAAGCCATTTGAAGAAAAGGCTTGGGCTTTCTTTCTATTATATTTTCAGCAAAGCTTGGAATTTTTCGGCATTCAAGAAATTGCCGACATAAAAATCACCGAAGTCAGCGTAACGAGCGCTCACTTCATCAAAGCGCATTTCATAAATCAGCTTCTTGAATTGCAACGCATCGTCGGCGAACAGTGTAACGCCCCATTCCCAGTTGTCGAAGCCGACAGAGCCGGTAATGATTTGTTTAACTTTGCCAGCGTATTGACGACCGATCATCCCGTGGCTGCGCATCAACGTTTTACGCTCGTCCATTGCGAGCATATACCAGTTGTCTTGTCCATCCCGGCGCTTGTTCATCGGATAGAAGCAGATGTGGTTTGCTTTTGGCAGCGTCGGCTTCAATCGAGCGATAATATCCGGGTTTTGCATCGGATCAGAGCCCGGTTGTGCCATGTAGTTGCTCAGCTCTACAATGCTGACATATGAAAATACCGGATATGTAAAGCTTGCGAATGTTGTTTTGTTAAACGCCGTTTCAAGTTCGTTAAGCTCCTCTAGTGTTTCACGCAAATGCATGAATACGAAGTCTGCTTTTTGACCAACGATTGAATAAACGGCTGTACTGCCTTCTTTATTTTCCTCCACTGTGGTCCATTGCTGCAAAAACGTTTGCAGCTCGTCCAGCGCGCGGCTGCGTTCACTTTCATCGGCTAAGCGCCAAGCGGTCCAATCCACACTGCGGAAATCATGCAGCGCGTACCAGCCTTCTAATGTTTGTGCTGCTTCACTCATCGTATAAATGCTCCCTTCAAGCTCCATAATGATGCTCTAATCATTGTATCGTAAGGAGGGCGGAGTGAGCAAATGGCGGTCTTGTGACATTTGTCCTCATATAATTGACTTCCATCTAACCATTAATTAAACTAATAAACGAGAGTGTGAAAGGGGAAGTTTGGATGCTTCAATTAATTATTGCAACCGTGCTGTTTTTAGTTATGATGTTCGGCATTGGCTTTATTTTGAATATGTTGTTAAAAACAACGTGGTTCCCGATATATTTATTTGTTATCGCATTAATTGTATTAGGCATTTGGGCTCCGTGGGATCAGTCGGCGTCAACGACGATTGAAAACTTTGCTCACTACACGGTTTTTGATTACATACCGGTAATTGGAGCGCTAATCGGCGCATACGTAAGCGGATGGGCGATTCAGGCGCTGCGAAAGGGCGGCTACAAAATGTTTTAAGCCAAGTAAAAACGCCTTCAGCGTCCACTGGATGCTGAAGGCGCTTTGACGGAGAAATATAAGATAAGCAGAAGGAACGAATGATATGCCTTCTTATATTTGAAAAAAAAATCCCTCCTTCGGGGGATTTTTCTATTTTCCGACTCGTCCTGAACATCGGTTTTTATGTTAAAATGATAGAATGTTAGTGAAGGATGGAGCTGATGCTATGCGCATCAATAATATATTGCAGTACACGGAACACCACCGATATTACATTTTTCGCGATTTTTCGCTAAGCAGCCTCGACTACAAAATGCTGTCGCTAATCTATCAGCCGATGATTGGCGCATTTGCCGTCGCATTTTACCAGCAGCTGTATCATGGCATTGCCGAAGGCACCTCGGGCTACTCTTCGATTGAGCCGCAGCGCAAGCTATTTCTTGGCTTAGGGCTGGAGATGAACGAGCGCGGACGCAAGCATCTTATCGAACAGGCTTCGAAGCTGGAGGCTGTTGGATTGCTGCAAACGTCACGTTTAGGCGTTCCTGATAATGCAGATGTTATTTATGAATACGAGATGTCGCAGCCGTTGTCGCCAGTCGAATTTTTTCGCAACATGCATTTAACGATGCTCTTGCGCGATAAGGTTGGCAAGTATGCGGTAATCTCGCTTCGAGAATCATTTGGCGCTAATGAACCGGATGAGCTGGCAGGAGCGAAATTAACGAAAGAAAATATATCCGTGCCTTTCTATGAGCTGTTTAAGCTTAATATGCAGTCCGTAGACAATGAGCTTGAGCAAGCGTTGACAGAGGTTGCGCCATCGCGGCAATCAGCCGCTAGGCCGGCACAAGCAACAGCAGGCATACCTTATGGAGAAATTATTTTGCGTTTTCCTCGTAATTCCGCCAATCGGCGGTTCGTGGAGCGGCTGCGAAGTGATGAAGAACAACTCTCGCAGGTAAACTATGTAGCTTACAAATATAATTTGGCTGTAGTGGATATATGTCGTTTGCTTGATGAGGATGGCATTTTTGGAGAGAGCGGCACACTTAATGTTGACGAGCTTCAACTGCGGGCTAATCAATTTTATAGGCAGGACAAGAAGCGGGAAGGCGAACGGCAGCGAGCGCTGTCACGCACGCAAGTTGTTGCGGACGAGGAGACGGTTGATCCTGATGAATTGACCGAGGAATACGAAGTGCAAGAGCAGCATTATTTGCAAGTTCCAAATCAGCTTAGCGGTCGCTGTGATGTTCAGCAATATAATATGCTGATGCGAAATGAACCACATACACGGTTTCTTCAGCGCTTTTTCCCCGGAGCAGTACCGGATTGGATTGAACGAGTGTTTGAACGCATCGACCTCAATTATAAATTAGCTGCCCCCGTTATAAACGTACTTATACATTATGTTATCGGAGCTAACGATGCGCAGCGGGTGACAAAAACATTTTTGGACGCCGTAGCATCGAACATGCTTGTGAAACAAATCGATACATTCGAGAAAGCTGTGCTTTATGTGCGGGAGCAAGCGCAGGTGGAGCAGGATAAGGAGCGCCGCAAGGAAGCTGCGACCAGTTATGCTGGCGGAGGATATAGCGGCTCGAAAGGCGGCTCGAGAAGCGGAGGCAGCAGCAGGGGCACATCCCGTAAGCCTTCTATTCCAATCGTACAGGAAGATCAATCGGCTTCGGCAGTTTCGGCCGATGAGCTTGAAGAGCTGTTGAAGCTGGCTCGGAAATTAGACGGTAAATGATAAAGGCGGTGTAAGCAGATGATGGAGTCGATGGGCGAATTGCTGAAGGCTTGGCCTTCCGGCAAAGCCTTTACGGAAAAGGCGGAGCATAAGCTGACTGAGCTGCTTGCAGAACCGCTTGTTGAGAAGCTTCGCGTTAAATATCCGGATTTGGATGAGCAGACAATCCGTCTTAATTTGAATCGGGTTTATCAATATGTGACGGAATACAGGAACTGTACCAATTGTCCGGGCTTAGACAATTGCCCGAATGATTTTGAAGGCCACTATACGCTGCTTAGTTCTGATACGGTGAATGGACTAACGCAGTTATATGACCGTAAGGTAGCATGCAAGAAATTTAACGCTCGTCAGAATGAGGATCAGATTAGAAGCCGGATCAGAAGCTTCTACATAGACGAGAAGGCGCTGCAGCGCGGCTATTCGTCAGCTGAGATTATTACGAGAGATCTTGAGCGTGCAAAGGCGGTTGGGCAGGTTCAGAAATATATCGATCGCACGAAAGAGCATGGCTTGCAGGAGGAAGGCTTGTATTTGGCAGGCCGCTTTGGTACAGGCAAAACATTTTTAATGTGTTATTTGCTTCATGAGCTTGCGAAGGCTGGATATTCTGGAGTGATCGTCTACATGCCTGACTTTGTAGAAGATCTGAAGACGCTCATGCATGAGCCTGGCAAGCTGAAGGAAACGGTCGAGATGATGAAGGAAACCGACCTGCTTATCTTTGATGATATGGGTGCGGAAAATTTAAATCCATGGGTTCGCGATCATGTACTAGGCGCGATCTTGAATTATCGGATGCAGCGCAAGCCAACGTTCTACACCTCCAACTACGAGCTGGAGGCGCTGGAGAGGCATTTTAGCTTTACGAGCAAGGATGGCGATGAGCTGCATAAGGGACAGCGTATAATGGACCGTATACGGCCTTACGTTGAAGTCGTTATGGTTACCGGCGAAAACAAGCGCGGACAAAAGTAATTGATTAAAGCTTTGGTTAACGGATTCCTATTCGAGGAATTTGTTGACCAAAGCTTTTATTTTGTTTAAGGATAGCAGCAGCATCAAGCTTAATCTCAATATGGTTGAAAGCGTATTCAGGATGAGTGCTGTTTTATACTGTGTCATTCGTTCTGCTAGCATATAAAGCTTTCTTATAGGACTTATAAATTATTTGAAATTAAGTATTGACAGAAAGTGGGGCTCGCTGGTAAGATTCTTCCATAACCAACTAAGCAGGTAGGAATAATGTTTTCCGACCGGACGAACCGGAGCAAACACCTATCCAGGAGAAACATCCTCACAGGAAGTAAACTTCATAAATGTTTCTGAAAGCCTGTTAATTTAAAAAAGGGGTGTATGGAAAGATGAAGAAAATTACTCATGTTCGTTCCGTTGTTATTCTATTGGCATTAGTGCTTGTATTGGCTGCTTGCGGTCAAGGCGGCAACAACAAAACAAACAAAGAAACGAATAAGCCTACTAACGAGGCAACTAATACAGCTGCAACAGACGCACCTACGGATAAACCAAAACCGCCAGTTGAGCTTTTGAATGTATCCTACGACCCTACTCGTGAGCTTTATGTAGCATTTAACGCGGCATTCTCGAAACATTGGAAAGCGGAGACAGGTCAAGACGTGACGATTAAACAATCGCATGGCGGGTCTGGTAAACAAGGCCGCGCAGTTATTGATGGCCTGAAGGCGGATGTTGTAACACTTGCACTTGGTTATGACATCGATGCAATCGTTGAGCCAGGGCTAATTAATGCGGATTGGCAATCAAAGTTTGAGCACAACAGCGCTCCTTATACATCAACAATCGTATTTCTAGTTCGTAAAGGAAACCCAAAGGGCATTAAGGATTGGAACGATCTAATCAAGGACAAAGTTGAAGTTATTACGCCAAATCCTAAAACATCTGGCGGAGCTCGCTGGAACTATCTTGCTGCATGGGGTTATGCGCTTAAGCAAAATGGAAATGACGAAGCGAAAGCACAGGAGTTTGTTACACAATTATTTAAGCATGTACCTGTACTGGATTCCGGTGCACGCGGATCAACAACAACGTTTGTAGAACGCGGAATTGGCGATGTACTGCTTGCTTGGGAGAATGAGGCTTTCCTATCGATCAATGAGCTTGGTCCAGACAAATTCGAAATCGTATATCCTTCTTTAAGTATTCTTGCTGAACCTCCAGTAGCTGTAGTGGATAAAGTGGTAGACGAGCGCGGAACTCGTGAAGTAGCGGAAGCTTACTTGAAATACCTTTACACAGAAGAAGGCCAAGAAATTGCAGCTAAAAACTACTACCGTCCAATTTCGGAGACAGTTGCTGCAAAGTATGCAGATCAATTCAAAACTCTAGAATTGCTCACGATTGATAAAGATTTTGGCGGCTGGAAAGAAGCGCAAACCAAACACTTTGCAGACGGCGGCATTTTCGACAAAATTTACACACCAGGCTCATAATGCAAAGCATAAACAAGATTGGAGCTGACTTCACATGAAAGGTTCCAAGCCCCGTAACGTACTGCCGGGTTTTGGTTTGTCGCTTGGATTCACATTGTTTTACCTTAGCATTATTGTATTGATTCCGCTGACTGCCGTTTTTTTCAAAACGGCAGAGCTCAGCTGGTCGGAATTCTGGAGCACGGTTACGAATGCTCGTGTCGTTGCATCTTATCGAGTCAGCTTTCTAACCGCATTTTTTGCCGGACTTGTTAATGCAGTATTTGGCCTATTAATCGCTTGGGTGCTCGTTCGTTATCAGTTTCCAGGCAAAAAAATCGTCGACAGTTTAGTGGATCTGCCATTTGCACTGCCAACTGCAGTGGCTGGCATTGCTTTAACTGCGATCTATGCACCGAATGGTTGGATTGGCTCATTGCTCGCACCGCTCGGCGTCAAGGTTGCTTACTCCCCGCTCGGTATTACCATCGCACTAATATTTATTGGACTTCCGTTTGTTGTTCGTACGGTACAGCCGGTGCTGCAGGATATGGAGAAAGAAACGGAAGAAGCGGCAGTTATGCTCGGAGCCTATCGTTTAAGAACCTTTTGGAAGGTCATCTTGCCTGAGCTGTTGCCAGCACTACTAACTGGTTTTGCTCTAGCCTTTGCAAGAGGTATCGGAGAATATGGTTCGGTCGTGTTCATATCGGGCAATATGCCGCTGAAAACAGAAATAACTCCACTGCTCATCATGACGAAGCTGGAGCAATACGATTACGCTGGCGCTACTGCCATTGCACTCGTAATGCTCGTTGTATCCTTCCTGATGCTGCTAGTCATTAATTTACTGCAGTGGCGAATGAATCGCCGCACAGTATCAGACTAAGAAGGGAGCTCATACAAATGGCTGGAGCAATTACAGTACACACGAATGCAGAAGCTTCCAAACGTCCGAGGCATATTACAGAATCAGGTCCCGTCAAATGGCTGCTTATTATCATTGCGATGCTGTTTCTTGGATTAGTTGTCCTGCTGCCGCTGGCATCGGTATTTGTTGAAGCATTAAAAAAAGGTGTAGGCGTATACATTGATTCGATTACGGAGCCGGATGCTTTGTCAGCGCTTAAACTCACGCTTATCGTTGCATTAATCGCAGTTCCTGTGAATACGGTCTTTGGTATTGCTGCGGCCTGGGCGATCAGTAAATTTCGCTTTCGCGGTAAAAATATTTTAATTACGTTAATCGATTTGCCGTTTGCTGTGTCGCCAGTCATTTCTGGATTGATCTATGTGCTGTTATTTGGCGCACAGGGCTTTTTTGGTCCTTGGCTCGATGAGCGTGGCATCCAAATTATATTTGCAGTTCCTGGAATCGTACTTGCAACCGTGTTTGTTACGGTCCCCTTTGTTGCTCGCGAGCTTATTCCGTTGATGCAAGCGCAGGGCGTCCAAGAAGAGGAAGCAGCTGCAAGCTTAGGCGCTAAAGGCTGGCAAATCTTTTGGAAGGTTACTTTGCCAAACATCAAGTGGGGGCTTTTGTATGGCGTTATTTTGTGTAACGCACGAGCCATGGGCGAGTTCGGCGCTGTATCTGTCGTATCCGGCCATATCCGCGGAGAAACGAATACGCTGCCGCTGCATATTGAGATTTTGTATAACGAGTATCAATTTTCAGCCTCATTCGCCGTTGCTTCTTTGCTCGTCATGCTAGCGGTCGTAACGATGATCGTGAAGAGCATTGTAGAGTGGAAGTCTGGCACGCAGAAGCCAGCGGAGAAAGCTGAATAAATGACAATAATGGAGGGGTTTGAAATGGCAAAACCGCTAGAGTTAGATGCGCAATGGCTGGAGCGTATTTCTGAACAAGTAACGGGTCTTAATTATGGGCATGTAACGATCACTGTTCATGATGGAAGAATTGTACAGATCGACCGGACGGAAAGAACACGTTATGATGGTCCCTCTCAGAAGCAGCAGGTTCCGTCCGAATCTTCACAGCAATCGAAGCAGCGGGACAATTCATCAACGGGCGAAGCGCTTAGAATTGTGCAGTAGCTCCCTAATAGATTCGATAAAAATACAACAAACCCAATGCCGCGCAGGCATTGGGTTTGTTGTATACTGGAAGAAAAGTATCCATAAGGAGAATATTAATGCCGGATTGGTCCTATCAGTCCTTGTTTCGACCTCTTTTATTCAGGCTTCCTTCTAGGCTCAGCAGAACACTGACTCTAAAAGCAATGGGAACGCTGAGCAGTATCCCAGGCGGTACTTTTGTCATTCGTACACTTGGGCATATGGAGCCATCACCTCACTTGGAGCAGAAGCTAGCAGGCATTTCCTTAACTACAAGTGTGGGATTGTCAGGCGGTCTAGATCCGCAAGGAGTGGCGCATAAAGCGCTGGCTCAGTTTGGAATCGGTTTTATCGAGCATGGTCCAATCACCGTCAAGCAAATTAAGAGTGATAAGCCTATAACGAATGACATCCTAAATGAAACCATTCGATATCCAGATTATTATGAAAACGATGGTGTAGAGCAATATGCTGAGCGTATGGGAAAGCCCGGACATTCGTTGCCGCAGCTGGCAAGAATTTCTCCAATGCCGCATGCTTCTTGCGAGCAGGCTCTAATCGAACTTAAAAGCATGCTGGTGCAGCTAAGTGCAGCGGGTGCGGCTGGTTTTTATGTTGATGTCCTGCATTCATCAAGGAGCCTCGAAGAAGCCCTCACTATTTTGAAAGGCATAGCCGGATACGCTTCCGCACAACCGCATGCTAATAAACCTTTGTTTATTTATGTTCCGCCTGACTTTTCTAATGACAGCTTAATCTCCCTGATCCACGCAGCAGAGGGAGTTTGGAGAGGCGTGGTCATTGGAGAAGCAATCTGCGATGATAACAACGATGGCTATGCCGCAAGCATGGGTAAAGAGGCCAAGGCGCTTACTCTGGCCAAAATAAAGCTGCTGCGAAAGGAATGCTGTTCCCACTTGCTAATCAAAGCGGGCGGGGGCGTGCATGAGCCGCAGGATGCGTTAGATTTGCTGAAAGCAGGCGCTAACGCCGTTCTACTTCACAGCGGACTGATTTATGCAGGGCCTGGTCTGCCAAAACGGATTAATGAAGCTGTCATTTATGAGCAGGTCCGAGATCTTCCTGCGCAAGTGACTCCATCATTCTGGAAGCATTGGGGCTGGATGCTCCTGCTTGGAATCGGCATGATTATTGGCGGGATATTGTCTTGGATTATTGCTGCGACTACGGTGCTGCTGTCCTATGACTTGAATTTTATAGACATGACGCTGGACGAACTGAAGCAAGTCAACCATCATTTGCTGCATTTTATGTCTCATGACCGAATTACGCTTTCCGGAACGATGATTACAATCGGCATATTGTATGTTCAATTGGCTAGACATGGATTAAAGTATAGTCTGCACTGGGCTCGAACAGCTTTGATGACGTCTGGTATTGTTGGATTTTTAAGCTTTTTCTTATTTCTTGGCTACGGTTATTTCGACCCGCTGCATGCGCTAGCTGCTGCGGTTTTGTTCCCGATGTTTCTGCTATCCATGCGCAGAAATCCGGATCAGCCCTATCGCTTGCCAGTTAATGTTCGCAATGATCTATTATGGCGTTTGGCGATGTATGGACAATTTTGTTTTGTTGTTTTGGGATTCGCACTGGCTGTAGGCGGTTTAACGATCGCAGGCGTTGGGATTACAGAGGTGTTCGTACAATCGGATTTGGTTTATTTGAATACGACGCATAACGAGCTGAATGGGGCGAACTTGAAACTCATCCCGTTAATAGCCCATGATAGAGCAGGATTTGGCGGAGCGTTGTTCTGTGCTGCGCTGGCCATTCTTATTATTGCGCTATGGGGAATCCAGCAGGGATCGCGCTGGATATGGTGGACGCTGCTGCTTGGCGGAGCACCGGGCTTCTATGCGGGCTTAAGTGTTCATCTATCCATCGGTTATATCGATTTTTTGCATCTTTCACCTGCGTTGTTTGCGTTATTGCTTTATATACTCGGACTTATTTTCTTGTATCCTTATTTAATGAGAAAGCAACAAGCATAGCGGAATTATATCTGATTAATCAGCTGCGTATCGTTGATAGGCAACAAAAAAAAGGAGCAGCTCGCTGCTCCTTTTTCTTATGAAATGATGAATTTCACGATTACAGCAACAGCGAAAATGACGGTCATTAAACCGAGCATGCCGCCAAAGCCGAACACGACGTCCATCAAGTCATGGCGAGGCTCTTCGTTAAAATGCTCGCGCGGGTCTCTTACGTTTTCCATCGTTGACGTCCTCCTTGAAAAAGACCGATTGCGTAAGTAACAACCAATTTACGGTCGTCTTTATGTAGTATCGGTTTATTCAACTTATATTAGTATACTCAAACAGATAAACAGTTGTAAAGCCAGAACCGGTGACAATTGTAAAACAAAGTATAGCCGAGTTATGATAAAATATGAACAGAATCATTTGGCAGTCGGAGGCGAGAGCATGGATCATCAGCAAACGGATCGGGAGCAGGCAGAGCAGCAGCTTGCAGAGGCAAAAGAGACGATACGGAACAAACTAGCTTTGCTCCCGGATCAATCAGGCTGTTACCTCATGAAAAACAGCGAAGGCGTCATCATTTATGTAGGCAAGGCAAAAGTGCTCAAAAATCGCGTGCGTTCTTATTTTAACGGCAGCCACAACGGCAAGACGCAGCGGCTCGTATCTGAAATTCGTGATTTTGAATTCATTGTAACCTCTAGCAATATGGAAGCACTCATTTTAGAATGCAACTTAATTAAACAATACCATCCAAGATATAACGTCCTGTTAAAGGATGATAAAACGTTCCCCTATATCAAAATTACGAACGAGAAACATCCGAAGCTCGAGGTCACAAGACGTATCATTAAAGACAAGGGCAAGTACTTTGGCCCTTACCCGAATGCTTATGCCGCTCAGCAGACAAAGAAGCTTCTGGACCGGCTATATCCGCTTCGCAAGTGCAAGACACTTCCTGATAAGGTGTGCTTGTATTATCATCTAGGACAATGTATTGCACCGTGTGAATTTGATGTGCAGCAGAGCGAATATGATCGGATGATTCAAGAAATTTCAAAGTTTTTGAACGGCGGTCAAGATGTCGTGAAAAATGAGCTGCAGCGCAAGATGGAGGAAGCAGCCGAGAAGCTCGAATTTGAACGGGCGAAGGAGCTTCGGGATCAGCTTATTGCAATCGATGCGGTCATGGAGAAGCAGAAGATTACGATGTCCGATGCGCTTGACCGTGATATTTTTGGTTTTGCAGTAGATAAGGGCTGGATGTGCGTTCAAATATTGTACATGCGCCAAGGGAAGCTCATTGAGCGGCATGGCACAACTTTTCCTTATTACGGGGAAGAGTATGATGATTTCATGACATTCGTTACGCAGTATTATAGCGATAATCCGGCATTGCCTAAGCAAATCCTGCTGCCAATACCGCCTGAGCTGGAAGCGGTGGAATCAGCGGGCGGAGTGGCAGCAGTTGATGAGGCAGCCGCTACGCATGCTGACGATGTCATTGCATCCTTGCACAGCTGGCTGAAGGTTAAGGTGCTTATGCCGCAGCGCGGACGCAAGAGCGAGGTCGTAACGATGGCTATCGATAATGCAAGGGTGATGCTGGACGAGAAATTCAGGCTTATCGAACGAGATGAGGAACGAAGCGTTAAAGCGTCAGAGTCGCTTGCAGGCTGGTTAGGACTGGATGAAGTACGCCGAATCGAGGCATTTGATAACTCCAATATTCAAGGTACGAATCCAGTTTCGGCTATGGTTGTCTTTACGGACGGCAAGCCAGACCGCAAGGAGTACCGTAAATACAAGGTTAAGACAGTACAAGGTCCAGATGACTACGAAACGATGCGCGAGGTCATACGGCGCCGCTACGAGCGTGTGGTGAAAGAGGAATTAGCTCCGCCGGATCTGATTGTAGTTGATGGAGGCAAAGGGCAAATATCAGCGGCGCTCGACGTGCTTGAGAATGAGCTTGGGTTATACATCCCGGTTTGCGGTCTTGTGAAGGATGCAAAGCATAAGACAGCGCAGCTTATGACTGGAGATCCTGCGGAGATTGTTCCTTTGCCAAGGGACAGCCAGGAGTTTTATTTGCTGCAGCGCATTCAAGATGAGGTGCATCGCTTTGCGATTACATTCCACCGCGAGCAGCGCGCCAAATCCATGGTGGAGTCGAAGCTTGATTCGATTCCGGGCATTGGCGAGAAACGACGCAAGCTGCTGCTCAAGCATTTTGGCTCGATCAAAAAAATAAAAGAGGCCTCAGTCGAAGACTTCCGGCCTCTATCTATTGGTGATAAATTAGCTTCGCAAATTATAGCTGCCCTAGGGGAGGAGTCGTCGTCATAGACGGCTTCTTCTCTTTTTTGTGACTTAAATATTTTAGAACAAATGCAATCAGTACCGGCAGCACGGAGAAGAAAATAGCCGAGATTATGTTCGGTGCTGTTCCAATAGTGAGCAAGGATAGGCCAACTGCAACGCTGTTGAAGATGGCATGGGTGAACATGGCTGTAATGAAGCCGTATCTGACGAAGATAAAGCTGAACAACAGCCCGATAATCATCAGCTCAAACAATCTCGTCGTAGACGGATAAAAAGGATACATCACATGGCCGAGCGCCCAGAAGAAGGTAGGCAGCAGTGCTGCGGCAAACGTGTTTTTAAACCACCTGCGAAATAGTCCAATACCGAAGAAGCGGAATACGGCTTCTTCGCCAATTGCGGCAGCCCAAGCAAGCACGGGCATCAGCCAAAGAATGCCCATATTGTATGGGGATTGTGAGGCATCTGATGTTTCCCAAGTGCCAATGGACAGCTTCAAGGCGATAAAGATAACCGATTGAATTGCGAATAAGATGATCGCGAATAAATAGGACAAGCCGACGCTGCGCCAAACATAATCGCCATACCCTCTTTGACCAAAACGCGGCCATAAAGCGCGGCCCTGCGCCTTCCAGAGGCCGTCTCCGGCAACAATGGATACATAAATGGAACCTGCCATTGGAATCGCTAGCAGAACACTTACGATGGCAGTGATCGAAACGGTAGCGCCTGCCATATCCGTCTCGCCGAGCGTAGCCCGGATACCATCCAGAACGTTTAAATTCATGATCGTATAAGTAATTAAATAAATGATCGTTAATACGATTCCGTATTTAAAGGATGTATGTTTTCGATACAAAACGGAGTAAATAATAGCTAAGACGAATAAAACGAAGCTCATGAACAGATAACCGATAGAGGTAAGGTATCCAGCTATTTTATCTTGTTTCTCTACATAGTTTATGTAATCGGATGGTGCTTTAAATGTAGGTTTATATTTAGTAATGATCGTACGGTCATTCACGACAAGAGCGTTAACCAATACGTTCAGATGAGCATTTTTAATGGAATAACCTGCAGGAGGCTGAGGCTGCCAATCGCCATTAGGCAATATTTGACCGCCTATGAATTCAGTACCGCTGAAATTTCCTGCTGTTAGGAAGGCAATAGCTTCTTTTGCTTTATCTGCATCTGATAGCTGTTCCCCCTCAAGCTTCAAGTTCCAAGCTACGACTTTCCCGCTATGCATATGCAGATAAACATATCCGCTGCCGCCGCCTATGAACTTAAGATCAACTTGAAACGTATCTGTAGGAAACCTAGGGTCGTATTTATCCGTATATGATTTGACCAGCTCATATTTAGATAAGTAGCCATTCATAATTTTATCGGTCTGATGTACGGCTTTAGCCGATTTCACCTTCAAGCCTGTTTCTTTTTCAACAAATGCAGACGCCTTATCTTCCGCCGCTGATTTCGTAATGACCTTGGTATTCATTTCGCCAGATGAGATAGCCGTAATCATTGGAACGATTTGTACGGCCCCATAAATAATAAAGCAAGCAACTGCTGCCCATATAAATCGTTTCCATTCATTGGGTTTAATAGAATCAATCATAGTTTCACCTCAACTGTCTTCATAATAAATAGCTCATTTTATTACCTTAACATATGAATCCCTAAATTATCCAATGAAAATGACCGTTTGTTTTCAAAAAAATGCGAAATAACGATGTCCAGCAAGCTAGCTATGTGCTGGTTCGTCCCATTGCCCTAATTTGAGCTAATATCGTCCTGTTTGTCATAAACGTCACCTTTATATCAGGAGTGTTTAGGGATTATAATCGTTATCGTCATACTAATTGCATAGCATAGCCGAATTTCCTAAGGAAATCGGGGGAACCATAAAGTTGTCTAAATGGATGAGCCTGCTGAAAGCAAAGCAGTTCAACATTAGATAGCATGGGGTGAATTTTAGCGGTGAAGCATCGTCTTCTTCCGCTGAATAGGGCTGCCTGTCCAGGCCCGAATCCGTCAGCTAACCTCGAAGGCGTATTGGAACAGGACTCATCGCACGAGCACTTGAGTTTCCAGTGCTTTTTTTTATGCTTAAAAACAATAAATGACAATATGACATAATCAAAAAGAAGGGAAATGAATGAAGGTTAGTTGGAATGTTTTGAAGTGGTCACCCCCGCGTATTTTGGTAAGTGGATTCGCTCTTATTATATTGCTGGGTGCCTTATTATTATCCATGCCTTTTGCATCGGTAAGCGGTGAGAGATTGCCTTTTATAGATGCGCTGTTTACGGCAACTTCGGCAACCTGTGTAACAGGGTTAGTTGTCGTTGATACCGGAACTTATTTCTCTATATGGGGTCAAATCATATTAATGTGCTTGTTCCAGCTTGGCGGACTCGGATTTATGACGATGGCGACGCTGGTAGCGCTCGTACTTCGCAAGAGGATTTCGCTGCGTGAGCGGCTTTTGCTGCAGGAATCCATGAACCAGTCGAGCATGGAAGGCATCGTGCGTTTGATTAGACGCGTTATTGTGTATTCATTGACAATAGAGCTTATTGGCGCTGCGTTGTTTGCTTCGAGGTTTGCATTTGATATGCCGCTGGGCAAAGCGATTTATTTTGGAGCCTTTCATGCGGTTTCATTGTTTAACAATGCTGGTTTTGATATTTTTGGGAACTATCGCAGCTTGACCTTATACGTTTCTGATCCAGTCGTCAATATTGCAGCTATGATGCTGATCATTTCGGGTGGACTTGGCTTTGTCGTTATGTCGGACCTGATGGAGTTCCGCAAAAACCGCAAGCTGTCGCTGCACAGCAAGGTCGTGCTATCTATGACAGGAACGCTTATTGCAGTAGGGACACTCGTCATATTTATTTTTGAATTCTCGAATTCGAAGACACTGGGCTCTCTGGACTGGGGCGGGAAAATTTTGTCCTCGTTCTTCCAGTCGGTAACGCCGCGGACGGCAGGAGCCAATACGCTTGATTATACGGCTATCCGGCAAGCGACAATGTTTTTCACCATTATATTAATGTTTATTGGCGCCTCGCCCGGCTCGACGGGCGGCGGCATCAAAACAACAACCTTTGCAACGCTGGTCGGCGCTGTATTTGCAATGATTAGAGGACGAGAGGACATCGTTCTTTTCCGTTACAGATTAGGCAAAGACAGAATTTTTAAAGCACTCACGATTACTTTGATCTCTTTATCGCTTGTCATTATTGTAACGATGATTTTGTCGATGACGGAGGATCAAGCTTTTATAAAGCTATTGTTTGAAGCGACATCAGCATTTGGAACAGTAGGATTATCCGTTGGTGTTACGCCAGAGCTGAGCCTTGTTGGGAAAATAGTCATTGCATTAACCATGTTTGCCGGAAGACTTGGACCCCTGACGCTTGCATACGCGCTTGGGCCTCGTACAGAGAAAGAGCTTTATCGGCATCCAGAAGGCAAAATTACGATTGGATAGGAGACTTTGCAAGTGGGAATTAAAAAGAAACAATTTGTCATCATCGGCTTAGGGAGATTTGGTTCGAGCTTAGGGCGCGAACTCGTCCAGCTTGGCCATGAGGTGCTTGGAATAGATAAGGATGAGGAAGCCGTTCAGGACATGAGCGGTATTCTAACCTATGCTGTATCAGCTGATTGTACGGATGAAGAAGCGCTGCGCTCCTTGGGTGTAAGAAACTTTGATTGCGGAGTTGTCGCGATTGGCGATGACATTCAATCCAGCATTTTGACAACCATACTGCTTAAGGATTTGGAAGTGAAGCAAGTTGTAGCGAAAGCTTTGACTGAACTGCATGGCCGGGTGCTTGAGAAAATCGGTGTAGACCGCGTGGTCTATCCTGAGCGCGATATGGGTATTCGAGTTGCGCATCAGCTTGTATCCCCAAATCTATTAGATTATATCGAGCTTTCCAAAGAGTATACGATCGCCGAGCTTGCTGTACCGCAATGCTTGGATGGCAAGTCATTGCATGATCTTAATCCGCGAGCTAGATTTGGATGCAGCATCGTAGCCATAAATAAGCCTAATGGCATCATCATTGCACCGACAGCAACGGATGTCCTTTCACTTCGTGATGTCATGGTTATTATAGGAACAAATGAGCAAATAGAAGACTTCGAAGCATCCGTTATCCGTTAATTTTTTTATGTAGTGGAAAAGGCTTATTATTAGAAAAAGCAGATTAGGCTGAAATGGATTTGGAAGTGTAATATTGGAAATGCTGAAGGACAGCAGCTATTTTAAAAGCTGCTGTCCTTTTTGCTGGGGAAGCCTGCTGCAAGCTCGTTGATCCATAGACGAACGGACGGGCTGAGGGCGGCCGAATCCGCATGAATGAGCGAGGTGGTACGCTTTGTATCTTCAAGTTCTCGAATGGGAATGACGGTAAGATCATTGTCTTCAAGCAGTTGATTGCGCATATATGATTGAGGCAGGAGCGTCGCAGCACGGCAAGTATGCAGCAGCCGAAGTATAGCTTCAAACGAATCAATTTCCATTCGCACATCCGGCTGAAGATGATATTTGTCAAACAGCTCGTCGGTCAACAACCTGTACCAAGTGCCTTTGGAGAACAAGATCATCGGCATGCCGGTCACATCCTGTATACCCAGCGTGCCTTTATCGGTAATGACCTGATTGCGAGGCACCACGAGCGATAGATGATCCTCAAACAGCGGAATGCACCGCAGCGTTGAATCTTCAATACTAGAGGCGACAATGCCGATATCGGCTTTGTGATCTCGCACGAGCGATACGATTTCGTGCGTCTTGCCGGTAATCGCTTTAATGTCGATCTCCGGATGAGTTGAAGTTAAGCTTTGAATGAGATCGGGCAAAGTCGTTTGAAGCGTCGTCAAGCTTGCGCCAATAGTAAGGGTCGTATGTCCAGCTGAGGTGAACTCAGAGACGGTTTGCAGATATTTGCGATGAAGCTGGCGAAGCTCCAAAGCATATTCATAGGTCAATTGCCCAATTCGAGTAAGCTCCAGCCGCTTTCCGATGCGATGAAACAAAGGAGAGCCTAGGTCCTGCTCAAGCTTGGCAATTTTGCGAGAAAGTGCAGGCTGAGACAGGTTTAGCAAGGCGGAAGCCTTGTTCATACTGGACTGTTCCACAATAACGGTGAAGACATGCATCTCTTCATTCATGAATGAAACCCCTTATGTCATTTTGTTATAAGAAATTATAAAAAATAAGCAATTCCATTATAAGCTTAAAAGGAGTAGGATGGGAAGTGTGGCTAATATGTGTCGAGTTTTGTTGACGGACATACATGCTGGGGTTACAATGTAGAATGATTTGCCAAGCGTAAACTGCTGATGACAACCATTGGCTGCACAGCACCTCGTTTGCGCTGGAATATAAGCAATGTATAAAGGGGAAACCGATACATTCTTATATTTTAAGAAAAAGCATGCTAGCACTCACAGTTTTGAAAGGAGAAGGAATGACATGAAAGGAAATTCGTATTTCTCGCGCAAGCTTCACTCGCTTCTCGGGATCATTCCACTCGGCGGATTTATCGTCGTGCATGGTCTGACTAACTACCAGGCGTTTGAACGCGGGCCTGAAGGCTTTGACAAAGGCGTAACTCTCATTAACAGCATGCCCGTGCTGCCGCTGCTCGAGATTTTCGGCATTTACCTCCCGCTATTGTTTCATGGTATTTACGGCTTGTATGTCGCTTACCAATCGAACACGAATACGGGACGTTTTAAGTACGGCCGGAACTGGGCGTTTACCGCTCAACGGGTAACTGGGGTAATTACTTTTGTATTCGTTTTCTGGCACGTATATCAAACTCGGATTCAAGTTTATCTCGGCCACATCACCCATGAGGAACTGGGATCAACGATGAATCAAATTGCGAGCAACCCTACTTACTTCGTACTTTATGTTATTGGTGTATTAGCAGCTGTTTTCCACTTCAGCAACGGCCTTTGGGCGTTTCTGATCAGCTGGGGCATTACGATTGGCCCGAAAGCTCAACGCATCTCTTCATATATTTGCATGGGCGTTTTTGTAGTCGTATCAGCATTGTTTATTCTTTCGCTTATTGCATTCAGCGGAGATCAATTCAAAGAAGCTGCAAGTGCTGCATTGGCACTTACGAATATCGGTTAGTTTGTAGACAAGGAGCGAAACGTTATGGCTAAAAATAAAATTATCATCGTAGGCGGCGGTCTTGCAGGCTTGATGGCTACCATCAAAGCAGCAGAAGCTGGCGTTCACGTTGATCTGTTTTCACTAGTACCGGTCAAACGTTCCCACTCAGTATGTGCACAGGGCGGCATCAATGGCGCTGTTAATACAAAAGGAGAAGGCGATTCTCCATGGGAGCATTTCGACGATACCGTATACGGCGGAGATTTCCTCGCCAACCAACCGCCAGTTAAAGCAATGTGTGATGCGGCACCAGGAATTATTCACTTGATGGACCGGATGGGCGTTATGTTCAGCCGTACATCCGAAGGCTTGCTGGATTTCCGTCGCTTCGGCGGCACGAAGCATTCCCGTACAGCATTTGCAGGCGCAACGACAGGTCAACAGCTGCTTTATGCACTGGATGAGCAAGTTCGCCGCTGGGAAGCAGCAGGACTAGTTAACAAATTCGAGCACTGGGAATTCCTTGGCGCTGTTGTTGACGATGACGGCATTTGCCGCGGTGTTTCAGCACAGGATCTTCGCTCGATGGAAGTTCACACGGTTCGTGCAGATGCAGTTATTCTTGCATCAGGCGGTCCTGGTATTATTTTCGGCAAAACAACGAACTCTGTTATCAACACCGGCACAGCTGCCAGCGCAGTTTACCAGCAGGGCGTTAACTACGCAAACGGCGAGTTCATTCAAATTCATCCAACAGCTATTCCAGGCGATGACAAGCTCCGCTTGATGTCGGAATCAGCGCGTGGTGAAGGCGGACGGATTTGGACGTACAAAGACGGTAAGCCTTGGTACTTCCTAGAAGAAAAATACCCAGCTTACGGAAACCTTGTTCCTCGTGATATTGCGACTCGTGAAATTTTCAGCGTGTGCGTAGATCAGAAGCTTGGTATCAACCAAGAAAACATGGTTTACCTTGATTTGTCTCACAAAGATCCGAAGGAGCTTGATGTTAAGCTCGGCGGTATCATTGAAATCTATGAGAAATTCATGGGCGACGATCCACGGAAAATCCCGATGAAAATCTTCCCAGCGGTTCACTATTCAATGGGCGGCATGTGGGTTGACTACAATCAAATGACAAACATTCCTGGTCTGTTTGCAGCCGGTGAGTGCGAGTATCAATATCATGGTGCGAATCGACTTGGCGCCAACTCTCTGCTATCCGCTATTTACGGCGGTATGGTAGCTGGACCAAAAGCTGTTGAGTATATCAAAGGCTTGAAGAAATCAGCTGAAGATGTAGCTTCCTCCGTATTTGACCGCGAGAACAAGCGTCAAACGGACAAGTACAACAGCATCGTTAATATGAAGGGTACTGAAAATGCATATGTCATTCATAAAGAGCTAGGCGAATGGATGACGAACAATATGACGGTTGTTCGCTTTAATGACAAGCTGGAGCAAACGATCCACAAGATCAAAGAGCTGAAGCAGCGTTATGCGAATATCAACATTAACGATACAGCGCAATGGAACAATGCAGGCGTTGCCTTTACTCGTCAGCTTTGGAACATGCTTGAGCTTTCTGAAGCGATGACGCTAGGCGCATTGCTGCGCAACGAAAGCCGTGGAGCTCATTATAAACCAGACTTCCAAGAACGCGACGACGAGCATTTCATGAAATCGACGATTGCGAAATGGACGAAGGAAGGTCCACAAATTTCTTACGAGGATATCGACGTAAGCTTGATCAAGCCGCGTAAACGTGATTACTCGAGCGACAAGAAGAAAGGAGAATAATGATGGCTGAAACGACTGTAGCTACAAAATCGGTTAAGTTTATCATCACTCGCCAAGATACTCCTGAGTCCCAACCATATACGGAAGAGTTTGAAATTCCTTACCGCGCTAATATGAACGTAATTAGCGGTTTGATGGAAATTCAACGTAATCCGAAAAAGGCAGATGGCGCAAGCACGGCTCCTGTATGCTGGGATTCCAACTGCTTGGAAGAAGTATGCGGCGCATGCTCAATGGTCATCAACGGCAAGCCTCGTCAAGCGTGCAGCGCTTTGATCGATAAGCTTGAGCAGCCGATTCGTCTTGAACCAATGAAAACATTCCCAGTAGTTCGTGACCTTGTTATTAACCGTGAGCGCATGTTTGGCGCCTTGAAACGCGTTAAGGCATGGATTCCAATCGACGGAACGTATGATCTGGGTCCTGGACCGCGGATGGCAGAAACGAAGCGTCAATGGGCTTATGAGCTTTCCAAATGTATGACTTGCGGTGTTTGCCTTGAAGCGTGCCCGAACGTAAATGATCGGAACAGCTTCATCGGTCCTGCTGCAATTTCACAGGTTCGTTTGTTTAATGCTCATCCAACAGGTGAGATGAACAAGGAAGAACGTCTGGATGCACTGATGACAGATGGCGGCATCGAAGGCTGCGGCAACTCGCAAAACTGTGTTCGCGCATGTCCGAAGGGCATTCCGCTTACGACTTCAATCGCAGCAATCAATAAAGATACAACCAAACATCTATTCAAAAAATGGCTTGGCATGTAGTCCAATTGATTTATAGGAAACCCTCGATCTGATCGGGGGTTTTTTATTTGCTTATTATGATATTGATTATTATTATCAATGATAGTAGATAAATAATCCTTTGTCAATTCCAGATAAAAGAAGAGTAGGCAATAAAAAAAACCGCCTAAGCGGTTTTTTATCTTACATCCATTGTTCGCCCCAAGTTTGAATGGACTCAATGACTGGCTGAAGCTCCCTGCCTTTGTCGGTTAGCTCATATTCAATACGTACAGGCATTTCTGGATAAACTTGACGTTTGATAATCGTTAATGTTTCAAGCTCTTTCATCCGGTCCGTTAGCATTTTGTCGCTCATTTCGGGAATTTGTTCCTTAATCTCTTTGAACCTTTTTGGTCCTCCAAGCAATACCCGAATAATTCTGCCAGTCCACTTCTTGCCTAAAATGTCGGCTGCGGCTTCATACTTTGGGCACATTGTCGAATAATCCAACCGTATCACCCCGCTTTTTGTAATACTATTGTACCATACGAACAAACTAAAAGTAAGTTAATTTCAGTGGGAATGTGATTGTTTGATCGTATATTATATTTACTATAATAAAGTTAGGAAAATACAGGAAAAGCGTTCGCTAATTACAATCGAATAACAATCAACCCAAGAATGGTACAAGCAAAGGCTGTCCACTGCAGGATCGTCAACTTCTCTTTATAAAATATAATAGCGCCAGCTGCTACGACAAGACTGTTCGTAGCAAAGATAGGCGCTGCAAGATTCGCTTGTCCAGTAGCAATCGCGACTGCATAAAGCTGCAATCCTCCGTATGAGAACAGACCCGCAACAATTCCGAGCCAAAGCCCAGTTCGCTCTGAGGAACGTGCAGCGGTCGTTTTGACCGGGATGAGAAACCAGCAGAGAGAGAGGGCATAAGCGATGAACAGGATCGGGGCGCTAGGAAGATCCAATTCATCGGTGACCTTTAATCCGCCATTGCGCAGCGCAAATAGCACGACTGCCAAAAAGACGAGAATGAACCATCTTTTTTCTATAATCGTGAGCGGTTCCTTTCGTTTATGAGCAATAAAGACGACAGCAAGCAGAAGCAGCGTAATGCCTATTGCTTCCGAAGCGCTGAGCGGCTCGTTGTACCACAAAGTCGCTAAAGCAACAACTAAGATAATGTTCATATTCGTTAGGGGAGAGGTCAAGCTGGCGGGTCCAAAATGCAATGCTTTCATAAACAAAGCGTTTCCCCATGCTGAGCCTGCTCCTATTATAATGCCTGCAATCCATACCCTCGGATCAGCAAGAAAGAAAAACGTTCCTTCAAGAGCCGCATGCACCCCAAAACCTAACGTTCCAGAAGCATACAATCCGAGCAGCAGCGTTCTTGTAGAGCCGCCCCGCATTTGTGATACTTTCATCCACCAGCCTGCTAGTCCAAATAAAACAGCGCTGCTGATGGCTGTCATGAGCCACATCGTTTTCCAACCCCTCAAATTTGTTACACAAATGAAATAGTTCTGTTATCGTCTCATTACATTAGTGGGCTATTATAATAAACAAGACCCCCTTTTTAATATATCCTTTTGGGACCTGCGACGTGCAGGTCCACTTTTTTTGTCTAAAGCCCCTCATGAGCTCTTATATCGGTACAATAACTTGTTGGCGCTTGCGATAAAAAACCCACTGTGAGAAGCCAATTTCCTTCAGCCTTTTCTGTACGAGCTCCCAATCTTCGCCAACTCTGCTTGGCTTATGCGCATCCGAACCAAACGTCACATTGACTCCAAAATGAAGTGCTCGCTCCAAGATTGCATCCGATGGATACCATCCGCCTACATCTTTGGTGCTGCCTGATGTATTAATCTCTATGGAAACGCCGCATTCGGCAATCGTCTGCAAAGCATCGTCAATTTCTTTATTAGCAGGTATATCGGAGAAAGCAGGGTAATACCCCTTCATCGCATCGATATGTCCCAAAATATCAAACATGCCGCTGCGTGCAGATTGTTTGATAAGATCATAGTAGCTTTGCTTCACTTCAATATGCTGCTGTTCATTTAAGTTTTTAAACCGATTGCGATTGAATATGCTGACGTCGCCAACTTGATGAACAGAACCAATGATATAATCGAAGGGCACGCCGTCATAGGCTTTTTTGTAGCTGTCCACATATTTAGGGAAAAAATCCGATTCTACTCCAAGCATAACCTCGATTTTGCCTGCGTATTTCTCCTTCAACCGCAATACTTCATTAACATAATTGGTGAATTCGCTTCTTGCCATTGCAATGCCTGGCGAAGGCTGATCATTCTCATGATAAAAGAAGGGGGAGTGATCCGAGATGCCGATAACCTGAAGCCCGGCTTCAATTCCGGCTAAAATATAATCCTCGATATTGCCGTCGGCGTGGCCGCATCTAAAATGATGGGTATGTAAGTCGAATTTCATTTTTTATCTCTCCTAGTTGTTTGTCTAGTGGAAGCTTCTTGTCGACTATTCGCTGCTAATGAATTGATGTTCAGGCATGCCTTTTAAATCACTTAAAAATTGCTTCAGTGCGGTATTGATGTAACGGCCTGATTTATAAACCACGCCAACGGGATGACTTATTTCAAGCTCGTTGACCTTTATCATTTTTAGTGTACCCATACGGAGTTCGTTTGCTATCGAAAGTTTGGATACGACTGCGGCGCCTAAATTAATTTCAACCATGCGCTTCACTTCTTCGCTGCTGGAAACCTCCATTACGATATTGGGTTGAATATTGTATTTACGAAAAATTTGATCGACAAATCGCCTGCCAAGCGTGTCTGGAGCAAGCATAATCATTGGAATGTCCTTAAGCGTATCAACTGTCGTATGCGTCAACCTGCTCATGGGATGGGAAGGAGGGACGACGAGCTCAAATGTATCATAATAAAGGACGGAGGAGGAAACGTTCGGATTTTTTTCAGAAAGATATGTAATCCCTATATCGACTGACCCGTTCTCGACACTGGCCATAACTTGGGATGAGGGCATGGAATGAATCGTTGTTTTAATAAAAGGAAATTGGTTTTGAAAATAGGATAGCACGCGCGGTAAAATCTGAATCGCTATTGAAGCCGTAGTTCCGAGTAATATGTGTCCTTGCGGCGTAAGGTTCATATCGGAAAGCTTCTGCTTCAGTTCTTCCACAATCGAAAGAACTTGCTCCGCATGCTCCAAAAAAACTTGTCCGTGTTCCGTTAATGTAACTGGCTGATTGCGATTAATGAGAATCGTTTTGAATTCATCCTCAAGGCTTTTGATTTGTGCCGAAACAGCAGGCTGTGTGAGATTCAGCAGCTCGCCAGCTTTCCTGAAGCTCATCGTTTTGGATATCGTAAGGAGTGTTTCAAGCTGACTAATATTCACGTCAATCCCCCTCTCATAGGTACTTAATGCTCAAACTCATATTCTACTATTATAAAGGATAGCGGCCATTACAGCAAAAAGGCTGCAGCTCGTTAGGCATAAATTGCCCGTACGAGTGCAGCTCTGTAATGAATATGGCACAGGTCTCTAGAGCCATTCTTTTTTGCGGAAAATATAAAACATGCTTATGCCAAGCAGCAGCATAATACCAAGTAAAATGTATGATCCTAACCGAAGGTGAAGGCCTGGAATGAAATCGAAATTCATCCCATAGATTCCGGTTATAAAGGTCAGCGGCATGAATATAGTCGTAATTGCTGTAAATACGCGCATGATTTCATTGGCACGGTTGGATACGCTGGACTGATAAGCTTCGCGTAAGTTGCCCATGAGATCGCGGTACGTATCGAAGGACTCGGCAATTTTCAAGGCGTTCTCGTATATATCGCTGAAATATTTTTGCAGCTGATCATCAATGAGCTTCAGATCTTTTTTGTTAAGCGTTGCAATGACGTCGCGTTGTGGACCGAGCACTTTCCTCAGCCACAATATTTCACCGCGGAGCCCGATGATTTCGTTCAAATGCGATTTCTTAGTGTGCATTAATATATCTTCTTCAAGCGCTTCAATGCGCGTATCAATGCGGTCGCCAACGAGGAAATAATTATCGACAACAATGTCGACGAGATGATACAAGAAATAATCGGGCCGGCTAACCTCTTGTTCCCACAGCACAGGCTTTAGAGAACGAAGCTCGTTAATTTTTTGCTTGGTGACCGTAATAATGAAATGGCGGCCAAGGAAAATATTGAGTGCCCTTAGGAAGATTTCTTCGTCATCAAATCGTATGCTGTTGATTACAATAAAATAATGGCTTTCGTAAATTTCAATTTTTGGACGCTGCTCCTCTTCACTGAGGCAATCCTCAACTGCCAGATCGTGCATGCTGAATAGGGGCTGTAAAATAGCAAGATCCTCCACATCAGCGTCAATCCAGTAAAATCCTTCTTTCGAGGGAATAAGTGTTTCGTTAATATCTTCAATAGTGGTGAACATGCCATTGCTAACAAGGCGGATTTTCATCCGGAGTCACTCCTTTCTTTCTTCAGAGGAAACTGCCGGCTGAATCGGACTTGGCCGGCAGTAACCGTATTCGATCGTTTTCAGGCTTCGGTCGGTCGCCTTCCATGTCCATATGCACCCCTTTATAAGTCAAATAAATGAAATAATTCTTGTCTAGTATACTCCCGCGTCAGCTTTACATTCAAGCCTAAAAACAATCGTTTTTTTCATCTAAATGTCAAGGATATGAATAGAGGATCTTGACGCAATTGTCAGAATGCATTAAAGTGAAGGTGAAATGAAACCGCGGAAAATTGAATAGACTACTTTCTTATCAAGAGCAGGCGGAGGGACTAGCCCGATGAAGCCCGGCAACCGGCGTGTAAAACGCACGGTGCTAATTCTTGCGGAAACTTTAATGTTTCTGAGAGATGAGAGAGGCGGATGGCTTATTTACTGAGCATACGACCTTTTCTCACAGCAGAAAGGGTCTTTTTCATGTTCAAGCGGTCATACTGCTTCTAGAGGAGTGATACCTATGCCAATTAAAGTGCCTGACAATTTACCAGCCAAAGAGGTATTAAACAACGAGAACATTTTCGTCATGGATGAGAGCATCGCCTACCATCAGGATATTAGGCCGCTCAGAATTGCGATTTTGAACTTAATGCCTACCAAGGAAACAACCGAAACGCAGCTGCTTAGACTTATCGGCAATACGCCGCTACAAGTTGAGGTTGTACTGCTGCATCCAAGAACACATACATCAAAAAACACCTCAGCCGATCATTTGGAATCCTTCTATAAAACATTCGATGAAATTTCGGATGAATATTATGATGGTCTCATCATTACAGGCGCGCCGGTAGAGCATATGCCTTTCGAGGATGTAAACTACTGGGAAGAGCTGAAAGAAATTATGGATTGGAGCGCAAGGCGCGTAACTTCAACTTTCCATATTTGTTGGGCCGCACAAGCTGGGCTCTATCATCACTTTAATGTTCCCAAATACAGCTTGGACAGCAAAATGTTTGGTGTGTTCCCGCACACGATTGAAAAACGCAATGTTAATTTGCTGAGAGGCTTTGATGAAATGTTTTTTGTGCCACAGTCTCGTCACACAGAGGTACGCCGCGAGGACATCGAGAAGCTTGACACGCTCGATATTTTATCGGAATCAGCGGATTCGGGCGTATACATCGTGGCTTCAAAAGACGGCAGACAAATTTTCGTCACAGGCCACTCCGAATATGATCCAACTTCACTTAAATATGAATATGATCGCGATCAAGCCAAAGGGCACCAAATAGATGTACCAAAAAATTATTTCCCAGGTGATAACCCAGCTAACCCGCCGTTATCAACATGGCGTGCGCATGCCAACCTATTATTCTCGAACTGGCTTAATTATTATGTTTACCAGCAAACACCGTATGATTTGGGTGGAGGCATTTAAAACCATATAATAAGGGAGCGCTATATAAAGATGAAGATAGAGAGCCATTTAGCACAGATTGGATCTATTAAAGAGCCTGTAACTGGAGCGGTAAGTTTTCCAGTGTACCAATCAACAGCATTTCGTCATCCTAAACTGGGACAGAGTACAGGATTTGATTATGCGCGTACCAAAAGCCCAACCAGAGCGGTATTAGAAGAAGCGGCTGCACAATTAGAAGCTGGCGATGCGGCATTTGCCTGTAGCTCCGGCATGGCCGCGCTGCAAACGATATTCGCCTTATTTAGTCAGGGCGATCATTTGATCGTATCTCTTGATCTATATGGCGGTACTTATCGCTTGTTGGAGCGGATCATGTCGAGATTTGGTGTGACGGCATCTTATGTGGATACCAACGATATTGATGCGATGGCGGCATTATGGACGCCGAACACAAAAGCAGTACTTATCGAAACGCCAACTAACCCGCTTATGATGATTACGGATATTGAGAAAGTAACTGCGTGGGCGAAGTCAAAAGGCTTGCTTACTATTGTAGACAATACGCTGCTTACGCCTTTCTTCCAACGTCCTATAGAACTGGGTGCTGACATTATCATTCATAGCGCGACTAAATATTTAGGTGGTCACAATGACGTTCTTGCTGGTCTTATTGTAACCAAAGGCAAGGAGCTCTCGGATGAGATGGCCTTCCTGCACAATTCAATTGGAGCGGTGCTCGGGCCTCAGGATTCATGGCTTCTAATGAGGGGAATGAAGACGCTCGCGCTCCGTATGGAGCGCCACCAATTTAATGCTACCGCAATTGCTAATTATTTGCTTGAGCATTCAGCCGTTGAGGATGTTTATTATCCGGCATTGCCTCACCATCCTGGCCATGAAATTCAGAACAAACAGTCATCCGGCAATACTGGCATTTTCTCATTCCGATTAAAGGACGCTCGTTATGTGGAGCCAATTCTTCGTCACATTAAGCTCATTGCATTTGCTGAAAGCTTGGGTGGAGTTGAATCCTTGATGACCTACCCAGCGGTTCAGACGCATGCTGATATTCCGCTTGAAATTCGTCAAGCGATAGGCGTTGACGACCGTCTGCTTCGTTTCTCCGTAGGAATTGAGCATGCAGATGATTTGATCAGTGACTTGGCGCAAGCACTCGAAGCTGCCAAACGCGAAATCGAGGAGGTTAACAACTAATGGGCAACGACAAAATTCAACCTCAAGATCGCCGGTTTGCAACGAAGCTGCTGCATTTCGGAGCAGAAATTGATGAGCATACAGGAGCTTCAAGCGTACCTATTTATCAAGCTTCAACGTTCCATCATCATGATATTTTCAATCCGCCGCAATATGATTACAGCCGTTCGGGCAATCCTACACGCCAAGCGCTAGAGGATTATATCGCTTTGCTTGAGGGCGGTGCTCGCGGCTTCGCCTTTGCATCAGGCATGGCTGCAATCTCAACCACGTTTTTGCTGCTTTCTGCAGGTGAGCATGTCATCGTAACAGAGGATGTCTACGGCGGAACTTACCGCTTGCTGACGACGATTTTGGATCGACTGGGCATTGAGTCTACTTTTGTTGATATGACGGATTTTGAAGCGGTTAAGGCGGCGCTTAAGCCAAATACAAAAGCTGTATTTATGGAGACACCTTCCAACCCGACGCTCAAAATCACAGATATTGCAGAAACGACAGCTTGGGCAAAAGAGCATGGACTGCTTACACTGCTTGATAATACGTTCATGACTCCGTATCATCAGCGTCCAATTGAGCATGGCGTCGATATCGTCTTGCACAGTGCGACGAAGTTTCTAGGCGGCCACAGCGATGTGCTGGCTGGGCTTGCAGTTACCGCAGATGAAGGTCTAGGCAAACGTTTGAAACAGCTTCAAAACGGAATGGGAACGGTCCTGAGCGCCCAAGAATCATGGCTGTTGATGCGCGGCATGAAAACATTGAAAGCTCGGATGGAATATAGCGAGCAAAGCGCTCGCAGACTAGCTGAATGGTTGTCGGAGCATAAGGAAGTAACAGCGGTTTATTATCCTGGTTTAGAGAATCACCCCGGCCGGGCGATACATGAGAAGCAGTCGCTTGGGTATGGAGCTGTCGTATCCTTCGATGTTGGAAGTGGAGAGCGTGCCAAATCTTTGCTGAGCAAGGTTCAAATTCCTTTAGTAGCTGTCAGCTTAGGTGCAGTAGAGAGCATTCTTTCTTACCCAGCTATGATGTCGCATGCAGCAATGCCGAGAGAAGTGCGTCATGCACGCGGCATTACAGACGGCTTGGTGCGTTACTCTGTTGGTCTAGAGGATATTGAGGATCTTATTGAAGATTTGGATAATGCGCTTCGTGCCTAATTGGGACTAAAAGAAAGGAAAGCACGGATGTTCTCACGAACATGCCGTGTTTTTCCTTATTTCAGGGCGAGATGCCATCATACGGCGGGTGACTTGCACTAGAGATCTATGTTAGGATGAAGTGATGGTTAGCATAAATAGAACGGGAATAAGGAGGTCTTGCGGAATGGGAACGTTGGACCATATTTTGGATAAAGCGTTGCGCGGCGAGCGTGTTTCGCTCGAAGAAGGCATGGAATTATTAGCTTCGGATCAGATTGAAAAGATGGGGCATGTAGCTAATCAAATCATGCTCAAGCATCATCCAGATCCAATAACGACTTTTGTTGTTGGTCGAAATGTAAACTACACGAACGTATGTGATGTTTATTGCCGTTTTTGCGCATTTTATCGCGCTCCAGGCTCTAAAGAGGGTTATGTACTGCCTGACGATACGATTTTGAGCAAAATTCAAGAAACGATCGATGTGGGTGGAACTGAAATTTTGATGCAGGGCGGTACGAATCCAGATTTGCCGTTTACGTATTATTTGGATCTGCTTCGCAAAATTAAACAGCATTACCCGGGCATAACGATGCATTCGTTCTCTCCAGCGGAAATTCAGAAGATGAAGGTTGTATCAGATGGCCTTTCTCTCGATGAAGTGATTAGACAACTGCATGATGCTGGACTTGATTCTTTGCCTGGCGGCGGCGCAGAAATTTTGGACGATCGCACTCGCCGCAAGATCAGCCGCATGAAGGGCTCTTGGACAGACTGGATGGATGTGATGAAGTCTGCACACCGTCATGGTATGAATACGACTGCAACGATGGTTTATGGTCTTGGCGAGACCGTTGAAGAGCGCGCATTACATATGCTGCGCATCCGTGATGCTCAAGATGAGTGCATCGCGAACAAATATGATTCGACGGGTTTCTTGGCGTTTATTTCGTGGCCATTCCAGCCAGACAATACAAACCTGAAGCTTGAGAAAGCAAAGCCAGAGGAATATTTGCGTATTGTTGCGGCTAGCCGAATCATGCTTGATAATATTCCGAATTTCCAATCCTCTTGGGTAACGATGGGTCCTGAAATGGGCAAGTTATCACTCTCTTATGGCTGCAATGACTTCGGAAGCACCATGATTGAGGAAAATGTCGTTTCAGCAGCTGGAACAACACATAAAGTGAACATTGAACTTATCCTTCAGCTTATTCGCGAGTGCGGCAAAATTCCGGCTCAACGGGATACAAAATATAATATTTTGAAGGTTTACAATGAATCCGATAAAGCAGATCTCGATTTTGTTATGCAAAATTAATGCTTTTTAGACCGATATAAGCATGATCAATACGTTTGTTGAACTTCTCGCTGCATAGTGGGAAGTTCGGCAAACGTTTTTTTGTATGCTTGCTTCCCTTACATTCCAATGTCTTCATCGTATATCCCTGAACGCGTCACCATATACTGATAAGGAAAGAAAGGGGTGAGCTGATGGAGCTATTCACGGTATCGTTACCTGCAAGTCTCCAAAAGTCGGTTAATAAACTAACTCAATTGTTGAAGGAACAAGCGCTCGTCGATTTACATATTGGCTCAAAAACGGAGCAAACAGCCGTCATCGAGTTTCAGCAGGTATCGGATCAAAATATAAGCTGTCTAGCGCTGTTGCCAAATTTTCAGTTAAAAGCGCATGGTCACATCGTATATAAAGCAGCATCACTAGCCATAGCTGAATTTGTGGTAAGTGAGATGGAACCAGGGATGCTTGCTGCTATTATTCGCAGAAAGTATCGCCATAACAGTTCAGCCGATACAGCTGCTATTGAGCGGTATTGTCATGACTTGCTGCATGGGAAAGAATGGGATAGCCTTGGAACGAGATTTTTGGATGCGGATCGCCTAAGAAGGAAAAGCAAAGTGGCTGCAGAGGTCCAGCTTTTTTTGCAGGATAACACGGAGCTTAATGTAAAGGGGTTTACAACCTTCAGGCTTGAGCCCTATCGTAAAGAGCTAGCCGAAGTTGTGGAATACGCATTAGATGAGTATGTGCTCGATAAACAATATCAGGAGTTTATTTCCCTGTTAAAATATTTTGTGTTTCTTCAAGATACAAAGCTGCCTATGGTGCATTTGCTGCATAAGGGCGGTCATGAATTCATGCTCTATGATGAAAAGTTTCAACCGCTTGATCCGAACCCTCCAACCGATCGTATCGTAGCCGAAATGCTTGAAACGGAAATGAACATTGAAGACATGGTAATCAGCTCGCTGATTGCTGTATCTCCCAAGCATATTACGATTCATACGAGGCAGCAGGATATGCAAGTGATTCGAACGATTCAAACGATTTTTGACCAGCGTGTCACGCTTTGCACGCAATGCGCATCCTGCAGCAGCAGCCTTGATGAACTCGTTCAGCCATAGGCGAATTAACGAAATTACTGTCTATTTGAAGCTTATAGCCTTGACCAAACGCGTAAGTCGAGCTATAATGACACACATATACGATGTAATCGGCAATGAAAAAGACATGTGTCTGTTTATGATATTTGGTCCAGAGAGAGGAAACTTGGCTGTAATTTCCTTCCACAATATCCACAGGCGTACCCCTTTGAAGCTGTATGGCCCAACCTATAGCAGGTTTCTTATGAAGCTGAGCGCTATAGCAGTATGCTGTACCGGAAATCTCCGTTACCAGATAATACGAGGACTGCTGCGATAGGAATAAAGAGCAGTCGAAGTAGGGTGGAACCACGAGCACACAAGCACTCGTCCCTTTTTTAGGGATGCGTGCTTTTTTTGTGCTCTTTTTTGCTTGAAATGATGAATGGAAGCGTAATTCGCTTACGGACAAAATGGAGGATGAACCAAAATGACAATTCAAATCACTTTGCCAGATGGCGCGGTAAGAGAATATGCGGCTGGCACAACTATTGAAGAAGTAGCAGGCTCGATCAGCTCGGGTTTGCGTAAAAATGCGATTGCCGGAAAAATCGATGGCAAAGTAGTCGATGTATACACACCTATCGAGAACAATGCTGCAATTGAAATCGTTACAGTAGATTCGGCAGACGGCCTTGAGGTATACCGCCATAGTACAGCTCACTTGCTGGCACAAGCGATCAAACGGATATACGGCAATGCTAATGTTAAGCTTGGAATTGGTCCGGTAATCGAAGATGGCTTCTACTATGATATTGATATGGAGCAATCGTTGACGCCTGAGGATCTTGTAAAGATCGAGAAGGAAATGGAAAAAATCGTTCAGCAAAACATCGACATTCGTCGTCGTGTAGTTAGCAGAGACGAGGCGCTTGCGATTTTCACTGAGCTTGATGATAACTTGAAGCTGGAGCTTATTCGTGACCTTCCTGCTGATTCGGTTATTACGATGTATGACCAAGGAGAGTTCTTCGATCTATGCCGTGGACCGCATTTGCCATCTACCGGCCGTATTAAAGCATTTAAACTGCTTAGCGTAGCAGGTGCCTACTGGCGCGGAGATTCCAAAAACAAAATGCTGCAGCGTATTTACGGAACAGCTTTCCCTAAGAAAGCACAATTGGATGAGCATCTTCACTTCCTCGAGGAAGCTAAAAAACGCGATCACCGTAAACTAGGCCGCGAGCTAAAAATGTTTACATTCTCACGTGAGGTTGGCCAAGGCTTGCCGCTATGGCTGCCGAATGGCGCGAAGCTTCGCAGAACGATGGAGCGTTATATCGTGGATCTTGAGGAAAGACTGGGCTATGAGCATGTTTATACGCCAGTGCTTGCGAATGTGGAGCTTTATAAAACCTCCGGTCACTGGGAGCACTACAGCGAAGATATGTTCCCAAAAATGATCATGGACAACGAAGAGCTTGTTCTTCGTCCGATGAACTGTCCACACCATATGATGGTGTTCAAAAGCGACATGCGCAGCTACCGCGACCTGCCTGTTAGGATTGCTGAGCTTGGCACAATGCACCGCTATGAAATGTCAGGCGCGCTTACAGGCTTGCACCGCGTACGTGCCATGACGCTAAATGATGCGCATATCTTCTGCCGTCCGGATCAAATCAAAGAAGAATTTGCACGCGTGGTTAACTTGATCCGCAAAGTGTATGAAGATTTCGGAATTAAAGAGTATCGTTTCCGCTTATCTTATCGTGATCCTAAGGATACAGAAAAGTATTTCCAAAATGATGAGATGTGGGAAATGTCACAGCGCATGCTGCGTGAAGTGGTCGAGGAGCTGGAGCTTCCATTCTTCGAGGCTGAAGGCGAAGCTGCATTTTACGGTCCTAAGCTTGACGTTCAAATTAAAACGGCGCTTGGCAAAGAAGAAACGTTGTCGACTGCACAGCTTGATTTCTTGCTTCCTGAGCGTTTCGAGCTTGAATATGTCGGCGATGATGGCAAGAAGCACCGTCCGGTCGTTATCCACCGCGGCATTATAAGCACGATGGAAAGAATGACAGCTTTCTTGCTTGAGAACTTTGCTGGCGCGCTTCCATTGTGGTTGTCGCCAGTACAGGCGAAGGTTATTCCGGTATCGACTGCCTATGAGGAGTATGCCCGTAAAGTTGCCGAGCAGCTGCAAGAAAACGGCATTCGTGTAGAAAGTGATTTGCGCAATGAGAAGCTGGGCTACAAAATTCGTGAGGCTCAGCTGGAGAAAGCGCCTTACATGCTCGTAGTGGGCGAGAATGAAATGCAGGCTGAAGCCGTCTCCGTAAGGAAACGCGGTGAAGGCGATCTTGGCGCTATTCCAGTTGCAGAGCTGATTTCGCAGCTGCAAAAGCAGATCGCAAACAAAGAACAATAATAAATAACGCATAAAGCTTGAGCCATCGGGGCATTATTCTTCTGAGGAGGAAGTACCCAGATGGCTACAAGCTTTTTTTATATTCAAAAAGGATTAACGGCTTTGCTGCTCCTAACTGTTATCGTAATCGGTTTAGATACAAAGGGCGGCGGTACGGTTCATGCTGAAGCATCAGCACCTGAGCAAAGCCCTGTTGCAAGCAAAAGCGACAACCTGGGCAAGTCAGAGGCAGCTGCGCGCACGAAGCCGAAAAAGGTTGAAGTTGTTGCTACAGGCTACACAGCTGGCGTAGAATCGACCGGTAAACGGCCTGGGCATCCACAATACGGAATCACCTATTCGGGCGTAAAGGTACGCAGGGATCAAGTCTCAACGATTGCGGCGGATACGAGGCTGTTTCCCATTGGGACGCTGCTCTATATACCTGGCTATGGCTATGGCGTGGTGGCTGATACGGGTTCAGCGATTAAGGGAAAACGCATCGACTTGTATTTTGAAACGATCAAGCAGGTGTATGAGCAGTGGGGCAAGCGCACCGTTCATGTAGAGGTGCTGCGGATGGGAACGGGCAAGCTTTCGCAGGCATGGCTGAACAAAATCAACTTGGCTATAGAGGCTGGAAAGCCTATTCCACAGACGTATTTAGAATCGTAAATGAGTCGTATAATAAGCGGCAAGAATGCCATACTATCAATGAAACGGGGAGGTGAATACAATGGCTAAAAACAAAAACAACAAAGCCCAAAACAATCAATACAATGCAGAATTCGCAGAAGAGTTTAACCAAAATAACGCTGCTAACAAACAAGCGGCAAACAATGCTCAGCAAAAAGCTGAGAAGTAATATTTTTTTGCTATGCCATGAGAAGGAAACAAAGGGGAACCGTTATCGGTTCCTCTTTTTATTTATCCTCTGTTCATCGCAACGTTATTTTGATCTAATAAAAAACAGTTTTCAAATGACCACGGTTTGTTGTATGATTACATATGTAAGAAATAATAACATGACAAGACAGGTGAATACTCATGACAGATCCGATCATTCATTCAGGCTTTGTAATTGCTGCCCATCATCGTAAAGCGGGCGAGGTTTTACCTTTTATTGATGCTTACGTTGCTAAGAAAGAGCAGGAAATAGCTGAAATTGAACAGATGGTTGAGCGTTATGAGAAAAGAAGGCTGATGGAAGACCGCGCGTATCAATCGATGTCTACACTTCGAAGAATGCTGACTGGCAGGAAGCCAGATCATCATCTGGCCGTTGAATATATTCATTTTGTAAGAAAACCGATGGAGAAGGTTCGTGCGCTCCGTCTGGAAATCGAAAGTGCTCGCTCCATCAAAAATGTATCGGCTCCAAGCGATATTGTAACGGTATCCTATGAGCTGGCCAATGAGATGAACGATTAATGGAATGATCATTCTAAATAATAGCAAAGAACCGTCCAGGCCATTCCGGCTTGGGCGGTTCTTTATGTTTATTTGCTGTTCTTTAAGCGATCATAATCGAGGAAATCATGCTCCTGGCTGTATGCGGGAACACCGTGAATGCCAACATCGAGGCCGATGAGCTCCTCATCCTTGGAGACACGGACGGGCATAATTTTGCGGATCAGCCATAGTGCGCCCCAAGTTAAAGCGAAGCCCCATAAGGAAACCGTTACGAGCCCTAATGCTTGAACGCCGAGCAAGTTGAAGCCTCCGCCATAAAATAAACCGTAGTAGCCCTTGCCTACGCCCTCGGTTAGCTCGGGAAGTGCGAATAAGCCGACTGCAATAGTTCCGATGCTGCCGCTGACGCCATGTACGGCAAAGGCGCCGACTGGATCGTCGATCTGCCTGCGTTCGAGCCATTCAGTGACCAGCACCATCGCGATGCCGGATACTGCGCCGATCCCAATTGCAGCGATGTCAGATACGAATGCACAGCCAGCAGTAATGCCTACGAGGCCGGCGAGTGAACCATTGATGACCATTGGCGGATCTGCTTTCTTGTAGCGGAACATCGTAAACAGGATACATGTTGCGCCCCCTGCAGCTGCTGAGAGCATCGTTGTAATCGCAATATGTCCGATTGAGCCGTTTGTAGCGCTAAGTGTGCTGCCTGCATTAAACCCGAACCAGCCAAACCATAGAATGAACGCACCTACAGAAGCAAGCGGCAAGTTGGAAGGCGGAACGATATTGGCTTTGCCGTCTGGACTGAACTTACCGATTCTCGGACCAATGAAAATGGCTGCGGCAAGAGCGGAGAAACCTCCTAAAGCATGAATGACAGCAGAGCCTGCAAAATCGATCATGCCAAGCTTGCCAAGAAAGCCGCTGCTTGACCATACCCAGTGTCCGGCTAACGGATAAATGAAGCCGGTCATTGCAATAGTGAGTAAAATATATGCTCTAAAATTTATTCTTTCCGCTACTGCGCCCGACACGATTGAAATGACGGCTATAACGAATGCGCATTGGAATAACCAAAAGGTTTCGTGCGTAATATTTAGTTTTATGTGAGACAGGTCTCCGTTGATGAGAAAGCCGGTCGTTCCGATTATTCCGCCTGCGTCCTGCCCATACATGAGTGCGAAGCCAAAAAAGTAAAAAACGAGTGCGCCGAAAGCGATGTCGACAAAAACCTTCATGATGATGCTGACGGCATTCTTTTGCCTGACAAATCCTGCTTCAAGCAATGCGAAACCGCCTTCCATGAGCAAGATCATGGCTGCTGTCAAAACGACCCAGATGGTATCTAGTCCTTTTGACAGTTCGATAACGTCCATTTCTTCATCTCCTATTCCTAATATTCATGCATAGCGGTCTCTATTTTCTTAATCCGTTCATCATTATAAATAGAAGACGTTAACAATGTCAACGCTCTGCGTTATGTTTCATGACGCATGTTAGGTTTAAAATGGATAGAATCAACAAAAGCTCAGTCTAGAGACTGACTAACAATTCAATCGGTCGTCCCTTTTTCTATTGCATGTTGTCCGTTATACTAAGAATATCAAACGACGATGGAATCGTAAGGAGCTGGTGCCGCATGAACGGAAACTTCGCAAACCGGTTATTCACCGGGTTAATCATCATTGCAGTTGGCGTCTTGTTTTTACTGAATCAAACGGGTCATGTGGCCTTTGATATTGGAGATTTATTTTCTACCTATTGGCCTGTAATCGTTATGATTGTAGGTATTCGCGGATTGTTGTCCAGCAGAACGTACGGCTCGGGTTCGAGCTGGTGGGGCGCGATTGTCCTATTAATCGGATGTGTATTTTTGGGACGCAATTTAAACTTGTTCTCATGGTCTATTGGCGACATCATTCCTTACATTTGGCCAATAGTTGTGATTTTAGTCGGGATCAATATTATTTGGAGACCGAGATCAAAACGCCAAACTCCGCCAACAGATGATTGGAAATCATACCGCCCTTACACAGATGAAGCGTCTGTTCCGCCAGCGCCGCCTCTTCACCCTGATCCAACGAAGCAGCCTGCGGACACGCACACTAAGGAAGAGAAGCAGGAAAGCGCATCAAACAAACAATATGATGATTTTTCTGCCACCAAGAAAGAGTATAAGGAATGGAAAAATCACCATAAATCAGAATACAAAAAAAATGAAAAAGAATGGAAACGAAATCATAAGGAGCATGTGGAATGGTGGAACCATAATGATTCCAATGTGCAGAATCGTTCCGGGTTTATCGGGGATATTCATATCGGTCATGATTATTGGGATTTAAAGCCGCTTAATATTTCCCATTTCATCGGTGATACCGTGCTTGATTTAACAAAGGCACAAGTATCCATGGGCGAAACCAAAATTCATGTATCTTCATTTATAGGCGATGTAAAGGTATATGTTCCGAATGATTATGAAGTAGGCGTACAGGTTGTATCAAGCGCCTTTATTGGCGATGTGAAGGTGCTTGGCCAGAAAGAAGGCGGATTGTTTACGAATATCAATATTCAATCGCCAACTTATCAGGAAGCTAACAAAAAAATTAAGTTGGTCGTCAGCACGTTTATCGGAGATGTTCGTGTTACAAAGGTAGGGTGATTCGAGTATGATGGTTCGGTTTTTGAGGAGCGGAAAGTGGGAGCTCATCGGAATGTTTGTCATCGCATCAACTGTGTCTCTAATACTTGGAGCGGTTGTCTGGAATGGCCTCTTAGATGAAGTCAATAAGACGGAAGTGCGCCTAGGGGCTGCCTCCGTCTTCCTCCTTGTCAGCGTGGCGTTCGGTTACTGGGCGGCACAGCGCATTGGACGCCGAATTGATACGCTTCATTTATCGCTAAAGCAAGCATCAAACGGCAACTACGGCGTTCGGATTACTGAGGGCGGTCATAATTCATTTAATGAGGTTTATCGTGAGTTTAATGAGCTCGCTCAGCAGATGGAAGAAAAGATGAAATGGCTGCAAGTACGCGGCGAAGAGTATGTGATGACGGAGTCTGCTTCTAATGAAGCGGCAGTGCTCGAGGAGCGCAAGCGTTTGGCAAGGGATTTGCATGATACAGTAAGCCAGCAGTTATTCGCTATCCATATGTGCGCTTCATCGCTTCCAAAGCTGCAGCAGGTTGATCGCGAACGAGCGGATTCTGTGCTTGAGCAGCTCGTCAATATGTCTAATTTGGCTCAGAAACAAATGAGGAATTTCATCGCTCAGCTGCGTCCTATGGAGCTTGAAGGTCGGACTTTATATGAAGCGCTTGATAAGTGGTTCCCTGATTATTGCCGCCAAAACAATTTGCAAGGTGAGCTGGAATGGCGCTTGAAGGAGCGTTTATCCGAAGCGAAGGAGCATCAGCTTTTTCTTATCGTCCAAGAAGCGATGGCGAATATCGTAAAGCATGCAAGCGCAAAGGGCTGCACGCTGACAATGGCAGATACGGAACGGCAGGTTAGCATGATTTTGCAGGATGATGGAGTTGGCTTCAAGGTAGATGAGGTAAGACGCGGCTCATATGGACTGTCTACGATGCAGGAGAGAGCACAGAAGCTTGGCGGTGCAGCCGAAATTTGGAGCAAGTCTGGGAGCGGGACGAGGGTAAAGGTTACGATACCAAAAATGTAGCGGGGAGAGCATGAATAATGAATGCATCTGAACTAATAAAAGTAATGATCGTGGATGATCATGATATGGTAAGGACGGGCCTTCGAACTTATCTAATGCTGGAGCCAAAGCTTCATGTCATTGCAGAGGCGAGCAATGGACAATCAGCAATTGACTTGCTGAAGGCTAGCTCGGATGAAAATAGACCTCATATTATTTTGATGGATCTGATGATGCCCGGCATGGATGGCATTGAAGCCACAAGGGCGATTATCTCGCATTTTCCTGATATGAAAATCGTAATGCTGACCAGCTTCCTCGAAGATGACAAGGTTTATGGCGCGATAGAGGCTGGCGCTGTCAGCTACGTGCTCAAAACCGTTTCTGCAGAAGAGCTTATTTATGCGATCAGCGGCGCATTCAAAGGAATGCCGGTCATGACTGCTGACGTATCGCAGGCGTTAACGAGAGGCTTAAGACAGAAGACCGCTCAGTCTGGTGATGAGGGGTTAACGGAACGTGAGAAGGAAGTTTTGCTGCTTATTGCAGATGGACAATCGAATAAAGAAATTGCAGAAGAGCTGCATATAAGCGTAAAAACAGTGAAAACACATGTCAGCAATTTATTGATGAAATGTGAGCTTGACGACCGGACACAGCTTGCCGTGCTGGCCCATCGCAAGGGCTGGGCTAATCGCACATAAAGGTGGAAATGGAAGGGTATACTACCTACTAGCAAAAAGAGATTAGAAATAAGCTAGTGCAAAGGAGACGCCTTCATGATACCCATTTCGTCCGTGCTGGAATCACGGGAGCAACATTTCTTAGAAACGAAAGAGCTGCTGGAGTCGCAGCAATTCACGCTTGGCGGCAACTGGGAGTATGCTGCTGGTTCCTTTGACCGCGCGCTTGATGATGCGAATAAGATTTGGCTTCGCATTCCTTTTGAAGTCATTGCTGGTCATATTGATGTTGGGGAAAAAGATAATGAAGCGAGGATTATACTCGGTACACCGTACGTGCTTAAGCATGAGTACAGAGAAGGAAATGATCCGGAAGCATCGGTACGTGTAGTCGGAGCGCTGTTTGATCAATTCCAATCACCGTCAAATCCAGATGCTGAAGTAGAACCACAGTGGATTGATCGCGCAAAAGAAACATTAAATGAAGTAGAGCAGCTTTTTTCGCATTGATTCACATCGTAAAAGCACTCAAAAAAAACGCTGCCAAAATCATTTGGGAGCGTTTTTTTTATTTCTGTTTAAATTCCTTTTAAGTTTGTTTTAAGGTAGAATGTGCATGATAGAACTATATCAAATAACATGTTTCCGGATAGAATACCAATTGGACGCATGATGCAATAAGATTCAAGGAGGAGAACGTACATGGACGATCAAAACAACAAAAAGGGATTTGACGACTTTTTCCGCAAAAATGAAGAGGGACATGGCTCAGCTGATAACAGCGAAAGCGCAAATGACTCCGCGCAGCCTATTTCAAATGAGTCATCGGAGCAGCCGGCAAAGCCATCTTATTATTATTCGTATGGGCCGTATAAGGCGAATTCTCAAGAAGGCGGGAATCCTTCAGCTTCTGGCTACGGATCGGAAAAGCCTAAGCTGATTCAAGATCAGCCATACGGCAATACACATACACACGATACGCAAGCACAGGCATCCAGTGCAGAAGAAGCGAATGTACAATCGGATTCAACGATGGAATCTGAACGGGCAAGATCACAATCGCCTATGCAATCCCAAATTCGAACGTTCACGCCGTCGCCGCAGTCCTCCAAAGGGCCATGGCAAGTAAGGGAACCGCGCCGGACTTCCTTTAAGGCCATTTTTTCATCGTTTCTAGCAGGTGTTCTTGTAGTAGGCAGCTTGATGTATACAGCGGACTTAAACAACTGGTTCACGAAAGAAGCCGCATTAACATCAAATACACAATCTAGCGGATCGGGTTCCACTGCTTCTGCGGGTACGACCAGCAACGGCGGTGCGGCTACAGTCGCGGATAGACCAGACAACATCGCTAAATTGTTCGAGACAGCAAGTCCAGCAGTAGTAAAAATCGAAACCTTCGTTAATACGGCAAAACGCAACAATAGCAACAACATGCTCGATGATTCGTTTTTCCGCCAATTTTTTGGCGATGATTACCCTGGAACGACACAGCCGGATGCAGGACAAAAGAATGAAGAAGGCAACATGCAGCAATCAGGCATCGGAACTGGGTTTTTCTTCGATTCAACAGGCTATATTTTAACGAATCAGCACGTAATCGGAGAATCTGACCAAATCAAAGTTATTGTTCAAGGCTATGATAAGCCATTCACGGCTGAATTGCTGGGTTCTAGCTATGACTTAGACTTAGCGGTACTTAAAGTAACGGGCGACAAAGCGTTCCCAACGCTTCCGCTTGGCAACTCGGATACGATTAATATCGGCGACTGGGTTGTTGCAATCGGTAACCCATACGGCTTCGATCATACGGTTACTGTTGGCGTATTAAGTGCCAAAGAACGTCCGATTGATATCCCTGATACACAGGGAGCACGTAAATACGAGCATTTGCTGCAAACGGATGCCTCGATTAACCCAGGTAACTCTGGCGGTCCGCTTCTTAATGTGAACGGTGAGGTTGTTGGCATTAATACGGCAGTAAGCTCGCAAGCACAAGGCATCGGTTTCGCGATTCCGACGAGCACGATTCAAGATGTGCTGGAAAATCTTAAAAACAACAAGACGATTCCTAAGCCAGCCGCTCCATACATTGGTGCAGAGCTGCAGGATGTAACAGCGGATATTGCGAAGCAATTAGGCATGGATAAAGTAGAGGGATCTATTGTTCGCAATGTATACTATAATTCACCAGCTTACTTGGCTGAATTGCAGCAGTTCGACGTCATCGTCGGCATTGACGGCAAGAAATACGCAAACACGCAAGCTCTTATTGATCAAATTAAAACCAAAAAAGTTGGCGATAAGATCGAGCTGAACATTTTGCGCAAAGGCAGTGCGATGAACTTGAAGGTTGAAATTGGTGATAAAAATACGTCAGGCGCTCAATAAAGCCTTACATGATGGATAGAAACAAAAAGCGCAGAGAGACAGCAGGCTCTGTGCTTTTTGCTGCAAATAGAGGGGGACATGCCGTTGAGACAGCATATTGTAGTTGTAGATGATGATGATAAAATTATTTCTTTACTTCGCAGAAGTCTAGCGTTTGAAGGTTATGAGGTAACTACCGCTTCGAATGGAATGGAAGGGCTGAAGGTGCTGCTTAAGACGGAGCCGGATCTGCTCATTCTTGATGTGATGATGCCTCAAGTGGATGGCTGGGAAGTTTGCCGCCGTGTGCGCGAGGGAGGCAGTACGGTGCCGATTATGATGCTGACGGCAAAGGATGACATCAATGACCGGGTCAAAGGGCTCGATCTTGGGGCTGACGATTATTTGGTTAAGCCGTTTGCGCTGGAGGAGCTGCTTGCGCGGACACGTGCCTTGCTGCGCCGCAAAGCAGATAAAATCGAGCAGTCAAGCAATCAACTGCTTTATGAGGATTTGATTTTGGATATGGATGCCAGAGAAGCGATTCGCTCGGGTCGCCGGATTGAGTTGACATCCAAGGAATACGATTTACTGCTGCTATTCATGGAGAATCCTCGCCGTGTACTTACGCGAGATGCAATTATGGAGAAGATTTGGGGTTATGACTTCAGCGGGGAGTCGAATGTGCTGGAGGTGTATATCGCGATGCTGCGCCAAAAGGTAGAGGACGGAGGCAAAAACCGACTCATTCAGACGGTTCGCGGCACCGGTTATGTGCTTCGCGGAGAGGCGGGTTAAGCATATGTCCATTAGGCTCAGGCTTACGCTTTGGTATTCGGGTTTGCTTGCGGTAACACTTCTTGTTTTTGGCGTTTCCATTTATGTTTTTTTAAATTGGAATACCTATTCTGATTTAAAGGAGCAATTAAAGAAACAGGATCAAAAACTTGTCGTTAGAGGTGGAACTACTTTTTGGGATCAATATGATTTGAATTTGGGACGAGAATCCCAAATTGAAGAGAAAGACATGTATATTCAAATCGTTAATTATATTGAAGGTGCAATTAGTCAGTCAAACAATTTAAATCAATTTGGAATTGTCCTCCCTTATGCTGAAGCATCGGATAAGCCTGAGCAGGGAGTAGTCGAAAAACGAGTGGAAATTAATAAGAAAAAGTACAATATGCTGATTCACCAACGCCCTATTTATACAAATGATGGAACTTTAGTTGGCCTTCTTCAGGTTGGTGCGATCCCTTACAATGAAGAAAAATTTCTGCATAGTGTTCGAACGACGCTCATTTTCGCCTCTTTAATCGTTGTACTTATCGCCTTTACTATAGGCTTGTTAATTGCACGTCAGGCTCTTCGTCCAATTGAACGAGTCATTCGTGCTACAGAGCAAATTGAAAATGGTGCTGATCTCAGTGTGCGTATACCTGTCATGGGGCCGAAGGATGAAGTTGGAAGGCTTGTGAGTACGTTAAACGTGATGCTTGCGCGTTTGGAGATGGCATACAATGAGCTTGATGAAGCTTACAAGGCGCAGCGCAGGTTCGTATCTGACGCGTCTCATGAGCTTAGGACGCCTTTGACGACAATTCGAGGCAATATTGAGCTGCTCGAGCGGATGTGGACGCGAGTTCGAGAGACGAATAGAGATATCGATACGGGCGAGTGGCTGCCGCTGGATTCGGATCGATGGGATATGTCCAAAGAAGCGATGAGCGATATATCTGCTGAGGCGATTCGTATGAGTACGCTCGTTAATGATCTGCTTGCGCTTGCGAGAGCAGATGCGGGTTATACGATGGAGAAGACGCCGCTTGACCTGCTGCCGCTTACAGAGGAGGTTGTGCGCAGAGCACAGCTGCTCCCGCGTACAGCTGAATGGAAGCTTGGCGATCTATCGGCATTGGATGGGGTGCGCGTCAATGCCAATCACAATTATTTGCAGCAGCTGTTATTTATTTTTATTGAGAATGCATTCAAATATACGTCGGAGGGTACGGTTGAGCTGAGTGCGGTCAGAAGGGATTTACAAATCGGCTTCGTTATCCAAGATACAGGGATTGGGATGAATCCAGATGAAATCCCGCATATTTTCGATCGCTTCTATCGAGCGGACGAATCACGGGGAGTTACCGTCGGTACAGGTCTTGGATTATCCATTGCAAAATGGATTATTGATGAGCATAAAGGTTCTGTAGAAGTGCTCACCAGCGAAGGAAATGGAACGAAGTTTACGATTTGGCTTCCAATTAGCTTTTCTGACACGTCTCATTCGTCTATAATAGTAGCAACGGATGAAATGAAGGATTCATAGCTGTTACGCATATCCGGTCAGAAAGCAGGTGCAATAAATGGAAATCGTTAGAATATCACCGCGTGGTTATTGCTATGGCGTCGTCGACGCGATGGTACTGGCTTTGCAAACGGTCAAAAACTTGGAGCTGCCGCGACCTATTTATATATTAGGTATGATTGTCCATAATGCCCATGTTACAGAAGCATTCGAGCAGGAAGGTGTCATTACGCTTGATGGCGCCAACCGACTCGACATTTTGGATCAAATCGAACAAGGCACCGTTATATTTACAGCGCATGGCGTCTCGCCAGAAGTGCGTCAGCGTGCTCGTGACAAGGGGCTTTCCGTTGTGGATGCGACATGCCCAGACGTTACGAGAACTCATGATCTCATTCGCGATAAATCGGCGGAAGGCTATCATATTATTTATATTGGCAAGAAGGGCCATCCTGAGCCCGAAGGAGCGATCGGCGTTGCGCCGGAGCATGTTCACCTCATCGAAAAGGAAGAAGAAATTGCTGCGCTTAATGTGCCGGAAGGGCGCATTCTTATAACGAACCAAACGACGATGTCGCAATGGGATATTCGTCATGTGATTAGCAAGCTCCTTGAGCGTTATCCTACTGCAGAGGTTCATAATGAAATCTGCATGGCAACTCAGGTTCGTCAAGAGGCGGTGGCAGAGCAAGCAGGCGAAGCGCAGCTTACAATTGTAGTTGGCGATCCGCGAAGCAACAACTCGAACCGTCTAGCACAAGTATCCGAGGAGATCGCAGGAGTGAAAGCTTACCGCGTTTCCGATGTGTCAGAGATTGAACAGGAGTGGCTGAAAGGCATCGATCGTGTCGCAGTTACATCTGGTGCGTCTACGCCGACGCCGCTTACGAAAGAGGTTATTACTTATTTAGAGCAGTACGATCATAATAATCCGGAGACATGGGAAATCCGTCGTACGGTCAATATGAATAAGCTGCTGCCTAATGTTCGAGTGAAGTCGACCCCAGCGGCAACGGCAACTGCAGAGAAACCTGAATAAATAGCTAACATGAAGAGAGAGATGAGACTAGTGATTGATGCAGAAGAAGCATCATGAATGAGTCTCTTCTCCTTTTTTTATTATGACGGGGTTGACGAAAATGAGTTTCTCTTGTATATTTACTTTAGCGGTTAAAAGCGTAGAAGCTTAAAAGCTACGAAGCATAAAAGCCATAAAGTAGATATCCAATGATTATGAGAAAATGAGGCGCGCTTCGTGCGATGCCATGCATTTATTAAGCAAAAGTTTGTACATTTTTTTTGCCCAAATCCCACAATAAATTTAGGAGTGATCCCTATGATCGTTATCACGAATTCAAATATTGCAGAAGAACGCATTACAGAAATTGTTGCTCATATTGAAAGAGCAGGAGTTCAAGCACATGTATCAAGAGGTACGGATCGTACGGTAATTGGAATTATTGGCAAAGCAGAACCTACGCTTGCTGAGCATTTGCGTCAAATGAAAGGTGTGGAAAACGTTATTAAAATTTCGAAATCATACAAGCTAGCAAGCCGTGACTTTCATCCGGATGATACAGTTATTGACATAAAAGGTGTGAAAATCGGCGGAAGCAATCTTGTTATAATGGGCGGACCTTGTGCTGTTGAAACACCGGAGCAAATCGACGAGATTGCTCGTTTAGTAAAAGCGGCTGGCGGACAGGTGCTGCGCGGAGGCGCCTTCAAGCCGCGCACAGGGCCTTACAGCTTCCAAGGCGTAGGCGTGGAAGGGCTTGTTATGATGGCGGAAGCGGGTAAGAAGCACGGCCTTCTGACGATTACAGAGGTCATGACGCCAGAATATGTGGATGTATGTGCAGAATACGCGGACATTCTTCAAGTAGGTACACGCAATATGCAAAACTTCGATTTGCTGCGCAAGCTTGGAACGATTCAAACGCCTGTACTGCTTAAACGTGGATTCAGCTCAACCTATGACGAGTTTTTGAATGCGGCGGAGTACATTTTGGCAGGCGGCAATCCAAATGTCATGTTGTGTGAACGCGGAATCCGAACATTCGAAACTTACACGCGCAATACGCTTGATTTATCTGCAATTCCAGTGCTTCAATCGCTCAGCCATCTGCCAGTTATTTCTGACCCGAGCCATGGAACTGGCCGTCGTGAGCTGGTTGAGCCTATGTCGAAAGCTTCAGTAGCGGCTGGCGCGAACGGATTGATCGTTGAAATGCATACCGATCCAGATAACTCGATGACTGGCGATGGGGTACAATCCTTGTTCCCGGACCAATTCGCTAACTTATTGAAGGACCTAGAGAAGCTGGCACCGATCGTAGGCAAACAGTTTGATACGCCAAAAGCACCAGCAGAAGCCTTTGTAGAGTGGAAAATCTAACCTAACATCAAACCAAACCTTTGTCATCTTAGGATGGCAAAGTTTTTTTGTTTTTTGTGTAACCGTTCTCAAAAAGCCTTATAAATAAAAGGATCTCAGCTTTTTTTATTGAGGATTTGTGAACAAACGTACAAACTTGTAAGTATACCTAACATGAGTTCAAAAAATACCTTACATAGCTATTGACGGAGATTGAGGGCTAGTTTTATAATAACGACATGGATTTGGAGCAATAATTGAACAATACTTGTTCAACACTACGCTAATGTTCGGAAATGGAGGAAATTATAATGTCAGTTCAAAATGTTTTGGACAATATTAAAGAAAACAGCATTATGTTTGTAGATTTCCGCTTCGTGGATCTTCTAGGTAAGGCTCACCACATCACGCTTCCTGCTGCTGAGGTTGATGCTGATACTTTTGTAAACGGAGTAGCTTTTGATGGATCATCAATCCACGGTTTCCGCGGTATCGAAAATTCCGATATGGTTATGATGCCGGATACAGAATCCGTATTTATTGATCCTTTCACTGATCATCCTACACTGAACGTTATGTGTAATATTCATACACCTGAAGGCGATCGTTATGACCGTGACCCACGCAGCATCGCTCAAAAGGCTGAAGAGTATCTTCAAACTACGGGTATTGGTACGACAGCATTTTTTGCACCAGAACCTGAATTCTTTATTTTCGACGAAGTTCGCTATGAAAGCACAATGAACGCATCCTCTTATGTTGTTGAATCCGAGGAAGCTGGCTGGAACACGAACCGTAAAGAAGAGGGCGGAAACCTTGGTTCGAAAATTCCAGTTAAAGGCGGCTATGTTCCTGTAGCTCCTATCGACTCCCAACAAGACATCCGCAGCGAAATGGTTCGCCTATTGCAGGAATCGGGCCTTCGCGTAGAACGTCATCACCATGAAGTTGCAACTGCTGGTCAAGCAGAAATCAACTTCCGTTTTGACACATTGACAAAAACAGCCGACAATCTTATGAAATTCAAATATATTATTCACAACACAGCTCGCCAATATGGCAAAACGGCTACTTTCATGCCGAAGCCACTATTCGGTGACAACGGTAGCGGTATGCACGTTCATGCTTCTATCTTCAACGGCGATACTCCTTTGTTCTATGACAAAGGCGCTTACGCTAACCTAAGCGAAATGGCTATGCACTACATCGGCGGCGTACTTTACCACGCTCCGGCTTTGATCGCAATCACTAACCCAAGCACGAACTCATTCAAACGTCTTGTGCCTGGTTACGAAGCGCCGGTTAACCTTGTATTCTCAAAAGGCAACCGTTCTGCAGCCGTTCGTATTCCGATTGCAGCTGTAACACCTAAAGGCTGTCGTATTGAATTCCGTACGCCGGACAACACAGCTAACCCTTACCTTGCATTTGCAGCGATGCTGCTTGCAGGTCTGGACGGCATCAAGCGCAAGCTTGATCCAGTAGCTCTTGGTTACGGTCCTTTCGACAAAAACATCTACGAATTGCCAGAAGAAGAGAAAAAAGAAATCCGCAGCGTTCCTGGAACGCTTGACGAGGCGCTTAATGCCCTTGAAGCAGATTCCGATTTCTTGACTGAAGGCGGCGTATTCTCTAAAGACTTCATTGACAACTACGTTGCAGTAAAACGTCAAGAAGCTAAAGCTGTTGCAATCCGTATTCATCCGCATGAGTTCAGCCTTTACTACGATTGCTAATCAATCGTTCAAGAAATATAAGAAACGGGTCCCTCTGGGACCCGTTTTTTTATGGTTTGTAAAGATAAAATGAACGAAATCCGAATGTTTATTGACAGTATTGCGTCATACGTTCGACTTTTAATTTATTTAATATGCGGAATACACTTGATGCAGCCCTTCAAAATTGCTATCATATCCATATCATAAATAAAGAAACAGAGGTGGGTATCCGAAGATGACACGAGCATTTAATTTTAATGCAGGACCAGCCGCAATACCACTTGAGGTGCTGAAGCAAGCCCAGGAGCAATTTGTTGATTATCAGGGCGCGGGGATGTCCATTATGGAAATGTCTCACCGCAGCAAAATGTATGAAGAAGTGAACAATCAATCGCAAGCCCTGCTTCGTGAATTGTTCGGAATTCCAGAAAACTATGAAGTTTTATTGCTGCAAGGCGGCGCGAGCACACAGTTTGCTATGCTTCCTCTGAATCTTCTGCAGCCTGGCAAGCCAGGCGCTTACGTCATGACAGGAGCTTGGGCTGACAAAGCGCTTAAAGAAGCGAAACTTGTCGGAGAAACGGTTATTGCTGCTTCGACTGAAGCTGACAAATTTATGCGTATGCCGACTTTGTCAGAAATTGAAGTTCCGAGCAATGCTTCCTATGTACATTTAACATCAAATGAAACGATCGGCGGAACGCAGTTCCAAGAATTCCCTGACACTGGTGATGTGCCACTAATTGCGGATATGTCCAGTGATATTTTGAGCAGACCGATTGATGTGAGCAAATTTGGCGTCATTTATGCCGGCGCACAAAAAAACCTAGGTCCATCAGGCGTTACCGTTGTCATCATTCGTAAGGATCTTATCGAGAGCAGCAACAAAACGATTCCAACGATGTTCCGTTACAGCACGCATGCGAAGAGCGGCTCGTTGTACAATACACCGCCGTCTTTCTCGGTATATATGGTGAAGCTGGTTCTGGAGTGGATCAAGGCAAAAGGCGGAGTTTCTCAGCTTGAGCAGTACAACCGCGACAAAACGAAGCTGATCTATGACGCTATCGATCAAAGCAGCGGCTTCTACACGGGCTGTGCTCAGCCGCAAAGCCGTTCGCTTATGAATATTACTTTCCGTATTCAAACGGAGGAGCTTGAGGCTCTGTTCGTTAAGGAGTCGTTGAAAGAAGGTTTTGAAGGCTTGAAAGGTCATCGCGATGTTGGCGGCCTAAGAGCTTCAACATACAATGCGGTTCCGCTTGAGAGCTGCGAGGCGCTTGCGCAATTCATGGCTGACTTCCAAAAACGGAACGGTTAATAAGTAGTTTTGATTTCACGCCTATAATTGCTAGAATAGAAACAGCCTGCTTCTAATATAGAAGCAGGCTGTTTTTTGGGTATATACGTTATAAGTTCATTAAGCTTGGGCAAGACTGCTCTCAGCAATATGAGGACCGTTTAATTTATAACCGACATTGCGGACGGTCATAATATATTCCGGCGTCCGTGCGTTTTTCTCGATCTTGTCGCGCAGATGGCTAATATGAACGTCGACGATTCGTGTGTCACCGAGGAAATGGTAATCCCATACGCCGTGTAGCAGCTGCTGGCGACTAAGCACTTTTCCTTTGTGGCGGCAAAGGAACAATAGCAGTTCAAATTCCTTTGGCGTAAGCTCAACGGATTTGCCGTCTATGAATACTTCACGCTGTTCAACCTGAACCTTCAAGCGGCCAATGTTGAACGTTGTGTCATCTGCAGTGCCTGGAAGCGATTGAACTCTGCGGAATATAGCTTGAATACGGGAAACAAGCTCCTGCGGGCTAAAAGGTTTAGTCATATAGTCATCGGCACCATTATCAAGACCAGCTATTTTATCGGTTACGTCTTGAAGTGCAGTCAGCATAACGATGGGTACAGCATTGCTTTGCTTGCGCAGCTCGCGGCAAACTTGGAGTCCATCCATTTTTGGCAGCATGAGATCTAGAACAATTAAGTCGGGACGGAAAGGCTTAAGCATTTCGAATACAGCTTCACCATCACCTACACAACGTACATCATAACCTGCCAGCTTTAAGTTAAATTCAATCAACATTGAAATAGATGGTTCGTCATCCACGATCAAAATTTTTTTTCGCATGATTCAGCTCTCCTCCATGTGTTTCCGCCTATTATGGTTCTATTATGAAGGGTGAAATTATGCTTGAGATTAACGGTACGTAAAGTGGGTGTAAAAATATTCGTCATTTTCGTGTATAATAGGCAAAATGAGAGGTGAGAAACAAAACTATGCCATTTCATATTGTTTTGGTAGAACCAGAAATTCCTGCAAATACAGGTAATATTTCTCGTACATGCGCTGCAACCGGCACTATTTTGCATTTGGTAAGACCACTTGGCTTCGATACGGACGATCGTACTTTGAAGAGGGCAGGACTCGATTATTGGCACTCGGTACATATCGAGTATCATGATTCCTTCGATGAGGTGCTCGCAAGTTATCCGCAAGGCCGATTCTTCTACGCAAGTACGAAAGCGAAGAAGACGTATTCACAGTTCGAGTATCAGGATGGCGATTTCTTTGTATTCGGGAAAGAAACAAAGGGCTTGCCACAGGAGCTTATAGATGCGAATATAGAAACTTGCATTAGATTGCCGATGACGGATAAGGTGCGATCACTTAATCTGTCCAATTCTGCAGCAATTATCGTGTATGAAGCGCTTAGACAAAATCATTTTCCAGGACTCGATTAAAATGTTGATTTATTTCTCATTTTTTGGAATTTTTTTGCTCTAATAAAAAGAATTATTGCAGGATATTAAGAAATTATTAAATTAGGAAGGAAATACTGAAGTGCCATCGAAAGACTATAACGCAGAGGTTTCTCAAAAATAGCTTGCGAAACCAGACACAGAAGAGGTGAAAGTGATGAAACCAGCAGGTGTAGTAAGAAAAGTGGACCAACTCGGACGTATTGTACTTCCAAAATCATTACGTAAACGTTATTTGATGAACGAGGGCGATCCCGTTGAAATTTTCGTCCAAGGTGACCATATCATTTTGGAGCGTTACCGTCCAAAGTGTGTTTTTTGCGGTTCAATGGTTGAAGTTCGTGATTTCAAGGATCGCTATGTTTGTGGTGTATGTATGGAAGAAATGGCAGTTCTGCAACGCTAATCAGCGTTTTTGCATGCTGTATAACGAAATGAAGCTTCCCGAGAAGAGTATTGTTGCTCTTCGGGAAGCTTCATTTTTTTGTTGCGCTGGCTATAAGCGGATAAAGCAGGCTTATAGTCCTTTTGTTTTGTCATCATTGTAAGAGCTGGTAAGCATCGCCGTAATGAACAATGCAAACACAGTCATAACGATAATAAAGTTCATCTGTGGGACACCTCCAAGTATGCTGTCTTTATTATAACCAACGATGGCAAAAAAGAAAACTTTAAAAGTTGTGAACAGATTGTTAACATAGAGAGTATAAGCATAGCAATATAGCTTGCGAGGAGGAGCAATCAATATGAATTATCGTTTTTCATCTAGAGTATCAGAGCTTAAATCTTCAGCGGTTAGGGATATACTTAAGCTGACGCAAGGAAAGGAAATGATCTCATTTGCTGGAGGACTTCCAGCTGAGGAGCTGTTCCCCGTACAAGCCGTGCGCGAAGCAGCAGACCGCGTATTTACTGCTGGAGCAAGCGCACTGCAGTATGGTTTGACAGCTGGGTATTTGCCATTGCGGGAGCAGCTTTGTGAGCGCATGGCAGTTAAGCAAATGCATGTTAATCCAGATCAGATGATTCTGACGACTGGATCGCAGCAGGCGATTGATTTGCTCGTTGGCGTACTTACAGAGCCTGGAGATGTAATCTTGGTTGAGAAGCCTACTTACTTGGCAAGCTTGCAAGTATTTGCTCTTCATGGTTTAAAGGTAGTGGCAGCGGAGAGTGATGAGCATGGAATCATTCCTGAGGATGCAGAGCGTCTTATTCGCGAGCATCGTCCGAAGCTGCTTTATGCTGTACCGACATTCGGCAATCCAACGGGACGTGTATGGAGCGTTGAGCGAAGGAAGAAAATACTTGCTCTCTGCAAGCAAAACGAAATGCCAATTATTGAAGATGATCCTTATGGTGACATAAAATTTGATGAGAGCGAGCAATTCCCTACACTGTTCTCATTAGAAGGACAAGTAGAGGGCGGCGCGGTTTTTTATACGAGTACGTTTTCTAAAACGGTAGCACCTGCTCTGCGGTCAGGTTGGGCCATCGGAGACAGCGAAGTCATCAACATGGTAGCCAAAGCAAAGCAAGCTGCCGATCTACACTCGAGTACGATCGATCAACAAATATTAAGTCAATTGCTTAAAGGGTTTGATCTCGATGGTCATATCCGTCTTATCTCCAAGTCATACGGCGAGCGTATGCTTGAGATGCATGGTCTCCTTGAGCGCCAGGCAATAGAAGGCATCACTTGGGTAAAACCGAAAGGCGGCATGTTCCTATGGCTGGAGCTGCCTGACGGATTGGATGCAGAGGCGCTCCTGCGGTGTGCGGTTCAAAAAGGGGTTGCGTTTGTGCCGGGCAGCTCTTTCTATGCCGATCATCCACAGCGCAACACTGCAAGGTTGAATTACACGTATAATACAGGAGCGCGTACAGAACAAGGCGTATTGCGGTTTGTTGAAGCGATCGGTGAATTTACGGGGCGGAGCTAACCGTTGCTGACCATTCAGCGATAACATTGCTATATTCAGATAATGCAGCCGCGCCCTCAGGGCGCAGGCTGTATTTGCCGCGTTCAATGCGATCGAACCAGCCGTAATAATTGCTGCGCAGCGTTTCGCCGCTGCGTCTATAGCCTGTAATGGCTGCGACCTCACGCGGCGCTAGTGGTCCCGAGGTGTGAAGCGCATAAGCACAGCGCAGAGCCTTCTCGCGGTATGCTGTAACAAGCTTGCGGCCAGTGCTGCCGCCGACGTTATAGTCGCCGCTGCGCTCCTTAAACTCGGTCAGCAGCTGTGCTTGCTTCTTGCGCCTTACTCCGCGCAGCGGCGGATCGCCCGGCTGACATAACCAATCGATGACCGGCGGCTTTGTTTTATAGAAGGTGACGGTCATAAATCCGAGTCCAAGCATTCGGCACAGTTCAGTCAAATCGCCAAAGCGCTGGTTGTGCGCTCCGCTTTTCGTTCGATTGCGTTCAACCGCCAGTACGACATGGCTATTTAATCGTAGACGTTCAACCCCTTGCAAAAGCAAGGCGAGATTGAATGTTTTTTTCATTTCGACAATTATCGTATCGGCTCGCTCAGGATGAATAGCGACCAAATCGCAATGAAGGACCTCGCTTTTTACTGCATACCCAAGCTGCTCATAATACTTTTTTATAGGTTTGTAGAGCTCTTCTTCGCGTGCTACTGCCACGTTTGCTAACTCCTCTCCACGTTCATTTCCATTGATGCTTATGAATCATTATAGCAAAGGATTTTGCGCACTTGTCGTTTTTTGATGGATGAAGGACAAAAATAGTGTGCAATTATCTCCTCGAATAAGCATAGGAATGTAATACCTCAATAAAAGTTGGCACCACTCGATAGAGCGTCTAGAGACAAATCCCGGGCGTAGAATGATAAGTGGAATGCGGAAGCGATGGGAGGAGGCACGGTATGGACATTTTCAAGCGAATATCGGAGTATCAGGCTGAGAGCGAGAAACTTGCTTGGACAGGAACATTCAAGGATTACGTTGATTTGTTAAGGAAGGACCCGTCCCCGGCCATGACAGCACATTCTCGCGTTTATGAAATGATTGAATCTCATGGGGTGGAAGATGTTGGCGGCAACAAGCAGTATAAATTTTTCGATCAAGAAATTTTTGGGCTGGATCGTGCGGTGGAGAAGCTGGTCGAAGAATATTTCCATTCATCAGCTCGCAGGCTGGAGGTTCGCAAACGGATTCTATTGTTAATGGGTCCGGTCAGCGGAGGAAAGTCCACGATCGTTACGATGCTCAAAAAAGGTCTTGAGAAATTTTCCAGAACTGAGCGTGGAGCCGTTTATGCGATTAAAGGCTGCCCGATGCATGAGGATCCGCTTCATCTTATTCCCCATGAGCTTCGGCTTGATATTGAAAAAGAGCTCAGTGTTCGAATTGAAGGGAATCTATGCCCTTCATGCCAAATGAGGCTTACGACGGAATACAGCGGCGATATTGAAAACGTACTCGTTGAGCGGGTGTTTATTTCTGAGGATAACCGTGTTGGTATTGGCACATTCAGTCCATCCGATCCGAAGTCACAAGATATTGCCGATCTTACAGGAAGCATCGATTTCTCGACGATAACGGAGTATGGATCAGAATCCGATCCTCGCGCCTATCGTTTTGACGGTGAGCTTAATAAGGCAAATCGCGGATTGATGGAATTTCAAGAAATGCTCAAGTGTGATGAGAAGTTTTTATGGAACTTGCTCTCACTGACGCAGGAAGGCAACTTTAAAGCAGGCCGATTCGCTTTGATCAGCGCGGATGAGCTTATTATTGCTCATACGAATGAATCGGAGTACAAATCGTTCATAAGCAATAAGAAAAATGAGGCCTTGCATTCCAGGATGATCGTTATGCCGGTCCCTTACAATTTGCGAGTGTCCGACGAAGAAAAAATTTATAAGAAGCTAATCGCGCAAAGCGATATGCGCCATATCCATATCGCACCGCATGCGCTGCGTGCTGCTGCCATCTTCTCCATCTTAACGAGGCTGAAGGAAACGAAGAAGCAAGGCATGGATCTTGTGAAAAAAATGCGGATGTACGACGGCGAGGAAGTCGAAGGGTTCAAGGAAGCAGATTTGAAGGAAATGCAAAACGAATACTTAGAGGAAGGCATGACAGGTATTGATCCGCGCTACGTCATTAACCGAATTTCCAGCGCGCTTATTAAGCAGGATACACAATGTATTAATGCGCTTGATGTTTTGCGTGCGCTTAAGGAAGGATTGGATCACCATCCATCCATTACGAAGGATGAGCGTGAGCGCTACTTGAATTTCATCTCGGTGGCCCGCAAGGAATACGATCTGCTCGCGAAAAAAGAAATTCAGAAGGCATTCGTATATTCCTATGAAGAATCTGCCCGCACTTTATTTGAAAATTACTTGGATAACATTGAATCGTATTGCAACTGGGCAAAAATTAAAGATCCGCTGACAGGCGAAGAGATGGATCCGGATGAGCGCCTCATGCGTTCCATCGAGGAGCAAATTGGCGTCTCCGAAAATGCGAAAAAAGCGTTCCGCGAAGAGATTTTGATTCGAATCTCGTCTTATTCGCGGAAAGGGAAAAAGTTTGATTTCACGAGTCATGAGCGGTTGCGCGAAGCCGTCGAGAAGAAGCTGTTCGCTGATCTGAAGGATATTGTGAAAATAACGACGTCTACAAAAACACCGGATGAGAGTCAATTGAAGCGAATTAATGAAGTAACGAAACGTCTTATGGATGAGCATAGCTACTGCTCGGTATGTTCAAATGAATTGCTTCGTTATGTAGGAAGCCTGCTCAATCGATAAAAAATTGCCCTGAGTATTAGAGAAGTGGGTGTCTCAAAAGTCATAAATGACTTAGGGACGCCCCTTCTTCATTTTGTAAAACCATATTTCTTTGTTTTGATGCTATTTTGATAAGTCTCCAACACCATTTTCCTCGATCTACGTCCAGCTATCCTGCACAATTGCAGGAACTTCGCCCTTTTTTAGCTGTGTTGGATACTTATGTTGTATTTATGCAATAATTTGCAATATGATCTGCCATTTTAGCATTTAAAGAGTGCTTACACTGTAGGAAATACAGTATAGCTACACGTAAGTATGAGAAAGATGCCGCTATCCTGCGAATATGCAGTATAGAAAATAATTAAGGACAATGTAGAAGTGCATACTTGCCGGATTAGAAAAGGGGATATTCAAAAAGGGTAAACTTGTGTGAGAGAACCCCAAAGTATATGCAAAAGAACATTCAAAACCACTATGAAATTGAATCTGAAGGTTCTTTTTTGCTAGCATACTGCTTGAAAAGTGGAGGCTGAATGATTCGGAAATTGCTTTACGGACAGCCCCATTTCTTTTCTTCCTCTAGGTTTAAAAAGAATTTGAGATGATCATACTGTTTCTTGAATATTTTCCGATATAATAGGTAATAGTGGTCTACTATATACCGAAGGAGTCGGGCTATTTTGATTAATTTATCAGCAGAGCGCAAGAAGCAGATTGAATACACGGGCATTACGGAGCAGGATCTTAAAATTTTAGCGGAATGCAAGCCCATTTTTCAAAATATTGTCCATGAAGTGGTCGACCGGTTTTATGAAAGCATAGGCCAGCAGCCGGAGCTTGTAGCTATTATTTCTAATGTAAGCACCATTGAACGTTTGAAGGAAACGCAGATATGGTATTACATGTCGCTTACCGAGGGGGTAATCGACCAAGCTTACATTGATAACCGCATAAAAATAGGCGCTGTTCATTCCCGAATTGGACTGACGACAGACTGGTATTTGGGTACATATATGACTTATCTGGACATATCGACGAACGTACTGAAAAGAGTTCTTCCTGAACGCTGGAAGGATGTTGTGCATGCTTTGACGAAATTGTTCAATCTGGACTCGCAATTCGTGCTTGAAGCTTACAATCAGCATGAACAGAAAAAAATTCAAGAGCTGGCAGACAATCGTTCCATCATGCTGACGACTGTTACGAGTGCTGTGCAAGAGCTTGCTTCACTTATGTTTGAACTGGACGAGGGTGCACAATCGATTGCGGCAACTGCGATTTCGACTTCGCAATCTCAGGATAAGACGCATACACTATTAGGTGAGCTTCGTGAAGAGCTTGAAGGCATTAACGAAATGGGAACTTTGATTCGAGGCATATCGGATCAAACGCATTTGTTAGGTCTTAATGCTGCAATAGAAGCTGCGAGAGCTGGCGAGAATGGGAGAGGCTTCGAGGTTGTTGCGAATGAAGTGCGCAAGCTGGCCGCTTCATCAAGGAACGCACTTGAAGGGATACAGTCAAAGCTTGAGGAAATCGATAAGAAGCTATCCGCAGTGCGCCTTGAATCGGAGCAAACCTCGGTTGAGGCCCGTAATCAAGCAGCTCGATCCCAAGAACTGGCTTCATTCGTTAATATGGTTGATAAAGTTACAAAGGATTTGCAGCAATTAAACCAATCCGAATAGGTAATGCAGCTCAGAAAAAGCAGGAATTCTCTCATTTGAGGGTTCCTGCTTTCGTGTTATATAAGTTGACACAATATTTAGAATTTAGTATGATTATCCTAACATTCCGATACAAATATGTAATTAATGTTAAGTTTTTTAACGTGAAATCAACAAAATTGATCGATTTTCCCCCTAGCTAGTACCAAACTGGTATAGCGGCCATCATGAAGGAGGCGGTTGTCATGTCGACGGCCAAACAGTCGCAATCGCAATATTACGATGCTCAGACCTTTTACGATGAAATGTTCGATAAGGACTTTTCTGTTCGTGACCACTACGAAAGCGTTCATCGATTATTCGGAAGAATGAATCCAACTGAGCTTGCAGTCCGGCAAAACGCGATTAATCAAAGAATGATGGAGGAGGGCATTACCTTCACGCTGTACAGCGGTGCGCAAAATGAGCCGCTTGAGCGAACGATTCCGTTCGATTATATCCCTCGCGTCATACCGAAGCATGAATGGGATGGCGTTGACCGAGGAGTAAGGCAGCGAATCAAAGCTTTGAATGCATTCCTTCATGATGTATATCACGGACAAAAAATTGTAGCAGACGGTATCATTCCTCGTAGAATGATTGTTTCAAATACTTATTTTCGGCCTGAAATGGCTGGTCTACATGTTCCAGGCGGTGTATATATTACAGCATCGGGCATTGATTTGATTCGTGATGAGAAAGGCCGATATTATGTGCTGGAGGATAATTTGCGTTCTCCATCAGGCTTTTCTTATTTGTTTAAAGGCAGAACGTTAATGAATGAGCTATTTCATGATTTGTATTTATCAAGCTCAGTACAAAGTATTGACCGCAGCTTAAATTGTTTTCTAAGCTCACTTCGCGCGCTTTCTCCAAGCGGCAAACGCGACCCCTTGATCGTGCTGCTCACTCCTGGTGCTTATAATTCAGCTTATTATGAACATACCTTTTTGGCGCAGCAGATGGGCATTCACCTCGTTGAAGGCAGGGACCTCGTATACAAAGACCACAAAATTTATTTGCGTGATTTGCGCGGACTTCGTCAAGTGGATGTTATTTATCGACGCATTGATGATGATTTTCTTGATCCGCTTGCCTTTCAGCCGGATTCCTTCCTTGGTGTACCTGGACTCATGAACGCTTATCGTGCCGGAAATGTAGCGATCGCTAATGCGCCGGGAACAGGCGTGGCGGACGATAAAGCCGTTTACGCGTATGTTCCAGACATGATTCGTTACTATTTGGGAGAAGAGCCTCTTTTGCATAACGTTCCAACGTACATTTTAACGCGCAAGGAGGAACGTGATTATGTGCTGGATCACTTGGATCAGCTCGTCGTGAAGGAGACATCGCTTTCGGGGGGCTATGGCATGTTGATTGGTCCAAGCGCTTCCCTGCCCGAGATTCATGCTTTTGCTGAAGCTATTAAGCGGGAACCTGAGCGATACATCGCCCAGACGACGATGAAGCTCTCGCGAGCGCCGGTTATGGTTGATGGCGGCATGACGCCCCGGCATATTGATTTGCGCGCATTTGCTTTGATGGGTGAAGAGACTCATGTTATTCCGGGCGGTTTAACACGTGTTGCGATGAAGGAAGGTTCACTTGTAGTCAACTCTTCTCAGGGCGGCGGAGTCAAGGATACGTGGGTCCTAAAACGATAATTAACAGGAGGGATTGCTATGCTGAACCGGAATGCAGAAGCGTTGTTTTGGATAGGCCGCTACATGGAGCGTGCTGAGAATCATGCAAGATTAATTGATGTTCATTACCACCTGCAGGTTGACGACGACACGCCAAGCCTAAAAGGAAAGCTGGAGGGCGACGAGATGGTGTCTTATTCAAAATGGGCAAGAATCGTCGATGCTCTTGGCAGCCGAGAAGCTTATGAACAGCAATATAGCAGCTACAATGAACGTGATGTTCTGTTCTACACGACGCTTGATCGTGATAATCCGAACTCTTTGGTTTCCTGCGTCAGTCATGCTCGCGGCAATCTTCGTACATTGCGCGAGAAGGTGCCAAGTGAAATGTGGGATGCAACAAATGCTTTTTATTTGTGGCTGCGGGAGAAGCAGCCTGATGATTTGCTGCGTGAATCTCCACATTTGTTTTTCGGAAAAATCAAGGAATGGACGGCGCTATTTCAAGGGGTCAGCCAATCCGTCATGCCAAGGGAAAATGAATGGCATTTCATTGAATGCGGGCGATACTTGGAGCGCTCTGAGAATACGCTGCGCATCATTAAGGCAGTGGGCAACGCAGCTAGCGGCGAGGATTGGGACAATGCAAGGGCATATCCTTATTTGCAGGCCGTACTGCGCTCGGTTAGCGGCTATCAAGCGTTTCGTCGTTATTATGCTGATGGCATCTCTGTGGAGTCGATCGTTGAATTTGTTGTTCTTAATGGCGTGTTTCCGCGGTCTCTTCATTTTGCACTGCATACCCTTGATGAACATATGCGGCATATTGAATTGCAGGATAAACAGCTTCGCACCGCACATGAGAAAGTAATCCGCCAAGTGAGCAAGGTGAAAGCGGATTTGGCGTGTCTTGAGCGAGAGGATATGGTCATTGATCGGAATGGAACGATCGTTGCTCATTTGCTGGATGCTTGTCAGCAGCTTGGGATGGCTTTTGCCAAAACCTTTTTTCGTATGGGGGAGGCAAGCGCATGAAGCTCAGTATTTCACATGTCACGCAGTACGAGTATGCAGAGTCAGTGACGGACAGTGTCAATGAAATTAGATTAACGCCCAGCACTAATGAAAGACAGTCCTGTTATCAGCAAGCGATTTCGATTGAACCGAATGCTTCTTTGTTCACCTATGAGGACTATTTTGGCAATCGTGTTCATGCGTTCTCGGTTAATGGTCCCCATAAGCGGCTTACCATTCGAACATCTATGACCGTTGTTACGAAGCAGGCGCCAACGTCGGAGGAACGTGAACAATACTTAAGCAAGCGGCCGCCAGAGCAGGCATGGAACTGGTTAAGAACAGATGAAGCTGCCAACCGTTTCACCGAGTTTTTGCTTACGACCGAATATACAGCTGTTACGTCTGAGGTGGAGCAATTTGCTGGTGAAATTTTGAGCGCAAGCTCGAGCAGTCAAGCCAGCGTTCTCGATTGGCTAAGTGCGCTGTCTACAAAGATTAGGAGCGAGTTCATTTATGATCCTGAAGCGACAGATGTAAAGACGAAAACATCGGATATGTTTTTGAGCAAACGCGGCGTATGTCAGGATTTTGCGCATTTAATGATCGCAAGCTGCAGAGCTTTTGGCATTCCAGCCAGATACGTAAGCGGCTATCACTTTGTTGGTGATTTGCAGGGAGGAAGCGCTGATTTCGAGCAAGCTTCGCATGCTTGGGTTGAAGCGTTTGTACCCGGACTCGGCTGGTGCAGCTTTGATCCAACTAACGTTGATCCTGTTGGAGAGCGTTATGTAAAGCTTGGGCACGGACGGGATTATAAAGATATTGTGCCGGTTAAAGGTGTATATAGAGGCACGGGCGAGCAAATATTGCATGTATCTGTAGATGTAAGAAATGTTGAGGATTAAACGATGGAAAATCAAATATAGAGGGAACAGTTAACCGCTTATGTAGAATGCGGATACTGTTCCTTTTTTGCGTGCAAAAAAAAACCATCCCTGCTTGGGAGGATTGGAAGCCTGTTATTTTAAGGAATGGAAGCTACTTTTACCATGTATGATTGCTGGTGCTTTGCAGACCTTATGACTATGACCCTTCAGAGGATATAGCAAAAATTTGAGAACAGCTGAGTTCATGAGAAAGGAGCAAATCGACAAAATGAACATCATTTTTCGAATGACCTTCATGCTGAGTCTGGCTTTTCTAATACTTATAAGTTCCTCCTCTGTTTCGGCAAAGAGCTCATCTGGTGTGTATAAGGATAAAGTCGCTGTTCTAATGTATCATCATGTTCACGATAAAGATTCAAGCTCTTCGACGATTTCATCGATGCTCTTTCGGGATCAGCTAATTTATTTAAGGAGCAAGGGCTACCAGTTCATTAGACTGGAGGACTTTCGTCATTTTTTGGCTGGCGGCGCCGTACCGAGCAATGCCATATTGATCACATTTGATGACGGATATGAAAGTTTTTACAAAGTGGCTTATCCGATTCTAAAAGAATTATCCATTCCAGCAGTTAATTTTACGATTACAAGCTATTTAGAGAAGCCATCTAAGACGATACCGCATTTGTCTTACGCGCAATTAAAACAAATGATGGCCAAATCAACAAGTATCGATTTTCAATGCCATACCAATCAATTGCATCAGAAGGTTGGGGAGAAAAGCGCATTAACTTATGTAAATAAAAAAGCCGGCGGGAAAAATGCACTAGAGCTTCATAAGTCACGCGTTAAGCAGGACACTCAAACATGCGTGAATCTGCTGAAAAAAGCAGGAGTGAAAAATCCGGATTCGATCAGCTATCCTTTTGGCATCTATTCTAAGACTTTGTTTCCAACGATGCTGGGGGCAGGCGTTAGTTATGGCTATACAACAAAACCTGGCTTGGCCAAAAAAGGGATTAATAAATTGGAAATACCGCGCATTAATGCAGGCAGTCCCGATATTACGCCTGAGGTGCTATATAAACGAATAAAAAGGTTATCTTAAATGCCGTATTTGCTTGAAATATTTTTTCCATGTATGAATGATCACATTTAGCACAACTTATTATCATTAAACAGGAGGTGTTATGTAGTGAAAAAAAATTTAAAACCGGTTCTTACTTCAGTTATGGTGCTTGCTATTGGATTTTCGATATCGGCATGTGGTCAAAACCATACGGTGAACCAAAAATCAATGAGAGTTAAAAACGACATGAATCGTATTGAATCAAAAATGGTTCCTCACGGCACTAATATGACGGATAGAAGATATAACAATTTGGATAATAGAGCATATGGTGTCGATCCTTTAGTGAATAATAACAATTCATACAGCGCCAATCCTTATAGTGCTAATCGCACCTATGGTATTGACGGTGATGGAATGAATGGAACCAACAGTCTCAATGGAACAAATCGTATGAATGGCACCGATGGAACGGTACATCGCCTCGGAATGGATCATAATAAAAGCGCTGGTCAATTAGCGAACCGTGCTAAGCAAGTTAGCGGTGTGAAAAAAGCAACAGTCGTCATTCATAATAAAGATGCAATCGTAGGCCTAGATGTTGATAACATCGGCAAAAAAGCCATTATTGAGAAACAAGTGCATGCTGCCTTAAAAGGGCAATACCCTGAGTACAACATTCATGTGACATCCGATCAAGGTATGCATAAGAAAATACAAACGATGAACACGAGCATGACTAATGGTCATCCATTGAAGACGTTAGCGAATGACGTGACCATCATGATTCGCGATATTGGCAATGCAATAACCGCTCCTCTCCGTTAATAAGACTTGATATCGGCAGCTCCTTATGGAGCTGCCGAATCCATCTCGTCATACATATCGATAAGCCGCTAGGAGGAAAACCGTTGTCCATTAGTAAGCGTGGCCTGCTATTGCTGCTCATGTTCGTTTTTTTGGTAGGTTTCTCAGCACCAATTAAGAAGGACCGTTTTTTTTATGAGAAGCGGGGGGAAATTGTGTGGGAGGTTCCTACGGAGGATAAGAAAATTGCTTTAACCTTTGACGATGGGCCATATCCGAAAACAACGGAAGTTATTCTCGATTTGCTGCAGAAATACAATGCGAAAGCAACGTTTTTTGTACTGGGCAACAAGGTGAAGCTTTACCCGGAAACAATTAAGCGAGAAATTGCAGAAGGGCATGAGGTAGCCAATCATACGTTCAATCATGTTTACTTCTTGAAATCGATAAGCCAAGCGACTATTCGAGATGAGATTGTAAAAACTGAAAATGCGTTAGAAGCCTTGACGGGGAAAAAGCCGCTTTTATTTCGCCCGCCCGGAGGCTATTACAATGAAAGTTCAATTCAGGTTGCGAAAACATTAGGTTACACAACGATTTTGTGGTCATGGCATCAAGACACAAATGATTGGCGAAGCCCTGGCGTGAACAAAATTGTAAACAAAGTTTTGAATAACGCAAGAAACGGAGACATTGTATTGCTGCATGATTACATTCCTGGTTCTCAGCAGACAGTCAAAGCCTTGGAGACGATACTGTACGAGCTGGATAAACGGGGTTTTCAATTCGTGACCGTAACGGAGTTAATGAAATCAATGACAAGCGTAGAATCGAAGGTTGACGACGGCAGTGACGGCAGCATTTTGGAGTCGCCATAAGCATGACAAAAGCTAGGTTGCCATGCAGCAGCCTAGCTTTTTATAATCCGTTGTCATCTTAATTGATAGCCGCTTCGTATCGTTCTGCTACAACATCCCACAACACGATATTCCAGAATGCCGAAATATAATCAGGGCGTTTGTTTTGGTAGTTCAGATAATAAGCATGCTCCCAAACATCAAGTCCTAAAATAGGAGTCAGATTATCCATAAGCGGACTATCTTGATTAGGCGTGCTCGAAACGAACAAATGGCCTTTATGATCTACGCTTAACCACGCCCACCCGCTGCCGAAACGAGTTGTAGCTGCTTTCGTAAACTGCTCCTTAAACGAGTCGAAGCCGCCTAATTCTTTATCGATAGCATCTGCCAAATGACCAGCAGGCAATCCTCCTCCACTCGGTCCAATCGATTCCCAAAATAAAGAGTGGTTGGCGTGTCCGCCTCCATTGTTCTGTACGGCTGTCCGAATATCTAAAGGGACGCTTTTTAAATCTTGAAGCAGCTCATTTAAGCTTTTTTGCTGTAGCTCAGGATAGTTCGCCAAAGCGGCGTTTAAGTTTGTTACATACGTATTATGATGGCGGTCATGATGAATCATCATCGTTTGCTCGTCGATATGCGGTTCCAAAGCATTGTTTGCATAAGGCAGTTCAGGTAATTGATGTGACATGGTTCATTCCTCCATAAGTTGATTTGGTAAGTTATACTTACAGCTTAATTGATATTTCATACTTAGTCAATATAAATGTATAATAAGTGTGGTAAAAAAATGCCTCGTTCCGAATGGGAGGAGAGGGTTATTCATCGCATTTTTCGCGTTTGCCTTTGAAGGTCGCCGTACGAAAGCTAGCTCCGCAGCCGCAGGTTGCTTTAGCATTGGGATTATCAATCGTGAAGCCGCCAGTCATGCCTTGCTCCACATAATCAATTTTCACCCCCGCCAAATAAGGCTCGCTCTGAGTGTTCCACACCACGTTGATATGATCCGTTTGCAAGGAGCGGTCATCGTTTGTAATGGTATCATCCAATTTGATGTTATAGGATAATCCGCTGCAGCCGCCATCTTCAACGCCTACTCGCAAAAACGTACGATCATTTCCTGAATCGATAACCATCTGATTAATAATGGACTCTGCTTTTTCGCTTATTTCTATCATCATTATGCACCTCGCTTAGAATTGGAAAAAAGGATGGAGTTGAATTATTAAATTTATTATATATAATAGTATATAAAAGATCAAATCTAATTTTGATGATCCATTCCGATAAATGAAGATGAATAGCAGGATGAATTATTGCAGAGTGGAGACATTGATTTTAGAAAATGTTATTATTGCAGTATTCATTTCAGACATGAAATATTTCATATGACAATTATCGGAAGGTGATTAGGAATGACCAACATAGATCAAGGACAGCTTTCTACAAGAGAATATATTCTTCAACTGCTGAAGACGAAGGGTAATTTAAGTACAAAGGACCTTACGGAAGAGCTGGGAATTACGGTAATGGCGGTTAGACGTCATATTCAATCGCTGGAGAGAGATAATCTTATCTCATCGAAGACCATCAGACAAGCGATGGGCAGACCAACAGCGGTTTATTGTTTAACGGAGCAAGCAGACGGATTTTTCCCGCGCAAATATCATACCTTAACGCTTGAATTATTGGATGAGCTTACCGATCAGCTTGGCTCGTCGGCGGTAGAGTCGTTATTTGAAGGCCGCAAAAACAAAATGACTAAAAAATACGAATCGAGCATGCAAAGCAAAGAGCTTGAGGATAGAGTGAAGGCACTCGCAGAAATTCAGAACGAGAATGGATATATGGTGGAATGGGAAAAGATCAACAACGAACAATTTATTTTGAAAGAAAATAATTGTCCAATTGAGCAAGTAGCGACCAAATATCAGCATGCCTGCCAATGTGAATTGAAGCTCTTTGAAACGATGCTGGGCGATGTAGAGGTTTCGAGATCCGAGTGTCTTGCCAAAGGCGGACAAAGATGTACCTATTCCATAAAAAAGAGACAAAAACAAGAACAGTGAGGTAGCATTTATATCTCACTGTTCTTGTTTTTTCTGTGGTTAAAGCTTCAGATTACTGCTGTGGCCGGGCGAGAGTTTAGCGGTAGGGTCCAAATAAACCTTAGCGTTATTAATGGCAGTAGGAGCTTCTCCGAAACCAACTGCAATAAGCTTTATTTTGCCGGGATAGCTTGTAATGTCTCCAGCTGCAAAGATCCCTTTAATATTCGTTTCCATTCGAGTATCAACGACGATAGAGCCGTTCTCCACTTCTAATCCCCATTCCAAAATGGGACCAAGCGAGGAAACAAAACCAAAATTAACGATGAGCGCGTCGCATGCGAGTTCGCGTGTTTCTCCTGTTTTGCCAAACGTAATCGTTATTTTCTCGATCTGTTCATCCCCGTGCAGCTCCGTAATCTCCGCTGGTGTAATGACATTCACTTTCGATTTTAGAAGATTTTCGACGCTGTGCTCGTGAGCGCGGAACTTGTCCCGCCTATGAATGAGCGTAACCTCTTCAGCAATCGGTTCAAGCATAAGCGCCCAGTCGACCGCGGAATCGCCGCCTCCGTTAATGATTACCCTTTTGCCGCTATACTGATTCAAGTCGCTTATAAAATACTGCAAGTTTGTGTTTTCGAAAGGTTTGGCTTCTGGAAGCTCTAATCGACGCGGCTCAAATGCGCCTATGCCGCCGGTAATAATGACAGATTTACTATAGTGTATTCCTTTATCGGTTACGATTTCAAAATGATGCTCGTCCTTCTTAATCACCTGCTGAACCTTCTCTTCCAGGCAAACCTGCACAGGGAAATGATTCATTTGTTCTTGTAAATTATGAATAAGCTGCTGGGCTGTCACCTTAGGGAATCCAGCAACATCATATATATATTTCTCAGGGTATAGAGCGGCCAACTGCCCGCCGAGCTGAGGCATACTGTCCAAAATTTTCACTCTTGCATGCCGCATCCCAGCATAAAACGCAGCGAACATCCCTGTTGGACCGCCGCCAATAATCGTTATATCTGTAAATAGATCTGGTTGTTCATTGCTCACGAAAGGTTCTCTCCCTTTTTATTTATATATAGTATATTAAAATATATAATAAATGTATCTTATCTGTTAGATCATGTCAACGCTGTGGATATGGTCATTGACAAAGAACAAATGACCTCAATATAATATACATTATAGTTTAAAAAGTGTCTAATCAAAAAAGGAATAAAAATCAATATAAAATTTGCGGGAGCGTGAAAAAGGATGAAATTGTTGGGCATTTCAGGTACTATTTTGGGATCAAAAACAGCTGCGGCTGTAGATGCGAGCTTAGACGTTGTCCGGAACAAATATCCGGATATTGAAGTCGATTTTCTGGATATGCGGCATTACAAAAACGTACAATTTTGCGACGGAAGCAATATATCCGACTACAATGAAGATACACAAAAGGTAATTGAGAAGGTAACAGCTGCTGATTTCTATATTATCGGCACACCGATTTTTCAGTCGTCGATTACCGGCGTATTAAAAAATCTATTTGATCTCGTTCCCGTTCCCAAAATATCGAACAAAGTAATGGGATTTATCGCTACTGGAGGAACCAGTCATCATTACCTCGTAGTTGAAAATCAACTGAAGCCGATAGCTGGTTATTTTAGAGCTTATGTAGCCCCGGGGCATGTTTATATTCATGATGAACATTTTGATGAGCAGCAGCAAATAGCAAATGAGGACATCATTGCGCGTATCGAGAAGTTAGCTGATGAAGTAGTATTTATGCAGACCAGGCTAAAAGGTTAAGCAAGAATAGCTCGTTGTTATAAAAGAATAAATCATAATCTTCATAATCAATGATCTTTGGATAAACTTCCGATATATGGTAACATGAAAAAAGAGCTGATTCTGATCTTCGCTTGATTGGAGCGGTTCTCTTTTTTTTTCATAACAGATCGGGAGGGTATCATAGATGAAAAAAATATGTTTAATTGCGGGATCAACATTCCTTCTATCTGGAACTCTACTATTTGGTATTGTATATCTAGCCATTGCTAATTTTGCTGGAAAAATGACGGGATGGAGTGATCCGCCCGGTAAATTCGCAATAGCTATGGATGGGACGATGATGACAGCGCCTCATGTTATCAGCATTTTGTTCATGATTATAGGAATAATATTTTATGCTGTTGCTATTTATATGGCTTTACCTGTTAATAAGGCAGAGGATAGCAGCAATGAAATAAGTGTGCAGTGAATGATTTTGTTCTCTTAGTAAAAGTCTATATGCATATTAAACCGTCGAGCTCAGCGCTCGAACGGTTTTTTTTATGCCTAAAAGCTGCGCTTCAGCTGGCCGTATGCCAAATAACAGTTGGATAGTGCCATTTTATAATCGTTAAGGAGGAGAAAAGCATATTTTTTATTTGTAAAATTTAACCGTAAAGAACTTATTATTGCAAAATGCTAACTGTGGGAATGACACGAATGTAAAGAATGTTTTTCATCTACTTAACGAAGTAAAACTAAGCTTTTACGTTGGGAGGTGGGGCCTCAGGTAACGGCAATTAAGATGGGTTAAAAATGGAGAAAAGCACAATTTATTATGGGAGGCTCATTTGTGAAACAAAATCTTAAATCCTTGCTGCTAACATTCATAGTCGCTATTATGCTCTGCGCAATGCCAGTTGCTGCTATGGCAGAGGAAGCTGAAGCACCAGAAGCTTTAGGTAAAACATTTATAGATTTGCTGGACCAGAAGGATTCTGATCGCTGGTATGCTTCCAACGGATGGTCCAATGGCGGAACCTTTCTGAGCGGCTGGAGAGATGATCATGTCATCTTTGAAGACGGGAAACTGAAATTATTGATTGACAACAAGCCGTGTGCACAGGATAAAGCGCAATGCTCCGATAAACCGTATGCTTCAGGGGAATATTCTACAACACAGCGTTACGGATACGGTAAGTTTGAGGTTCGAATGAAAGCGGTTAAAGGCGATGGAGTCGTAACCGGTTTTTTCACCTATGGCGCTGATTCAGACGGTAAGGCTGACGAGATCGATATTGAGATTTTAGGTAAAAACACGACACAGTTCGAAACGAATTATTTTACAAAAGGTGTTGGCATGCATTCGACGATCATTCCTCTAGGGTTTGATGCAGCGGATGATTTCCATGATTACACCTTTGAATGGGCGCCGGATTCCATCAAGTGGTATGTAGACGGCAAGCTCGTTCATACGGAAACCGGCTCGAGAGGAGAGCTCCCTTCAGCACCTGGCTATATGATTGCGAACATGTGGCCGGCTACCAAAACCAATGGCTGGGCGAACGAGTATGTGTATCCAGGTAAAACCCAGATCGCTGAAGTGGATCGAATCGCTTATACGCTGCCAAAGCAGCAGCCTGAAACTAATGTAGATCCTTCAACACCTGTAAAACAAGGGAAAACAGTAGATCTGCTAGTTGAAGATGCACGAGAACTAAAAGTATTCAAAATCGGACAAACAGAAATGGCACCGCTTCGTTTTGTTATGGAAAGCTTATATGCAACAGTGAAATGGAATGCAGCTAAACAAGAAATCATCGTCAATGACAAATTGTCCAAATCCGAAATGATCTTTAAGATGAATTCGAACGTTGCTTTTATTAATGGGATAAAAACAATGATGAAAAATCCAGTCATCCTGAATAATGGCCATGCATACGTACCGCTGCTTGTTTTAACGGATGCGATCGGTGCTGACGTCATTCGGAAGGATGGAAAAGTAAGCATTAGCAGAGGAAACGAGTAAATTGAAAGCCTGTTTACCACTTTTTTTCGCAATACCAATCTGAGAAAGAGGTGTGTAATGATGAACAAGGCAAGCAATAGCAAAAAAAGAATGATGGTATGGCTCTTATCCTGTATGCTGCTTCTCTCTTTAATGATGCCGACTGTTACATCTGCTGCTGATATTGCGTTTGATGAACCGTTGAATGGGATTAACAATAATTTGTTCTATACGTCGGATGGCTGGGGCAACGGAGTGGACTTTGGCGTTGGCTGGCGGGCAGCGAATCAAGAGTTTAGTAATGGAATAATGGCGCTTCGTTTGGACAATACGGGTTGCCCTACCAATTGCGCAGGCAAAAATTATGCTTCCGGCGAATATGCAACGAATGTGAAATATGGATACGGTCGTGTTGAAGCGCGCATTAAAGCGGCTAAGGGTACAGGGCTTGTGACAGCACTCTTTACGTATTCGGGCCAAGCGACAAACACGTCAAACGATGAAATTGACATTGAAATATTAGGCAAGGATACGACTAAGCTGGAAGCGAACTACTTCACAAACGGCGTAGGCCAGCATAGCACGATTATCGATCTTGGATTCGACTCTTCCTTGGCCTTCCATAACTATGCCTTCGAATGGTCTCCTACGTATATAAAGTGGTTCGTTGATGGTAATTTGGTGCATACGGAGAACGGCTCGCGTGGTACGCTTCCTACAAGTCCAGGTCATATTATGGCCAATTTATGGTCAGGCGCAGGGCCTGCTGAAGTCTGGACAGGGCCGTTCGTCTATCCAGGCACGCCGATTCGGGCGTATTACGATTGGGTCAAATTTACGCCAGCAAGCGATCTTCCTCCGGGAGAAGCAGAAGGCACGGGGCTTACTGCCAATTACTTCAACAACATGGATTTCACCTCGTTAAAAGCGACTAGAACCGATGCAACCGTGAACTTCGATTGGGGTTTAGGGGCTCCTATGACCAGTATGGATGCAGATACCTTCTCCGTAAGATGGACGGGCAAAGTGAAGCCTCAATACACAGGAACCTATACTTTTTATACGAGTAGCGATGATGGGGTTCGGCTCTGGGTGAACAATCAGCTCATCATTAATAAGTGGGTGGATCAGGCTACGACGGAATGGTCTGGAACGATTCAATTAACAGCGGGGCAGAAGTACGATATTAAGCTTGAATATTACGACAATACGGAAGACGCCATCGCTAAGTTGTCTTGGTCGAGTCCGCTTCAAGCGAAACAAATCATCCCGCAAAATAGATTGTATTTGAATTAATGGCAGTATGATCCTCCGTGACGAAATCTGTTGCGGAGGATCATTTTCATGGATTCAAGGCAATCGCCGGATCTCTTTTACATAGATGGAGCGACGGACTTTGATAGTTTCTTGGAGGCAAGCGAGAAATCGTATTCGTTATCTCATGTTTGGATAAAAAACTCGCATGAGAATGGACATTGTATCCCAAAACCATAATGATATAATTGCTCATGAACGAAATGAGAATGATAATCAATTAAAACATTTCGTTACGACAATACATATACAGGAGTGGGTAAAATATGTTTCGGCATACAGGTTCACGCAGCATTATCGTAAGGGGTCTCATTTCTCTACTGATTGTTTTCATGGCACTCACGGCATGCAGCACACCGCAAGAAGAGAAGAAAGAAGCAGCGAACAAAGGAAATGCTGTGAATACGCAAACAGACAAAGCCGCAGAGAATGATAAAGAAGTGAAAACGAATGAGAATGAAACACGCGTAGTGAAGGATTTTTTTGGTGACGTTGAAATTCCGGTTAAACCAAAGCGAATAGCTGCTATTTATTTGGAGGATTATTTAGTCACGCTTGGCGTGGAGCCTGTTGTACAGTGGTACCATCCGATGTGGGGCAAACAGGAATATTTGAATTTAGACGTTCCTCCATTTGATATAACAGGAAGCATTGAAGCACTGCTGGATGCAGAACCGGATCTTATTATTACAGATGGTTTTGTAGATGAAGCGATCTATGAAAAATACTCTAAGGTAGCACCAACCTTTCGGATGCCTGACGACATTTTGATGAGCAGCTCCTCCGATGTTCTTCTTAAGATTGCTGATCTAATTGGTGAACAAGAGAAAGCCGAGAAGCTGGTGAAGGACTACGAGCAGCAAATCGCGGATACAAAAAGCAAGCTGAAAGCCGCGATTGGAGAAGAATCAGTTGCTGTGTTGCGACTTAATATCGGCGAGACTGACCTCAATCTTCTTGGAATTAAGAACAAATTTGTTGGTTCTATCCTTTACAAAGAATTAGGCTTAACTCCGCCAAAGATGGTTGCGGATATGGAAGCCTTTATTGAAACGATCTCCATGGAGAAGCTTCCTGATCTTAATGCGGACCATATCATTATTTTAACTTCAAATGGATCTTGGTCATCGGCCGAAAATCAAGAATCCATTAAAAATCTATTCGATAGTCCAATTTGGCAAAGCGTCCCTGCCATAAAGAAAGGAAATGTTTATCAAGTGGATCGGACCTATTGGCAGACGGGTGCTTTCACGGCTAACCAACTCAAAATTAAAGATTTGGAAAAAGTGCTGCTGAAGTAACATTCGCGCTGCGATTACAATTTTATCGGAAGAGCATTTCAACGAACAGTTGAAGTGCTCTTCTTTATCGTTTATAGTGATTTTATTGATAATCATTCTCACGGAAAGGAGGGCTTATGAATCTATGCAAGAGACAAACGCCAATACGAATACATCTCCAAGCAAAATCTATCGCTTAACCGGAGTGAAATATAAGGAATCTGAACCTCATGAACAACAAAAAGCGAGAAAAAATGATTGCTATCGATTGTTTGTCATTATGGACGGGGGAGGGCGCCTCGTTCTTGATGGATGCGGTTATCAGCTCGAGCGCGGCAAATGTTTTATTTCCGAGCCAGGGGCAACCATTACAAATAAAGTTGGCAGCAGCGGACTCATTCATTATGAACTAAGCTTTGAGATTCTTTACATTGGAAAAGATGCTCGGGCCGCATCGGATAGCGATTGGAGTACTTCATTTCCATGTACAGGAGAAGTGGTGTGCTACCCATTTTCCCAATGCTTGGAGTGGGTTGAGAGGCTACATAGCTTTAGCTTATCAGACACTAGTGATGAGCTGGACGATTTGGATCAACAAATATGTTTTCAACAATTGCTCCGACATATTCTCAAGCACAATCTGACCATTTCTCATGCCCAGAGTAGTCGGAAAGCGGTTGAAGCTACAATTGATCGGCTATACCATGACTATCGCAACGAATGGTCGGTGGGCCAGCTGGCGAATTTGACCGATGTTGGCCGCACACACTATTCGCGTTTGTTCAAAGAGATAACGGGTCAGGTGCCGCTGCAGTACTTATCCGGCATTCGAATTAATCAAGCGAAGCACCTGCTGCAAGCAACCGATGATCGTTTGTCCGATATTGCACAGAACGCCGGATTTGGCGATGAGTTTTATTTTAACCGCCGCTTCAAGAAGACGGTCGGCATATCGCCAGGGCAATACCGAAGACATTACCGAGAGGAGATTCGTGTATTCGCACCGTTTCTTGAAGATTTTCTGGTAACGCTTGGCGTTACGCCTATCCTGCAGTGCTCCATAACGAATTGGGGAAAACAGTCGTACTTGGGGCTTGAGCATATTCCCGCAATTGAGATTTCTGATAAATATGCTGCTCAGCTGCCGATAAAGCCGGACTTTATTTTGGTAGACAATGGCTTTCCAGATAAATGGGACCATCATCTCTTGGAGGAACAGGCTCCGCTCTACAAAATGTCCAATGAGGGGGAAGATTGGCAGGAAACTTTGCGAATCATGGCAGATCTAATTGGGAGAGGAAAAAACGTAAAGGTCGTTGATATTATAGCGAAGTATGAAAAAAAAGCAGAAGCTGCTCGGAAAAAGCTTCGCCCGATTCATCATCAAACCACCGTTTTTCTGCGAATTCAAGCCAATGGAATATTGCTGTACGGCGGTCCGGATAAGGGATACACGGGGCCTGTTCTCTATAGTGACCTGGGAATGACGCCTCATCCGCTTGTAAAGCAATTGACAAAGAGCACAAGGACAACCGTGCTAACACCAGAATTGCTCGCGCAAATCGATGCCGATAATGTGTTCGTCACTTTTGAAATTTCAGAACAAGAGAAAAGGAAGCTTTACGCGACGCCACATTGGCAATCGCTTCCCGCAGTACGTCATAACCGTGTATTCGAGGTTGACTTTCTGAGCTGGATGAATTACGGCGTCCTCGCCCATAGCCTGAAAATCGATGATGTCCTGCGTGCGCTTGGCTAGATAAGGAAGAGCGTGAAGGAGGCTGAAACGATTATAAAAAGTACAAAAAAACGGTGTTTAAGAAAAAAAATAAGCCAGCTTAAAGACTTCACACGAGTCCAATAAGCTGGCTTATTTTCAATTATTCGTTTTATAGATGAAGCTCGGCAGTCAAGACGGCAGTCCCTCGCGGCAATTTACCGAAAGCATCTGGTTCTTGGGTAATCGCGATTTGATCGTAACCCTCCAAGTTCTGGCCGAGTGTGAAATACAAGCCGCCTTTTCCATCGACCGGGTAGAAGGTTCCTACGTTTACGACGTCCTGGCCTTTCTTCATCAGCCATACCTGAAATGCTTCGTTTTCCTTGATTTGCGGAAGCTTCTCGGCCTGCACGAGCAAATGTGTTCCTTTGCTGTCAATGACGATGGTAGCGAGTCCTTGGGCAATAATATTTTGCGCCGCCGAGCTTAAGCTGACAGCCTGATTCGTCTGCAAGCCCTGTGGAGGCTCATTCATCTGGGCGAGCGTGAGCTCATTACTGAGGTCTGACACTTGATCTCTTAATGTAAAAATATACACGCATAATAGAAGCACCGCTGCCGCAAGCCCAATATTTAACCAGCTATTGTAGTTTCGACGCTTTGCGTCGGCTTGAATTACGGAGAGGGGGCGCTTTGCGTTTTCGGGCTCTTGAGTTGGAATAGCAGACTTAGGTTGTTCAAATGGCTGTGCAGCCGTCTCTTGTGACTGTAAAATAGAACCGAGAATCCGATCCTTCATTCCTGTAGGAACGGCGACTGGCTCGGACGATAGCGGCAGCATATCGACGATTTCTTTAAGCTCCGCGACTTGCTCGGTGCATGCCGCACAAGATTTAAGATGCTGTTCGAAAGCTTTAGCCTCCGCTTCATCAAGACCGCCAAGCGCATACATTTCCACATCATCGCATAGATTTGTTTCTTGTTTCATAACTTTGCCCCTCCTCTCCGATATCTTCAAGCTGCAACTTCAGTGCTTTCATGGCTAGCCTAACCCTACTTTTAACCGTTCCGAGCGGAATGTCGCAGTTCACGGACACTTCCTGCTGCGTATATCCGCCAAAATAAATAAGTTCGACAACTTGATGCTGATCTTGGCTTAAATTCCGCATTGCCTCACGAACCTGTTCGCCAATGACCTTGGTTTCCACGGCAGTCTCTGTGTCCGCCGAGTCGTCCGGCGTTCGGTTTAATTGCTCCGTCTCAACAACCTGCTGCGAGGTTCGAATTTGCCTTCGCCGTAATCCATCTATCGCTATATTTCTAGTTAACGTAAACATCCAGCTGGATAGCTTACCTTGATCTTCGTCATACTTCTCTGCTGCGTTCCATATTCGCAAGAATAGCTCCTGTAATATTTCTTCTGCCAGCATGGAATCTTTAACGATTCGGTAGGCGAATGTGTACATGGGACGCTCATATCTTTCGTATATAAGCTGCAAAGCATTGGAATCTTTGCGGCCAATACGCTTCATTAATTGTAAATCCGTCAGTTCATCCGACATACTAGAGCTGTTCCCCCTTTACACACCCCCTCATTATAATATAAAAATCCTGTTCCGGTATAGAATTACCAGAACAGGACAAGTATGCTGCGAGTTTCGGAATGGGTTTACATTTACATGGCTTTAGTCAATGTGATTGACCAGTCAGCCTTGTTCCAATTTAGGTCCCAACCTAGCAATTCCGCAATGAACCGAAGAGGGACTTGTGTGCGTCCTTTGTGAACGAATACGGAAGCATCGAGCTTGACGTTCTTTCCATTGACACTAGCCATATCTTTGCCAAGCCAGAAGACAACCTTGTCGTCACCTACTTTTACTTCAACCGTGCTAGTGGAGGGATTCCATTTCAAATCAGCGCCGAGTGCCGTAGTCAATGTTCTTAGCGATACGAATGTCGTTCCGTTCTTAAGGGTTGGCGGAACGTCCATTTTCACATGATTGCCGTTAACTTTAGCGGTGTAACCATTGATTTGAAGCCAAATGGTTTGAACATTGTTCGGGTTTTCCGGTTTTGTTACAGGAGGCTGTACTTTGAATAGTTCCGGCTTCTGAGCCACTATGGCACCGCCCAGTGCTTTGCCTACTCCAAACATGAGGCTGTATCCTTTGTCATAGCTGGCATACAGGCCATTTGCATCTTTGGCTCTATAGAGATCAAATGCTTCAAGTACAAGTCTTTCATGCTCTGCTACAGCAGCCGTTGCGGCCGAAGCGGGAAGCTTGCCTTCTGTGGCAGCGCCAAGGAAATTACCGAAGTCTACAGAAAATTTGCTTAGCTTAGCTCTAGCTTTGGCGCTTGCATCGGTATCTCCGGCAAGAGCTGCCTTCACGATTTCGTCTTGTGCGTTAATATGGTCACCAAGCCAGATTGCCTTGAAGGCATCTCCTCCTGCTGCACCATAAACGGATGCGATGGCAGCTGTCAAGCCTGCTGTATTGGCGTTTTCAGCTTCAACAATCGCGCTGTAGGCTGGAGATTTATCGGAACCTTTTTGCATGCTGAACACAGCAAGGGCATAATGTTCTGCTGCAAGATAGTTTAGAGCTGATCTTAGATCGCCGGCCGGAGTATCCGATCTTGTACCATTAAACTTTTCAGGCATTTGAGTGACGATCGCACCTGACAATGCATCACTTATCGTGAACATGTAGCTTAAACCTTCACGATATTTGGCAAGTGAGCTCTTGTAGTTGCCGGCGATATAATCGTCGAACACCTGCTGCACCTGCTTTTCATGTGTACGAAGCACGTTTTGCGCTGCCGTTGCAGGCAGCTTGCCTGCGGTAGCAGTCCTTAGGAAGTTACCGAGTTCAACTGCGAACTCTTCAATTTCTTGCGCGACCATCGCTTTATCAGTGGCATTGCCCGTTTTAACAGCTGTAACATAATCTTTGGTATAGTTTAGATGTCCGCTAAAAATGCGGTCGAACTCTTTCGCTCCGGCATCTCCATATACGGAAGTGATAGCTGGAATCATATCTTTTGCATTTTTCTCTAAAGCGGCTTGCGCCGCGGCGGCGTCAAACGAGCTGTCGTATTTCTTGATCATCGCATCCACCGCGAGTGTGAAATGCTCCGAAAGCGAGTAGTCCAATGTCGCCCGAAGCTCTACAGCAGGCGTTTCGGATGATGGCGTCATCGGCTCCGCTGCACTTACGCTAGCCGCACCAGAAAACGCAGGGATTAATAATGATAAGCTAAGTACAGGGGCAATCAATCTTTTAAGTTTCATAAATCATTCACTCTCCTCATATGGGGTTGTTTTACGTTCCTAATAGGCCTAACGGAGCTAATGAAATTTTGGATCACTATTATTTCGAATTTTTTTTCGAATAACAAAAAGACGGACAAATGAGAAACCATTTGTCCGTCTTTTTTGTATCGATGAAGTGGTTTAGCAGCTGCTAAAATCATTCATTATCCATAGCCTGCTGATTGCTGTTGTTTGGAATGACAAACGACACGGTGGTTCCTTCCTTGGGCTTACTGATTATAGATAAGCCTTGACCATACATTTGAGTCAATCGTCGATTCGTATTGGCAATCCCTATTCCGCCTTTTCCTTTCATCGTTGGACTGAGCAGTTGAATGACCTGTTCTTCATTCATGCCAATGCCATTATCAATGACTTCAACTCGTATGAAGCTGTTCTGGCGATTGATTCGAATATGCAGCGTGCCGCCGTTGTTCTGACTAAGAAGCCCATGTTTGATCGCATTTTCAACCAGCGGCTGTATAGAAAGAGGCGGGATAAGCAAGCTGATGTTGGCATCAACTTCCCATACGACAGTCAACCTGTCCTCGAAACGTTCTTTTTCAATATACAAATAGGCTTCGACAAGCTCCAGCTCGTGAGAAAGCTCAACAAGCTTTCCAGTATTTAAGAAGTCAAAGCTAATCCGTAAAAAGGATACAAAAGAATCGCCTAGATTACGCATCTTGTCTGTATCAATATCGCTTAGCGCCATTAAGGAGTTAAGGGTATTAAACAGAAAATGCGGATGGATTTGTGCCTGAAGATAGGCGGCTTCTAAACGCAAACGTTCATTAATAGACTGCTTCAGCATAGTCAACGCCCTGATTCGGTATTTGAGTTCCAGAGCATCTACAGGCTTGGTAACATAATCATTTGCTCCAGATGCGAATCCGGTATAGATGTCAGCAGGCTGACTACGGGCAGTCAACAGCAAAATGGGGAGCTCCGATACAGAGTATTGCTCCCGTACCTTCTTCGTTAACTCGTAGCCGGACATCTGTGGCATCATAACATCGGCAACTAATAGATCCCACTGCCCACTGTCTAGCAACACTAACGCTTCACGTGCTGAATTGGCTGTTGTAATGTTATACGGCTCGGAAGATAAAATGCCAACAAGCACATTCAGATTAACCGGGTCGTCATCCACTGCAAGAATATTCATTTTTCCATCATTCAGAAATGGCGGGTTGGTTGTAGAGGCTGCTATTTCGTCGATTGTGATGTCAGGAAAAATTAATCCACCATGGCTTTCTTCTGTTCCTTCCGTTGTATGGTGTATAGGAAGCAAGGGCTGTGCTGAAGGTAGGCTGTACATATTGGCAAGCGGTAATTGAAAGCTGAAAACAGAACCTTTGCCGAGTGTAGAGCGAACAGTTAGTGCTCCGCCATGCAATTCGACCAACTGCTTGCAAATGCTTAAACCAAGCCCGATTCCTCTTCCATCATTGATTCCGTAAATGCCTTGTTCGTAAGGGAGAAAGATGCGCGCCTGCGTTTCTTTATTCATGCCGACTCCGGTATCGGAGACATGAATGACGGCATTCCCATGCTGAATTTCGGTAGAGATGGAAATTGTTCCTTCTTCCGTGTATTTTAGAGCGTTGTGCAATAAGTTGTACAAAATTTGTACAAGCCTTTTCTCATCTGCCATGACCCAAGGCATCGATTCAGCTATATTCACATGCAGTTGAATAGGTTTGCCTTCGATCATAAATTTCAGCATGCTAACGATGCCAGGCACGACTGATTGAATTTGTAAAGGCTCCTGCTGCAGCACGATTCGGTGTTCCTTCAGCCTTGCTACATCTAGAAGATCACCGAGCATATGCGACATACGGCGGCTTATTCTTATAAGCAGCTCCATATCGTTAACGCTTTTTGTATTCATTTGCCCTTTCTCTTTCGTTACAACGGTTTGAGCAATATTCATAATACCGTGCAGCGGCGTTCGCAGTTCATGTGAAGTATTGGCAAGAAATTGGTCTTTCAGCTTGTCAGCCTTTTTTAACTGTTCGTTCAGCTCTTTGTTTTCCTTCGAGTTACGGAAAAATTGCTTTAACCAGTACGTAGAAAAACCAATGATAGCTGCTATGATATCTATTGGATAATATACAACCGAAACCTGGCTATTTGAGTTGATTAAGCTCCACAGAAAGCTGGACATAACGCCTGCAGCAGATAACAACAGGAAGACGACGTCGTTGTTGTCTGTTTGCTTCCTTAAGACCATCGTTCCTGTTATATAAACGAACCAAGCAAAGGGCAATAGATAAAAAAAAGAAAATATTTTTAATGCTACCGATTCATTTACAAGCGGCGCGCTTGCGACAATTAGAAACACAGAATAAAAAATGAGCGCTGCAGTGAATGCTCCCAGCCAGCGGTTCTTCGGAGGAGCCGAAGACAATCTTCTAAATAGTAGAAAAATAAAAAAGGAATGCCAAAGCAGAGATAGCAGCCTGAGCTTCAGCGCCCATGTATAGTTGAGTGGCAGCCATAACAAGAGCAGGTTATCATGGCCGACGACGATCGTAAGACCGGTAGCGAGCGTTAATAAACCAACGATAAGCAAACTCTTTTCTTTAGGATTGAATAAGAAAAGGATAGTAGCATACAAGCCGTGAAGCAGCAAAACAACAAATATGACGAGCTGAAAGCCGATAGAGTACCATCGCACATAATCAATCGCTGCTTGTGAACCAAATTGAATGGAGTGTAAAATTCCCCCGTTGTAAGCATCGTCATAGTTAGCAACACGAATGAGCAGTTCAAGCTCTTTGGTACCTTTTACAGAGTAAGAAGCGGTGTAGGAGATTTTCTTAGGCTTGTACTCCTCAGCGTTTTCGGCAGGTTTTCCGAAGTCGTTCTCAACAAGTCCATTTAATTCTACGCCTGATGAGGCTTGTATTTTTTGCAACCAAAATGCAACAGGCTGCTCTAGCGGATCGATCAGAATACGCAATCGGTACGTTCCGTACCCGATAGAGGTGTCTGCCTCTTTGGTCAGCACACTGCCCCAGTCACCTGGAACCTGAATATAGCGGAACTGGTTTTGCAGCGGCTGAACATCCTGTTGATGGATTAATTTTGCAGGGTAAAACTCCCATTGGCCATCCAAGGGAATGGGAGCTGAGTTGTTAAAGTCCCAGCCGCGCATGTCGAGTACGCCATTTACAGCACGAGGGTGCTCCGCTGTAGAAAATAGTTCAGACCATGTCCATCGCAGGGCAAGAAGAGCGCTAAGAAACAATAGAATAATAGCTACATATTTGAAGGTGGTTTTATTTTTTATTTGCATCATCATACTTTGAAATTCGACATAATACGCGTTTTTCCTTTAACATTTATTGGTGATTATTATGATTGAAGCGAATAATGTATACGATTGGCAGCTTGAGCCAGCAGGCTACTTGTCTTCACAGGGCCGAACGATTTATGGCGCAAGGTTTCGATGGTATTTCAGGATGTGTATTTGTTTCAGGACACGATAGCTAACAATATCCGATTCGGAAAGAGCGATGCGTCGCAGAAGGAAATTTAGTAGATATGTCTGAGTCATGATTAATTGAAGAAGAAAGGAAGACCTCGAGCCTAGTAGGCCGAGGTCTTCCTTTCTTTACATCAGGGGGAAATGTACCTGATTACATTCGAAATGCTGTACCATGTTTATCGCATCAATAAATATAGGAAATAGGGGACGCTTAGTATCGTAACGATAATACCTGCTGGAATATCAGCTCCAAAACTAACGGTGCGGGCAATCGTATCGGCCGCAACCATAATAATGCCGCCAATGAGCGCTGAAGCAGGAAGCAGCAGCTTATGGTCTGGACCAACAAGTTTGCGTGCAATATGAGGACTGATCAGCCCGAGGAAGACGATTGAGCCTCCGAGTGCGACGCATCCCGATGCAATGGCGACCGCGGCTAGGACGAGCCCTAGAAATTCTTTTTTAACGTGAGCGCCTACGCCAGTAGCAATCTCAGTGCCAAGATTCAATGTATTGAGCACTAATGATTTGTACCAGATATACGACACAAGTATCAGCACCCATGGGGCAAGAAGCGCAATATATTGCCATTCCGTCCCCCATAAATAACCAGCCTGCCATTTCTGAGCGAAGACATATTGCTCGTCATCCAGCTTGAGCGTCAGAAACAGGGTTAAGGCGCTGAGGCCGACATTTATTGCTGCTCCTGTCAGTACGAGACGAGTGGAGGAAGGAGCGCTTCGTGACCTATAGGCAAGAATATAAATCAACAGTGCAGCCAGCAGTCCCCCAACAAACGCCATGACGGGAAGGAGGAAGGCAGATGATAATCCAGAAAGGCCGAATAGCGTAATGAACAGTAGAACCATGAGCCCTGAACCGGCGTTGATGCCGAGCATCCCTGGATCAGCGAGATCGTTGCGCAGAAGTCCTTGGAGGACAGCTCCAGAGATCGCCATTCCCATGCCTACAAGCGCAGCCAATACGATGCGGGGCAGCCGAAACTTGAACACAACAAGATTTTGTCTCTCCGTGCCTTGTCCAAATAAAGTGTTCAACACCTCTCCGGGGTGAAGCGCCATCTTCCCTGTATTCATGCTGATAAGAATACCAGCAATTAGCATCACCAGCAGCCCTGCTAGCAGCAGACTTCTTCTTCCGTGTAATAGTTGCTGCCTCATTCAAACGCTCTCCTTTCCCTGCGAGAAATCAACAAGAAGAAAGGAACGCCGACAATGGCGAAAATAATGCCAAGCGCCATTTCGTTCGGACGGTTGACCAAACGGCCGATTAGATCGGCGATTAGCATAAACAGTCCGCCATATACAGCCGAGGCAGGAATGATATACCGATAATCCACCCCAACCATGAACCGCATCATATGCGGAACAATGAGTCCTACGAATCCGACCGGGCCTACAAGCACAACAGAAACACCGGCCAATAGAAGAACAGCAAGGGAAGAGAGGAGCTTGACGACTACGGTTCGCTGTCCCACGCCCCTTGCAATTTCCTCGCCTAGGTTCAGGATAGTAATTGAGCGCGCGAGTCCCATCGATAGGGCTAACCCTAGCACAAACCATGGGGCAGTCAGTGCGAGCTCCGCCCAAGTAGCCCCAGCAACGCTTCCTGACGTCCAGTAGGAAAGAGCTTGACCGATATTAAAATTAATAGAGATAAATGTACCAATTGCTCCAAAAAGCAGCGTGATTGACATGCCCGCAAGCACTAGCCGCTGCGGTGACATGCCCTTGCGGCTCAGAGAAGCGGTTAAATACGTTAACCCTGCGCCAAGGCCAGCTCCGATGAAGCATACCAATAGCAGCACGCTGTATTGGCTCCCCGGCATAAATGCTAATGCAATCGCCATAGCTAAGGCGGCTCCTGCGTTTATTCCCATCAATCCTGAATCAGCCAGCGGATTGCGTGTGCTTCCTTGCATAATTGCTCCTGCAACCGCAAGGCTGGACCCAACGATAATGTCTGCAACGGTTCGGGGGAAGCGCAGGAAACGAATAATTTGGTGTTCAGTAAGCTTTTGATCAAACGAAAAGACAGCGCTCCATGCCGTTGATAGGTTCATTCGAGCAGCTCCGAACGAAATCGACGCTGCAGCAGCTAACAGCACTAACAGGAATCCAACGAGCATAATGGTAGCAAAATAAGTGTTTGTAGGCTGGCTTTTTGAAGCCAGCTGCTCTTTTACGTAGACCATGCCGGTTTAGTTTTTTGTTGCTGTGGCCAGCAACTGTTCGACGATAAAGTCAAGCTGTTCATCAAGGGAATAGATATCACTGTAATATGAGAGGTTAAAGCTCAGCTCGATCATTCTGCCTTCTTTGACAGCTGGAATGCTATTCCAAATAGGATTGCCAGTCAAATCATCCATTCCTTCATAGGAAGAACGGACAACATAATCGCCAATATACTCAGGAAGGACTTCCATAGAAACGGTATCACCTTCCTCATTCGTTGATCCATCAATTTTTTTCTGAATGATCTCTGGCGCTTTCATGCCTAAATATTCATAAATAATTTGGGAGCCGCGTCCAAATTGCTTGCCGGTTACGACCGACATTTCTTTTTTTCCGCCTTCAATAATCGTTACCGTTTTGTCCAGTACGCCAGCTGCTGCGAGCTTCTCTTTGCTTTCTTTTACCTTCGTATTAAAGTTGTTAAGGAGGGTTTGCGTTTCCTGCTCCTTACCGAAGGTTTTGCCCAGCAAAGCAAGTCTTTCATCCGTAGTCATTTTTTCATTAGGAACAAGAATAGTTGGTGCAATTTGGTTTAATTTCTTATATGTATCCTCAGAAGGGACAATAATGAGATCTGGCTCAAGCGCCATAATGGCTTCTGGATTCGGCTCAAACCAACTGCCCAGCATTTTCACACCTGCAAGATCCTTTTCAAAAGCAGCCCCTTCAAATACATCGGACACACCAACTGGCTTAATTCCCATAGCAACCACGTCACCTAACAAATAAAGCACGACGACGCGTTTAGGATTTGCAGGCACTTCAATCTCACCCATTACAGTAGGCACGATACGTGTTGATTTACTCGCTTGGTTGTTATCGCCAGCGGTACCATTCGTATTTTGAGCGGCATTGGATGCAGCTGCGGTATTTGTAGTAGTCGAAGAAGAATTGCCGGTATTTGTTCCGCCTGCTGAGCAAGCTCCTAGCAGAAGCATTAAACTGAGCAATATGCTCACAGCTAATCCAGGTTTTGTGTGTCTTTTCATTTGTATAGACCCTCCACGTTTATATTGATAATGATTATCATCATCGTTACCAATATAACGCCTCATCCCGCCTGATCCAATGGATAATCTGGTTAAATTAAATGGATAATCATCTATTTTTCGTCGCTGCCGCTCTGATGTCCGAAAGCGAAGCGGTGACAATCCCGTATATTTTTTGAAAATACGGCTGAAATAATAGACATCTGAATAGCCGATTTCCCGTGCGATTTCTTGCATATCAGCATCTGTACCAAGCAGCAATTCGATGGCGTGACCTACCCGAACCTGAATTAAATAATGGATCGGACTGGCCCCTTTTTCTTCCTTAAACCGCATGGATAGATGGCGTGGGCTGTAATTCAGCGTATCAGCAATTGATTCCAATGTGAGGCTCTTTTGATAATGTTCATCTATGTATTTTATGGCTTGTGATACAAGATCCGGTTTGCGCGCATCAATCCCTTGAGTATCCATTTGACGGAGAAGCTCATGCAGAAACTGATAAAAGAGTCCCTTTATATGAAGCTGGTCCAAACTATGCGCACCTTGCCATATATTTCTCATAAGGGTAAGGCAGCGGAGCAGAGCGAGCGGCTCCTCTGGCCGAAAGGAATATTGGAGCGAAAAAGGATTATAGCGCTCCATTAATTGTGTAAGCTCTTTCCGGCGAGTGAATGCATACCCGGTTTTGTAGAACAGTTGATAATATTCAAATTCTTCCTTTGCCTCTATATCTAGGCGCATCCCTTTACCGCCATGCAGCATATGAAAGCGCCTTGCTTCATGCTTATTGCCGTCGAGCTGCAGAGTTGCTGAACCGCGAACACCATAAATAAAGCTGCTTGCCGGCAGCAGATAAGACTCAAGCAGCTCGCCTGGTTCCATAATAACGTGACGTATGTCCAATATTTTTACAGCTGCATGATTCCATAACAAAATATGTTCTTCCAGTTTCATAATGCTTTCATCTCCAATCCCTCTCCCAGTAAGATTGGATTCGTATAAACGGGGAGAAGTACGTTAGAGCTATACGATCTCACCATTATAATTGATAACCATTATCACTTACAATTTAAATATGCTGATTTGCTGTCGAATTGGCATTTAAGTGATGACTGTCTGCTTGCGATTCTAACGAACAGTATGACGCTTATTATGAAGAAAACTAATGTTCTTACGTTTTAGCGAATCGTATTAGCGTTATTGCATGCTGTTTGGGGTGTTTTGCGTTGTCTTTCAACAAATAATGATTCTGGAGTTCGTTAAACTTCTAATCGTTAATAAATTGGCTAAATAAGAGCTGCTAGGTTCGTAAGCGATGTGCCTGGCACACAGAACAACACAATACACAACGAAAAGTGCAGAACATGCCTAGGACTAACTTTTCCACGAGACATTATGTTAATTGTAGAACACTGACAATGAGCTTTTTGCATAGTCGTATTATCATCAAATTTCATATCTTGTTTTCGAGTATTCGAATGAAAAAGCAACTTTTTCAGCATGTTGTAGAAAGATATGGTTATGAAACCCGGATGGAAGAGGTGGGGAGTGCCTCGGGGGTTGGTGGTTCTACTGAACTGAAAATCTAAAATTACTGCACCAAAAGGTAGAAACAAAGTGTACTCTTGGCAATTGTATAATGAGCTTGGGTCACTATTGAAAGCGATTGCAAAAAAATGAGAGAAGAGAGGGAGCGAAAAAATGAACTACAAAACCCAGCATAGAAGGGGTAAGAAAATGCTGTCTTTGGTGCTTGCAGGGGTTCTTGCCACAAGCATAACTGCAAACGCCGTCCAGCCAGTTCAAGCAGCAGCAAATGTTGTATTTAAAACGCAGAACGGAGGAGTCTTTGACGGGATGCCGTTATTTGATGGCAATCCGGAGCATTTGGATGCGTATGTGGATACGTATTTTGATTATACGGGGCTCGAGGGACCCGCTGTTTATGTAACAGGCTCACGCAATCATTATACGCTGACACAAGGGCGAAATGCCGGGAAAATCATTCCTGGCGCACTTGCGGCCGCGGATAATGTGCAAGGGGTGTCAACGGATTTCCCAGCGCTGGTAGGCATGGGACAATCCTGGAACAAGGAGCTGCTCTCCAATATAGGGAAGGTAGTGGGCAGTGAAAAAATCAGTTTACTTAAAGTAAAACAAGGAGAGTCCAATATTCATGGCGGTACGAATGCATCGGCTACTGTTGCTTTTACAGTGGTCAGCGACATGCGTATCAACCCTTTAAGCGGAAGATTCGACGAGGGCTATTCTGAAGATCCTTACATGGCAGGGACATTAATAGATAAGATGGCTTCGGGACTTAGCGGCATAGACCAAGCGGCAAGCGATGACGGATTCTGGATGCGTGCAGCTGTCGGTACCAAGCATTATTCTGTTTATAACGCGCAATGGTTCCGTGAGACTTCAAACAATAGCGCCGGGGCAAGAGCGATGTTCGAGTACCAGACACGCAGCCCACTTAAGGGTCTGGAATCGGGCTCAATTGCAGGTGTTATGACTTCATATGGCCGTACGAATGGGATACCGAATATTTTATCTCCCCTGCAGCTGCATGCGAATGATTTCTCGAAGTACGGCGTTTACAGCTCGCCAGACTTTAACGCGGATGCCCATGTATCGAGTTCAGGCAATTTAAGCAACGGCTATGATACTAATTATGCTGTCGACCGTACGCATGCAACGGTACTGATGGCGCTGGCTGAAGCGAATGCCGGAAGGCCGTCAGGTACGACGCCTGCCGATGTGCCGGATTTGGTTGCACTGGTAAATAAAGGGGAGTATGGCATTACCGCAGAGGATTTAATTAAGGCAGCAAGGCCTCATGTGAATCAAATGGTACGCGTTGGCATTTTTAATGAAGTCAATGAAAACGGAATACCGAAATTTTATCCGTTTGCACAGGATGCTAAGGATGTGCGTACGGCAGCGGCAGCAACTTACAGCTTGCCGGAGCATCAGCTAATTGCACTTCAAGCAGCGCAAGAGAGCATTGTTTTATTGAAAAATGACGGTATTCTGCCGCTGGCCAAAAATAAAAATGCAGCGGTATCCGGTATCTACGCAGATGCGAGATTTAAAACGACTTATTCAGTAGGAACAACTCCTGCGCTTCCTGAATCGGGCGTATCTCCGCTGCTCGCGATTATTAATGCGAATGGATCTAACCATGTTACTTACGATTCAGCGAGCAAGGTTATCGCACTTACTGCAATGAATAATAATCAGACCGTTACCGCTAATGTGTATGATCCTGCAGCTAATACGGGAGGAGCTCAGCTAGTAACGACAGCGGACCAGCTTAATGTTTCCGATCCTGCCCAGCTATTCCGGATCTTCGATTGGGGACAAGAAGGGTACAGCTTGCTATCGCTCAAAAACAACCGCTGGGTGACATCTCCGGCCAGTAATAATGCAGCGGTAGGCAATACGGATGGAACAACGCTCAATTTAACCAACAATGATTGGGATCTTGCAGCGATGCTTGGGAATACGAGTGCGATCCCGCCAAGAATTCGCATCGAGCAAAACGCTGACCAAACCATATCGCTTGTAGCGAATGGCTATAGAAGCGGCTTCTCCGGTGATTTTACAAATTGGTATTATTCAAATGGACGTTTTATTACAGCAGGTGCAGATGCCAAGCTGAAAACAGCAGCTGCGGTACTCGGAAATGAATCGAATGCAGCTATTCGCAGTGCAGATGTGAAATTTAAAGAAACGGTTGTGAAGGAAGTCGGACAGGATGCTGTTGCTAGGGCGGCGACTGCTGATTATGCCGTAGTATTCGTGGGAGCAGTCCCGCGCCATAGCGCAGGGGAAGGCAATGACCGCTCCAGCCTGTACATGGGCGATGCCGATTACGAGCTTGTAGACAAGGTGTCTGCTGCTTTCGGGGCGAAAGGCAAGAAGACGATCGTTGTTGTCAAAAGTAGCTTTCCAGTTGGGCTTGAGGAAATTCAGAACAATCCGAATGTCTCTGCTATCGTGTATCAGCCATATGGGGGGCAATACGATTCACGGGCACTGGCTCAGGTGCTTTATGGCGATTATGCGCCAACGGGCCGCCTGACGTCCACTTGGTATTCAGATATGTCCGCTTTCCCGGCAATAAATAAATATGTTATTCCAGAGGGTAACAAGACTGCATCAATGGCTACCATTGATCCGCGTTTTACATTGGACATGACGAATGCCGATCCTATGGAGTCAAAGCTTACTTATATGTACACGGATGCACCAATTACGTATCCGTTCGGATACGGCCTCTCTTACAGCAGCTTTATATACAGCGATTTGGCAGTGCCAATGAGTGCTAGCGGGAATGAGCCGTTTACCGTTTCTGTAAAAGTGAAAAATGCTGGCGTTGTCGATACTTCAGAAGTCGTTCAGCTTTATATTAAAAACAATCAATCAGGCTATGGCGGCTCTGCTCCGAAGAAGCAGCTCGTCGCGTTTGAGAAAATCGCTTTGGCAGCAGGCGAGAGTAAAGTGGTTACTCTGTCTGTTGACCCTGGTGACTTCGGCATCTGGGACGTGAATAAAAATAGCTTCATTGTAGAAAATGGTGCATACACGTTAATGGTTGGCGCATCCTCCAAGGACATTCGCGGTGAGAAGGTCCTTGCAATTAATGGAGATGCGATTGCACCGCTGCAGGTCTATAAACCGTTTAATGTGTTCGACCATGCTTATGCCTCCCATGAAGTCATCTATCATGAGGTTTCTAAAGAACGCACTGCGCAAAATCTGAAAGCGAAAAAGGTAGTCGGAGGTTATTATGCCGTCCGCTCAAAACAAAACGGTTCCTACGTAGCGCTGCCGAATGTGGGTCTGACAAATGCAAAAAGCGTTAAAGCCTCGGTAGCTTCTGACGCAGCGGGAGGAATAATTACATTACACGCGGATTCCCCAAGCAGCGCCCCGCTCGCGATGATTGAGGTTCCGGCAACAAAGCCTAGATCCTATACGATTGCGAATGCATCTGTTCCGGTAACGGAGCTGGCTTATGTCGACGTAAAAGCAGAATTGAGCAACACGAGCTTGAAGGGCAAGCACAATCTCTACGTTGTGTTCAAAGCCGCCGATCTTCGTATTGACAGCTTGGCGTTTGAGAGTGAACCCGTAATCAGCAGCTCTAGTCAGCTTACTGCTGCCCAAATAAACCCTGCCGTTGTTGTGAAGAGCGACGGTGCTCCTTTTGGTGCAGATGCCTCCAATTTGGACAATTGGAATATTGTTTCTGCTGCCAGCGGCTTAACGTTAGCTTCGGTCACTCCAGCGGCATCTGGCTTAGAAGCCACGCTGCAGTTCAGCGGAACTGCGAAAGCTGCAACAATCGCCATCCAATCGAAGGCAGCTTCCTTCGACGGCAATTTGACAAACAGCAATACGTTGACACTAACGATTGCAAATTCTTCATCAGGAGGCGGTAACACATCTGGCACTGGTACGCCTAGCATAGAGCAGACGGTTACGATTACAGCAGCAACCGCGTCCGATACTGCTAAGGTGAAGAATATCAAGGCTGAGGGCGTTACTGTAGTTGGGGCGCCAGTAGGCATTAAAGTAAAGGATTTGAAAGGCTCTTATGTAACAGCAACGATTTCGATTCAGTCTGAAGCAGGCAAAAAGGTGACCGCACTGGCGATGGTTGCCGATGACGGCACGTTAACACCGGTGCCGAGCCGAATTACAACAGATACGAGCGGTAAGTCGATCATCAAAGCGCTTGTATCCTTAAGCGGCACTTATGTGACTGTATCATCGGAGCGTGTGTTTACTGACGTTCCAGTTAAAGCGTGGTACGCAGCAGAGATTGCCAAAGCAAGCAGTCAGCTTTTAATCAATGGTGTGACATCATCTACGATGCAACCGGGAGCTTCAACAACCAAGGCACAGACGCTGATGGCAGCACTTAACGTGCTTGGCATAACGCCGGTAAAAAACGCAGCGGATGTGAAATGGTATGATGAAGTGGTCAGAACTGCAAGTCAGCATAGATTAGTTAGCTACACAACACTAGCGATAGATACGCCAATGTCTCGTGAAGGCATGGCTGACGTACTCGTCAATGCCCTTCGGTATGCTGGTCTCGACATCACGCTGAGCGAAGGGGAAGTGAGCAAGCTGCTGCAAGGCTTCTCGGATACTGCGAGCATATCCAAGGAAAACCGAACAGCAATGGCGGTCGCTGTTAAATACGGTATTTTCAAAGGGAATTCGGCGCAGCAACTGCTGCCTTCAAGCACGATTACGCGTGCTGAGTTGGCTGCTGTCGCGATCCGTACCTACAGCGTAATTATCGATCTCATTTCCTAATATTAAGAGATAGGAGAATAGCCTGCACCTCGTGAGAGGGCAGGCTATTCTTACTTAGCTTTAGCTTTTGCGAAATTCTTCTGGCGTGTGGCCTGTCATTTTTTTAAATACCCGAAAAAAGTATTTGGGATTATCATAACCTAGCTGCTTCGCAACCTTGTATATTTTGTCATCGGTGCTTTTTAATAGTGTTTTGGCTTGCTCAATGCGCAGCTGGTTAATATAGTCGGTAAAATTTTGCGCAGTTTTTTCTTTGAACAGGAAACTTAAATAGCTTGGATTAAGATAAAAAAGAGATGATATTTTTTCCAGTGTTAAATCCTTGGTGTAATTTTTGTGTATATACGTTTTAATATTATCGATCATGTTTTCGGAGGAGTAAGCTGAGTTTTCCTTCAATAAATCGGCGGTACTCATTAAGACAGTGAGCAGGTACTCCTGAATGGAAATCAGATCAAAAGAAATATTAAGCACGGACTCCAGGCTTGAGGACGGCGAGCCGTCTTCATGCGTTTGGAGGTAGGCCGAAAGTATTTTTTTGACCTCTTGAATCATATCTCTGCTTTGCTCCTTTAGCTGAGCAAGGGAGACGGCAGGCTGTCGTATATAAAAGGCGAAAAAATCAAGTACCAGCTCTTTCACCTTCGCGGTTTGACCTGATTCAATCAGGAACAGCAGCTCATGAGTCCGTTCCCACAGCATAACATCCGGTAAAAGTCTTTGTTTGTTGTAAAGATAGCAGCGCCCAAAATCGGTAATCGACCGCTGATCCAATGCGGCAATCGTTTCATGGTGTGCTTGGCGCAGCATACTTAAATGGTGGACAACAGTACTTATGCCTACGCAGCCTTCGCTGCCCTTCCTTACACTAACGGTGTGGATAAGCTCCGCTGCCGTTCTTTCGGCATGCTTAAGCATCGTCGTGACTGATCGCTCCTCCGTAAACGATAGAAGGATGAATGCGAGCTTATCGCTTTGGGAATGCGGGATATAAATATAATCCTGCTGAAGCCCGATCATAGGCTGTTGAATCGAAGCTGGCGCATAGAGCGTCAGTAAAATATGTGCCGAAGCAGCAGACACTTCCTTTAGCCGCGCCGATTGGAAGATGGGCAGCTTATCTTTCTGCTGAATCCCAATTAGGAGATGCAGCAGCGATTGGATATCGGAATGATAACTGATGTGCTCCTTTTCAGCTGCTTTTAGTACTACCTCCTGCTTGACGTTCCGCTCCTTCTCAATAGCATCGATCGCTTGCTCCAGCGTGCGATGAATCTCTTCCCTGCTAAATGGTTTCAGCAAATAACTAACAACTTTAGCGGATATCGCTTCTTTCATATATTCAAAGTCCGAATGTCCGCTAATAACGATCATTTTTTTGTCGGGATATTGCTGATGCACGATTTTCATTAATGATTTTCCATCCATTTCAGGCATGCGCATATCCGTAAAGATAATATCCGGGTCTAGGTGCTGAATTAATTCCAGCCCATCGGCACCATTGTCGGCCTCTCCGGCGAATGTGAGCTTATGCTCGAAGGATTGAATTTTTTTGAGTAGTCCCTTTCGTATTAAGGGCTCATCATCTACGATAATGAATGAATACATCTGGCGTTCACCTCTTCTCCCAATTCGAAGGAATTTTGATTTGAATGGTTGTGCCTATGTTTTTTTCGCTTTCAATGGTAACGCCATCTTCGATTCCGTAATAAAGAGTGAGCCGAGAATGGACGTTCTTTATACCAATACTTTGCTTGGTACGCTGCCCAATAGACGAAAACTCAGGCGGCTGGGCGAGCAGATTGCGTAGCTCCGTGACCTGCTCTTGCGACATGCCTGCACCGTCATCGCAAATTTCGAAGATTATGAGTTCATTGTGCTGATAACCCTTGATCGTGATTCGACCTTTGCCACGCTTGTTCTCAAGGCCGTGATAAATCGCGTTTTCCACGAGTGGCTGCAGAATCAGCTTCAACATCTTGGTTTGCAGTACTTGTTCTTCAATTTCTTTTGTAAATGCAATTTTTTCGCTATAACGGATTTGCTGAATTGCCATATAATTGTCCACGTGCTGGATTTCCTCGGCAGCGGCAACCAGCTCGCTATCGGTTTTAATGCTGTACCTGAACATATCACCTAAAGCTTTGGTCATAACAACGATGCTTTCGACTTCTTCGATTTCTGCAATGCTATTGATTGATTCAAGCGTGTTGTACAAGAAATGTGAGTTGATTTGAGCTTCCAGCGCCTTCATTTGCGAATCCATGGTCAAAATGCGATTTTGGTAGCTCTCGCGAATATGGGTATCAATATCCTTCATCATCTTGCCGTACTCATAATACAGAATCCCAATTTCATCGACTCTTTTTTTGTCGGCTTCAATCATGACGAAGCGCTGCGATTTGTTTTTGCGCATCATCTTTGTTAATTGAATGATCGGCTTTGTAATTAAATTAGAGAGGAAGAAGGAAAGAAGTAGAAAGATAATGGCGCAGGAGGCCGATACATAAATGATCAGCTTTTGCGATATGCCGTATTGTTCATACACTTTGGCGACCGAAATATTGGCAATGACCTTCCAATTATTGCTCGGTACAGCTTGAATGACTGTTAAGCTTTTGGAATCTGTGAATTGCTGCTTAGAGCCCGTCATCGCCATAGACTTGCGGAGCAGTCCATCCGGCAAATATTGACCAATGTCACGATTAGTGCCGTCATATAATATTTTCCCCTGCTCATTTGCTAAATAAATATTTGATATGCTTGGGGCTGGATTCCTGTTTAAGCCTGCAAAAATGTCCATGCTGCAATCCAGCATAAAAACGCCTAAAAATTCATTGGAATTGGGATCAAAAAGCGACCTTGAAAAACCGATTGAAGATTTGGCATTAATGATATAGGGCTTTACACCAACATCGCCGATGTAAAGCTCTCCTTTGCTTGCAACGGTCTGCTTGTACCATTCGTCGTTGAAGGGAATGTAATCGACCATTAAGTCTGTTCCATTCCCGTAGCTGATGAATTTTCCGTCAGGCATGAAAAGGTAAATTCCATTAATGTAATTATAACCCAGTAAAATATTTTCGAAAATCAGCTTCAGCTTGGCTCTCGTAATGAAAATCTCGTATTGGTTGTTCGTATTTTGCAGCTTTCTCAGCTCATCGCTGACTGTGCTGTAAGCGGTTGCAGTGGATGACTGCTGCTGCACAGTAATTGAGATCCGGTCAATATTTTTCAAGATTTCCTCAATGCTTTTTACCGAGTTGTTGATCGTTGTGGATGCGACAAGGGAGGTCTGTTCATTGACAAGCCGGGTATAGCTGCGATAAGAACTGACAGTAACGACAATAATAGGCACGATGGATACGAGAACAAGAACAAGAAACAGCTTAGTTTTAATATTAAAAAAGAGCATACACGTATCCTCCTTGTTTGTCTAATCTAAAAATAGTGCACCAAATGAGCTAAAGCATTTATACTGTTTCTCACATTATTATAAAAGTGTGCTTAAGGCAATAGCGTCTCATGAAATGGCAGGAGAGAGTAAGTCATTAACACAAACAATAAAAACAGGGGGAAATGCAAAATGAAATCAGTAAAAACAATGGGGCTCGCTATTTTAGTATTTTGCTTCGTTCTGCTCAGTGCTTGCAGCTCCAACAATGGTGCTTCGAACGCGACGAATACGCCGGCAACTAATGCAGGCACCAACGACGCAGGTGGTAAAAATGCAGGAACTGATTCTTCAGAGCCGATTACGTTGACGATGATGATGTCTGGCAACAAAGCGTCGGAAGGGGAAGATTTTGAGCTGGAGACGCTGCCGCGTCTCGTGAAGGAGAAATTCCCGAACATCACGCTTGAAGTACAGAAGCTTCCCGATGATCAATACAATACTTCGGTGCGTACAAAGCTTGCAGCGGGACAAGGGCCGGATATTTTCTGGATCTTCCCTAAAAATGCAGCAGGCGGAGTCATCGATTTCGCTAAAGCGGGTTTTGCTGCTGATCTGTCCGATTTAAAATTCTGGGACAATATCGGTGCTGGCGCTAAGGAGGATATGTCCTATGACGGCAAGCCTTACGGCGTCGCTGAAGGTCTTGATTACCTAGGCGTTTACTACAACAAGGAAATGCTGGAGCAAGTGGGTGTGACCGAATTCCCGAAAGACTGGACATCCTTCCTTGAAGCTTGCCAAAAGCTGAAGGATGCAGGCATTACGCCAATCGTGCTTGGCGATAAAGACCCTTGGGTCATTCAATTCGGTATGTACCCGATTGCAGCAAACGTGGTTTACCCGGATGAAATGGATTTTGATGTAAAAGTGCAAAATGGTGAAAAATCGCTGAACGACCCTAAATGGGTGAAAACTATTTCGATGTACAAAGAGCTGTATGACAAAGGTTATGTCGTGAAAAATTCACTTGGAGTAGGCAGCGCGCAGGCTTCCCAGTTGTTCATCGATGGCAAAGCGGCTATGACGTTTACAGGCACATGGGACTACGCTTCTATGACGTCGAAGGGCGCGGCGGAGTTTAATCGCGGATTTGCTTCTCTTCCAGGCAATGACGCTGGCAAACCAACGTTTGTATCAGCGGCAACCGCTGCTGGCTATGGGTTAAATGCAAAGTCCAAAAATCTTGATGCAGCTAAAGAAATTCTTAATTATCTGTTCGACGGTGAATCGGAATTGTTTAAAGCTTATGTTGCTTCCAACAGCTCCATCAGTGTATACAAGGATGTTCCTTTGACAAACGAGTTGTTCAAGGACGTCAACGATAACTATCAAACAAACGGCAATTCGGTATACTTTAGCAACCAAATGTGGCCTGCAGGTGTTTCTGATGTGATGCAAGCCAAATTCGCAGAAATCATTGGCGGACAAAAAACGACGCCGGAGGATGTTGCGAAGGCGATGGATGAGAAGTTCCAGGAGCTATGGAAAAATAAATAATCTTTAGAGTGAATGGGTAAGTAGTAGCGGAGGGAAGACGACTGTCTTCCCTGCCGTTATGAGGTTAGCTGGAGAGGATGGAGCAACATGAATTCGACCGTAATGAAAAAAACAATGTACTTTTTTGCAATACCGGCCCTCATTTTTTATTTAATTTTTTGGATATTTCCGATATTGAGATTGTTTCAATATAGTATCACTGATTACAACGGTTTCGCTCAAGCGTACAATTACATCGGACTAGATAACTACAAAGCACTATTTAAAGGAGATACACTAGGTATTTCCGTCAAGAATACGTTGATTTATACACTAGTTACAGTGGTGCTCGGCAATATCATTGGTCTTGCACTTGCACTTCTCTTAAACATGAAAATTAGAGGGAAAGGGATTTATCGCTCCTTGTCTTACATTCCGACGTTATTCAGCGCAATCGTTGTCGGATTCATTTGGAGCTACGTATACATGCCGGATTACGGTATGATCTCAACCTTCCTGGATAAATTCGGCATAAATGACGACAATCTAAATTTCCTAGGCAGCTACTCCTCAGCACTATATGCCATCATTTTTGTTGAGATATGGAAAAATATTGGAACGACAATGATTATTTTCCTTGCTGGCTTGCTAACCGTCCCTAATGATTTGCTCGAAGCAGGGAAAATGGACGGTTGTGGCCCTTGGCGGCTGTTGCAGCATGTGAAGCTGCCGCTGCTTGCGACTGCGATAACGATTAATGTAACGCTTAGTCTAATCAATGGATTGAAGGCCTTCGACTTCCCGTTTATTATGACAAACGGTGGTCCGGGCACTTCTACCAATACGTTGATTTATTCCATCTACAAGATGGCTTTTACGGAGCAGCTGTTCGGTAAGGCATCAGCGCTTGGCGTTATTTCCTTTGCCCTGATTATTGTGCTTACTGCAGCATTTGTTATCCGCATGAACAAACGGGAGGTGTCGGCATGACTATCGGTTCTTTGACGAAAAAGACACTGGTTCAACTGGGCGTCATCGTTGTGATGGCTGTTAATTTGATCCCGCTCATTATTGCATTGTCGACTTCGCTTCGTGATCCAAAAAATAATGCCAATCCGCTAAACTTGTTTAGTGAAATTTCTTTTGCAAGCTATCGTACTGCCTTTGAACGGATGCATTTTCCGCAAGCACTTATGAACAGCATTATACTTACAGGAATTTCTGTTATCTTCGTCGTACTGCTGGCAGCGATGGCGGCTTACCCAATGGCGAGGCTTAAAACCAAATGGAGCAAATTTTTATATTTGTTTTTTCTCTCGGGACTGGTTGTGCCCTCACAGATGGTGCTCATCCCGATCGTGCAGATGATCAATTCGCTTCATATACCGACTTCACAGTATACACCGATACTGATGTTTATTACATGCAGTCTTCCTTTTTCCACATTTTTGTATACAGGCTTCATTAGAAGCGGCGTACCGGAAGAGGTGGAGGAAGCGGCTCATATCGATGGAGCGGGGTTGTTCCGCAGGTTTTGGCTGGTGGTATTCCCTCTGCTTATCCCGGTTACGGTGTCGGTCATTATTACACAGGGTGTATGGATATGGAATGACTACTTCTTTAATATGATCTTCATCTCCCGAGCGGCTGAATCCCCATTGCCCCTAGCTATGCTGGGCTTTCTCGGTGATCAGCAAAACCCTACGCAGTGGAATGTGCTGTTTGCTGCCTGTTTCCTGTGCGCGCTGCCGCTCCTAGTTGCTTTTCTGTTTTTGCAAAAATACTTTGTGGGCGGGATGACGGTTGGAGCAGTCAAAGGCTGAGTAGCAAACCAAGTGGAGAGAAAAACTCCCCCCGATCTATTTTGACCGCAGGCCTTACGATTATTAGCCTTCAGGCAGAAGTGGAGATAAGGCAATGAAAACGAAACAAACGAACCAACCATTCGTGGACTTGGCGGAGACGCTGATTCCACATTTATATGAAGAAAAGGTTTTTCCTACAAGCCTGATTGACATTGTGAAAGACACAGACGCCTTTCAGGGCTGGCGGACAGTGCGTATCGATTCGATTGATGAGCTAGCCAATCGAGTATTATCCAAAGGAGACAGCGTAACGCTCGATTTTGGGGTTCATCAGGTTGGGTACCTTACGCTCTCAATTAACAATGTACACAGTAATGCGGATGCGCCGCTTCGGTTAAAGCTCATATTCGGTGAGATGCCTTGTGAGATCGGAGAGGACTTCGACAATTATGAAGGCTGGCTCAGCCGGTCTTGGCTGCAGGATGAGACGATCAATATCGACGTGCTGCCAGGGATGGTAACGCTGCCAAGGCGCTATACTTTCCGGTATTTGAAAATAATCGTACTGGCCACATCACAGCGGTACAGCGTTTCATTTTCTGAGATTTATTGCAAGACCGTAACCTCAGGCGATGTCTCGCAGGTCAAGCCGCTTCCGGACGGTATATCCAATGAGCTAAAGGTGATGGATCGCATCGGTATTAAGACACTTCAGGACTGTATGCATACTGTCTTTGAGGACGGTCCGAAGCGGGATCGAAGGCTTTGGATCGGCGATCTGCGACTTCAAGCGCTAGTAAACTATGAAACGTTTAACAGCAATGACCTTGTCAAAAGATGTTTGTATCTCTTTGGCGGAATGCTGCTTGAGGACGGACAGGTAGGTGCTTGTTTATATGAGAAGCCTGCACCTTTTGTAGATGACATCTATTTATATGATTACTCGCTCTTTTTCGTTGCCACTTTATATGATTATTATGAAGCAACCAAGGATCGTATTACGCTAAATGAGCTGTGGCCGATTGCAGTGGAGCAGCTTCGAATTGGGTTGAAGCGACTGGATGAACGGGGAATCGTAACGGATGATGATACATGGTACTGCTTTCTTGATTGGCATGATGAGCTGAACAAGCAGGCAGGCGCGCAGGCCGTTCTAATTTATTGTCTTAAAAGAGGACTTGCACTAGCTGAGAAGCTGGGTGAAGGTGAAGCGCATGCTTTTATTTCGTCGGCAATCCAGCAAGCGACGGACGCGGCTATGACGTTTCTTTGGGATCAAGATCAAGGGTATTTCACAAGCGGGCCTGGTAGTCAGATATCTTGGGCCTCACAAATTTGGATGGTGCTGGCAGAGGTGATGGATGCGGAACAAAATGGCATGCTGCTTGATCGTTTATTCGATCGGCCTCCGGCAATTGCGATGTCGACGCCATACCTTTATCATCATCTGATTGAGGCACTGCTGTTGAGTGGAAGAAAAGAGAAGGCAATGTCCGAAATGCGCGCCTATTGGGGCGAGATGATCAAGGATGGAGCGGATACCTTCTGGGAGCTGTATAATCCTAGCGATAAGAAGCTGTCGCCGTACGGCAGCAATTTAATCAACAGCTACTGTCATGCATGGAGCTGTACTCCGACTTATTTTATACGGAAATACTTTGTAAATGACTACAGCTAGAAAGCTATTCTCTAGGAGGAGAGCCTCTCAACTCGATTATAAAAAAAGAGAGGATATTGGAACTAATTTAAAGTGCATCCCTAAAAATGGACATTGAAACAAACCTCAGGTTTATTCGATGGAATTTTAGGGACGCATTTTTTTGTGCTGCTATCAAAGGGGCAAAAGCTAAGGACATATCTTCTATTTCGAAAGGGACGGATTAACTCAGCATATTGGAGTTGGCATCTATAAGCGCGGGGATAGAAATTTATGATCGATAGGCGATGACATGACAATTAGAATTGTATAGGTTCCGTATTTGTCACATTGATTTCCGAACTCTTCAAGAGCTTGTGTGGAGTCGGTTATTACTTTCAATAAGTAATTGTGTTCTCCGCTGATGCGGTAACATTCTACGACTTCAGGAGCAGAGCGGCAGAACGCAAGGAATGCATGACAATCTCTTGAATGAAACAACATGTAGGCTGATGCATGCTTACCAATTTTATCAGGAGAAATAACGGTGCGATACTCACTAATAATTCCTTTTTCCTCCATGCGCTTAACTCTTTCTGTTACTGCTGGCTGCGATAAACCGACACTTTTTCCAAGTTCAGTCATAGAAATTCTCGCTTGGCTTTGGAGATGATAAAGTATTTGCTTATCTACATGGTCCATACAAATCTACTCCTTTAAATTTAAGGTATCCGTTATAAACTAGCTTGGCTTTAACCGTAAAAAGGCGAATCTAACTTCGTTCCCTTATGTAAGCTCGATAACTTATTTTATATAATATACTTACAATAGTAAAGTGTATAAGGCTTTAACTATTTCGAAAGGATGAACATCTAAGTATGTTGCATACAAACAAGTTTAGTACAGAACGATTAGCAGGTAGGATCGATGAGGTCATCGATCGAACGCTTGCTGATAAGCGGTTGGTCGGTGCTGTCATTAAAGTGGCGATAGACGGGGATGTGGTTTATAGCCGCGCTGCGGGTTATGCCGATCGTGAAATGAATCGGCTCATGCGTGAAGATGCATTATTCCGGCTAGCTTCTGTTACCAAACCTATCGTTACAACAGCTGCCTTAGCATTAGTTGGGCAAGGCCTACTCAAGCTGAATGACCGTGTTGATCACTGGCTGCCAAACTTTCAGCCACGTCTCCAAAATGGTGAGCTTGCCCTATTAACGGTTCGTCATTTGATGACGCACACTGCTGGGCTGACCTATCGGTTCTTTCAAGAAGAAAATGGTTCTTATCATCAAGCTGGCGTATCGGATGGTATGGATCAGCCTGGCATCAGTTTGGAAGAGAACCTGATTCGTTTAGCTTCTGTACCGCTCCTTTATACGCCAGGCACCAAGTGGAAATATTCGATCGCGACAGATGTGCTGGGCGCAGTAATTGAGAAGGTTACAGGAACACCGTTAAGCGAAGCAGTGCATTCACTTGTGACAAAGCCAATTGGTATGAGCGATACTAGCTTTATTGCAATCGCCCCAGAACGTCTTACTACTGCTTATACTAATGAAGTTCCAGAACCACGGCCTTTGCTTGAGCACGATAGCATTCCCTTCTTAGAAGGAACAGCGGGCTTCCGTCTTTCCCCGCGCCGGGCACTTGATGATACGGCTTATCCTTCTGGGGGTGCTGGCATGATTGGAAGTGCAGACGATTTTTTGGTGCTGCTGGAAACATTACGGAATGGCGGAGCTCCTCTGCTGCCACAGTCTCTTGTTCAGGAGATGTCCACAAACCAGATTGGTGATCTGCCAATGGATTTCTGGCCGGGGAGAGGCTTTGGCCTAGGCATTACGGTGCTTAAGGATCCAGTGTTAGCAAACACTTCTGAATCAACTGGTACATGGCGCATGGGTGGCACCTATGGTCATTCGTGGTTCGTTGATCCTGATCAGCGTCTAAGTGTGGTGGCGTTCACCAATACTGCACTCGAAGGCATGTCAGGTCAGTTTACCGTTGACCTTTGCGATGCTGTTTATGACGGGCTTAATAAATAGAGATCGAACATAAATAAAAGAGAGGTACTTTTATAATGAATTCAAACCCAGCTTCTGTTACACAGAGTGCTTCCAGCGCAGTTCCTTCAGAACGTCTCCCGTGGGCTGGATTACTCGCCCTTGCGATGACGGGGTTTATTTGTATCCTAACTGAAACGATTCCAGCAGGCTTGCTGCTGCAAATAGGTCATGGACTTGGAGTATCGGAAGCCTTTGCTGGTCAGCTTGTCACCTTGTACGCCCTTGGTTCACTGCTGGCTGCGATTCCCCTAACGACCATGACGCGCGGCTGGCGGAGAAGGCCGTTGCTGCTTATGTGCATTCTTGGTTTTCTCGTCTTTAACACAGTTACCACTTTTTCTTCCAACTATACACTGACGCTGATCGCTCGGTTTTTCGCGGGCGTTTCTGCGGGTGTCTTATGGGGCATGATAGCAGGTTATGCCCGCCGTATGGTGCCGGAATCACTCAAGGGAAGAGCTATGGCAGTGGCCATGGTGGGTACACCTCTAGCGCTGGCGCTTGGTGTCCCCGCAGGAACTTGGCTTGGTTCGCTCGTAGGCTGGCGCTTTGTCTTTGGGATTATGTCACTTATGGCTCTGATATTAGTCGTCTGGGTGGTTTGGAAATTACCGGACTATCCAGGAGAATCGCCAGGTAAAAGACTCTCGTTATATAAGGTATTTGGTATGTCAGGAGTACGTCCGGTACTGTTTGTTGTTCTTGCTTGGGTGCTTGCACATAACATCTTGTATACCTATATTGCACCGTATCTTGCTCATGCTCGACTCTCTCATCGTGTAGACTTGGTACTGCTTATTTTCGGCATAACAGCGCTTGTTGGAATTTGGATCATCGGTGTTTTGATCGACCGGAAACTGCGGCCACTCGTTTTGATTAGCCTGCTTGCTTTCGCCATCGCATCCATCGTATTAACCTTTAGTAATAACCAACCGATCGTGATCTACCTAGTGGTTGCTGTATGGGGGCTGACGTTCGGAGGCGCGGCGACATTGCTGCAGACAACCATGGCTGAAGCTGCTGGCGAGAGCGCAGATGTGGCCCAGTCTATGCTGGTGACGGCATGGAACCTAGCCATCGGCGTTGGTGGCGTGTTGGGCGCTATTCTTATAGAAACTGTAGGTGTCGGTTCTTTCCCGCTGTCATTGCTTATTCTTATCGTTCTTGCACTACTAGTCGCGTGGCGTGCTAAAGAATACGGATTCCCTTCAAAGAGGCATTAGGTGTTTATTATGAATTTAATCAGCTGAATGATTTATGCGAGTTTAAGTTGTTACTTGCTTCAGAGAAGAAAGCCGTCAGACATGAGCTGGCGGCTTCTGTTTTTTTATGGTGATTAAGGATGGGGGGATTGCTGTTTATCGCAAACGCATATTCTAGTCTGTATTTTTTAAGCTATCGTGATTTCTTAGTAACGTATTAAAGCAGATATTTTAGATGAAGTGCAGCATCATACGGTGTTAAGCTGGTTCCGGCCTTCAGACGTTGAACAAAATCAGGATTGGCAAGGAGCGGGCGCCCGAAAGCCGTTAGATCAATGGTTCCGGCTTTTATAGCAGATGCAGCAGATTCATAATCTAAATTTCCTACTCCGATTATTGTACCATTCCAATGTTCGCGCACAGCTTGATGAAATGTCATTCCTTTGGTGAATATCTTAGTAAACTGGTTGGTTGAGGGGTGAAGAATCTTAAGGCCTAATGCCTTGAAAATTTGTATATAAGCAGCCATTGTTTGTTCGGGATTATCCCAACTATAATTCGGAATATCATCTTTTATTTCTGAAAAACGAACGATAGTCCTTAGCGCCCCTATTTCTGTCACTACGGAAGTTAGCAGCTCTTTCATGAATGTTAAACGCTGTGATAAGTCCCCGCCATAGGTGTCCGTCCGAGTGTTTGTAACCTCTGAATTAAACTGATCGATTAAATACCCATGGGCTGCATGGATTTCAACCCCGTCAAAACCGGCAATTATCGCATTTCTCGCAGCAGCAGCATGCTGTTCAATCACTTCGGAAATTTCGTCCTGAGACATCGCCTCAGGCATCTCATAAGGTTTGCGTAACCGATGCACGAGTCCATTTGCTGCAATGCTAGATGGCGCTTGAGGAGGAAGGCCTCCCGTTAATTCATGATGGGTCAGCCTGCCAACATGCCAAAGCTGCGCCACGATCGTTCCACCTTCCAAATGAACAGCATCAGTCACCTTTTTCCATGCTTGGATCTGCTCGTTGGTGTATAGCCCTGATATACCATAGGTTCCTTTGGCTCTTGGGCTTGGATTTATCCCCTCCGTAATGATCAGACCAATACCATCAGCAGCCCGTTTACGGTAATATTCTACGACATCTGGACCAACCACACCTGACTTATTGTCGGCAAAGGAACGAGTCATAGGCGCCATGACTACACGTGATTGAAGCGTCCAATTTTCAATCGTAACTTGTTCAAGCAATTTATTAGATTCCATCTTTATGCCTCCTCAGTGCTTAACAGTTGATTATGCATTAATGTTATAATGGAATCGTTCTATTTTACATAATAAATTAAAGGTGTTGTATCATGATATCCTTTAAAATTATTTTATTAATGTTATTTGACATTGAAATTAAAGGAGTGACTAGTTTGGTCGATGAACTGGATAAAAACATTATTATGATTCTTCAAGATCAGGCAAGAATTTCAATGACGGAGTTAGGAAAAGCCGTTGCATTGTCGCAGCCAGCAGTAACAGAAAGAGTGAGGAGGTTGGAGGAAAAAGGCATTATTGATCATTACCGTGCTGTTGTTTCTCTTGAAAAATTGAACAAATCGATTGTTGCCTACTTATTATTTCATACGAAGAGCTGCGAAAGTTTTGTTGATCATTGCAAAAATTCGCTTGATGTACTTGAGATGCATCGTATAAGTGGTCAGTACAATTTTTTGGTTAAGGTGATTAGCGAATCATTGCATTCCATGGAAAATGTTATTAATGAAATGGGAAAGTTTGGAGACTCGACAACTTTAATCGTCCTCTCCTCACCTATTGAGCATAGTAAGGTCGTACCTAATATTCAGGATAAATAGATATAAATCCCATATATTCATTTTGAATACATTCCTGACACTAGCTTTAAATATGCCAATATAAATTTGCGTTCACACTAAACATCAGGTACGATTTTATTATTAATTATTAATGAAGAGTAAGAGAGGGACGAATCTAATGCATTCAAACGAAACCATAAAGCTGACATCTTTATCTAGCAAGGGAGGATGCGGTTGCAAAATCGGTCCGGCTGATTTAAAAGAAGTCATAGGAAACCTCCCGCTAGCGGAACGTAATCCTAATTTGCTTGTGGGCATCGAAACAAGCGATGATGCAGGTGTATTTCGAATAAGCAACGATTTGGCATTGGTTCAAACAGTGGATTTTTTTACTCCAATCGTAGATGACCCTTATTCTTTCGGACAGATTGCAGCGGCTAACGCAATAAGCGATATTTATGCAATGGGCGGTAAGCCATTAACGGTATTAAACATTGTTGCTTTTCCCATCGCAACACTAGATAAGCACATTTTAACAGACATCTTACGTGGAGCAGCAGATAAGGTGAAAGAGGCTGGAGCTACCCTTGTAGGCGGACACTCCATTGACGATAAGGAACCCAAGTTTGGACTAGCAGTAACCGGTTTAATTCATCCCGATCAAATTAAAACCAATGCAGGTGCTAGACCTGGAGACAAGCTGATTTTGACGAAGCCAATTGGTGTGGGCATTATGACAACTTCGATTAAGAAGGAACAATTAAGTGTGGAAGAAATCGAGCGTGTTACTCGCGTCATGGCTACATTGAATAAGACAGCAGCAGAAATAATGAATAAATATGAAACGCATGCTTGTACTGATGTAACGGGTTTTGGCTTAATCGGACATGCACTGGAAATGGCTAAAGGAAGCGAAGTAGGAATAACGATTGTAAACGAAGCGGTACCCAAATTGCCTCGTGTCAGAGAACTTGCAGAAAATGGATTTGTTCCTGGCGGCACGAAGAACAATTATAAGCATGTTGAAAATGATGTTATTTTCCCACAAGCGATGGACCAAGTTGATCGATGGATTCTATGTGATGCGGTGACTTCAGGCGGTTTATTCATTGCGGTTGCGGCAGACCAGTCTGAGCAAATGCTGAATGAGCTTAAGCAAGCAGGTGTGGAAGCAAGTATAGTTGGAGAAGCAACAGAAAGTAATGCTGGCCAAATTGTTGTGCTGTAAGATAAACCATTAAGGAGTCATTAAACTATGTTTCAAGACATCACGATCGAGGAATGTTCTAGGCTTCGGCAACAGGGAGAACTTGTTCTTATTGATGTAAGATCCCCGTCCGAATACAATGAAGCATCAATTCCCGGAAGTCTTAATATCCCTCTATTTAACGATCAAGAACGGGCTGAAATTGGAACATTGTACAAGCAAGTAAGTGTACAAGCTGCTAAAGAAAGAGGCTTGGAAATCGTATCAGCAAAGCTTCCAACGTTCATCAAAACGTTTGCTGGCATATCTGAAAATAAGGCTGTCTTTTGTTGGCGCGGTGGCATGAGAAGTAAAACAACAGCGACTGTATTGTCTCTTATGGGAATTAGAGTCCATCGAATAACTGGAGGATATCGCGCATATCGTCAATATGTTGTTGAACGATTGAATGATATCTGCTACGAGCCTCAGTCATTCATCATACATGGAAATACAGGCAGTGGAAAAACCGCTATCCTGCATAAAATGAAACAAAATGGCCATCCTGTTTTGGATTTAGAAGGGCTGGCTGGTCATAGAGGGTCGATTTTTGGTGGAATAGGTTTAAAAGCGCATAACCAAAAAACGTTTGATTCGTTACTGCTTGATAATATACATGAGAATGAGAAATTTTCCTATGTATTGTTTGAAGCGGAAAGCCGCCGAATTGGCAATATTACGGTTCCGGACCTCATGATGGAGTTAAGAGCAAAAGGGCATCACATTAGCTTGGAGATGCCACTTGAAGCCCGTGTTAATCAAATCATCGAAGACTACAAACCTTGGGAAAATATAGATGAGTGTATGGGGTCATTCCGAAAGATTAAATCCCGTATTCATACCCCTGTTGCAGCGGAAATAGAAGCATGCTTGATGAGTGAAAAATATGATACTGCTGTCGAGCTGCTTCTCACTTATTACTATGACCCAAGGTATTCGCATTCGACGAGCGAACATGATGAACAAATCTCTTCTATTGTGAAGGCAGCAAATACGGCTGAGGCAACGATCAAGATTGAACAGATAGTAAATTCGTTAATGGAACGAAAATCGATGGAGCAATAGCAAATGAAAGGTTGCCGCAAATGATTGCAGGCGAGGGTGCAAAGGAGAAAGCTATGAACCAGATTTATTTGGACTACAACGCAAGTACGCCAATCGCTCCAGAAGTTCTTGCAGAAATGTATCCATACCTGCAAGGAAGCTACGGCAATCCATCATCTAGTCATTGGGCTTCCGTTTCGACAAAGGAAGCTATTTTGGAGGCGCGCATAAAAGTTGCTGCTTTACTCCGTTGTTCTCCAGACGAGGTGATCTTTACTAGCGGGGGAAGCGAATCCAATAATCATGCCTTAAAGGGCGTATTTTTTGCACTTAAAGAAAAGGGTAATCATATCATTACGACAACAGTTGAGCATCCAGCCATTTTGAATCCTTGTTCATTTCTAGAGCGCTTGGGAGCAGATGTTACATATATAAACGTAGATGAAACTGGCCGCATATTGCCGGAAGCTATCGAATCAGCCATTAACAAGCGTACTATTTTAATCTCGGTTATGCATGCGAATAATGAAGTTGGGACGATTCAGCCCCTCGGTGAAATAGCCGAAATAGCAAAAAAACATGGCGTATTGTTCCATACGGATGCTGCTCAATCCGTTGGCAAAATCCCGGTACATGTTGATCAATTAGGTGTCGACTTGGTAACGATAGCAGGACATAAACTATATGCTCCGAAAGGGATCGGGGCATTGTATGTGCGTAGGGGAACCAAGATAGAACCCTATAGTCATGGAGCCGGTCATGAACATGGCATGCGCGCAGGAACAGAAAATGTTCCTTACATCGTTGCATTGGGAAAGGCCGCAGAAATGGCAATGCTCATGCAAGATAACAATGAAATGAGTAGATTAAGCGAGTACTTCTTAGAGCGATTGGTTGCGAAATTTGGTAATCTTATCAAGCTGAATGGTCATCCGACTAACCGATTGCCTAACACCTTGAATATAAGCTTTATAGGTTTGGATGCTAATGAAATTCTGAACAAGATTCCCGAAATCGCAGCGTCCACTGGATCAGCCTGTCATGCCGGTATGACAACAATCTCCCCAGTATTAAAAGCAATGCAGATCGATGAAACTGTGGCCCGAGGCGCTATTAGATTTAGTCTAGGAAAGTATACGAATAAGAATGATATTGATCAAGCAATTATGCTATTGGAAGAAGCCATTATCGTCTAAGCTGATGCAGGAAATACTCTAAACACTTACTATCGTGCACAATCGCTTGACTTGGAGTTAACTCCAAGGAGTACACTACTACTGAAGGAAACAATATCTATTTGAAAGTGAGGAACGATTAAATGGAATATGTGAAACTCGGTAATACAGGCTTGGATGTATCTCGGCTATGTCTTGGCTGTATGAGCTTTGGTGTAGCGGAGCGGTGGGTGCATCCTTGGGTACTTGATGAAGCGAGTAGCCGTCCAATCATAAAAAAAGCATTGGATTTAGGCATCAACTTTTTTGATACTGCGAACGTATACTCAGACGGAACAAGCGAAGAAATTGTGGGTCAAGCGTTAAAGGATTATGCCAATCGAGATGAAATTGTTCTGGCGACAAAGGTTCATTTTCGGATGCAGCAAGGCCCAAACGGTGCTGGTCTTTCTCGAAAGGCAATCATGAGTGAAATAGATAAGAGCCTTAAGCGACTCGGAACGGATTATGTAGACCTTTATCAAATTCATCGCTGGGATTACCATACACCCATTGAAGAAACGATGGAAGCATTACATGATGTTGTGAAGGCTGGAAAGGCAAGATACATTGGCGCTTCAGCCATGTACGCATGGCAGTTCCTAAAGGCATTGCATGTAGCTGAAAAAAATGGATGGACTCGGTTTGTATCGATGCAAAATCATTTAAACCTCATCTACCGTGAAGAAGAGAGAGAAATGCTGCCGCTTTGTAAGGAAGAAAAAATTGGCGTCATTCCTTACAGCCCGCTCGCATCAGGAAGATTGACACGTGATTGGTCAGAAACAACGCATCGTTTCGAAACCGATCAAGTTCAAAAATCTAAATACGATGCGACTGCAAATACTGACCGATTAATTGTAGAGCGGGTTGCAGCCATTGCCGAAAAACATGGCGTTCCCCGTGCTCAGATCGCGTTAGCCTGGGTACTACATAAAGAACCAGTAACCGCACCAATTATTGGCGCTACAAAAATGTCGCATCTCGAAGATGCAACAGCTGCAGTTTCCATTAAGCTAACACCAGAAGAAATTGCATCGCTGGAAGAGCCGTATGTTCCACATCCAGTCGTTGGGCCTATTACGATGTAATGAGTGTTTAATATAAGGAACAACAAGAACGCCCGATTGTTTTTTCGGGCGTTCTTGATCTTAAATTAGGGAGTGAAATCTGCATGTTGATAGCCGAAGCAAGCGCGAAATTTGATTTATCACCGGACACGCTCCGCTATTATGAACGGGTCGGTCTTATTCCACGGGTGAACCGCAATAAAAGCGGAATCAGGGATTATACGGAGGAAGACTGCAGATGGGTTGAATATATCAAATGCATGCGTGGTGTAGGTCTTCCTATTGAGATTTTGATTGAATATGTTGCGTTGTATCAACAGGGTGATGAAACCATCGGGGCTAGGAAAGAGCTTTTAATCGAGCAGCATAAACTGCTAGCCAAAAAAATGGAAGAGATGAAAAAAGGATTAGAACGTATGGATGATAAAATTGCAAGATATGAACAGACAATATTAAAAAAAGAAAAAATGCTAAGTAGATCTAAGACGCAATAGTCCATCGAACCCCGATCGTTTTATTGACATTGATTCATGTAGGGCTTCACATAAATATTCGGTTAATAGAAAAATTCAGATGAATGTGATAATTTATTAATTATGACTTGCATTTGAAAAGGTGGTTTGTAAACGTTATGGAGCTCGTTTTTCCAAAAGTAGAGACTGTGGAAGAAGTCTCGGCTTTAGCGCAATTGGCATCGGAAATTTGGAATGAATATTTTGTAAGCATTATAACAAAAGAACAAATTGATTATATGGTGGATAAATTCCAATCGGATCATGCGATTACGAATCAAATTGAAAATCAAGGTTATGAATATTTTTTCATGAATATACATGGCCATAATATCGGCTACTTGGGGATAAAACAAGAACAAGACAAGTTGTTTTTAAGCAAGTTTTATATACGCAAAGAGCATCGCGGAAAAGGTTATGCAAGTCAGGCTATGGCGTTCTTGGAAGAGATATGTAAAGATCGAGGGTTAGGTATGATATGGCTCACGGTAAATCGCTATAATGATACAACGATTGCTGTGTATGAGAAAAAAGGGTTTAAATCAGTTCGTACTCAGGTGGCTGATATAGGAAATGGTTTTGTGATGGATGATTTTATAATGGAAAAAGAAATTGGATTGGAAGAAGTCGAGTGACAAGGGGGTTTTGGTGAATGGAGAAGTTTGAGTTCATGTTGAACAAATATGCTGAATTAGTCATTAAGGTTGGTGTGAACGTTCAAGTGGGGCAAGTGCTTATCGTACATGCCCCGATTGAAACGGCTGTACTAACGCGATTAATTGTAGCAAAAGCTTATGAGGCAGGAGCCAAATATGTCATTGTAGAGTGGGATGACGATGCAATTACTCGCGTTCGGTATGAGAAGGCATCAGATGATTCCTTCGATTATTATCCACAGTGGCTTGCCGATAGCATGGTGCATTTTGCTGAAGAGGGCGGAGCTATACTGCATATTAAAGTGCCTAATCCAGAGCTGTTTCGCGGCATCGATTCTGCAAAAGTATCGGCTGCGGTCAAGTCCGCTGCTGTCGCGCGAGAAGAATATTCAAAGTATACGCGGAATAGCAAAATTAGCTGGTCGCTGATCAAGGCACCAACTCGTGCATGGGCGGATAAAGTGTATGCCGATCTTCCGGAGGAGCAGCGCGTGGATGCGATGTGGGAAGCTATTTTCCACATGGTGCGAGTAAATACAGATGATCCTATTGCCGCTTGGCGTGAGCACATTAATCATTTGAAAACAAGCCAGGATCTTCTTAATGCGAAACGCTATAAGAGTCTGCATTATCGCGCGCCGGGAACGGATCTGCGAGTACAACTGCCTGAAGGACATATTTGGCGTGGCGGCGGCGGGGAAAATGAGAAAGGTGTTTATTTTGTTGCGAATATGCCAACTGAAGAAGTGTACACCATGCCTCATCGTACCGGTGTGAACGGCACGGTAAAAAGCACATTGCCACTCAATTTGAACGGCAGGTTAGTTGAAGGAATCACGTTTACGTTTAAGGACGGCAAAGTGGTTGCTTATGATGCCGAATCGGGACTTGAACATTTAACTTCATTGCTCGAAACGGATGAATGTGCATCCTATCTCGGAGAGATGGCATTAGTGCCACATGATTCCCCAATATCGAACTTGAATAGAGTATTTTATAATACAGGCATTGACGAGAATGCTTCCTGTCATTTTGCACTGGGAAGTGCTTATCCTGTCAACCTGGAAGGTGGAACGAAGCTCTCCAAAGAGGAACTACTGGAGCGAGGCGCTAACGTAAGTCTTACACATGTTGACTTCATGATTGGTTGCGCCGATCTCGCTATTGATGGAGAACTGCCTGACGGCACAATCGAGCCTGTCTTTCGTCAAGGGAATTGGGCTTACTAGATGTAGAGTGCGGGAAGTGACTGATTCGTGTGCTCTTGAAGCGCTATAGAGAAAGGTTAGCATATCAATTGATGTGCTAACCTTTTTTTGTTAATTAGAGTGTTAATTTAGAATAAGGAGAACCAGCAGTCCGCGCCTCTACCATAGAAAAACCCGACCATTAAGAGGTCGGGTTTTTATTTGTTGTACGCCAAAAAATGGCGTGAACTCTAGGCTTTAAATTCAAAAGGTGGCTGGCATGGTTGAACTATCTATTGCGTCTAAATAAAATCTTGGTATGATTCCTTTATGAATGTTAACGGCAAAAGCCCTCCGTTAAGAAGTTGAACAATCTGTACCAAGTCTTTGTTATTCTGGTTATATTAATTAGCATCGAGAAGTTTTCCTAGATGGTGAAGAAGGGGATATCCTATGAAATTGCAGGCTGCCGGCAAAGCGAAATGGTTCGTCTATCAGAAAATTGTCATCGTATTTATCGTGTTTCTTGTTCCCCTCATTTCGATGAATATTTGGGTCAATTACAAGGGCATGTCGTTTTCGAAAAATACAATGCTGGATTCCGCCGAAGCGGGAGCATCCTTTTATGCGAAGCAGCTGGACAAGGAAATGTATTTTATTCGCAATCAGCAATTAGGCTTTATTAACGGTGAAGATTTGCAAAAGCTTAGCTTCAGGGGAGGAAGCCTTGGGAAATATGATGAGGTTAGACTCATTGAGCAAGTGAAGGATCGATTGAGCTTTCTTATGAATTCGAGTGAATACGTACTTAATGCAGGCGTTTATATTGCTTCAGAGGGTAAAACCATCTCGATTTCAAATGGGGTTACCAATACGCCAAATGATGAATACGAGCTTATTTCTAAGCTTATAGGCGTTGCAATTAAGCCCTCTTTTTACCTGGATGGTGATCGGATCTTCTTTATTGAGACGGCAAATAATGATGGCATATGGTCGTATATCGAAATTTCTAAAGTGAAGCTGCTCGAAGAGCTGCATACCATTACTACCCTCTATCAGGAGTCAGAGGTTTTGCTTGGGAACGAGGGTTTGGGGAGTGTGTTTGCGACTACGCAAGATGCGCAAGCTATTATTGTACAGCAACAGCTGGTTAAATTACCTTATGAGCAAGATGACAATATGTCCAAAATGGAGAAGGTAAACGGCATCCGTTATTTTGTTATCCATAATTTTGTAAGCTCTTTAAATCTGTCATTAATTATGTATGTGAATCAGAACGAGATCACTAGATCATTAAGCCAGTTTTATACGCTGTATTATTTGCTGTTCAGCATTACCATTATCATTCTTTTGCTTTATTCATTCTCTGTAAACGTCATGATCCATCGCCCATTGTCCAATCTAGGCAAGGCGTTTCGTATGATAGAAACAGATAATCTGAACTTAGTGATCGAATCCAAGACAAAGGATGAATTTCATTATTTATTTCAAAGCTTTAATCGGATGGCACATCGCTTGAAGGTTTCCATAAAGGAAAACTATGAACAAAAGATAGCGCTGCAGCACTCGGAATTAAAGCAGCTGCAATCTCAAATTAACCCTCATTTTTTATACAACAGCTTTTTTAACATTTATATGATGTGTAAGGTAGGCGATTCGGATAGTGCGGCGGAGCTCTCCCAAAAGCTGGGAAGCTATTATCAATACATTACAAGAAGCGGTTCTGATGAAGTGCTGCTTAATAAGGAATTTCAGCATGCGCTCGATTATTGTGAGATTCAATGTATTCGCTTTTCCAACCGTATTTCGTATGAATACACGGAGATTTCGGATCAATTGCATACCGTTTACGTTCCAAGACTTATCATTCAGCCGATCGTAGAGAATGTATTTGATCATGCCTTTGAAGATGGTACGATGAACGGAGTTGTCTATATTGGAGCCAGCTATCAGGATGATATCGTACGCATCACCGTAGAGGACAACGGCAGTTTATTAACAGATGATAAAATTGAGCAGTTGCAGGAGCAGCTTGCAGTCAAAACGAAGCAGATTGAGAAAACGGGATTAATTAACGTCAGCAATCGCCTAAAATTAATTTATGGAGCGGACAGCGGCTTATTTGTCTCCCGAAGCCAATACGGCGGATTAAAAGTGGAGCTTATCATACATCTTGAGAATAAGGGGGCACAATAATGTACCGATTGTTAATAGTAGATGACGAGCCTGTCATTGTGAATGGCCTAGTGCAGCTTTTTCAGGGAAACAAAGACTTTGAGCTGGATATATGCAAAGCCTATTCCTCTGGTGAAGCGCTTGAAATAGCAAAAAAGACGAAACTGGATATTTTGATCAGCGATATTCGTATGCCTCAGAAGAATGGCCTGCAATTGGTGGATGAGATGGTATACTATTGGCCCGCATGCCGAGTCATTTTTCTTACAGGGTATAGCGAATTTGATTACGTATACGAAGCGTTAAAGAAAAACGTAGAAAACTATATTTTGAAAACAGAAGGCATTGAGCCTATTTTCCAAGCGGTAAAAGAGGTAATAGGTAAGCTGGAAGAAGAGAAAAGCGTTAAGCTGCAGCAGGAGAAGGCGCAAAGACATATTCAAATCGCCGAGCCTTATCTAAAAAAAGAAATGATGGAAGCTATGCTTGACGGAGAGCCGCTTCCTTCTTTATTGACTGAGTCCATTTATGCAGAAGTGGAATTTGGCATTGCTGCTGAGCGCCCCGCTTTCTTCCTGGTAGGACAAGTGGATCGGCTTGAGGTTGAAAATTTAAAGGTGCTGGAATCGGTGCAGCGGATTTTTGACAATCATTTGCCGGCTTCCATAGCTAGAGAGAAAGCTATCTACAATGGCAGCTCACTTCTATGGATTCTTCAAGCGGATGAGGAATTATTGGGACGTTTTCGAGGGAATCAACCAGATGAGAATACGAAGGAGCAAGGCATCGCATCCTATATGAAAGGCATTCTTGAGCTTGTACAGAATGAATGCGTTGAGGTTCTCTCGGCTTCAGTTTCATTCGGCATTTCTGGAAATTTGTTAGGAAAGTGGGATACGCTCCATCTCCAAGTGGAAGCTGTTCGTGCAATGATTCAGAAAAGAGCGGCATTTGGCCAAAAAATGGTTATTGTTGATTACGAAAAATCGAATGCTTCTGAATCCGATATGAGCGGAGAGATGAAGCAAGAAGAATTTAAACAATTGCTTATCGAACAAATTCATCAATATGTTCATAACAATCTTTCTAAGGATGTGTCTCTAACGGCTATTGCGGACGAGGTGCATTTTAATCCATCCTATTTGTCTCGCTATTATAAGCAGATCACAGGGCATAATCTATTAGAGTACATTCAATCTACAAAAATGACCGTTGCCATCGATCTGATGATGAATACTTCCTTGAAATTAAATGAAATTGCGAGTAAGGCGGGTTTTGACTCGGCTTCGTATTTTACGACTTTTTTCAAAAAAATGACGGGTCTATCACCTCAAGAGTATCGAAATTCGCAATAAGTAAAAAATTCAAAAGCGATGTAAAAAAAGTGAAATTGAAACCGCTTTCCCTCTCGAAATATAATAAACACAGGGATCAGGGCTACTAACATTATCAAAAGGGGGAAGTGTTCCATATGAAAAATTATAAGACAATGAAGATGATTTTGTTGTTATCGCTGTCTGCTTCAGCCATTACAGCATGCTCCAGCCAAGGAAATGACAAAGGAAACACATCCACTTCTAAACCGTCAACAGAGAACAACCAGACTGAAGTCACTCCGCCAGATCCATTCGGTAAATACGCTGAACCGGTTACGGTTACAGAAGTGCTTGGATTTAATCCACCTGAGGATTCAAGAACGCCAAAAGGAATTACACCAGATCAAAATGCTTACTTTAAAGATTTAAAAGAGATGATGAACATCGAAGTGAAATATAAATGGACCGTGCCTTCCAGCCAATTTGAACAAAAGTTCTCACTTGCGATGGCATCGGGCGACCTGCCTGATATTTTGGAGCTGGACCCGAAAAACTTCGAAAAGCTGAAAAAGCAAGATATGCTCGCTGATCTGACAGAAGCATATGAGCAATATGCATCTCCTACACTTAAGAAATATATGGAGTCTGATGGCGGCTTTGCAATGAAGACTTATAACGCAGACGGCAAACAGCTGGCCATTCCAGCTTTTGAAGATCCATTCCTATCCACGCAGCTGCTTTGGATTCGGAAGGATTGGCTGGATAATTTGAACTTGCAAGCGCCTACGACAATCGATGAGCTGGAGAAGGTTGCAGAAGCATTTGTGAAAAACGATCCAGATCAAAACAAGCAAAATGATACTTATGGTATTTCATTGCAGAAAACGTTGTTTTTCTGGGGCTTTGATGTAAGAGGATTGTTTAACGGATTCGGAGCTTACCCATCCATTGGTGATGCTCAAACGGCTTGGATCAAAAATGGTGAAGATAAACTAATACCGGGCCTTATTCAACCTGAGGTGAAGACGGCACTTAGCAAGCTGCAGTCTTGGTACCAAAATGGCATTCTCAATAAGGAGTTTGCGCTGAAGGATGAGAACAAAGCAGTAGAAGATCTTACTTCGGGCAAGGTAGGTATTTCCTACGGAGAATGGTGGTACCCGAACTGGCCGCTTAATTTAAATATTGACAAAGATCCGAAGGCTGAATGGATTGCTGTTCAAATTCCAGGGCTGGACGGTCCAGCAAAATCACTCGTTCCGAAAATTCGCGCTGGCAAGGTTTTCGCTGTAAACAAAAAAGCGAAAAATCCAGAAGCTGCTATTAAAATGATCAACTTCTATATCGAAATGGGTAACAAACAATATTTAGAGAAAAACAAAGCCGAGAATGGTTATGTATACAACTGGTTTAATCCACGTATCTACAACCCGGCTCAAATTGAAACCATCTATACAGAAGTAAACAAAGCACTCGACGCTAAACAAACTGAAATTACGCTGGATGATGAGAACTACAAGAACGTGGCGGACGTATTCAAAGCAGGAACCGATTTCCTCGCAGGCAATACAAAAGATGCTTCCAAAGGCGTCAATTGGGGTCAATATTACAGCCGTGCAGCAAAAGATGGCGGCTGGGGAACGACGCGTAAAATTAAAGAAAGCGGAGCGTTTGTAAACAATGAATTCTATGGCCTTCCTACAAAAACACAAGTAGAAAAAGGTGCTCAGCTTGATAAGCTTATGCAGGAATCCTTTACAAAGATCATTATGGGCGCTTCCATTGATGAATTTGATAAGTTCGTTGCAAGCTGGAAATCGCTAGGCGGCGATGATATTACAGCAGAAGTTAATGCATGGTACGGCGAGCAAGCGAAAAATTAAATCTTAAATCAATCAAAAGCGGGAGAGACGAGTCGAGGAGTCGACAACTCCTCCCGCTTTAAAATTAGCAGCTGGTTAGGAGGGTCATCTATGAGAACGCTGAAAAAAGAATATGTACTACATTTGATGTTACTGCCCGGTGTTATCGCTACTTTGATCTATGCATACGGTCCTATGGCTGGCCTTGTGATGGCTTTTCAACAATTTGAACCATTATCCGGTTTTTTTAAATCTGAATTCGTAGGCTTTGACAATTTCCGTTACGTATTTGCGTTGCCGGATTTTGGTCAAGTGCTTTGGAATACGATCATTATTGCGATTTTCAAAATGATCCTGTTTTTGCTTGTTCCTCTTATTCTTGCGTTATTGCTAAATGAAGTAACAAGAAAATGGTTCTCAGGTTTCATTCAATCTGCCATCTTCCTTCCGTTCTTTCTGTCATGGACCGTGCTTGGCGGAGTCGTAATTGAATTGTTCTCGCTGAGCGGACCTGTTAATGGCTTGTTAACCGAAATGGGATTTCAGCCGATTATGTTTATGCTCGACAATGACTGGTTCAGAGGCATTGTCATTGGATCAGATGTGTGGAAAGGCATGGGCTACAATATGATTGTTATGCTCGCTGCCATTGTAGGCATCAATGCAACGCTTTATGAAGCAGCAGAGGTTGACGGAGCAGGCAAATGGAAGCAAGTGATGCACATTACGCTTCCAGGCATTTCCCCCATACTCATTTTGCTTGGCGTATTAAGCTTAGGCGGAATTCTAAATGCTGGCTTCGAACAAATTCTAATTATGTATAACCCGACCGTTTATGAAGGCGCAGATATCATTGATACATTCGTTTATCGACTAGGGATGTTCAGCCAGCAATTCGGACCGGCAGCGGCAATCGGCCTCTTTAAATCGGTCATTTCATTAGGGTTAGTATCCATTACCTACTATGCGGCTTATAAACTTAACAACTACAGAATATTCTAGAACGGAGGTAATACAGTGATACACAAACCATCAATCAGTAGAAAGCTTTTTGTCGTCTTCAATACGTTGTTGTTAACAGCTATCACGCTGCTTGGTATTATCCCGTTTATTCATTTACTCTCCATCTCACTTAGCTCGAATACGGCTGCGATGGCAGGAGAAGTTAAGCTTTGGCCTGTCGGCTTCTCCTTGGATGCCTATCAATACTTGGGAGAGAAGGTTGAGTTCTTCCGATCATTATGGGTATCCGTACAGCGGGTCGTGCTTGGGACGGCTGTTAATATGCTGCTTGTATTTATTACCGCTTTTCCGCTTGCGAAATCTAATCATCAGTTTAAATTTAGAACCCCTTATGTATGGTTCTTTGCGATAACGATGTTTTTCGGCGGCGGATTGATTCCTACGTATATCATTGTCAAAGATACAGGCATCATTGATTCGATTTGGGCGCTCGTTTTGCCGGGTGCTTTGAATGTATGGAATATGGTGCTCATGCTGAATTTCTTCAGATCCATTCCGAGAGAACTGGATGAGGCAGCGACAATTGACGGTGCGGGACACTGGCGTGTGCTTTGGCAAATTTATTTGCCTGTATCGCTTCCTTCGATCGCAACGATTGGCTTGTTCACGATTGTTGGGCATTGGAACTCTTGGTTTGATGGCATTCTTTACTTGAATTCACCAGAAAAGTACCCATTGCAAACGTATCTGTCTACATTAATTATGTCGATTAATGCCCAAATGTCTTCCATGTCTATTGAGCAGCTTAAAGTGATGGACAACTTAAGCGAGAAGACACTTCGAAATGCGCAAATCTTTATGGGTGCTTTGCCCATTATGCTCGTATATCCGTTCTTGCAAAAGTATTTTGTTAAAGGCATGACCGTAGGAAGCGTCAAGGAATAGATAGACTTACAACATCGAGGAGAGATTAATTATGAAAAAAGTAACGGTTGCCATAATTGGAGCGGGCTTGCGGGGTGTCAACTATTTGGAGTATGCTCTTGCTCATCCTAATGAGCTGCAAGTTGTAGCTGTTGCAGAGCCGGTTGCAGAGCGCAGGGAGAGCTTCCAAGCTAGACATAACATTGCAGATAATATGTGTTTTGAGAACTGGGATGATTTTTTCGCTATGCCAAAACTAGCCGATGCCGTACTCATCTGCACGCAAGATAAACAGCATTTTGATCCGACAATGAAAGCACTTGAGGCAGGTTATCATGTGCTGCTTGAGAAGCCGATGTCTCCCGATGCCAAAGAATGTTTGCTTATGGGAGAAAAGGCGTCTCAGTTAAATCGAGTGTTTTCGATTTGTCATGTGCTTCGTTATACGAATTTCTTCTCTACCATTAAAGAATTATTAGAAAAAGAAACAATTGGTAAATTAATGTCTATCACGCATAATGAAAATGTAGGGTTCTGGCATCAAGCGCATAGCTTCGTAAGAGGAAATTGGAGCCGGAAAGAGGATTCTAGTCCAATGATTCTAGCGAAGTCCTGTCATGATCTGGACATTTTGCTCTGGTTGGCTGGTTCGGAATGTGTTCGTGTATCCTCCTTCGGATCACTCTCACATTTCACAGCCGATCAAGCGCCGGCAGGAGCGCCGTTACGCTGCTTAGACGGGTGTCCAGTGGCAGACGAATGTCTCTACTACGCGCCTAATTACTATTTAACAGAGGATACGAATTGGCCAACTTCGGCAATTAGTAATGATCTGAGCTATAGTGCGCGTTATAAGGCGCTTGAGGAAGGACCTTATGGCAGATGCGTCTATCATTGTGACAACGATGTTGTTGACCACCAGGTTGTGAATTTGGAGTTTGCGAATTCCGTCACTGCAGCATTTACGATGAGCGCATTTACTAGAGATGTCAGCCGCACAATCAAGCTTATGGGAACCAAAGGTGAAATCCGCGGCGCCATGGAGAAAAATGAAATTGAAGTGATCCACTTTGGCAGCGGCAAGATTGAGCGAATCTCATTTGAAGATATGGGAGGTCATGTTGGCCACGGCGGCGGTGATATGGGTTTACTCAAGGATTTCTTAAAGCTGGTAAGAGAAGATGGCAAGAGTGAGGGACTTACCTCGGCAAGTCAATCCGTTCAAAGCCATTTAATGGCCTTCGCGGCGGAGCAATCAAGAGTAGATGGAAACAGCATCAATCTCAAAGATTTTGCAGAAAGCATTCTAATTTAAAGAGGTGCAAGATGTATGAATAATCCAGTTCAATTTGAGACGAAACTACTAAGCTCGTTGGCAAAAGTATTCGCAGATGAGACGCCAACCGAACAAGCCTTTCAAAGCGCTTCTGCGCTTTTCGGCGAAACCTATTCCTTCCAAGTCGCATACACCTCAGATACTCTCTTAAAAAATATAAATGTAAACATCGACTCCGACCTTGCAGACCATATTTTGATTAGGTCTGTTGGGCTGGCTCCTTCGGAGATGCCATGTTTCACAAATCCTGATGATAACGTCCTGCGCACGACACCGGGACTATATCCAGATCCATTATATGAGCTGAATCAACAATCCATTAATGCGGTACCTGAGCAGTGGCGTTCCATTTGGGTGAGCGTGGAGCTTGATGAATCTGTCGCTGCGGGTGTTCATTCCATTCAATTCTCCTTCCAATCAGAGGAAGGGGAGTCCTTAGCGGTATCCGATACATTTCAATTGACAGTCATCCCTGCTGCATTGCCCGCGCAGCAGTTAATTCACACGGAATGGTTTCATGTGGATTGTATTGCAACGCAGTACGGTGTCGAAGTCTTTAGTGAAGCGCATTGGACGCTTCTGGAACGTTATGTGGACGCGATGGTCAAGCACGGCATGAACATGGTATTGACGCCACTCTTTACGCCGCCGCTCGATACCCTTGTTGGAGGTGAGCGTCCAACTGTCCAACTGGTGAAAGTTGATGTGGAGGGAGATACTTATACATTTGGCTTTGATCAACTTACGCGGTGGGTAACGATGTGCAAGAAGCTGGACGTGAAGTACTTTGAGTTTTCACACTTGTTTACGCAATGGGGAGCAAAATGCGCTCCGAAAATTATGGGAACGGTACAAGGAGAAGAGAGAAAACTATTCGGCTGGGAGACGGATGCATCCTCTGAAGCTTATCGCAGCTTCTTGGATCAATTCCTGCCGAGTCTTGATCGCTACTTGAAAGAAAATGGACTGGATCAGCAAAGCTGGTTCCATATTTCGGATGAGCCGGACCTCAGTCAATTGGAATCCTATCAGGCTGCAAGCCAGATCGTGCGTAAGCATTTGTCTGATTATCCTATTATGGACGCGCTGTCTGATTTGGATATGTATGAGCGGGGTCTAGTGCAAAGACCGATTCCGGGGAACAATCATATCGAACCGTTTCTGGAGCATGGCGTTCCGGATTTATGGACCTATTATTGCTGTGCGCAGCATCAAGAAGTGTCCAATCGTTTTTTTAACATGCCTTCCTCTAGAAACCGGGTTATTGGGCTTCAGTTGTATAAGTTTGGATTGAAGGGCTTTCTGCATTGGGGTTTTAATTTCTGGTATTCGCAGTACTCCATCGATCAGAAGCTGGATCCCTATCGGTCAACGGATGCAAAGCTTGCGTTTCCTTCGGGAGATTCCTTCTTGGTTTATCCTGGCGAAGAGGGTCCAATTGAGTCTATTCGCTTGGAAGTTCTCTATGAGGCGATGCAAGACTTGCGCGCACTCGAGCTGCTAGAGCAGAAGATTGGCAAAGAACAGACGATAAAGCTGTTGGAAGAGGGTTTGCAAGAACCATTGACGTTCTCTGTTTATCCAAAGGGCAGTGGAGAATGGCTGTTAGCGACAAGAGAGAGAATCAATCAGGCTATAGCGAGTCATTATGCTTAATTAATGATTTAACTATTTTATAAGGCGGGAAATAAATGACTACATTTAATTATTCAGGATCTTCATTTTATTATAATGATCAGCCGATACGTCTTCTCTCAGGAGCTTTTCATTATTTCCGAACTGTACCTGAGCATTGGCAAGATCGACTTGCAAAATTAAAAGCCTGCGGGCTCAATACCGTGGAAACGTATGTCCCATGGAATCTTCACGAGCCGAAGAAAGGCCGATTTTATTTTGAAGGCATGGCGGATATCGTTCGTTTTATTGAGCTGGCTGGAGAAATCGGGCTGCATGTTATTGTTCGACCAGCGCCTTATATTTGTGCGGAATGGGAATTTGGCGGATTGCCATCTTGGCTGCTGGCGGACCCTGATATGCGCCTGCGCTGCTACCATAAGCCGTTTCTAGATCATGTAGATGCTTATTATGATGTGCTGCTTCCGAAATTAAAACCGCTTCTATGCACCAATGGCGGGCCGATCATCGCGATGCAGGTCGAGAATGAATATGGAAGCTATAGCAATGACAAACGCTACTTGATTCATCAAAAAGAAAGCATGATTGCACGTGGAATAGACGTTCTGCTATTCACCTCCGATGGACCTGAAGATGCAATGCTGCAAGGCGGTATGATCGATGGTGTTCTGGCAACGGTGAATTTTGGTTCTCGGCCAGCAGAAGCGTTCGAGAAGCTTAAACAATATCAACCGGATGCGCCATTTATGTGTATGGAATATTGGAACGGTTGGTTTGATCATTGGGGGGAGGAGCATCATACCCGTCCCGCTGAGGATGTCGCGAGTGTGCTTGATGAAATGCTTAGTCTGAACGGGTCCGTTAATTTCTATATGTTCCATGGCGGAACAAACTTTGGTTTCTACAACGGAGCGAACGGCCATACGGCGGATAGCTATGAACCTACGGTGACTAGCTATGATTATGATGCCTTGCTAAATGAATCCGGTGAACCGACCGCTAAATATTATGCGGTGCGCGATGTTATCTCCAAATATGTGGATGTACCTGCATGTGAATTGCCAGCTCCGATCGCTAGGAAAGCGTATGGACAAGTGAAAATGACCGAGCAAGCTTCATTAGCGGCTAATTTGGACAACATCTCTGCACCTATTTATACGGCATACCCTGAGACAATGGAAAAACTGGGGCAGGATTACGGATTTATTCATTATCGTACGTTTATTAGCGGACCACGTCCTAAAGATCAGTTTTTCTTGCAAGACGTGCATGACCGCGCACAAATTTTCATTAACGGACAGCCGGCTGGTGTTCTGGACCGCGTTCATACCGATGTGAAGATAGAATTTGAAGTGCCTGCTGAAGGAGTAGAGGTCTCTATCCTTGTTGAGAATTTAGGCCGAGTTAATTACGGACCTTATATGAAAGACCGGAAAGGGATTACCGAAGGGGTACGTTTTGGGCGCCAGTTCTTGTCGGATTGGACGACGTACAAGTTACCGCTAACGGACTTATCGGGTTTGCAATTCGGGAACATCACGGAACAAACAGGTCCGAGCTTCTTCCGAGGAACGTTAATTGTGGATGAGCCATGTGATACTTTCCTTAGTTTGGAAGGGTGGACCAAAGGTGTCGTGTTTATCAATGGTTTCAATCTGGGTCGTTATTGGGATATTGGACCGCAGAAGAGATTGTATGTGCCAGGTCCATTATTGAAGCAAGGTGATAATGAGATTATTATCTTTGAATTGCATGGAACGACGGATAACACAGTTAGCTTCTTGGACCAACCTGATTTAGGCTCTTAAAATAAGACAACTATAAATTGAATTGAATAACCAGTATATATYGAACGGAAATAAATGACTTGGGCAAGGGCGTAGGCACAAATGTGCTTACGCCCTTATTCATGTTTCAACTTGTATTAGGGAGAGAGTAAATGAATTATAAATTTGGATATAAAGAATCAGATCGATTATTAATTATTAATGCGGATGATTATGGAATAACATGGGGAACCAATGAGGCTATTCATACATTATTTCAACAGGCTGCCATTACCTCAACTTCAATAATGATTCCCTGCCGAGCAGCTAAAGAAGCTTTAAGCAAGGGTGATATTCAGACTATCGAGCAGGCCGGAATTCATTTGACATTATCAAGTTCAGAGCATCAAGGATATAAGCCTGTGTATCATGAGAATCCGCTCTACAGCCTTGTTAATTCAGTTAATGAATTCTTTACAGATATCGCATTTTTAGAGTMCAATGCTGATCTGGATGAGGTTAGGCTTGAAATGCGAGCTCAAATTACATATGCGATTTCTCAAGGGATTGATCCCACTCATCTTGACAGTCATGCAGGGAGTATCTTTGGTCTAAACACAGGACGTGATTTTTTGGATATAGCATTAGATTTATGCCAAGAGTATCAACTGCCCTTTAATTTCCCTAGAAGAATTCTAATGCAGCCGTTTATAAACGAAGAGCAAAAGGAGAGGTTTTCCGAACGAATTTCTTCAGCGGACAGGCGCGGTATTTTCCTCATTGATGATATCATTTCTCTTCCCTATTGCCTTAGCACGAATGAAGAGCACGAGACGGTGAAGGCGCAGTTTGTATCCATGATCAAAAACCTAAAGTCTGGTATCACCCAGTTAACTGTTCATCCGTCTATCATTACTGATGAACTGAAGCAATTAACAAACTGTTATATGGAAAGGGAAATTGAATTCCGCTTACTCTGTGATTTGGATATAAAGCAGCTCTTCCTAAAGGAAAACATCAAGCTCATTTCGTGGAAGGACATTCGTGACCTACAACGTTCAATTAATGGGTAACAGCGTATTGTTTAACTCTGATCATTCCATAAATAAAGTTGAAGCCCGATAGCTTGGTTCTAGAGTTTATCGGGCCTCATAATCAGAATATTTACAGTGTTTATGAAGGAAGAAGAAGCAAACTAGATGCTGCTTTTTCTAGTTTTGGCTGCGTTGTTTCTCCTGCATTTCCAAATAATTGCGCATCCGGCGCATATTTTCTGGTGCGTCCATAGGGTCAGCGGCTATCATTTCGATGATACAGAGTCTTCCTGTACATTCCCTCTCCGCTTGAATTATAGCCTGATCAAGCTCTCCATAGGTTCGTACTGTCACGGCAAACGCATCGCCTCCAAACACTTCGGCAAGCTTAGTGTATGACCAGCGCGGAATTTTGTTATATTGCTGATTCTCTGTTTTGACATTTAAATATTTCTCGATTGTGTAGCCATCGTTGTTCAAGATGAAGATAATAGGCTTGCATTCATAATAGAGCATGGTGCTAATCTCTTGGGCTGTCAACTGCAAGGAGCCGTCACCTGTAAATAACAACACCCGCCGATCAGGTGCAGCGACGTTGGCACCGTATGCGGAAGGTGTGGCATAACCGATCGCCTCCCAGCCACCTTGCGCAATATATGTTGCATTGCGCGGCAGTCTCACCTGCGCCATCCCGTTGTAAAACGTGCCGGTCTCGGCGACCACAATATCCCCTTCCTTCAGCAACTTCTGAAAACGCGGGTAATAATTGGCCGCAGTTAGTGGGTCACCGGCACTGCCAGTTATTTGGTCGTATGGGAATGTCGTTTTTCCCGCTAAACCTTGGCCTATGTATCCAATATTCTGCACCGCAAGCAGCATGTCGGCTGCTAATACATTCGGATATTCCGCTTCTGCGACCTTGACCATGCCCGGTTGAATATTGATAGTCACGAGCGGGTTTAGCTTCGCAGTGAAGTTCGCGGTATTATTGTCCGCCCATACCATGCCTACTGCAATGACACAGTCTGCATTTTCTACTGCGGTTTGGACTTCAGAACTTCCGAATGAACCTTCGTACATCCCAATATAATTCGGATGGGTTTCGTCAAATGCCCCTTTGCCGAACATCATTGTTGCAACAGGTACGTTCATCGCATCGGCTAGATGCCGAACTGCGGTTACGAGGTCGAAACGCATGGTTTTGACATCAACCAAAATGATCGGCCGATGGGCACGCTCCAGCAGTTGGCGGGCATGTTCCGTTGCTGCCTGAAGAGTTTTCAGATTGGACATTGGACGCGGGGGTACCGGCTCACTTCGTGTCATGATCGGCATGGTCACTAGATCATCAGCCACAACGAGGTACACTGGCTTTTTCTTTTCCTTCGCAATACGAATGGCGGCAGGGATTTCAATCTCAGCGTTTTCCGGTGTCAGTACTGCAGTATAAGCCGTAATCTGCTCGTACACTTTGTGGAAGACGTCAAAGTTTCCATCCATTAGAGTGTGATGCATCAGCTTATGTTCCTTTTGATCCTTATCGGGAGGCGCACCTACTATATGAATTAGCGGCACATGCTCGCTGTTAGCTCCTGCTATCGCATTACAAGCACTAAGCTCTCCGACTCCAAAAGTCGTAATAAGAGCGGATATGCCTTTAACTCTTGCATAACCATCCGCCGCATAACCTGAGTTTAATTCGTTCCGTCCACTCATAAACCGGATGCCGTTATAGCGCTCCAGCGTATCCAATAGTGTAAAGTTGTAGTCTCCAGCAACGCCAAAAATTTCGGTAATGCCCTCCAGCTGTAGACAATCGAACAAGTACTGGCCTACTGTTTTTTGAGTCGTGCGAGTTTGCAGGTTAGCACTGCCAGCCGCTGTCATCGTTTTCATTTTCCGCTCACTCCCAATTCTTATCAGTCTGATCCTGTATAAGATTCCCATTTCATTGGACTGGTTATTCACTAAGGGTTTTTCTCATACGCTGGTACATCGTTATAATTAAAATAGGTAATAGCCTTATCAAAAAAAATCATATAAAATAAAATTACTCTTTTGAAAGTGAGCTGAAGACAGATGATGTGGTCACCACTCTTTGAAAACGATGTACCTGTAGTTATTCTTCCTTAACGGTAGAAAACTACAACTCCGTTAAGGACAGGAACTGTCTAGGAAAACGGAGGGTACAAAATGAAAAACACTTTATTAGGTTCTTTATATTTATCACTCGCAGCTAGCATTTGGGGCGGGATGTATGTTGTTGTAAAACATGTGGTAGACTTTGTTCCACCACTTGAATTAGTGTGGATTCGTTATGTAATTGCGATTTTATCATTGCTATTTATTGGCGTTGTAACGAAACAATCATGGCGGATTGAAAAGCGTGATTTATTATTAATTTTCTTCATTGGACTTATTGGAAATACAATTTCTATCATTACCCAAGAAGTAGGTACGATGCTTTCTACAGCACAAATGGGTGCTATTATTACTTCAACGACACCAGCATTCATAGTGCTATTTGCACGTATCATTTTAAAAGAAAAGATCACGTTTAAAAAAGCAATTTCAATTATTTTAGCAACAATAGGGGTAAGCATTATTGTCGGAAATGCCAATATCGATTCATCCCTACAGCTTGGTGGTGTATCACTGCTTATTGCCGCCCTTACTTGGGCGCTTATGTCTGTTCTTATTAAGCGGGTACCCAGGAACTATTCACAAATTGTTGTAACTTTTTATACAACCCTTGTAGCCATTGTTTTACTTACACCTTTCACCGTTACTCGATTGCCGGAGCTTGATTTTCAAGCCTTGATGCATCCATCTATATGGGGCGGACTATTGTACTTGGGAGTTATTTCGACAGCCTGTGCCTTTTTACTGTGGAATCGTGGGCTGCAAATGCTTAATGCTTCGAGTGGCGGATTATTTTTCTTTTTCCAACCTATAGTTGGTGCTTTTTTAGGCTGGCTATTGCTAGGTGAACAAATTGGCTTATCATTTTGGATAGGTACTATACTCATTTTTATTGGTGTGTTATTAGTCATTCGCGAAGAATGAATCGAAAAAGCTGATCAGCGCTATTGCCGATCAGCTTTTTTTTACTGTGAGAATTCCTTTTTTTTATCCGCAGGCAACCAAACTTTAGTTTATTTTAGACAATTGCAATTGGTTGGCCACACGCCGAAATTTGATAAACGAAAAAACTCTCCACGGAATGATATAACCGAAAGCTACTAGCATGAATAAAGCTGTTTTACCTTGAGGATCCAAGTCGGACAATTCTTGACGCAGAGCAAACCGTATGAACACAATACCTATGAAAGCTGCGATAAATCCCCAGTTTTTCTTAGAATAAATCAAATTGTCATCTCTCACTTCGTAATTAGTCGTCCAAATCAATGGGATGGAAAATATAACGCCAAGCCCGAAGGCTATTCCAAAAGCCCAAGCCGGTTCATTCACGTTAGGGTTAATAATTAAAGACAGGCCAGGGATTATGAATAATAAAGGAATCAGTAAACGAATCCCGTTCCCCCGTATTGGACGGTACATGCTTCTCGTTCTTCTCCACAAAACTAAAACGGCTATAAAAGCGATCATCATATAAAAAGTGTTTCCGTTCATTTTCTCGCTCACCTCATCGATTTGATACTTTTATCTTAATTGTTTTGGCATGCCTTATTTAGTGATAAAGGTAATTTTCTTAATATGACGATAGTCATTTTATGGGGTAGTGATGTAATCGGGCAGCGATCTTCAAGAGATTTCATTATCTAATGGTGGGGTAATATTGATTATCTAAAGAAAAAGACCACACATCTCATTTATAAGAATAAATGAAACTCGATCGAATAAGATCGGGTTTTTCTTTATCAGCTTCTTGAATCGATTCGCATTCGTATAAGTGACTTTCTTCGTATCGAGTTTGATCCAGTAGTTCGTTTGTAGCAACAATATTTGAAGCAGTTTTATAGAACTCATTAGTAGTACGATCTTTTTTATATTCAAAGCATTAATTAGTGTGCTATAATGACTTGTCGATAATGATAATCAATATCATTACAAAATACGGAGGGAATACGATGCATCAAAGAAAGAGAACGGATTATGTAAGCCAGGGTGGTAATTGGAATCAAGGAAGGCATCAGAAATTCGCCGGGCTAATGATTATATTACTGTTGGCAGCCATGATTAGCGCTTGCGGCAATAACACGAATGCGGGTGAGAAAGCTAACTCTGGCAATGCCACGGAGCCTGTACAAACGGACAGTCCTCAGTCTACCGCACAAGCAGAGGAGAAGAAGCCGCAAACGATCAAGCACGCGTACGGAGAGACGCAAGTTCCGTCCAATCCAAAACGGATCGCTGTAATCGGACTTGAAGATATTACATTGTCATTGGGAGTCCCGCTGGTATATGCGTATGGCTTCAACGGCTATTATTTAGAAGATCAGTTAAAAGAATTGAAAATCCTAATGTCTGGCAGCTCAGATACGAATCAGAATCTGGAGCAGATTCTGGAATCAAAACCGGATCTAATCCTGCTTCAACAGTATTTTACCGATCAGGCTGGCTACGATGAACTTAGTAAAATTGCTCCAACGCTTCCTTTTACTCCGGATGATTGGAAAACCAATATAACTGAAATCGGAAAAATATTGGGGCTGGAGGAAAAATCACAGGCGGTAATTCAGGCGTATGACGATAAAATAAATGAAGCTAAAGCAAAGATATCTTCTGCAGTTGGAGCGGACAATAAGGTAGTCTTTATTCGTCCATCAGTCAAGGATCTGCAGGTGTTTTTCCCTAGCTTTAACAAACTGATCTATGAACAATTGGGTTTAGTTCCTGATACGAGTATTGCAGCATTTCAGAAGGAATCATCTGATGATTGGGGAATGAATACGTCGCTGGAGAAGCTGCCTACGATTACGGCAGATTACATATTTGCTATTTATGGTGGATCGATTGACACAGCGGAGGATTTCGCGAAAGAGGAAGCTGCTTCAGCGGAAGTTGAGAAGCTCAGTGTTTGGAAGTCGATGCCTGCTGTCAAGGAAAATCATGTGTTCAAAGTATCGGCTAGACATTGGATGTCTTCGGGACCAATTGCGGAAGGCAGAGTCATTGACGATGTTGTGGCTGCGGTTACGAATAAATAATAAAAGGAGTCCCTCGAATCAAAGGCCGCTTCAATTGAAGCGGCCTTTGATTTTGTTGAACAGGCTCCGATCCCAGGACTTCATTATCCGCTGAACCATCATGTATTAGAGTTACTCTACGCTTTTCCTCATATCCATGAATCTTATTTCTTGTCTGGAGCTTCCTGCTATTCTAGTTTCCAGTTTGACCCCCGGTTCTACAACCCCATAGCTTTATCCGTGCCCAGCATGCTAATTCTCGTCAGCTGAAGAGCCATGTAATTAGCGCTGTATTTCATTCCGTTGTCATACCACTTCTCTACTACCCCAATAATAGAAGAGCAGAGATAATCCAAAAGAACGTCCATGGGAATAAGCATCTTTTGTTCGAGTTTGAAATGGGAGATGATAATGAACTGGCTTTCTCTAATAACCTCCAGCATACGGCTTCGAACTGCATTATCCTCAATTCGCTTGAACATAATCGTGTAAAATCCTGCATGAGTCTGAAGATGATCGAACAACGTGACGAAATAAGGATGAGGACTGTCTATCGTATTAGAAAGTACGGAATGGCTTACTCTAGAGGCTTCAAGCTCTTCGGATAACAAGGTTAGCTTCTCTTCAATAACGGCATGAAGGAGATCGAATTTATCTTTGTAATGGGCATAAAAGGTTGATCGATTAATTTCGGCATGTTCCGTTAAATCGGCTACAGAAATATCGGGAAATCCTTTTACTCTTAGAAGGGAAACGAAGGCTTCCGTTATGACCTTCCGTGAGCGGATAATTCTACGGTCTTCTTTGGATGGCTGAAGCATGTTATTAACCTCCTTCAGATAACAAACAAAATGGTCAAATATGTTGTTTAACCAACAAATAGAAGTCCATGTTTAAGCGAGCAAATTCCGTGAATTTAAATCTTACCAGTAATAAAAAGGTCGAATAGATATATTCTATTGTTGTTTGTTTTTGAGTAATCAAACATAGATCGTTGTTTTGTTGTTTAAAGGACATAAGAACTAAAACTGATGGTTGAAAACATTGAAGAAATTGGATAATATCACAACATGAATAAAAACATAGTATTCTTATCGGAAAAAGAAGTCAAGGAGAATCCGTTCAATGACAACGAGAGGTGAAAAGTTTCTAAAAAGCCTTAAGGATGGTCGAAAGGTTTGGCTTGAAGGCCAAGCGGTGGATGATTTGCCCACACATCCCGCGTTTCAAGGCACGCTCAAAACCATCACAGGACTATTTGATTTGCTGGATGATCCGCATCGCAGAGATGAAGTTGGATACTTGCAGCCATCATTAGGCCGATATGTTCACAGTTCGTTTCTAGTGCCTTATTCGAAGGAGGATATTTTAACAAGAAGCAAAGCTTTTACCTGTTGGGCGAAAGAAACAAATGGCATTATGAGCCGTTTATCCGATTACGGAAGGTCCATGATTACGGGATGGTACGCGGATAGAGCGGAAATCAGCAAGAGGGATTCGGGATTCCAAGCGAAGATCGAGAAGTATTACGAATCGGCCAGAGATAAAGACTTGTTCCTTACGACGGCTATACTGGACCCGCAGATCGATCGTTCCCGTGAACTGAGCGATGAGCGTATTTCAGAAAGATTCCTTCATGTTGTGAAGGAAACGAGCGAAGGCATTATTGTGCGCGGAGCGAAAATGATTGCCACAGGAGCGCCGTATACTCACGATTTCATTATTTTCTCCTTTTTGCAGCTGAAGAAGGAGAACAAGGAGCATTCGCATGTACTCATTGTTCCGGCAAATTCGAAAGGGCTGCATATTGTTTGCCGGGAATCGTTCGCAGATTCGAGAGAAAAGGAACATATTTTGAGCTCCCGATATGAGGAAATGGACGCCGTGCTGTTTTTCGACGATGTTCTGATTCCATGGGAACGCGTATTGCTTTATGGCGACTCAGAATCTGTATTGAGTCTGCGGAACAACAAAACGGCGAATTCGCTCGCTTTCCATCAAACGGTTGTGAGGTCCGTCGCAAAGCTTGAATTCGTAACAGGACTTGCTTTCGCAATATCGGAATCCATTGGGGTAACTGGCTTTCTACACATTCAGGAGAAGCTTGGCGAGCTGCTGACGCAAGTCGATACGATGCGCGCGCTGGTGATCGCTTCTGAGACGAAAGCTGCGCAAAATGCTTCGGGAGTTTGGTTGCCTGAGATTTCCTTCATCGATACGGCAAGGAATATTGGAACGAAGATTTATCCGAGAGCGATAGAGATTCTGCAGCAAGTCGGAGGAGGAGGGTTCGTTCAAACCCCGTCCAGCATGGAAGACTTCTATGGTCCGATCTCCAAATTCATGCATCTGTATTTCGAAGGCGCCTCTGTCAGCTCGGAGAAAAAGGTAAAGTTGTTCAAGCTGGCATGGGATTTAATCGGCAGTCCGCTCGGCTCACGCCATGAATTGTATGAACGTTTCTACGCAGGCGATCCCGTTCGCTCGTACGCGAATCAGTATTTGAACACAAATAAAAGTAGTTATATCGATCCGATATGGAAGCTATTACAGGAAACGAGCAAGGGATAGATGATCAACCTATATCAAAATACAAGCCGATTAGACCACTAAAGGCACCTTTCTCCAGCTACATGGGACAGGTGTCTTTTCTATTTGAGAGGAGATTGAATATTTTGGAAGTTTTCTGGTTTATTCCCACACACGGCGACGGACATTTTCTAGGCACTAGCGAAGGTGCTAGAGCGGTTAACTACGCATACACCAAACAAATCGCTCAAGCAGCTGACGAGTTGGGTTTTGGCGGCGTACTTCTTCCAACGGGCCGCTCATGCGAGGATGCATGGGTTGTCGCTTCAACGTTAGTTCCTGCTACGGAGAAGCTGAAGTTTTTAGTTGCAGTAAGACCGGGTTTGATGTCTCCTACTTTGGCGGCAAGAATGGCGGCAACGCTGGATCGCTTCTCCAATGGGCGGCTGCTTATCAACGTTGTGACCGGCGGCGATAAGGCCGAGCTTGAAGGAGACGGTGTTTTCCTAGATCACTCCGACCGCTACGGTTTAACTGGTGAGTTTCTCGAAGTATGGAAACGAGTGCTGCAAGGAGAAGAAGTGGATTTAGAGGGAGACCATCTGAGCGTAAAGGGCGGGAGAGTGCTTTATCCTCCGCTTCAAGCTCCTTATCCGCCACTTTATTTTGGGGGATCTTCGGATGCGGCAATGGAGATAGCGGCTGACCACATCGATGTTTATCTGACATGGGGCGAGCCTCTGGAGCAGGTTGCTGAGAAAATTACCAAAATGAAACGACTAGCGGAGGCTGCCGGAAGAACGATCAAGTTCGGAATAAGGCTGCATGTTATCGTACGTAGAACAGAAGCAGAAGCATGGCAAGCGGCGGATGAGCTTATTTCACATGTCGATGATGAAACCATTGCGAGGGCTCAGTCCTCTTTTGCCAAGATGGATTCGGAGGGACAACGCCGGATGGCTGAGCTGCATGGAGGGGATCGAAGCAAGCTTGTGGTAAGTCCTAACCTATGGGCTGGGGTCGGCTTGGTTCGCGGTGGAGCAGGCACTGCGCTTGTAGGAGATCCGGATCAGGTAGCCGCTCGCATGCTGGAGTATCAAGAGCTCGGCATTGAAACCTTCATTCTATCTGGATACCCCCACTTGGAGGAGGCTTACCGGGTCGCGGAATTATTGTTTCCGAAGCTTCCTTTGCAAAAGAAGGAGCAGGTGGATCAACCGCTCTTCATAAGTCCATTCGGCGAAATGATTGCCAATCAGATTATTCCGAAGAGTACAACGACCTCCTCGCGCTAAGCATGGCCGCTCTTCGAATCTGGAGAAAAGAGAATAACTAGGAGGGTAGAGAGTGGAACAAACTACTTTAGGCAGCCATCTGCAAATCAAGAAAACGGCTAAGCGGTACGGAAATAAGCAGGTTCTACAAGAGGTGGAGCTTGAAGGAAAACCTGGGGAATTCATTGCCATCGTAGGAAGGAGCGGCTGCGGGAAAAGCACTTTGCTTCGATTGGTGGCGGGTCTTGAGAAGGCATCAGAAGGCGGCGTATATATCGACAGCGAGGAAATTCGGTTCATTCACCCGGATACTCGGGTTCTGTTCCAGGATGCTAGACTGCTCCCATGGAAAAGTGTACTCGAAAACGTCAGAGTCGGCGTCAAGGACGGAGTCATTCAGAAAGCAGAGAAAGCGCTCGAACAAGTGGGGCTAAGCAGTCGCGCATCCGAGTGGTCCGGCGTGTTGTCCGGTGGGCAGCGCCAAAGGGTGGCACTGGCCCGCGCCTTAGCAGGGAATCCCAAGCTGCTGTTGCTTGACGAGCCGCTTGGCGCGCTGGATGCCTTAACTAGAATCGAAATGCAGCAATTAATAGAGCGATTATGGACGGAGCAGAAATTTACGGCACTGCTGGTCACTCATGATGTTGCGGAAGCGGTGCAATTGGCGGATAGGGTTATTCTCATTGAGCACGGGAAGATCGCATTCGACGTTAGGATTACGTTGTCGCGACCGAGAGAGCATGACAGCGGCTTCGCCTATTACGAGAAATTGATTCTAGACCGCATTCTAACTAAAGAGAAACCCGAATCGCCAAGTGGAAATACCGGTAAAAATGATAATTATACCATTTAAGGGGATATGAACATGAGAATAGGAAAAGGCAAGCAAATCGTCTTCGCGATTGTTATGGTTTTGGTCATATTACAGTTGGCGGGCTGCGGCAACGGCACATCGAAGGAAGCATCATCAAGTGTTACGAAGATTAAGCTGGATTATGCTTATTATAATCCGGTAAGCCTTGTGCTGAAGGAGAAAGGTTTTCTGGAAGAGGCGCTTAAAGCAGATGGCATTCAGGTGGAATGGGTACTTAGCGCGGGAAGCAATAAGGCATTGGAGTATTTGAATAGCAAAAGCATAGATTTCGGCTCTACGGCAGGAGCCGCGGCATTATTAGGCAAAGCAAACGGAAATCCCATTAAGTCGATTTACGTTTATTCTACGCCGGAATGGACAGCTCTTGTCACAAAAGCTGATTCTACGATTACCAAGGCTCAGGACTTGAAAGGCAAGAAAATCGCGGTTACTAAGGGGACGGACCCGTATATTTTCCTGCTGCGCATTCTGGATCAAGCGGGGTTGAGTGAAAAAGATGTAGAGCTCGTTCAACTGCAGCACGCGGATGGAAAAGCAGCTTTGGAAAAAGGTGAAGTCGATGCTTGGGCGGGATTAGATCCGTTTATGGCGCAGACCGAAGTTGAGCAGGGCTCTAAGCTCGTTATCCGCGACGCTTCCTTGAATACTTATGGGGTGCTTAATGTAAGAGAGTCGTTCGCGAGCGATAACCCAGAGTTGACGAAAAAAGTGATTGAAGCTTATGAACAGGCACGGAAATGGGCCAGCGGCAATGTAGAGGAATTCAAGAAAATCGTAAGCGAACAATCCAAGCAGACGCTGCCAGTCGTAGAAAAGGTGATCGAAAGAACCGATCTTTCTAATCCTGTTATAGGCGATACACAGAAGAACGCCCTTAATGCGGCGGGTACCGTCTTATTGAAGAGTGGAATTATTCCTGATAATACGGATGTTGCCAAAGTTGCAGATGAACTGATCGATTCGGAATACTTTACAAAGATCGCACAATAAACGGAGGTCATCGATTTGAAATTCACGGACAGTCGCATTTTTCAAATCGCTTTGGGATTCCTAGTTCCTATACTCCTACTCGGCGCATGGCAATACGCTTCCATTACAGGATATGCAGCTCCCAATTTACTGCCGCCGCTTACCCGGATTTACGGCACCTTCACCGACCTGCTCGCATCGGGCGAGCTGGGTGATCATTTATTTATTACATTGTACCGGGTATTTGCTGGTTTTGTTGCAGGTTTGGCTGTCGCGTTGGTACTAGGCATTCTAAACGGATACTTTCGGTTTTTCCGTTATTTATTTGATCCGATGCTTCAAGCACTCAGAAATATCCCCTCTATGGCATGGGTTCCGCTATTTATTTTGTGGCTCGGTATTTACGAGACGTCGAAGATCACTCTTATTGCCATTGGGGTATTTTTCCCCGTCTATTTGAATTTGCTGACAGGCATTATAAATGTAGATCGCAAGCTGATCGAGGTAGGATGGGTACATGGGTACAAAGGTTTCCGATTAATCTGGCATTTTTTTCTGCCGGCTACGCTGCCTTCCTTGGTCGTTGGCATGAGAAGTGGGCTCAGCATGGGCTGGATGTTCGTCGTAGCAGCGGAAATTATGGGTGCCAGCAAAGGGCTCGGGTTTCTCATGACCGACGGTCAAACGACGGGACGTCCGGCAATTATAATGACAAGCTTAATTTTGTTTGCCATATTCGGCAAGCTAACCGATATGGGGATGGTTTGGATAGGTTCCAAGCTGCTGTATTGGCAAACCGATTTCGGATCAGGGAACGACAAAGCGCGTAATGGATGAGTTCATTGAAGGGCAGCTGAGAGCAGCTGTCCTTTTTTTAATTTGAGAGGCGGTTTGTGAAATTCAGGATTACTAATTTGATTAATCGTCAATATATAGTATATTAGACTATGGAAATTATCAACATATAGTTTGGAGATGGGTTTATGAAATCAATTTGTATTTTTGCTGGATCAAATTTAGGGGAACATCACGATTATAAAGCGAAAGCTGCTGAACTTGGTCATTACATGGCTAAAAAAAATTATCGATTAATCTATGGCGGCTCTAAAATAGGTTTAATGGGTGAAATCGCTAATGCTGTCATGACTGGTGGCGGTGAAGTGATCGGAGTTATGCCTAAAGGATTGTTTAGAGGAGAGGTGGTGCATAGAGAATTAACTCAGTTAATAGAAGTAGAAAATATGCATGAACGCAAGGCTAAAATGAGTGAACTAGCTGATGGCTTTATTGCTCTGCCTGGCGGTTTTGGGACATATGAGGAGCTTTTCGAGGTTTTGTGCTGGTCACAGATTGGCATACATAAAAAGCCTGTAGGTATTCTAAACATTAGGAATTATTTTGATCCTTTTGTTCAATTGATTAATCATAGCATTAAAGAAGGGTTCTCCAATGATTCACATCTGAGTCTAATCAATGTTTCCAGTGAACCATTAGAACTTTTACATCAATTGGAAAGCTATATTCCTCAAACGCTAGAACAAAAATGGAAGCAGCTTAACTAGATGGAGGCGCCCGCCTTCGAACCTGCCGTCTGAAAAATAGAAAACCCGATCCAATGAGATCGGGTTTTTTGACTTTTTCCCGGAAATTTAAAGACTAATTAATATATATTTTAAGCATTTTAGGAAGTCTATGCATCTGAAAAGTCAACGCTGTTTAAATTTACAAATAATTTAAGCGCTTATACTTAAAATAATTAATGAATTCGTTTTTCTTATAGGAACGGGGAGAAAAAGTGCGAAATAAGGAGGAAAATTTGAACTGGACAGGTAAATAGCTCTGAAATTCGTAGAAAAATCCTTGGAAGTGATTGACAGGGCTTTCCTTACAGGATAAACTCTTTTTTGAAGATTAAAGCGTTTAAACTTTTAGAGAGCATAAAATCGATCTGAAAGAGGGGGTGGAGCCAAGAGCGATTGTGAAAACCAAATATTTATGACAGCGCATTCAAAGAATTGGACTTTTTGATCATTCGTTTTCATTATGGAAAAGAAAAGAGGTTAAGTATATGCATAGCAGAAACAAACGGAAAAAATCATTTCATGTAATGACTTGTATATTATTAACGTTCATCATGTTGACCACCACTTTCTCCAACTTTGTTGCTGCCGCGGATGAACCAGCAGCTGTGAGTAACGGAGCAGAGAAGGTTGCGGAATGGATATTTCCGAATGAAGGGGATAATGGCATCTCCATAGCAACAGGCGGTGCTTACGGAGCGGCTTCCTTGTTCCAAAATGTCGGTGGAACGTTTGAATACTATAGCGGGAGCAACAAGGATCTTAGTTATCAAGGCTGGAGCGGTGATTTTAGCCAAAAATATTGGCTTGCTACGATCTCGACTAAAGGCTATAAAAATTTAACCTTGTCATCGGAGCAAACTTCTTCCGGCTCCGGACCACGTGATTTTAAACTGCAGATGAGTACGGATCGGGCAACATGGACGGATGTGCCGAACGGTGCGGTTAAAATGACTAAAGGAGTATACAGTTGTCCGCCTAACGATGAATGCAAACTGAAGAACGTTGCGATTCCAAGTGAAGCGAATGATCAGGAGCTTCTGTATCTTCGCTGGGTCGTTAGCTCGGGACAGAACACCAATGGCAATAGTGATGGAATTGGAGGCGGAGGTTCCAGCAAAATCAGAAACATTCTGGTTCAAGGGGAGCGTATAGATAACTCGGCCATTCGTGTACCGACTATTGATCTGGTTAAGCTTCCAAAGGACAAGGCTGAAAATGTATCGGTGGATGCGCCGTTGACCGTGAAGTTTAATAAGGCTATTTCTTTAGACACCGCATCTGCTGTAAGTATTGTCGACAATGAGAATAAACCATTAGCCGGTGTTTCACTGGAAGTTGTAGGTGGAAACACGCTTAAGATTAATCATCCTGAGTTTAGTTATGGCAAAACGTATACGATCTCTGTTCCGAAATCATTAATCAAAGGTAAAGACGAAGTGACTCAGATTCGTGATTTGGCATGGAGCTTTAGCATACAACAATCACCTTTCTTGCCGAAAATGATCAATATGACATTTAACGGTGATCCCAAGACGAGTATCGCTCTAGCATGGTATACCGATACGATGACAGACTCTGTCGTTCAAGTCGTTGAGGCTTCGAAAATGTCAGGGAATGTCTTCCCAGCAGATGGAGTAGTCAGCTATAAGGGAACAGCGGAGGAAATTGAAACCTTTATGACAGAAGCTGATCGTGATTCCAAAACATTCACGAAATTCATTAGTCATAAAGCAATCGCAAGAGAGCTGAAACCAGGTACAGCTTATAAATTCCGAGTTGGCAATGGAGAAGAAGGCAGCTGGAGCATTATTGGTTCATTTACAACGGATACAGCAGCTAACCAACCTTTCCGCTTTATTGCAGGATCGGATTCGCAGGCTTCTAATAAGTCTGATTTTGAACCGTGGGCAGATACGTTTAGGAAAGCAGTCGATTATACTCTCGATCCTAAATTTCTGATCAGTGCAGGCGATTTGGTCGACAATGGAGATTTGGAGGAGCAATGGCAGTGGATGCTGGGTTTAGCACAGGATTCTCTCACGAATGTTCCTTATGTGCCTGTACTTGGCGGTCATGAAGTGAATGATTATGACGGTGATGTAACGACGCCTAATAATAATTTCTATAATCACTTCAACTTGCCTAAGCAAACGGTAGCCGGTACGGATGAAGGTTCTGTTTATTCCTTCGAGTATGGCGACGCGCTCTTCATGGTATTCAATTCCCAATATGAAGGCGGACTTGCTGCGAATGGGAAAGATGTAGAATGGGCGGATAAAGAGTTCTGGGATCAAGTAAAATGGATGCAAAACACAGTAGCAAAAAGCGATAAGAAATGGAAGTTCGTCACTTTCCATAAAGGGCCTTACGGAGCTGGCGACAATTCAGCGCAATGGGAAGATGAGCGGGTTCAATTTTACAAAAAGTATCTCATTCCTGAATTTGACGAAATGGGAATCGATATGGTGTTCGAAGCCCATGATCATATGTATATGAGATCATTCCAAATGTTAAATGATGAGATCATTAAAGATTTTAAAATCGACGAAGAAGGCAATGCCATCGATCCTAAAGGGACAGTCTACCTGATGTCTAATGCGTTCGGAAATAAATTTTACGAAAAAAATAATCAGCATTATATTGATGAAAATGGGGATGCGCAAGAAGTAAAGGATGAGAACGGCAACCCCATTCCTTATGATGATTACTTTGCTGAGATTGACACTCAACCATTCAAGAAAATGTTTACGGATGTGTCTATTTCGGATAAAGTACTTGCTTTTACCGCATTCACAGCAGCTGTTGCAGACGAAAAAGCTGAAAATACAGTTGGCAAGGGATTGAAAGCTTATGATGACTACGGAATCAGAAGAACGGATACGAAGCCGGAGAAGGTAGAGAACGTCAAGGTGAAGGTGGAAGGGGATAAAGCGATTTTATCTTGGAAGAAGCCTTCCACAGGAACAGAGCCGGTTAGAGGATTTAGAATTTACGAGAAGAACGACAAAGTAGCAGCACACTGGAGCGAATATATTTCAGCAACTGGCAATCAAACAGATTACAGCTTAGAAATTAAAGACATCAATCCTAATAAGAAATATGATTTTATCGTTAAGGCCGTTGGAACGAGAGACAACTCCGCTCCGGTGGAAGTCACAACGATTGAAAATGGTGCCGAGAATGAGCCGCCTTCAGCACCAACAAACTTAACTGGAAAAGCCGTATCCCCGTATCAGAACGAATTGACTTGGGCGGCATCTTCAGGAAACATCATCGTGGCAGGTTATAATGTGTACCGTGATGGCGTGAAAGTTGGCGCAACATCAAGCTCGAAGCTATCCTATTCCGATACAGGTTTAGCTGCAAACAGCACTTATACGTATGAAGTGAAAGCAATTAATCAAGAGGGACTAGAATCGCTTGCAAGCCATTCGATAAGTTTGAAGACGAAGCCGGCTGCTGCGGGTGAAGGTCCACTTAAAGCTTTCCCTCAGCATACCGCTTATGCGGACGGCACAATTAAGCCAAATCATATTACGCAAGCTGATATGGATAATACCGTGTCAAGATTATATGACGAGTGGAAAACGAAATATTTGAAAGAGAATCCATATACCTCAGGCCAATATTATGTGTGGTATGCGGATGGAGACTGGTTTGAAGAGAATGAGATTACCGTTTCTGAAGCTCATGGCTACGGAATGCTGATCACCGCTCTAATGGCAGGCCATGATAAAGATGCGAAGAAGTATTTTGACGGCATGTATCGTTATTTCAGAGCACATCCAAGCGAAATTAATCCAGACCTCATGGCTTGGCAGCAAGCTGATAATGGTAAAGCGATTATTGATATTAACGGTGTGGATTCAGCTACAGATGGAGATATGGATATTGCCTATGCACTTCTTCTTGCGAGTGAGCAATGGGGAAATGATGGGGAAATTGATTATTTGGCTCAGGCTCGTAAAGTAATAAAAGCCATTATGGATAGTGAAGTCAACCAAAAGGATTGGGTATTAAGAATTGCCGATTGGGCAACTAGCGGCGAGTATGAAAATGCTACCCGTCCTTCGGATTTCATGCTGCAGCATATGAAGGATTTTGCTGTTGTTTCCGGCGATGGCCGTTGGAATCAGGTAGTCGACAAAACCTATAACGTGATGGAAAGCCTTTATAAAAATTTCAGTCCGAACGCTGGTCTGCTCCCAGACTTTGTCGTGAAGGATACTGACAGCGGAAGCTTTGTACCTGCACCGCCTTCCTTCTTAGAATCAGATACGGACGGCGATTATAGCTACAACTCATCCCGCACACCATGGCGCATAGGCACAGACTATCTCATTACAGGGGAAAAACGTGCAAAAGATCAGTTAAGTACATTAAATGAGTGGATTCGTAAAAAGACGGATAACGATCCACAAAATATTTTGGCGGGCTATAAATTGGATGGCTCGGAAGCGATAGCTGATTATCAAGATATCACTTTCTCAGCTCCGCTAATGGTTAGTGCAATGATCGATTCATCCAATCAAGAATGGCTAAATAAGCTATGGGATCATAATACGGCTGTTAAAACGGAAGATGATTTATATTTTGGCAATAACCTCCGTTTGCTCAGCATGATTGTCGTATCCGGCAACTGGTGGACACCAACTATCGTTGATACGGATGCGCCTACTGATCCATCGAATTTAAAAGCAGAAGCGGTTTCCAGCACTCAAATTAATTTGACGTGGTCTGCTTCTACTGACAATTTGGGAGTAGCAGGCTACAAGGTTTTCCGCAATGGTATTGAGCTGGCAACAACAACAAGTACATCTTATAGTGATACAGGGTTAAGCTCGGAAACAGCTTACCAGTATTATGTCATCGCATTCGATCATGCGAATAATTTCTCCAAGGCAAGCAATGCGAGAAATATTACGACACCTAAAGCGCCAACCGGCGGTAATTCAGGCGGCGGCACTGGTATAACAGAGATTGTATCTACGAATGGAAAAGCAACAATACCGGCTGGTTACTCAGCAAAGGTGAGTTTAGGTGAGAAAATGAAAGTCACGATCCCAGCTGGAGCAACAGCTCAGGAAATTATTCTGACCATTGAAGAACTGCTGGATACGGCTAAGCTTTTCTCGAAAGACGATATTCCTCTAAGCTCAGTCTTTGAAGTGTTGAAAAATAGTTCGGGTAAATTCAGCAAAAATGTAACACTCGTCTTTGAATTTAATTCATCGCTGCTTAAAGAGAATCAAACGGCAGCTGTATTCTACTTCGATGAGACGAGCAAAAAATGGGTATCTATTGGAGGCAAGATAAACGGTAATAAAATTGAAGTTGAAGTGGATCACTTTACGAAATTTGCTGTCATGGCAATAAATAAAAATCAACTGAACTTCAAGGATATTGATGGTCACTGGGCACAGCTGAATATCCAAAAGGCAGTGGCAGAAGGCTTTGTAAATGGTTATTCAGACGGCACATTTAAGCCGAATATTTCGGTAACACGTGCGGAGTTTGCAGTGATGATGATGCAAATGCTGAAGCCGCAAACAAGCGGAAGCGAGCTGCAATTTAAAGATAAGTCAGCTATAGGCGCGTGGGCGGTTAAGTCAGTAGCTCAGGCTGTTGAGGCTGGTATTCTTACAGGTTATGAGGATGGCAGCTTCCGTCCAAATGCAAGCATATCAAGAGCCGAGATGGTTGCTATGATCGCAAAAGTTACAGGCCTTGATGCAGAGGCAACCGGTAAAACAGGCTTTGCTGATGACAGTGCTATACCTGCATGGGCTAAGAAGGCTGCAGAAACGGCGAAGAAGCAAGGAATTGTACAAGGACGCAGCGGTAATAAATTTGAGCCAACTGGCGTTGCTACCCGTGCTGAAGTGGTTACTGTGCTGCTGAAATTGAAAGAAGTTATGGGGAAATAATGTCTGAGCTTTACAGTCGTTTGTGCTTTGCAACGGAGCCGCCTTTTGAGGCGGCTCCGTTTTATTAAACAAACCTCCGATTTGTCTTCTCCCCATCAGAGCTATGCTTGCTCATTCTCAGTTGTATTCTCCTGCTTACTTTTACTCTCGCCCGGTCCACGAAACAGTAATATACCTAGAATGAACAAGGGTACAAAAATCGTGAAAATCGTAGCAAAGGGTGTCCAGTTTTTGGTGAGGAAATCATTGACGGAAATCGTATTTGTGTAACATAACAGCGCTAGAGCGATCAAGCCAAATCCCATGGGTATGACATATGGTTTCGGATCCTTCAATTTGAATAGCTGGCAGAGCCCAATCAACGATGCATCAAACGTCAGCACAATCTTCATCACGATAGATAAAATCCAAATGAACATCATAATCCCTTCAATACGTTCAAGAAAATGGCCGATGTTAATATTTTTCGCCAGTACGTAGGCCGGAAATAATTGATTAGCGGTGACGGCAGCTCCCATTACGCCTATACATCCCACAGTAATGATGATCAGTACAATTCCACCGATTACAGTTCCCCATACAAAACCTCGTCCTCTTTTTGCTGATTTCGCTACGTAAGGATAAATCATGAGCAGCACAATCATTTCCTGAAAACCGGAAAAGGAGAAGCCTGCTTTTACAATGGGCTTAAAGCCATACTCCAGTATGGGTTCAAAGTCTAGAAATTCTATTTGAGGGAAGATAGGTATGATAAGAAAGCAGAGCATAAAAAATAGGATTGGAAAAAATATTTGTACCGCACGGGAATAAACGACCATGCCTGCTCGTACGGCAAATATAACGATAATGACAAAAATAATTAATAATATTTCAATCGGAGTTTCTGGCAAGGTTTGTGTGGTAAGAAAAAAACCGAGATCCCCAATCATTAGAGAGGCGAGCAAATAGAAAAAAGCGATAAAGCATAGACCGAATATATTGCCGATCCACTTTCCAAAAGCAAGATGGCACATCTCGATAAGTGTTTTGTCCCCATAACGGTTACCGAGACTGACATAAATGAGGACGCTTAGAATATTGAGTCCGATTCCTACTATGGCTGCGATCCAAGCATCCTGTTTCGCTACCAAAGTAAGCCCTGCAGGTGTAATGAGGATGGAGGTGCCAATCATGAAAAAAATGACTAATATCGTGAACGTGCGAACACTTAAAGTATCTGGCTTCATCATCGATCTTTTCCTTTCAGGACATCAAGGAGTAGATTGCACGAGCGTAAGGAGATATTATTTTTTCTATCCATTCCAGAGGGTTAGGCGGTATGTTCATATACATGAAAGCCAGACTGCCAGAGGTTGCTGTTATCATAATGAATACAACCAGTAGAAGCTCTTTCATCCTGCGCTTGCCGAATAGGGGTGGGATTTCAACAATGGAAACCCACGTCCATGCACCGATTACACCTATCCATAACCACATAGCTGCCGCCACCTATTTTTTAATTGTGCTTCTAATAGACTGTACCGTAGTCCCAATTCGCCGAATAGTGCACTGAGATTGAACGGTGATATTCACATTTTCGAATATTTTATCCCAATCGTTAATGCCATGCCACATTTTCGGGTTGGAACGATGAAGTGCTGAACCAAATCCAAATATATCTGCTTTAACTTGCTTTTGAAATTTGTGAATCGTGCGGCTCAGTATATCTTCCAGTGTCTTATCGGCCAGCTTGTTTAATTTGGCTAACGTTTCCGGCTGAGTGATATCAAGCTCGCAGCTAATGTCTGTTATATCCTGCTCCGTTTTTAAAATGACTTCGAATGCAGGAGTTTCATTTTTCGTATTTACGCGTATATCCGTATGAGAGTGGACGACTTGAAGACTTACGTTCCCTTTGCTTTCCGGACATGCAATCGTGCCAGTTGTTTTGACAATATTATTTTGAATATAATTGAGCGCCTTTGTGTCGTTTTCATTCAGCCAGCCTACCATACGATCCCGTTTGAAAGCGGCCATACCGGTGTATTTGAGGATGACCTTTGGTTCAACATTTACAGCATCAGTTATTTTATCGCCTTTTGAAGGATTGCCTTCGATTTCGATAGCGGTTAAAGTCGCACCTTTTCCTTGCTGGGATAAATCTTGAATCAGCTTGTCCAATGTGATTTTTCCGGTTGCAGCCCATATTCGGTCAGAGGTCTCCAGCTTGGTGTACAAGTTATTCGCAGGAATCGGATCTATAGGGCTGTACATGTTTAAAATTTCACTAGCTGTTGTTTTTTTAGCTACAATGAGATAAAAATCTGTTCTCATCTCACGGTTTCTTGCGATAAAATCAAGCGGCTTGCTGATTCCGCTGCGTGCCACTTCCTCACCTATAATCAATATCCGCAGGTGTGGGTAATAGAGCTGTCGTGCTGCTTTAACTGTCATTCTGCTGAGGGCATCCGGTATTGAAACGCCTATTGCTTCATAGGCGACTACTGGACTGTAGTGGTTTGATCCTGCTTGTTTATTGCTTACCTGGCCTGGATTAACAATCTGTACGGTTACATTGTATTTATCGCCTTTCTTATCGATAGCAAGCCCTACCACGATGCTAAGCTCGTTTAACTCATGTCTGCTCCAGCAAGCAGTCATGAGAATGGCGGAGATTAGAAGAACGATGACGACGAGCGCCAGCCTGAAAAATGAAGTAGAACGTATCATGATTTTTTCTGCCTCATTAGATTTTTTGGTTTAAGGCTTTTGGGGCGTGTAATCATGGAGCGCAATGGCATACGAAAAAGAGTATCTTTCTGATCTGTTCGGTTGAAGGGAGCTAGCGGCGCCATATAAGGAACGCCAAATGACGTGAGGCTGCATAGATGAAAAATGATCCCAATGATACAGATAAATACGCCGTACAATCCAAAGGATGCTGCCATGATCATCAGCAAAAACCGGATAATCCGAGCCGCAATGCCTAGATTAAAAGCAGGGAGTACGAAATTCGAAATGGCCGTTATGGAAACCACAATCACCATGGCAGCGCTGACGAGGCCAGCTTCTACAGCGGCTTGTCCGACAACCAGTGTTCCTACGATGGAGATCGATTGTCCAATCGTTTTTGGCATTCGTACACTGGCCTCACGGAGAATCTCAAAGGTAATCTCCATGACCAGCGCTTCTATAAAGGCTGGGAAAGGAACGCCTTCTCGCTGGCTGGCTAGGTTATAGAGCAATGTCGTTGGAAGCAGCTCTTGGTGAAACGTTGTAATCGCAATATAGAAAGAGGGTGTAATGGTAGCTATAAGAAAACACAAAAAGCGGAGCAAACGAATCAGTGTGCTGAAATCCGTCCGTTCGTAATAATCCTCGCTTGATTGAAAAAACTGCGTAAACAGTGCAGGAACGAGCAGTGCAAATGGAGTTCCATCCACCATAATCGCGACTCTTCCCTCCAGCAAACCAGCAGCAACCACATCAGGTCTCTCCGAATTAAATATGGTTGGAAAAGGTGAATATTTCTTATCTTGAATATGTTCTTCTATATAGTTGCTTTCAAGAATGCCGTCGATATCGATTTTCTGCAATCGTTCTCTAACCATTTCAAGCACACTATCCGAAACAAGATTTTCGATAAAAATGATCGAAACGTCAGTCTGAGTGACACTTCCTATTTTATAGGTCTCAAACCATAGGTGCCGACTGTTGATTTTTCTGCGAATCATAGCGGTGTTCCAACTCAACACTTCAGTAAAACCTTCACGGGGACCGCGCACCACAGATTGAACATTAGGTTCTTCCACCGCGCGTGCTTTCAAATCTTTTGTGTCAACAGAAAGAGCTTGCRCACAATTATCTAGAAGAAGGATGCTGTTTCCAGCAAGCAGCATTTCAAATACTTCATTAAATAAAGTCAGATTAAATACGGCACCTTCAGGAATGACACGATCTCTATAGTAGTCCATCAATTCTGTAGGGGTAGAATACTGATTGCTCTCATGGTTTCCCATATAGACGGATTGAAGCATAGAGCTTGAGCTTGATAACCCATCAATATATACAATAGCTCCATGGATAGGCATATTATTTGCTAAATTCACTTGGAAATGGCGTGAAACCAGGTCAGGGCTATGACCGAGATTATCCTGCAGCATTTTTAAATTAGTGTTTAAATCTGTTTGCAACGGCTGGTCATCAATGTTGTCTGTTGGATTAATCATCTGAGTACCTCTGATCTGATGGTTAATATGGTATGGTTTAGTTAGGATATCCTCATTTTCCATATAGATACATATTTGTTGTGGCAACATCACGACATTGGAGTTTATAATTGCAGTAACTGCTAAAATGAATGACGGCACAGTTCAAACATTTGATTCTATGACTAGCTTTAGTGATAATGAGAAGGTCAAAGCGAAATTCATATTAACTTTGCCGCTATGGTGGGGGCATAATCTACTAAAAGAGGGTTGAACCAATGAATATTATAATTAGACAAGAAAACAATGAAGACGTTAACGAAATCTACCATGTCGTACAAAAAGCATTTGAAAATGCTGACTATTCAGATCATGATGAGCATAACTTGGTGAACAGGCTTAGGCTTTCAGCGAACTATATTCCGGAGTTATCTCTTGTAGCTGAATACGAGGACAAGATCGTGGGTCATATTCTTTTTACAGAAATAAAAGTAGGCAATCAGACGCTGATTGCTCTTGCACCTGTTGCTGTATTGCCAGAAATGCAAAGCAAGAGCATAGGGAAACAGCTGATAATAGAAGGCCACAAAATCGCTGCACGGCTTGGTTATAAAGGTTCCATTGTTTTGGGTCATGATAAGTATTATCCGAAGTATGGTTATAAAAAAGCCAGTCAATATGGTATCGAAGCACCATTCGAGGTTTCTGACGATAACTTTATGGCATTGGAGCTTATAGATGCTGGACTTTCAGATGTCCATGGGGTTGTAGAATATGCTAAAGAGTTTTTTGAAAAGTAGATGATAAACGGGAGAGTGGAGCAACTGCTGCGGCAGTTGCTCCATTATTTATGTTTGCCAGTAATCATCATGATGAAAATATGAGTTTTATGTTCAAAATATTCAATATGCGCAAAATATTTCTAATTATTTACAGTTAGCCAAGTTGTTGGTACTATACTGTAGGAGGTGTTCGAAGCAGCGTACCGCTTTTTGTATTATTCAATCATAACTTATTAAGGAGATGAATTAATTTATGAGCACACGTTTGACTAAATTTCTCACAAGCGCAGCTATGCTAGTTCTACTAGCTTCAACTGTCGCTTATGCAGCACCAGCATCAAAATCCGAGAGCGAAGCACCGCATTGGAGCTATGATGGCAGCACTGGACCAGAGCACTGGGCCCATCTTAATGCGGAATATGCTGCTTGCAGTGCTGGAGTGGAGCAATCACCAATCGATATACACAGCGACGAAGCAAATAAAAGTGGCAACAAAACGAAGGTGACCGTCCATTACAAACCAACCACCTTTACCTTTGGCAATAGCGGACATACCATTCAAGCCAATACATCATCAGCTGCCAATCAGTTGACAATAGGCGATACTAAGTACACATTGGCTCAATTCCATTTCCATACACCGAGTGAGCATTTAATAGACGGAAAAGCATCCCCCTTGGAGCTTCACTTTGTACATAAGAGCAAGACTGGAAATCTAGCTGTGCTAGGCGTACTTATTAAGGAGGGTAAAGGAAACCCGGCCTTGACTGAAATTTGGGCCAAGCTGCCCAAAACAAAGACAGCTGCTGATTTTATTTTGAAAAACAAAATTGATCTCAGCAAGCTTCTTCCTAGTGATCTGGACGCTTATCGCTACCAAGGATCACTGACGACTCCGCCTTGTTCCGAGGGCGTGAATTGGACTGTTCTAGAGAAGCCTATCGAAATGTCGAAAGCTCAAATAAAAGCATTTCAAGCCATATTCCCTGATAATCATCGTCCTGTTCAACCCCAAAATAAACGTACCATTGCTGAAATAGAAGTAAAAGCATTTTAACATAGGAGAACCATGTAAGTATCCTAATACGCTGCAATGACGAAAACAAATTTAGGTCTTTAAACACAAAAAATGGTAATAAATGCATCCTTGTGTCATAAGCTTAGGTCGTTGGGGTTGGGTGCAAGACCTATTTTGAGCGTAAAAAATATTAGTTCTAAAATAGCAGTGCAAAATAATAACGTTTACATTATGATTGATTCATAGAACATTCCTCAGCTACAATCCGATTTTAGGGCCATTCATCTCCACCACACTTCGGTACAAACATCCGGAAAGTTTTGGCTTTTTACCAACCTCACACCTTCCCATGAACCCAAACCATACCCATTTTGCTTTCACTACTCATTTTTTAATGCGTGTATAAGCTCTTAGGAGTTTATATAAATTCGGATTTTAAAGGAGTTGGTTGATTAAAAGTGAACCTATCTTTATAGACGTCGCAGCTATGATGAGAGGGGGGAAATGATACTGATATCCGCATGCTGTTAGGAAATGGATGGATTCAAAACCAGACCAAAAACCTAGGAGGTAATGTGATGATGAATCAGATTCATAGGAGTTCGAGTTTGAAAAAGCGTGTGTTGGTAGCTTGTCTCGGTCTGCTGCTCCTATTAACCAGTATGATTGCTTTCGTTAAGCCTGTTTCAGCTCATGGTTATATCGATAATCCTGCAAGTCGGGCGATACAATGTAAAAATGGACTGAATACGAACTGTGGTGCAATTATTTATGAGCCGCAAAGCCTTGAAGGATTAAAAGGTTTTCCAGCAGCTGGACCTGCAGATGGTAAAATCGCCAGTGCCGGACTTGCTGCCTTCGCAAATCTTGACCAACAAACAGCTACTCGCTGGAATAAGGTCAATATTAGCAGCGGTACCAATACATTTACTTGGAAGTTCACAGCGCGTCATGCGACGACAAGTTATCGCTATTTTATTACCAAGCAAGATTGGAATCCGAATGCTCCACTTTCACGTGCACAGCTTGATCTGACTCCGTTCTGTACGGTACAGGGGAACGGTCAACAGCCTCCTGCAACGTTGTCCCAYACCTGTAGTGTACCAGAGAGAACTGGTTATCAAATCATCCTTGCCGTATGGGATATTTATGATACACCAAACGCTTGGTATAACGTAATTGATGTTCAGTTTGGCGCTTCAGACAACGTTGCCCCAACTACTCCAACGAACCTTACAGCAGGTACAGTCGGTACAACAACAGCTTCACTATCATGGGGAGCTTCAACGGACAATAATGGTGTCTCAGGTTATGAGATTTATTCTGGCTCTAACACCTCGCCAATAGCTACCGTTCCGGGAAATCAATTAAATGTCAACCTGACGAATTTGATTGCCGGAACCACCTATAACTTAACCGTCAAAGCGTTTGATTCCTCCGGTAATCGATCTCCAGCCAGCAATAGCGTACAAATAACTACGGTTCAGATCCCGAACGACACGACTCCGCCAACTAACCCGTCTGGGCTTCATGTCATGGGAGCGGCTGGCTCAAACTCACTTACGCTGATGTGGAACGCCTCAACGGATGCTTCTGGCATCGCTGGTTACCGCATTTATGTCGGTTCAAATGTTGTTGCAACAGTAACGGGCACAGCTACCGAGAAGCTCGTTACGGGTCTTTCTCCTAATACTTCTTATACGTTCACGGTTCGTGCTATTGATCCATCTCAAAACGAATCCGGCAACAGCAATGCAGTCACCGCTACGACGGCTCAAGGGCCAAGCGCTACACCATGGGCTGCTAACACGGCATATGCAGCGAATGCTCTAGTCTCTTACAATGGTGCGACGTATAAATGTCTCCAACCGCACACTTCGTTAGCAGGCTGGGAGCCTAGCAACGTTCCCGCGTTGTGGCAGCTGCAGCCATAAACTAATTAAGCCCTCGGAGTTGAATGGGAGCTCCGGGGGGCTTTTTTGTTTTAGATGAAAATAGTACAAAAAACTAAAACTAGCTGCAACAAAATAATGATTAGATTAGTTTTTTGAATTTTAGGTTAAAAAGTCCTAAATAAGTGGTCAGTTTTGAATAGAATCAATCAATATTGATGTATGAATTTGTCGTATCCCAATGCCGAGGTTCAAAATGAGATGATTCTTGCTACCTATTCAAAGGGTGTTCACGAAATTATATTGAAAAATAGTGTAAATGATCTACTCTATTTTCGTTGACAGATTCTTGCTAGAGTATGATAATAATTGTAATTTATAGGAATTGGAGGGATAAACAAGAATTTGTTTTTATTTGGTTGGAATTTGTGAAAGTGAGGATTCGGATGCTCCTCATACATTAGACCTTTAAAGGAGTGTAGTAATGTTCGATAAAATCGCTGATATTTTGTGCATGATCAAAGAAGACCAGCCGGAACTCCGCCATTCCCTCTCCCCTGAAACGAATCTGAACAATGATATTGGCCTTGATTCTTTGCAAATGATCCAGTTTATGCTCCAAGTCGAGGATCAGTTGAATGTGGCCATTGACTATGACGAATTCGATTATGAGCATCTCCAGTCGATCGGAGCTTTTATTCAGTTTGTGAAAAGCTGCCAGCCGCAAGGCCAGCCATTGTACGAAGATGCAAAGTCGTAAAGCCGACGTGATTGCGAAAATGGTTATGGGTACCTTCGACCCCGAAACGAGGTGGAGAGATCCTGATTTGGCCCGGCTGCCTGCTATGCCGGACAAGGATAGTGAGTCCATTGTCCTGTGCATGGATGAGCTGCTCTTTCCGTTTTGCGGGCCTAATGATATCCTCTACAGCCGTTGCAAAATCAACCCAGCACTGCATGAGTATCTAAATGGGCTAGGTTTTTCGTTTGGAACTCGTTATCACTATGATTTGAATGATGAGAAGGATCCCTTGCCCGAACCGGACTTATTTAAATCTTGCATGTTCAGGCTTGCGGCCGATCAAGCAAGGTTCACCAAACCGGCAAACAAAGTGCTTCAGACGACCGGTTCCAGTTTCCCTGAGGGTGTGGTTTTGCAGCAGATGAAATCACAGGGTGAAGAGAGGTTCTCCCGTGCTGCCAAAATAGTGTCCCCGTACGCCATAACATCGGATACGGAAGCGTACCTATACGCCGCCGAACCTAGCGGTTCCTTGCCAGATCTAGAGACGGTTGTACGTGTTAATTCTAAGCTGTACTCCAACAGACTCTTGGTTAGAATAGGCGAGAAGTGTTACGGCATGGAGGCGAACAGCGCAGTAGAAATAGAGACAGTCGGAAGTGCTCTATTGAAGCAGGGGCACTATTTATTGAAAGATCCTTTCGGCGTAGCTGGCAAAGGCAATATGCTCATTGACAGCGAATCCATGCAGCGAAGAATAACGGATCACTTGCATAAACAGGAGGAAAGAGGTTTGCGCTCTCAATTCCTGCTTGAGCCGCTGCTAAAGAAAAAGACCGACTTCAGCTCTCACTGGTTCATCAAGGAGAGTGGCGAGGCGGAGTTCATTTCAGTTCAGCGGATGATTAATCACCAGCAAAACTACAGCGGGTCTATCAAAGCGGATCAAGTTTTTATCAGCATGTTGGAGAACGCTGGCTATTTCAACGTGATGGAGAAAGCGCTCCGGCTGCTGGCGGGAGACGGCTACCACGGCTTTGTCTGCTTTGACTCCATGATATTGGAGGACGGAAAAGTCGTATCGATTGTAGAGATTAACGCCCGCAAGTCGATGGGACTTATTAACGCATATCTCGATAAATGTTGGGAAACGTACGGACATAGCGGCTGGCTTACGTTTTTATCCCTCGGATTACCGGAAGGCTTCGAGTTTGGCACTCTACTGCACGCACTGCGTGCATCTGAACTTCTGTTGACAACCCCCTCAGGGTACGGGGTTGTTCCTCTATCATCCAATACCGTAATGATAAACGAGATTCTGACTCGCCGCCGAATGGCGGAGGGAACGCAAAACAAACGAGGCATGCCGAAGGGACGGCTATATATCACGGTCGTAGGCCGAGATGATGAACACCGCAGCGAACTGATTAACAGCTTGCGACAGGTGCTCGCCGACTTATCCGTTAAAGTGTACAACTAAATTTGGAACGCGGGAGCTGAGCATGAATTCATCTTCAGTTATTTTGCTGGCGTCGGGTAATTCGCTCGGCGCGTACATTCCGGCTCTGCATCTGCATACGTACCTGCAAAGCATAGGAGTCGAAACGGATATTTACGTTCTGGAGAGCTTGTATGACGAAAAAGTGCGAAGCAAGATCAGATCCACCAAAAAAGCATTTCATGCGGATTTCGCCGTTGCTCTTATGGGGCATAAGCTGGCCAAACCCGTTGACAATTCCTTGGACGAGGTAGAAGTTCAAATACTACTGAACGCTTGGAAACAGGCCGATGTCACCCGTTTTGCGGTGTTTACGGGTTTCTGGCTGCCTATACTGGAGCGTTACAAGGCAGATTCTAACAAGCAATTGGACATCCGGCTGATCCGACTGGATGCGTGGGATACCCCGTCGTTTAAGGTACATAAGCAGTTGTACCCCGTCTATAAGAACATCTGGTTTTACGAGCTTCAAAAAATGTCTCCGGGTAGTTACATTGCTTCAGATGAAGCGGAGCCTTTGCCTTTCTGGCAGCGCGCCGGACGCATTCTGATCCATGGCGGTGGCTGGGGAATTGGCACCTATGCCAAGACGATCTCCGAACTTCGAATGCTCGGACACCGTCTGGATGTCATTGTTTACGATCCTTTAGAGGTGGAGGAGGACGACGGGACCACGCGATATTTTGGGACGGAGGTCTCCTGGGACCCATGGAGCAAAGACAAACAAGAGAGACATTCTTTCCCGCCTATGATTCAGTATATCCGTGAAAACGGAATTCTCAGGGAGTATCCCCTCAAGGATTACTCTGCTTACACCGAGCTGATGCGCAATTGCTGGGCGATCATCAGTAAGCCAGGGGGAGCGACTCTAAACGACTCGTTGTCGCTTGGAATCCCTTTTGTCATGTTGGAGCCGTTCGGCGACCATGAGCTTCATAATTCAACCTATTGGGAATCTTGTGGATTCGGAATCCGCTTTACGGAGTGGAAAAACCAACGTTTTTCGGAGCATTTGCTCGAGGAGACTTGCACACGATTATTAGAGCAGCGGTCAAAAATTAACCATTTCGGGAGGATCACCTATGCAGCCGAAAACAGCAGTTACGTTTGATCAAATCACGTTTCGTAATATGAAAAGAACGCTGGTTCCGCTGGCGGAAACCGGAAGGAAGCGCAGAGATGATCCAACTTATGCAGCACCCGTGCCTTATGAGATAGGAATCAAGCTTAATAATGGCTGCAACCTACGCTGCACACACTGCTTTGAGTGGAATCCGGATGGCTTCCATCACGGTTTTGCCAAAGAAGTGAAGAAAGATGAAATCGATATTCCCGTCGTGGAGAAGATTTTGGCTGAAACAAGAGCACGCAAATCACGTGTTTTCCTGTGGGGCGGCGAACCGTTATTTTATTCCAAATTCGATGAGCTGGCAGAGCTGCTATCCAAAGAAGAGCGTTACACGACGATTTGCACGAATGCGATTCTCATTGAGCAGAAGCTGGATTCCATACTGAAAATGTCAGAAAATCTGGTCATGCTGGTCAGCCTTGAAGGCTTCGAGAAGGAAAATGACGCGATCCGAGGTAAAGGCACGTTTAAAAAAGTAATCCATGCGATTCAGCTGCTGCTAGATCTGAAAAAGCAGGGTATATATAAAGGCAAGGTTTCTGTAGCCTTGACTGTTAACGACCAGATGGTCGGCAAGCTTTACAGCTTTATGGAATTTTTTGAAGAGATGGGCGTAGATTCTGTCTATTTCTGCTTCCCCTGGTATATCCCTTCTGATACGGCGGATAGAATGGACACCTACTTCGATGCTCATTTCCCGCACCTTGCCTCCCGCTTTGCAGACGATCACAAGAACAGTTGGCACTCCTTCACGTTTCACATCTCGCCAGACAATTTTGATATTTTGCTCGAAGAGCTTAAACGCGTGAATTCCCGAATTTGGAATGTGCGTGTCCGTTATCAGCCTGCGCTGGAGCCCGAAGAGGTGGAAGGATTTATCCGGGGCAGCGAGAAACCGGCTATGAATCGTACGAAGTGCTTTTCGATCTCGAATCGGATGGATGTGATGCCGGACGGCAAAGTGAATCCGTGCAAATTTTTCCCGGAATTCAGTGTTGGCAATTTGTACGAGGAAAGCGTAGCCGATGTTTTTCACGGTGAAGATCTTCGGAAACAGCGCGAAATTGTTGCCTGCGGTTTAATGCCGATATGCTCCAAGTGTGTGCTACTGTACAACAATGGAGTTTAAGCCAGGAGGAACGGGGATGGACTATATCCGTGTGCGGGAGCTGCACAAATCGTTCGTGTACTATCGGAAAGCTGCGGGGCTTAAAAATTCGCTGAAAAATTTATTTGCTCGCAAGTCGCTGGTGAAGGAAGCGGTCAAATCTCTTTCTTTTGACATAGGCCCCGGTGAATGCGTCGGATTTCTCGGACCTAACGGGGCGGGTAAAACAACAACGCTCAAAATGCTGTCTGGCATTCTCTATCCGACAGGCGGAGAAGCCGATGTGTTTGGCTATGTGCCATGGGAGCGGAAGAATGAGTTCAAACGGCTTTTTTCCATTGTGATGGGGCAGAAAAATCAGCTTTGGTGGGATCTTCCAGCTAGCGAATCGATTTATTTGAACAAATGCATTTATGACGTCGAGGATGATCTCTACCACCGGAGTCTTGCTGAGCTATCGGAAATGCTAGATGTGCAGGATCTTCTGAACGTGCAGGTGCGCAGGCTGTCGCTGGGCGAAAGGATGAAAATGGAGCTGATCGCCGCGCTTATCCACCGCCCTAGGCTGCTTTATCTCGATGAACCGACGATCGGGCTTGATTTCCCCTCCCAGAAGAAGGTTAGAGCGTTTCTGAAATACTACAATGAGCAGTTTGGTGCGACAATTTTGCTTACAAGCCACTACATGAAGGATGTGGAGGACCTCTGCAAGCGGACGATCATTATTAATGAAGGAAGTCTTCTGTACGATGGGGATCTACACAAGATCAACGATCTGTTTGGCGAGCAGAAAATTATAAGGCTGCACTTCTCCGAACCTGTTGCCGAGCAGCGGCTGGCCAAATTCGGGAAAATTGTAAGCGTAGACGAATACAACGTTGTTTTAGAGCTGCCCAAGCATCGCTTGAAGGAAGTGTCGCGCGCCGTGCTCGATTCGTTTCCAATCATCGACTGGACGATAGAAGACGTACCGATCGAGGAGAGCATTTCCATGCTCTATCGCAAGGAAGCCGTAGGATGAACAGACGCAGATTGTACATGGCCGTTTTTAGGGTGGGCGTCCAGCATTCGATGGAATACCGATTTCACTTCTTTCTTGGTCTTCTTGGGGCTGCTTTTCCGATTCTCGTTCAATATTTTATTTGGACGGCGGTGTACGAACATTCCGGCAAGGCGGCGTTGTTCTCGTATTCGTATGGTCAAATTATTTTGTATACGGTCTTGGCAGGGCTGGTGTCCAAGCTGATTGCTACCCAGTTTGAGCACGAGATTGCCGGCGATATTAAGAATGGCGGCCTTAACAAATATTTGATTAAGCCAGTCAGCTACTTCGGGTACCGGCTGATGTCTTTTATCGGTCAAAAGGCGATTTATTACGTTATTACTGCACTTTTGCTTATTTGTATGATCTGGATTTCAGCCGCTAGGGAAGTACTGGATATTCAGGTCGTACGTATAATCTTGTTCGCTGTGACGCTGTGGGGTGCGCTTCTGCTCAACTTTTTGATCGCCTACTGCATTTGCGCCAGCGCGTTTTATTTGCATGAAATCTCATACTTTTTTGTGATTACAAGTTTGCTAGTCAATATTTTGAGCGGTGGCATGTTCCCTTTGGAAATTTTCGGGGAAAAGGTTGTAAAGGCGCTTCAATATACTCCTTTTCCGTATACCATTTATTTTCCGGTGAATGTTCTGAGCGGTAAAACAGGGACGATGGCTATGTATCAGGGGCTGTTTATTCAGGCTGGATGGATATTGCTCTTCTTGCTCATTTCCCGTCTGACGTGGCGCGTATCCATAAAGAAATATTCGGCGGTCGGGGGGTAGCAGACGTTCCATATGTTTAAAATTGCGAGAAAACACTTGCGCCTGTACGGTATGTTTATCAAAAATTGTCTCATTGCTCAGATGGAGTTTCGGGGCAATTTTGTGATGAGCCTACTTGTCGAATCTGTCTATCTGCTTGCCAAACTTTTGTATGTGCTCGTCGTGTTCCGCACTGATCTACATGTAGAAGGCATACCTCCTGAAGGGTTGCTTCTATTTATAGGCATGCATACCGTCGTTACGGGAATTTATGTCGGGTTGTTTTTTACAAATTTCATGAAAATTCCTGAGTATATTAAAGACGGCTCGCTTGATTTGATGATTACGAAGCCCGTTTCCCTGCAGTTCATGGCATCTTTGCGATACGTCGATCTGGCGCTGCCAATTCCCGATATTTTGGTCGGTTTCACTATGGTCGGAATCGGCTGGCATGCGATGGATATTCCGTTGTCGTTCCTTCAACTTGCAGGATTTGCTTTAATGCTGCTGGTCTCGGTTGTCATCACGTACTGCCTAATGATTATCCCAGCGCTGCTTTCATTCTGGTTCGTCCAGACGGGGGCTATGTCGGATATCGCCCATTCCGTCTGGGATGCCAACAATTTCCCTATGGCTATTTATCCTGCTTGGGTCCGCAGAATCGGGACCTTCGTTATTCCGCTGTTTCTTATTACTAATTTCGGACCTATGTTCCTGCTTGGACAGCTCAGCTGGTTATATGCAGGAATGGCGCTGATCGGTTCCCTTCTGCTCTTCGCAGCTGTACGGCTGCTTTGGAATCAGGCTGTAAAGGGATATAGCAGCGCGAGCAGTTAAGATGGTTTTGCGATCATAAGGAAATTACAAATATCAGCATCTATATCCCATGCCTAGAAAAGGAAGTGTCATTGCATGCCGGACATGGCGACAACGCAAGGCCGCACCTCGATAAATTGCGTTTTTCAGGAGCCAGATCGAATTGAGCTTATAGAGGAACAGGTGCCGAAGCCAGGACGAGGACAAATTTTATGTGCAGCCAAAAAATCACTAATAAGTACAGGAACGGAGCTGGCTTGTCTAAAGGGGCGTTTCGATGAAGGAACGGTCTGGTCATCTTGGGTTCGGTATCCATTCTATCCCGGTTACTCGATGGCGGCGCAAGTGCTGGAGACAGGCATTGGAGTGGAGGGAATAAAGCCCGGCGATCGGGTCATCTGCCCGGCTGGTCACCGGCAATATTTCCTCGCAGACTATAAGGAAGCGGCAATTATACCAGATTCAATCCGTGACGAAGAGGCGGTTTTTACACAGATCGCGAAGGTTGCTCTTCTAGGGATTCTGCGCGCAGAACCCGCCTTTGGTGAAAGAGTGGGAGTTGTTGGACTTGGTCTTATCGGCCAGCTTGTCATTCAGTATCTGAATTCCAGTGGTGCAAGGCAGATTATTGCGATTGCTCCGGAAAGCACCCGCCTGAACCAAGCCCTTAGAAGCGGTGCGACCGATCTGCTGAATCTTACGGTAGCCGAAGCATTCGGAGCGGTAGAACAACTTACTGATGGCAAAATGCTGGACACGATATATGATGTGACGGGTTCTTATGCGGTACTGCCCTACTGCACACAGCTGACACGGGACCTCGGAAAAGTCATTCTGCTAGGTGACTCGACAGAGCCTTCAAAACAGACGATCGGTCCCAAAGTCGTTTTCAATTCGGTCAGCATTTTAGGCATTCACGGCCGAATGATGGAAGGTTTTAAAGGCTGGACGGAGGAGGATATGAACATGTTCATATTCGAATCTATCCGTCGAGGGAAATTGGACGTCGCAAGTCTCATAACGGAAGAAGCAAGCCCGCTCGAAGCTGTATCGGTTTATTCCCGGCTCTCCGGGAGTAAGCCTGATTTGTTAGGCGTTTTATTCGATTGGACGCAATTGTAACGTCAGAGGAGGAAGACAGATGAGAGCTTGTAACCAGCTTACGATGAAAGAGAAAATTGGGCAGATGCTTATGGTAGGCTTCGAGGGACTTACGCCGGATGCGAATATTGGCGACCTCTTGCAAAACCATTTCATCGGGGGAGTCGTGTTCTTTTCCCGTAATTTGGACAACCCTGAGCAGGCATATGCTTTAACGAAGAAACTCCAACAAATGGCTGCGGGTGCAACAGGCATACCGCTATGGATCGGAACAGATCAGGAAGGTGGCATGGTCGTCCGGTTAAGACAGGGAATTTCACAGCTGCCAGCGGCAATGGCTTTGGGAGCGGCACGTGATCCTTTGCTGCTCTATGAAGCTGCAAAGGGAACGGCAAAGGAGCTGAAGTTGCTAGGCATCAATATGAATTTCGCGCCGGTGGTCGATATTAACGTCAATCCGCGAAATCCGATTATTGATGTCCGGGCATACGGCGACGAAGCTGAACTTGTCGCTGAGCTCGGAATCGCCGCAATGCTTGGTTTTCAGGATGGAGGCATCGTCTCTGTTATTAAGCATTTTCCTGGGCATGGCGACACAGAAGTAGATTCGCACGCAGAGCTGCCAGTCGTGAGGCATTCTCTTGAGCGACTGCGGTCTGTCGAGCTTGTACCGTTTCGGCGATGTGCGCGGGCAGGGGCTGAAGCCGTAATGACTGCCCATGTCGGGATTCCATTGCTAAGCAGCGGTTTGTCTGTTCCAGCCACACATTCTCATGAAGTATTGACGGGTCTGCTACGGGAAGAGCTGGATTTCAAGGGGCTTATCGTGACGGATTGCATGGAAATGAACGCTGTAACGCAAGGCATTGGCGTCGGAGAGGCAGTCGTAAGAGCCGTACTTGCTGGGGCAGATCTTCTTCTCGTCAGCCATACGTACGAAAGCCAGCTGGAGGCGGCAGCTGCACTGGAACATGCGGTAGCAGATGGGCGTCTGCCTGAAGATCGGATTGATGCTTCCGTGGAGCGCATTCTTCTCCTGAAGGAGCTCCGTATCGGAGAGCTGCGAGAGCGCAGCTGGGAAGAAACGCGGACCTATCTCGATCATTCGCAAACACTTCGGACGATTAAGCTGCTTCGCAAGAAAAGCATTACCTCGGTGAACCGTGAACCGAATTTTTGCCAGTTGTCTTCCGAAGTCGACACGCTTGTGCTTTGGCCGCAGATGGCGGCTGCTTGCAAGTCTGAGGATGAACCGATATACGATGATACCCTCGGCAGCTTTCTATATCCTTTAATGAAGGCAAAGTTCACGGAGCGATTGTATGGGACTAGTCCGAGTACGGATGAGATTGCGGACTTGGTCTCCGGAGCAGAAGGATATGGGCAGATCATCGTGGGAATATTCCATACGGCTTCTAATCACGGGCAGACCGTTTTGGTTCGTAAGCTTCTGGCAGGAGGGAACAAAGTCATTCCGATCTCCCTTCGCAACCCCGTTGATCTCGCGGCATTTCCAGAAGCTAAAGGTTTCCTAGCCTGTTATGAGCATCATCCGCTAACATTGCAGGCCCTTTCTAGCGTTTTACTAGGCAGGCTTAAGCCTGAAGGAACTTTACCGGTTACGATTCCCGAATACTCATTAGAAGGAGGCGAATCATATGAACGCGGTACAGCTTCCCGTGTTGAATCCGCCACTTAAAGGATTTTTACGATGGGCCTACACCCTTTCAATCACCAGCGTCCACGAAGAAACAATTCCTTGGTATTACAGCAACTTTATCCAGTTATCCTGCACCACAAAATTTCTGGAGGACGGCAGGCAATATTTTATCGATTTTTTTCGGGGCAAGCCAAACGAGCTGAATTTCAATAATCCGTTTCTTCTAACATGCTCTGTGAATTATACGATTCTAGATAATTTGGCATTGGATGACTGGCCGAAATTTTTCGCGGATCAGATCCGCAGCGGCTATTACTGCATTGTGTTTGTGGATGAAGCCAAGCTGTCACCGGCAGCTTCTTATCAGAAAGAGCCGTTCCCTCATCATCTTTTTCTGTACGGTTTTGACTGGGAGGAAAATATGTTCGATGCTTCCATGTTCGATCATACGGGGGTGTACCGTAATGTGAAGATCCCATTCCATGAGTTTCAGAATGCTGCAGGTTCTATGCGAAAGCTTTTGAAAGAGAAACTCACGTCTGATCATCATACGTATTTTTACAAATACGCACCGCATTCTGCTTATCCTTTTGATAAAACGGCCGCGATCGACCAACTGCTCGATTATGTTAATGGCGAGACTCATTTAAACCGAATTAATTACAATCCAGACGAGGAAGCTTTCGGAATCAAGGTATATGACTATCTGCAAATGTACTTTGATGCTGTAGAGCAAAACGATTCTAGGCTGGGTGACCGCAACGATGCGAGACATCTTCACGTTCTCTGGGAGCATAAAAAAATGATGAGCGAGCGAATCGGATATCTTGTAGAAGAGGGGGTAATCCCTTATGACGAAGAGCTTGTGGAAGGCTACAAGGATATAACAAGACGGGCGATGAAGCTAAGAGATCAATACATTCGCCATGTTATTCGCGAAGATAAGGAAGTATTTAAACGGTTGAAGCTCCGCTTTGACCAATTCCGAGAAGAAGAGCCTGTTCTTTTGCTTAAATTAATTAAACTTCTAGAAGAACCATCGAAATCGGATAAGATTTATGTAGAAAGTAGATAGCTGTCTAAAATGTTATAAGAGATGAGCTAGTAGGAGGGAGCTGCCGCGAGGACTGCTCCTCTTTGATGTTCATTGTAGTTAAAAGCTTCTAATGTATAATTAATGTTAGTTGACTAACAATAATTATGATAAAATGAGGAAAGAGCTGGAGATGATAGGTAAAGGGGGGCGAAAATGAACAGAGATCGATCAGTTGCGCTCGAACTTAGAACGCTAAGAAATATGCTGCATAGACAGGTTAGCGGGTTTATGAGTCAAAAATATGGCGATCAATTGACTGGCATGCATGGATGGGTGCTAAGGTACTTTGTTGAGAACCAGCACAAGGAGATTTTTCAACGCGATTTCGAGAGCCAGTTCACGATTCGGCGTTCGACCGCGAGTAAGATTTTGCAGTTGATGGAGAAAAATAATCTTATAACGAGAGAGTCTGTTCCTTATGATGCAAGACTAAAGAGGATTATTCTTACGCCAAAAGCTATTGAATACCATGAAGCCATAATTTTAAAATACGTTGAATTGGAGCGTGAAATTAAGAAAGGTCTATCGCAAGAGGAGATGGATACTTTTTTTAATGTGCTAGATAAAATCAAAAAGAATTTGGAGTAGTCGTCGAAGTTGTTAGAGCGGCTTTTATTATTGTAATATAGTTAGTAGGCTTACAGTTCTATGGCTAACAACATGGAGAAGGAGCGTTTGATAAATGCTTAAGATTTTGAAGTATTTCAATCCCAAAAATGTTTGGTTTATCGTCATCAGTACTGCATTTATCGTGTTCCAGGTATGGCTCGATCTCAAGCTTCCCGATTATTTGGCAGAAATCACAAAGCTGGTGCAGACGGAAGGCAGCTCCTTAAACGAGGTATGGGAGCCAGGCGCCTATATGATGCTGTGTGCCATTGGAAGCTTAATTGCGTCCTTCATCGTTGTTTATTTGGTTGCGAAGAGCGCTGCATCACTCGCTAAGAGGCTTAGAAGCCTGCTGTTCGACAAGGTTGAATCATTCTCCATGGCCGAGATGAATCAATTTTCAACAGCAAGCCTCATTACGCGTTCCACGAACGATATTACGCAAGTACAAACGATTGTGGCGATGGGGCTGCAGGTCATGATTAAAGCGCCTATTTTGGCAGGCTGGGCAATTGTGAAAATCTCAAGCAAGAGCTGGCAATGGACACTCTCGTCCGGTATTTCGGTTGCACTGCTTCTTCTCATGATCGCGATCGTTATTTTGTTCGCCATGCCGAAGTTCAGAATGATTCAAGGACTAACGGATCAACTGAACCGAGTAACGAGAGAAGGGCTTCAAGGTCTGCGAGTCATTCGTGCTTATAATGCTGGACCGAGCCAAGAAGCGAAGTTCGAGTACGCAAATCGGGAGTTAACCGATGCGAATCTATTCACGAGCCGATTAATGGCATTAATGATGCCGGTCATGAGTCTAATCATGAGCGGATTAAGCTTGGCGATTTATTGGATCGGTGCGTATCTGATTAATGGAGCGGATACAGCAGCTAGATTAGGCTTGTTTAGCGACATGGTCATTTTCTCGTCCTATGCCATGCAGATCGTCATGGCCTTTATGATGCTGTCGATGGTTTTCTTCATGCTGCCGCGGGCGTCGGTTGCTGCCAAGCGTGTCATGGAAGTATTAAATACAGAACCAAGCATCAAGGATGGCAGTTCGAAATCGACTAATGCTGCGAAAGCAGGAGAGATTGAATTCCGGAATGTCAGCTTCAAGTATGCGGATTCGGATGAATATGTACTTAGGGATATCAGCTTCGTTGCACGCAGGGGAGAGACGGTTGCGTTTATCGGCTCCACGGGTAGCGGCAAGAGTACAATGATGAACTTAATTCCAAGGTTTTACGATGTGACGGACGGCGAAGTGCTTGTTGCGGGAATGAATGTGAAGGATTACTCACTGAAAGATCTGCATAACAAGCTTGGTTATGTTCCTCAGAAAGCTGTATTGTTCAGCGGAACAGTAACGTCCAACGTTGCTTATGGTGATAATGGGCATGTGGCTGGCTCGGCGGACGATGTGAAGAAAGCGGTAGCGATCGCTAAGGGACAAGAGTTTGTCGAGAAGCTGGAAGGCGGGTATGAGGGCACTATCTCGCAAGGCGGCTCGAATTTGTCCGGCGGACAGAAGCAGCGGTTATCCATCGCTAGGGCTATCTACCGTAAGCCTGACATTTATATTTTTGACGACTCCTTCTCTGCACTTGATTACAAAACCGACCGCCAGCTGCGTTCCATGTTGAATCAAGAAACAGCTGGAGCTACCAACCTAATTGTGGGGCAGCGAATCGGAACGATTAAGGAAGCCGATCTCATACTCGTTCTAGACGAAGGCAAAATTGTAGGAAGAGGCACGCATCAAGAGCTGCTTCAAACCTGCGAGGTATATCGTCAGATCGCGAACTCTCAGTTATCGAAGGAGGAGCTTGAAATTGGCTAAACAACAGGTCGCTACCAAGCAAAACATCGATTTCAAAGGCACAATGGGCAAGCTCGTCGCCTATTGCAAGCCGTACATTCCTCTTATTGTCGTGGCTCTGCTGCTGTCCGTGGTAGGCACGATATTTACGATTGTCGGGCCAAGCAAGCTGAAGGATATGACGGATCATATTACCAAAGGGTTAATGGGCGAAATTGACATGGACGCAATTAGCAGCATTGGTATATTGCTTGCTGTTCTATATGGATTAAGCGTCATCTTCTCGTTCTTCCAAGGCTATATTATGGCTACGGTAACCCAGAAGGTATCGAAAAGCTTGCGTACGCGCATTTCCCAGAAGATCAATAAGCTTCCGCTCAAATATTTTGATTCCACGAGCAATGGAGACGTGCTGAGCCGCGTCACGAACGACATCGACACGATCGGGCAAACGATGAATCAAAGCGTCGGGATGCTGGTTACTTCCGTTACGATGCTGGTCGGCTCCTTGGTCATGATGTTCTATACAAACGTATGGATGACGTTGACGGCGATCATTTCGACGTTTCTAGGATTTGCCTTTATGACCGTGATGATCAAAAAATCACAAACGCATTTCGTTCACCAGCAGGCCAATCTTGGTGCAATGAATGGCCATGTCGAAGAAATATACTCAGGCTACGATGTGGTTAAGGTCTATAATGGAGAGCGGAAGGCGAAAGAAACTTTTAATCAAATAAACGATAAATTATATGAAAGCTCATGGAAGTCGCAGTTTCTATCCGGCTTGACGATGCCGCTCATGATGTTTGTCGGAAACTTCGGTTATGTGTCGGTCTGTATTGTCGGCGGAGCATTAGCGATGAATGGTCATATTTCGTTTGGTGTCATCGTCGCTTTCATGCTTTATGTTCGATTGTTCACGCAGCCCTTGGGGCAAATTGCACAAGCTGCTACTAGTCTGCAATCAACTGCAGCCGCAGCCGCGCGCGTTTTTGAATTTTTGGAAGAGAAAGAGCTTGAGGACGAGAACCATAAATCGAAGGTGCTTAAGGATGTTAAGGGGCAGGTCGAATTCCGGAACGTTTCCTTCGGATATGATCCGAATAAGCTTATCATTCACGATTTCTCAGCCCGTGCTTTGCCTGGTCAGAAGATCGCCATCGTCGGGCCGACGGGTGCAGGGAAGACGACGATCGTCAATTTGCTGATGCGATTCTATGAGCTGAATGGCGGGGAAATCGCTATCGATGGCGTTCCAATCCATGAGCTTCCTCGGGAAAATGTTCATGAACAATTCTGTATGGTGCTTCAGGATACATGGCTGTTCGAGGGAACGATCAAAGAAAATATTGTCTTCAACAAGCAAGGGGTTACCGATGCTGATGTGAAGGCCGTCTGCAAGGCTGTCGGTATTGATCATTTTATCCGAACCTTAACGAATGGCTACGACACGGTATTGAACGAGCAAGTGAACCTTTCCGCAGGTCAGAAACAGCTCATCACGATTGCAAGAGCGCTCATTGCGAACGCCCCGCTGCTCATCCTCGACGAGGCAACAAGCTCTGTCGATACGAGAACAGAGCTTCTCATTCAGGAAGCGATGGACCGGTTGATGGCAGGACGAACTTCTTTTGTTATCGCGCACAGGTTGTCTACGATCAAGAATGCCGATATTATTCTCGTCATGAAGGACGGCGATATTATCGAAAGCGGCAATCATTACGAGCTTCTTGCGGCAAACGGCTTCTATGCTGAATTGTACAATAGCCAGTTTGAGACTGCGGAAGCGGCTTTGTAAAGGGGCATGTACTCCAAAAAAACTAAAAATCGTGGAATAGTCGTCAATCCATAGTGTAGAACTTAGAGAGGCGCTGGGGAAAGTACGATGAATTAATTCCGCGGAAATAGAAAACCCGATCGAATGAGATCGGGTTTTTTTGTATTTCCTACTCGCTTTTTTTCCATCACAGCTAAACTCGAAAGGACGCTTAATTACAATTTTTGTGAATAAAAATAAAATTTCTTAATAGTTAAGGAGGTTTAATTTTACAATGCACTGTTATAGTTCTCATTGACTAACCATTTTACTAAGGGAGAAGGAAACGTAATGAGAGCAAAAGTATTACGCAAGACAATAGTAATTGCATCCATTATAACGCTGCTAGGAGGGGGACTACATAGCGGTTTTGGTCAAAAAAACCATGTCTTTGCAGTAGATGAAGCATCGCCAAATGTTATCGTTGAAGATTTTGAAGATGGAATCTCAGATGTGAAATTTAATCCTAAACGCATGTATGATGCTACGCTGCACTTGGAGAACAACAAGAAGCATGTAAGAAATGGACAATATTCAGCTAGAATTGATTACGATATGATTGGCATCGTAGATAACCCTTCTCAAATTGAAGTCGGGTATAAAACAGGGAATATTCCAGTAACAGGCTACCCTACTAAAGTAGGGATGTGGGTTTATGGGAACAATGAAGGACATTTGCTAACGACAAAATTTAGAGATAAAGGCGGATCTTCATTCCAAGCAGAATTTTATGATGTAAATCAAATGGGTGTAGACTGGTCTGGTTGGAAATATATTGAGGCGGATGTGCCGCAGGGAAAACCAGGTCCGATCGTCCTTGAATTGTTTTTCCAATTGAAACAATCGAATATGAGCAAGAAAAATAAAGGCTCGATTTGGGTAGATGATATTACCTTTATCTATAAGGAACTTGATGAGGATAAAGAAGTTCCAACCATTAAACCTATAGCCCCTGTCCCAAATGAAGTATTAAACGCTCCGCTTGATGCATTGAAGGTTGAACTGGACGATAACGGATCAGGCTTGGATTTGAATACATTATCTGTTCTTTTGGATGGTACGAATATAACGGATAAAGTGGACTATTCTGAAAATACAAAGGTATTAACCTATCCAGGAAAATATGTGGATGGCGGTTATCATGAGCTTGTGATTGAAGTGAAGGATAAGGTTGGTAACCCGTCAGGGAAAACATTCGTCTTCACAGTGAATGCAGGAGAACGATTGTTCATGACTGCTAACAAAGAAGCAATAAGCAACGAAATCTACTCTGTACAAGTAGGTATCAAAGATTATTTGAATGCAGAACAGGCAGAATTTGCACTAAATTATGATAAGGGTATTCTTCAAGTTGAAAGCATTACTCAGGCGACTGGTGTTGCCCTAACCTCAGAAATTGATAATGAGCACGGGATGGTTAAAGTAGCACTTAATAACGTAGCAGCAGCCCATAATTCCGTTACGGTTAATTTTAGAGTGAGCTCTCATGCCGCGCTGGAGCGTGGTGAAGCTTACAAGACCATAACCATGAGCAATACAAATCTTACAGCTGGCGAAGTTCAGACTAGCTCACCACTCGCTGCTCCTATTCACTATACCATCGCATTTCCATATCAGCTGGAAATGACGGGAGTTGGTTTAGGCACGCCTTCTACATTTACAGTATTAGACCATGTGGGCAAGCCGTATGAAGGTGCGGACATTGTTTTCATTGGATTATTAAAGCAAAGCTCAGTAGTTACCGTTAACACCGTAACGTCTAATGTATATGAGGATGACGATACGTCTTCTGAGGTATTAATGGTTGCAAAAGCTGGTGAACGTTACTATGCTTCTGCAAAAGCTGAAGATGGATTATTCGAAATTATTTTCGCAGATGGTCAAACAACAGGTTATATCTCTGAATCGGATGTTAGCAGTCAGTTATTGAACAACAGCCTTGGTAAAACAGATGCTAAAGGACAATTAACGACAGACCTAACTACATTGGCACTTGGAACCTATCAGGTTCAAGCGGTCAACGGTGATAAGAACAGTAAAGTTGTCAATTATGAAGTCGTGGAGCAATACGGTACAGATGCACCTCAATATGTTCAAACCTATGTGGCAGAAGATATGTCTTCTGAGCTGAGCGCTGCTTGGCAAACAAAGCCAGACCAAACCATTACTTATCTTGAATACATTGAAGCTAGTGAATGGGGAACAGGAGAAAGGCCTGATATCAAACAGGTAAAACAACATCAAGCTGAGAGTGAGCTTCAAGTGCTTAGTATGAAGGAAAATGGAACGAAGGGTGAAATCCGGTTTCATAATGCTCTGATTGAAGGTTTGAAAGCAAATACCGCCTATAAATATCGTGTAGGTTATGAGGGCAATTGGTCGGCGTGGTATGAATATTCGACAGTTGATCAGAATAAATCAACACCGACCTCATTCTTGTTTATTACAGATTCTCATACGAATCAATCACAAGGCATACAAGCCTATCAAGAACTAATGACTAACGCTTTGAAACAACATCCATCCACACAGTTTATTATGCATGGTGGAGATATGGTTGATGTAGGCGGCGCATTTGAAGAATGGCAGAAATTCTGGCAAGCATCTGCGGTCTACGCAACAAAAATTCCAACTGCTCTAACATTGGGCAATCATGATGTGAAGAGTGAAGGGAAAGAAGTATTCACCAAAGGGGCGAATTTCCCAACGAACGGTCCAGAATCTCAGCTTCAATATGCTTACTCTTATGAGGTTGATGATACTCATTTTGTCGTATTGAACTCAGAGGGTACAGAGGAACAAATGATAGATCAAGCAGCTTGGCTCGAAGAAGATTTAAATAAAAATGATAAAAAATGGACTATCGTTATGTTCCATCGTCCTGCTTACCATACAGAAAATGGTCGAGAAACTCTTGTTGAGTATACACAAACGTATTTTGCACCTATTTTAGAAGAGAAAAAAGTTGATTTGGTTCTAGTAGGTCATGATCATGTGTATGCGCGTACCTATCCAATGCAAGATGGTAAGCCCAATAAGGATACAAATGAAGGTACCGTTTATCTTGATGGTGGTGCATCGGGCTGGAAATTTTATGATGGTACGCAATATAATTATTTGAAACATATCTTTGATGAGGACGTGCCAGTATATTCCGCTATTGAAATTACTGAGGACGGGATTCATGTGGAAGCACGTACAAGTGCGGGTAATAAGATCGATGAGTTTACTGTCGTGAAAACAACGGGAGTTGAGCCAACGCCAACACCGACGCCTACACCAACGCCAACACCAACGCCAACACCAACACCAACGCCAACACCAACGCCAACACCGACGCCAACACCGACTTCAACATCAGCACCAATATCGACGCCAACATCAACACCAACATCAACACCAACATCAACACCAACATCAACACCAACATCAACACCAACATCAACACCAAAAGCAACGCCGGCGCCAACATCGACACCAACGATTACGAAACCAGTTTTCAACGACAAGATCGATGTGGATGTAGTTAAGGCTATCGTGGAAAAAGAGAAATCTGCTCCTGCTTTAAAATTTACGGACGTCCCAGCATCTTCGTGGAGTGCTTTAGTAGTGGAGCGTGCTGCTAAGATGGGGATTGTAAAAGGCTATAGTGATGGTTCTTACCATCCGAATGAAAATGTAACTCGCGCCGAGTTCGCCACGATGCTTGCAAAAGCTTTTGGTTTAACGAATTCAAACGGTGCTTCCTTCTCTGATACCAAGGGGCATTGGGCCTCAGAAGCGATTGCAGCATTACAGGCTAATGGGATAATTACAGGTTATAGCGATGGTTCTTTCCATCCTAATCAAAAAATTTCCCGTGCTGAAATCGTTGCAATGCTAGCTCGGTTGACGAACTATGTTCCTAGCACAACCAATCCGTTCTCGGATGTAGTCACGAACTGGGCTTCTGAACCAATTAATGCTTTTGCTAATGCAGGTATCGTAAGCGGTAAAGGCAGCGGATTGTTCAAACCAAATGAATCTGCTTCCCGTGCCGAGTCAGTTGCGATGATTATTCGCTTGTTGGATAAATTGCTTGAACAATAAGTAAAGATAAAATAATTGTAGTGTTGCATAACCAAGGCTCGCCATCAGCATGTAAAACCCCGACCGTAAGAGGTCGGGGTTTTTGCTTGTAGGAATGTAATGTATCTTGATTGCTCCGCAATATAATCTCTTCAAACTTCTTTATTCAGCACTTTCATGATTGTTCTGAACGTTTTTCTGAATGATTTTGTTTCGATCTATTTCCTATCCATAATATAACTAATGAGGTTATTGCAAAAAATACGGATAACCCCAGCAGTATGACGAAAAAAGATTGATCAAAAGCTAAGCGCCCAGCCGCTTTCAACGCTTCGGATGCCTGAACAGGCAACCCATCGGCAACCAACAGCGCTTCGTCCAGGCTGTCTTTTACATTGGCAGGAACCTGAAGTCCCTCGGGGATATTCATTGCGAGCGTATACACTAGACCAGAAATGCTTCCGATGATTGCAATCCCGGATGCCCCGCCGACTTCATAGGCCACTTCCTCAATTGAAGCCGCCATCCCCGCTTTTTCAGGCGGTGCATAACTCATGATCGAGTGAGAAGCTGCCGTCATTCCTGCTCCCAAGCCTGCTCCGAGGAGTGCTAGTCCGATCATTTGTCCAGCAATGCCGGAATCGAATTGAAAGACATAAATCATCGTTCCCAAAGCGGCAGTCAGAAGTGCGAGGCCTTTGATATATATCACATTATAGCGATGCAATATCTTACCGATCAGCGGACCTGCAATCAGAGCCGCCGCCGGTACGCTTAGCGTGATCAGACCCGCTTGCAGCGGACTCATTTCTACCACTAGTTGAAGTCGCTGAGTCACAATATACTGAACTCCGAGCTGTCCAAATAGACCGACTAAAGCTGTAATACAACCTGTCATAAAGGGAGATATTTTAAAGAGCGACAGGTCGAGCATCGGGTTTGGGCTTTTGAGCTGACGACGAATAAAGATAATCATTGCAACGATTCCGATAACGGCGGCAATAGCAGCAAGCATGGGAGACCCTTCGCGCTTTGCAAATTCTTTAATAGCAAAAACAATCGCCACCATGGAAATCATGATCTGAATGGAGCCGGTAAGATCCCACTTCGTATTCTTATTGCCTTCATGCTTCGGAACATATACCAGCGTCAAAACAAATGCTAAGATCGCGATTGGAACATTGATCAAAAAGGCGGCACCCCACCAAAAATGCTCCAAAAGCAGTCCGCCTACAAGGGGACCAATTCCTGCCCCTCCAGAAGCAATGGAACCCCAAATGCCGATCGCAAGTCCGAGCTCACGCGGGTCGGTAAATGTGACTCTGATGATGGATAATGTAGCAGGCATCATCATGGATGCCCCAACAGCAAGGAGTATCCGTCCTACTACCAACACAGACGGAGTTGGAGCAAAAGCCGCTAGGAGAGAAGTTGTCGTAAATACGAGCAATCCAAGGGCGAATATTTTTTTATGGCCGTAACGATCTCCTAGCGCCCCCATCGCCGGGAGCAGACCTGCCATAACAAGCGAATAACCGTTCAGAATCCATAATTTTTCCGATGCCGAAGCACCTAGATCGTAAGTTAAGCTTGGCATAGCTGTATAAAGAATCGTCGCATCCATTACAATGAGCAAAAGAGCGCTTGATACGACTGCCAGTACGATCCAACGATTGAAACGATACATCTTTCTTTTCCCTCCACGTCAAACTAATCTAACAACCTTCTGAATTAACTCTAAACTACAGGGTTACCCTATTGTCAAAGCCAATTTCATTAGGTAAAATTTAGCGGTAGTCCATGTATCGGTTTATGGGATTTTCAGACTCGGAGGAATACACAATGTCGGATATTAACGGTCGCTACCTCACGATCAGCAAACTGGCCAGCATAAGCGGGGTTACAAAGCATACCCTTCTTCACTATGACGAGATCGGGCTCTTAAAGCCTGAATTTATTCATGTAAATGGATATCGCTATTATTCTCATCGCCAATCCTATATTTTGGATATTATTAATGTGCTTAAGAAGGCTGGGAGCTCTCTTCAGGAAATCAAAGGTTTTATCCAGAACCGGAACGCTTCCAATCTCATTGAGCTGTTTAATCAAAAGCATCATGAATTGGAAGCAGAGCTGCTTCGAATTAAACGGATGCAAAATATTTTGCAAAATGCCATTCAAATGACGAAGACATCGATGGAGACGTTGCGGGACAATCCTTCTATAGAAGAATGTGAAATGGAGTATTTAATTGCGACGCCGCTCGAACAAGGGGACGAAGAGGAATTTGCTGTTAAGTTAAGTGAACATCGCAATTATTGTGAAAAACTTTTTATCAATCACGAATTTCCAATCTGGGCACTTATAAGCAAAGCAAGTTATGAATCCAGCACCTTTTCTTGGAGCCATGTAGGAAATAGGATTAAAGCGCCGATTTTGGGAGACAGAATGCTTATCAAGCCCAAGGGTTTTTATGTTGTTATGGACCATCAAGGCTCTTACGAGAGTATTTCAGAGGCTTGCTCCATTATTAAAAAATACATTGAGCGCAAAGGGTTGAAAGTATGCGGGAATGTGTACGTAATGGATTTGCTCAACTACTTCTCAGAGATGGATTCGGATAGTTATGTTGTTCGGGTCTCCGTTGAGGTTACTGATTAGAACATGCTTGCGAATTATGCGCCTAATGACTTCAGGATGATATATAGTAGAAAAATAAGCAACAATCTTTGAAGGATAGTATTTGATCTTGTCGAACTGCTTAAAATAAGGAGGGCGGCTTAATGCGGATCGATGATTTTATTGGACATGTAGTCGTTGTAGAGTTAGACTCAACAGTTACCTATGAGGGTGTTCTTCTTGATGTTAAAGATCCTGAATTCACAGATTATGTAAAAGTGATTAATGCACAAAGTACGGATTGGTTGCCGAGGCAAGAAATTTATAAAATTGTTCCGGTTTATCCCAAACGCTTTATATCTGAGGAATGAAATTAGAATGCAAATAATAAGCCATTTTAGCAATGTTAACGAGGCTAAGATGGCTTTTTTATATCCAGATTCATTAAAGTTTGAATTCATTTTTAACAATCTAGCGAGAAGGCCTAATTGGTTTGCTCGCTATTTTTGTATAGAGGATATGATATTGTTTACTTATTGATTTCAAGGTGCTGTGCTATTATTCAAAATCAACGTAAAGAGATCATTTGATGATTGCACAAATATATTCTTCTGGACGACTTCCGTTTTTTTGACTGTAAACTGTAACTTTAGTTCGTCTGATTCGTGATTAGGGCAGGGGGGAGAAAATGAAGGGAAACCATCTGGATGATATTTACCAGCTTTATGTGCAGGATGTCTATCGCTACTTGCGCTCCCTCTGCTACGACCATCATACGGCAGAAGATTTGATGCAGGAGACCTTTTACCGGGCATATCTTTATTTGGAAAATTGTCAAGACGAGAAGATCAAGCCATGGTTATTCCGGGTTGCCTATAATGCTTATGTGGATTACAAGCGCAAGGAGAGCCGCACAACACTGCAGACCCCTGATTATTTTCAGCGTCTTGCAGATCACCATACCCCGGAGGATGAACTGTTGCGTCAGGAGCGTTGGAACGAAATCGGGCGGTCTGTATCCGGATTGCCGGAAAATATGCAGCAGGCGATGCTGCTCATTGATTTTAACCAGCTTACGTATCAGGAGGCTGCAGACATTATGGATATCCGATTATCACATGTGAAGATTTTGCTGTTTCGAGCACGGCAAGCGTTACGGGGACAGGGTAGAAAGGGGGAGGGATCAGAATGAGTGAGGATTTCAAACGGAAGTTACAGGATTATGCTGAAGGCAAGCTCACTGATGAAGAGCGTGAGGAAGTAGAGCGTGAAATGGAGAAGATGGAGGTTTATCAAGCTTATTTGGAGGAAGTTGTCACACAGTCAGACCAGAAGCATTCCCGTGAGGGGGAGGATAGACAGACGACGCGTAATCGCATACCTCCATTGAAAGAAGCCGTTATTATCCGACGTGGCAAATGGAAGGCTCGGGTGATGAATGTCTTTACGGTACTATCAGTCCTACTAGTGCTGACTGTGATTAGTATGATTATTACTGGTGTATTTTACGGGAGCGGCACGCCGGACCGGATGAAGGCTTACCGGGATGTTGTGGAGTCAGCGGTCGCTGTTTCCCATCCCAATCTGAAGGTCAATATGAATGGAACAGGCAATGCTTTTTTTACAATGGATTTTACAGGGAAGCTGAATAAGAGAGTTGGTGACGAAGAAATTGGTGTAGCAGATTTTTCGATGCGGTTTCTGTTGAATCTAGCCTCGGCTCCGCAGATTACTTGGCAGGGAAACATGATAGGGGGCAATAGTATTTTCTATCATCCCGATTATAAACCAGCAAATCAAAGCGAACAGCAGGAGACTAACCGCCGGGAAGAGGAGCGCTTTAACCATAATGAGTGGGTGAAGCTCGAGAAGCTCCCAGAGGGGACTGTGGCAGAAGCTTATCTATCATTGGACCGGTTATTCTCGACAGATGAGCTATTAAAGCAATTCGAGCATAAGAACATGGAGCCAGTCTGGTTCGCGGTGGATACCGGTCTTGATCCGAAGCAAGTTGATAGCGGCGGAGCCATTACAAATCCAGTGGGTTTTCCTTATTTTCCAATCTGGCAATCTGATGATATGACGGTGGACTTTTACTCAGAAGAAAAGACAGGATGGTTCGGAAAAGTGGTGTCCAGTGGAGGATCTTATCCATCACTCGAATCCTATGGAGACGGGGAAAAGAGGAATGGCTACTTCAAGAAAACCTTATACATGCTACAGAAAAATAAAGGTATTTCAACCAAAGTAGCTCCTTTTCTACAGTTAGACCACACAATCAAGTATGTGGAAAAAAATGGTGTAAGGCTATATGGAGCTGTTATTACCGGTCCGGTCAAAGAGCTGCTAAAGCTGCGTGAGGAGCCGTGGGTCAGAGATATAAGGGTTGGTGAAGTACAGCTATGGAACTGGCAATCGCGCGAGTAGGGTAGAAGATGTTAAAAAAACAAGAAAGGAGAAGAACAATGAACATCATCCAGTATCGTGAAGAGGATCACTACGGGCTTATTCAGACAGGACGATCTAGGCTGGTCGGCTCACTTGAATATGAAGCCATAGGAATCTAACAAAAAGATTGAAGGCTCTGCCGGGAGTAATTACCTGTGGCAGAGCCTTTATGTATTATAAGCTTAGTTGACAGCTGTTAACGTTGTCTCATTGGCATAAAGAAGAGCGGCAAGCATTGGCTGAAGCTGGGCAAATCAAGACCGAAATCCTTTGGATGAACGAGGTGGCCGCTGGTTCAGCGGACGGGCAAATGAGGCTGTTCTGACTAACATTCGCTGAATATTGAATCAATTCTTCTTCTTTTTGAAAAAACCAAATAACACTGCAAAAATAATGACAACGATTAAGAAACCACTCAATGATATCACCCCTTTTTGGAATTATAGCACGATCTGCACGATGGATAGGAGTGAATAAAAGCCAGGATTGAATATTGAATGACTAGGAGGAAGGTTGTGAAACGCGACGGAACAATCGCTCATGGTGTAACAACTATTGCCTCTCCTCGAGACCTCCAAAACAAAAAGAAACCTCACGTTTTTAAAAAACGTGAGGTCCTCTACAATATGGAGAGGATTGCGGCAAAGGGCTGCAATCCTCAAGTTTATATTTCAAAAAGGCTCACGAATGTAACTTAACCTTTGAAAATAAAGAGAAGATAATAGGGATTTTGCGTCTCGATTACAAAATGAAAGARATACCGTCAACTCTCTTAGTCTTCTCTTAACAAAGCGAAGCTTAATATTTTCTCAATAGCGCCGGAAGCACGAAAGCATTGATCGTCTCATGCAAATGCTCGCTTGTGACAGCTTCCGAGTGCTTGACCACATAGATACTCGCACTTTCTAGCATACCGAGTAAGCAGGCAGCTGCGAGCTCGAAGTTCAGTTTGTTTAATTCCCCGTCATTATGCCCCTGGCGGAGGACTTCAGATAAGAAGACGATATAATTCTGCTTAATTACACCGATCCGCTCCAGTATATCTGGCTCAATTCCGTTCGTAATCTCGTTAGAGATGATATGAATAAGCTCACCGTATTGTAAAAACAACTCGATATGCTTGCTAACGATTTTCCGGATTTGCTTATCAGCGGTTTCGTCTTCCTGCAGCACGTCCTCGATTTTCTCCATCAGCATTTGAAGTCCGTCCGTCACGATTCTCTCGAACAGCTCCCCTTTGCCCGAGAAATGATAGTAAAGCGTGCCCTTAGCTACGTTGGCTTCTTTGGCGATATCGTCCATGCTCGTCTTGTGATAACCGAATTCGGAAAAAAGTTTGATTGCGGCATCGATAATTTTATTTCTGCTCACCTTACTATCGGTCCCTTCCTAGGTATTGATTTTCCCTAGAGTATACCATATGTCGGGGAATTAACCGATTCTCAGCGTCCTTCTTCCTCCACCTGAATGCTGCAAGCAAAGATAACCCGCTGACGATCCTTCTAAGCCAGACCATTCATATCCACTCTCAGCGGAGGTTAGCATCCAGTCTGCGGACTGCATGGCTTTGATATCCGGAAAATAGATTCTCGTCGGTACGTCGACGCCGGCATCCTCATCCCACTCCATCTCGAAACGGTTGTGATTACGATCATAGGAGTAGCTCAAGATTTTCCCGGCGACGGCTGCAGGAAAGCCGCGGCACACTCCGTTAAAGGAGCTGAACTGATCCATTTCGGGGTACAAATAACACCAGTAAATATCACCGCATAACAATCGTTCAAAGTTTTTCTGAACGTCAAGACACGCTTGTTCCGCCAGATGGGATTCGCCGTAAGCTCCCCATTCCCCGATGACCATCGGCATGTTCAGCCTGTTCTGGGTTTGTGCGTGATTGTCGAAAATAAAGTCTATACGACGGCTATTAGCAACGTGCACGTAATCGGAATCTGTAACCAAATCGTAGCCATGCGGCGCATACGCCTGCTGATCATCTGGTTGGCCGTTTGGCCCGACGACTGGTTGGATCGAACTGGTCACTCCCAGATTAGAAAAGTAATTCGTTTCAAGAAACAGAATTCGGTCAGGATCGGCTTCGCGAATGGCTTGGCCCGTCTTCTGGAAAAAGGGAGAGAGCACATCCCGTTCGAAAACGACCTGCGCGGGTGCTGTCGCATGCATGACTTGGCGGTAAACATCGATGGAATCCAGCAAACTTAGTGCCTGCAGCTTCTTCTCGGGATCGAGCCATACGCTCAGTAGCTCTTCCATGTTAGGAGGGAGCTGTCCCGTTAGTTTTGCTGCTTGTTCACCGTATGCAGCAAACATGCCTTGAACCATTTCCCCGACTTTGGAGCCGATGAAGGGTTCGTTCATCATATCGTATCCGATGAGATTAGGCTCGTCGCGAAGCCTTTCGACGACGAAACGCCAAGAAGATACGTAGTGGTCCTGTAAGCCGACGCCATCGGAAGCTGGGGTGTTGTTCCAGAAGTGGTCGAATGCGGTTTGAACCGCCCGGTCGAACAGATAGGCATCGCTCCAGAGATCGGTTCGGGCATACTTATGGCTGTCGGTCAATGTAGCCCATGCAGGGGCGCCGTCCGCGTATAGCGAGCTATACAAATCTTGGTGCATATCGAGAATGACGTACAGGCCGTATTGATCGGCGAGCTGTATCATCTCCCTGACGTTATCTACGTATTGGCCATTGAATTGTCCAGGCGACGGTTCGATTCCGTCCCAAATAATTCCCAGCCGGATGACGTTGAATCCCCATTGCTTTAATTTTAGAAAATCCGTCTGTGTCCAATCATCGATATATCCTTTTTCTTTTTCCTTACAAACCATGCTTATGCCGTGAAGAATGACTTGGCGTCCTTGAGCATCAATGAAACGAGAGCCTTTTGTTGTCATGCTTTTCATATGAATTCCTCCCTTATTAAGAATTGTACTGACTAGTCAGTTTAATCTTAAAGGGTGGATACCGGGAATGTCAATCTGAAATTCAAAGAGAGGTTATTAGCTAGGCTTGGCTTGGCGTTAATCGGCCGATTGAAGTTCTACTGATGAGAACGGCTCCTCGTTAGCCGGAATGATCGTATAGCAGTCATTGTCTAGATCAATCTCGACGATTGTACCGTCTGCGTACGTGCTGCGTTGTTTGCGCCAATTACTTCCTTCAATAAATTCGTGACTCATCATCTCAAGAACCCCTACAAGCTGATGAAGCCGAGCTAGCGTCCGAACGATCGGAATCTCTTTGTCTGAAGGTTGGATCGACAGATAAGGGACGCCGGCATTCAACAAACCATGAAGTGATCCGAGATCGGTCTCTGGGATTCCCCAGTCTCCTCTATTCAAAGACCAAGGCACAATGATCGCATCATGATAGACAAGGGAAAATAAAGGGGTTGAAACGCCGATGCTTTTACCGCCTCCAGGGTCCGGATCAAGCGCATAGGGAGCATGATGGACGAGATCCAGCGCAGGCATTGCCCAATCTGCGGGCTCCTCCGAGCTGACCAGCATCCCTCTAGAGCGGATTTCCTCAAAACAGGAGGCACGGTAAGCCAAGCATTCTGTTCTGGTCATCCGATGCCCCGGATCATAGCATTCATCCCCAGGCACTACGGCGAAGACATCGATGTAAACGCCATCCGGGTGGATACCGTTTTCTTGCAGCAGATCGTGATTGCGCTCAACATAGCCTTTGGACAAACTTGTACAAAGCCAGCTGTGGGCGCCTCCTGCCCAGTAGTCGGAAAATTCCTGCTTTCCTTTCCTATCCTTAATCGTCAGATTAGGGTCGTAGGAAGCGGCATCGTGATAGAAGTCGCGGTAATTGTCGTGCAGCGCAAGTAGAATCTGTTCCGCTCGGCAAACCTCTTGAAGCTTACGGAATCCTTCCCATCCACCACCTTTAGGGGTTGGCGGGAGGACGTCAGGATGAAGATTGTCGTAGCCATTAAGCCCCCACCCATCCACGTGAACATAGAGCTTGCCGGCATATTTTTCTTTGAGCGCTGTGAGCTGTCGAGCCCGCTCTTCGAAGGATACGGCATAGTCGTTCAGCTCGGGATTTTCCTTATCGAAATAATAAGAGTTTGGTGCAATGCGAGTATGCACGCTCGTGTGTACGATGGCAGAGCCGATTAAAGCAGATAGTTGCGGATTCTGCACTTGCTTCTCTGTCAATGTGTGTAATTTTCCTAGGCTGCGTACATATTGGYGATACATCTTAGCCATAACGACATAGCTCATATCTTTCGCGAAGCGGATGCGCAGTCTCCGCGCAGCGCTGAAGCGCTCAAGCGAATGAAGCCATACGACTTCTGCATGCGTGTGCACAAGTGGAATATGCTCGATGGACAATCGGGCGTCTGCCGGCGTATCGATGATGGATAGATAGCCACTCCCATCTTTAACCTGCCCCCACCACGGCATATAGGCATCCCTACTGAACATCATTCCTTGATGATATCTACGGATAGGCTGCGGCCAATTTCCCGGAATTAAGTAGCCTTGCATGGCCGGCACGACCGTATAATCACTCTCGCGAGCACTGGCGTAATGGAAAGTACCGGGCCAGACGACTTCGCATACGTCTTTACCTTCGCTAACTTCAAGCACTTCAAACACGAGTTCGCCGTGATGTGTGTTCATCAGAACGGTAACAACCGTTTGAATCCCGCTGGCAATCCCGTCCTCGGAAGAATGATTAAGCTGAATGCGGACGCCTTGGAAGTAGCCCGACACGATCGGTGTGAAGCTTTTGTTCTCAGCCTGACTAAGAGGGATTTGAACTCGACCAGTATCCTCGAATCCTAATGCCATACTCGCGGCTTCGGGAACGGTTTCCCACGTGGTGTCTCCCGTATCCACGCGCACAATTAGACTTCTCTTGTCTAGTGAAACCTTCATGCCGTTGTTTTCCATCATGAATAACTGCTCCGTATTTTGGATGGTCATATCACTGTTCCTTTCTAAAATAGATGGTGATGTCCCTTAATCTATCACTTAAAGGGGGAATCAACTATATCGCTTTATTAAGATCATTACGAAAAAATGGTGCTATAGGGTTGTTCGGTTAAAAATTTGAAAGGAATATGAATAATTGAATATCGTGCTTATGCATTTTCGAGTGCCAGATTAAATTATGAATGTTGTGTCTGAATATGCTCTTGATTAGCATGACAGTATGGGGAAATCAATCGTATATGGAGGTCGTTGGATGAGCGTGATATCAGGCAAGGAACCCCCCGTTTCACATGCATCGCAAAGCTGGGATGCCAGCACTCGGTCACTGAATTACGATTATAACGGCAGTCGCTTACTGTCGATGAGCATTCCAGAGGGGATAAAGCCTTATTATCGGGAAGTATCAAACGGCAATATCCAAAGCAGCCCATTGATCCAGCAGCTCTACTTGGCATTGGATAAACCAGCTGTGGTCAAAGTCATCGTTTATTTGAGTAAAGAAGCGATAAACATGAGGCCGAATCGTGCTGTAAGAGGGCAAGCCATACTTGGACAGGTCGGCAAACCGCTGCTCTCTGGGGTTAATGGCTTGTACGATGTTCTACAGGATTTGTTGATCGATTGGCACGGAGCAGGATGGAGGTGGACAAAATCGCGCTTAGAGCAGAACGAAGATGGGAACTGGCAAGCTGAACTCGAAATAGAAGGGGGCTTACGGCCTTGGATCGTCAATTTACGAATGCATTATTATCGGATGCATCTTCACTACGAGTACCATAAGCCTTGGCAATGGCGTCCGCAATTGCAGCCGATTACCGGCTGGAGTTCATGGGAGGCATTCGCACAACAGGTAACCGGGGAGGATATTGAACGTACGGCTTCATTTTTGGAAACGCACTTCAAGCCTTATGGTCTGACTCACATGCAGATTGATGACGGGTTTCAGCGTGAGGCTATTCCGCCAGAGAGAGATGGCATCGTTGCTGACGCTTGGCTATCGACGAACGCACGCTTTCCTGATGGACACAAGGGTATAATTTCCAGCATCGTGGGGAGAGATTTTCAGGCGGGCATATGGACGAGCGCGATGGTCACGAATCCTGAGTTCGTCGCTGCGCATCGCGACCGTTTCGAGCGGGATATCAACGGCGATCCGCTATATGGACAATGGATTGAATACGTGATCAAGGCAGTGCCAGAAACGCTTGCAGAGCAGGTTGCGCCACTCTACAAGGGATTGAAGGAAATAGGCTACAGCTATTTCAAAACAGATCAAATTCGTCACTATCTATACGAAGGTTTGCACAAGGCTGTCCATGAAGGATGTATTACGAGCGAAGAGGCATCTCGCAGCTTGCGAGCTTATCTCCAATGTGCGCGAGAGCAGCTCGGGGAGGATGCATATTTTCTAGCATGCTGGGGCGTGTTAACAGAAGCGGTCGGAATCGTCGATGCTTGTAGAATTGCAGGGGATTCCAATGCGAGCTGGACAGCGATTTGCAAGCAAATGGTGGAGACAGCAAGGTGGTATCACACGCAGCGAATTTTGTTCTTGAACGATCCTGATTACGTTTGCGTGCGAACAGAGAAAGACTGGGGGCAAACGCTTCTATCGCTCGTATCGCTAACAGGCGGCTTGATGATTATTAGCGATGATACAGACCTGTACGATAGCGAAAGGATTCGCTCCATTCAGCGCTGCATCCCTTCGCTGCCGACGATGACAGGTGAAACCGGCCCACTTGATATGACTTTTCCATTGGACTTAACTTTTCCGCAGCAAAATGCTAGTCAGACGAGGGAAGAGTATGCGTATGCGATATTGGGTTTGAACGACGAGATGCGGGAATCGTATGTGACGGCATCGCTCTGGGCCATTCATTTCGACCTTCCATTTCGCCGCTGGTGCGTAGCTGGCCGATTCGCGATTGTTCCGCTAACTGAGGTTAAACTGGAGCTTGAAGCATTGGCCTTGGATCCGAGTGACGCATATCATGCATTCGATTTCTGGAAGCAAAGCTATATGGGCAAGTTTTCTGTAGCGATCGCGTTAGATCCATTAGAGCTTGGGGCTTGCCAAATTGTCGGGTTATGTAAAGCCGAAAACCGACCACAATTAATCGGTTCTTCCCGCCACGTTAGCATGGATGCGGTTAGCGTGCTCGACGAATGCTGGGACAATAACTGCTTGCGGCTCGAGCTGTGCGGAGCGAGAGGCATGACAGAGCACTACTGGATAAAGGTACCGGCTTCGTACACACTTGAGGAGCATTCCGGGATCGGACTCGCGATTGCGATAGATGACAGCGCTTGCGAAGAAGGCTGGTTGTTGACATTGTGCATCCGTTTCGAGGCAGAGAGTGGAAAAGTTTTTCTTAGCTTCAAAACATGATGCGGATTAGACCATCGTTGTCCTGTTAAGGCAATCAATTGCAAAGAAGGTTTGGGTATGTTGTGGATCGCTGTATCGTTGGTTCTCGTGTCAGGCACAATGAATGCTCTATGGAATCTATTCACTAAGAAAAGTAAGCATAAGCAAGCTTATCTCTCCCTCATTGTCATTGCGGCGAACGTGCTGCTTATTCCCTTATTACTGACACAATTGGTGAGCAGGAGCTATCCGCCGGAGGTTTATGTTTTATTGTTGCTGTCCATGACAGCACAAGCGACCTATGCATGGATGTTATCCAAAGTGTACGCGTTAGGTGATTTGTCGCAGGTTTATCCGATTCAGCGTGGTACGGGAGTGCTGCTTATTCCTTTGATTAGCGTCATATTTATGGGCGAGCGATTATCTTTATGGGGATGGATTGGAGTCAGTATTATATTTATCGGCATATTGGGACTAAGTGAATGGAAGAGGGTCCCCTCAGCAGGTCAGGCTTTCCAGATGAAGCCTATATTGACCGCTGTGGGAGTAGGGTTATGTATTACTTCTTATGTGCTCATTGATAAAATGACTTTGCAATACGTATCTCCTTTGATTCTGATTTCGGTTTCCAACTTTGGTTTTATGCTAGGAAATAGTCGAACGATGCTGAACGTACAAGTGTTAACGGGCGAGTGGCGAAGAAATAAACGAATGATCCTGCTCGGATCAATCCTGATGCCGGGCTCATATTTCTTGTTTCTCGTTGCGATGGAATTAGCACCGGTGTCCCACCTGGCTCCGATTAGGGAAGTGGGTACGGTCATGGCTACTTTGCTGGGAATATGGATACTAAAAGAAAAAAGCGGGTTCAGAAGACTTGTGACAGCTTCTGCGATAACAGCCGGTATTATTGTAGTTGGAATGAGCGGATAACAAATAAAGGAGATGATTAACGTGAAGGAATTAACGAAGAGAGTAATTGTTATCGGCTTGGATGGCGCCGGAAATATGATCGATCAAGCACGTACTCCGAATATCGATCAAGCATTGGACGGCGGATTTATTACTTACGCTGCCCAAACAGTGATTCCGACCATTAGCGGGGAGTGTTGGGGATCTATGTTTCATGGGGTAAAGCCTGAGCTGCATGGCTTGACGAACGAAAGAGCCGAGAAGAGCAAGTATCCAGCCGATTCGCCTTATCCTTCTTTTATGAGACTCGTCAAGGAAGCCGATCCGTCTGCTGTAATCGCCTCGTTCAGCGCATGGAAGCCGATTAATGACGGAATTATTGAAGAGGGGGTTGCTACGTATATTGCAAACGTCCATGCTGATAAGCATCTGGTTCGAGAAGTAGCCGGCTTTACCGAAAAGCATTCGGACTTCAAGGTCATGTTCATCCAATTCGACGGAATCGATGGGGCGGGACATAACTTCGGTTATGGGTCGCCGCTATACTTGGAAGTCATTGAAGAGACGGACGAATTGGTGGGTAACATTCTTTATCTTCTTCGGAATAAGGACTTGTTGGAGGAATGCCTAATTATATTTCTCGCGGATCATGGCGGGGGCGGCGAGGATCCGTTGAATCACGGCAGCGATCATCCGAAGGATGTGACAATTTTCTGGGGCTGCGCAGGCCCGAACGTATCCACCCCTACCGAGGCGAGGCCGATTCGCATAGAAGATACTGCTGCTGTCGTCGTTAAAGCGCTCGGTTTAGAGGCACCGAACACCTGGTCAGGCCAAGTTCCCGCAGGCTTGTTCAAGGAGGCAGTCGAGTGAACCGCCTTAATCAGGACATAGAAATTCCAGTGTATTTCCGTTCAGAGCTTTCGGCAGTGGCCCAAAAGGCAACAAAAGATCAGGGAGATGCGATCGTACGATTGCTCTTCTATACGGATCCGCATCATATGTCGGGAGGCAATCAGCTTCAAGCGGCCGCGGCCATCAGGGGATTGGCGCAATTGCTTCCACTGGATGCGATCGTGTGCGGCGGAGATTTCAGTGAGAACGGCCCGAAAGAGGAGGTCGTGCAATCGCAAAGAGAAATTCTTAATACGCTTCGTGTACCGGAGTGTCCCACGTTACCGGTCAAAGGCAACCATGACGATAATTCCATACATGATTTCTATCGAAAAACCGGAAGTGTAGAGCATGTGATCTGTCCTATTGAATCTTACGAGAATTGGCTTAAACCGTTGGAAGGCACGGTAACATTCGATAAAGGGAACGAATGCGGCCTCTATTACTACTATGATATCCCGGACAAAAAAACGAGGATCGCAATGTTGAACAGCATCGATATTGTCTACAAAATAAAAGCGGACGGGATGCTGCAGCAAAACGGGCAATGGGAATACGCCTTCTCGGACAGGCAGGTCGATTGGTTCGAACATAGGGTGTTCGATTTTACCAGTGTACCGGAAAGCGAAAACTGGAAAGTTGTCATTTTCTCGCATCTGCCTATTATTCAACGTGGGGTTAAAGGGTACGTCGACGGAGAAGTTGAGAACGGTGAGAAGATTTGGAAAATCATCAAAACAAACCGTAAACACGTCGTCGCTTGCCTGTTCGGACACGTTCATATCGATCAGGTGCTGTATCATGACGGTATCCCGATGATATCTACGCTTAACGCGGTCAGCTACAGAAATTATGACGAAAGCCCCGAAAGGACGGTCGGTACGGTGACTGAGACGGCGTTCGATCTCATCAGCATTGATTACGCGAAGGGCGAATTGCGCCTTACCCGGTTCGGAGCGGGAGTAGACAGGATCATAACCTTCGAAACATAAAAGCTCGGCAGTGCCGGAGCAAAGCAGCAGGGAGGCCGTTCAAAGCAGCGGCCTCCTTACTAGTATCGTGTTCTGTTTATTTCTATTCCTGCTGTAACCTGACATGCTGCGTGGGCGTCGTCCCGGATATTTTCTTGAAATGCCGGATGAACGTTCCAGCATTCGAGTATCCGACTTGTTCCGCGATATCCTTCATGGTCATATTCGGATGAGATTGGATAAGCCGGATTGCAGCTTGGATGCGAACAAGGTGCATGTAGTAGTTTAAGTTATAGCCGGAGTGCTTCTTAAAGTATGTCGATAAATACACGTGAGTGATAGCCAGATGATCGGCAATTAGCGTTAACGATAAGTCCGGATTAGCATAATGCTTGTCAATATATTGGTTGATCTGCTCCAGAAGAGGCGTAATCGGCAGGGCGGATCGCTTAGCCACGAGAAAATATCCCTCTTGGATCTGCCGGAATAAATACTGGAGATGGTACGTATGCGAAAATGCCGGCGGAACGTCCCACACCTCTTCGACGCTGATCTTCTTACTGTTCATGATGACAAGCAGCAGGTCGTGGAGGTAACGAAGCATGTTCCGGAACTGTTCAAATGTTAAATTTTTGAACGTCTTTTGTATCGTTTTATCGAAAAATTGCTGTAGCGTTTCTGTATTTCCTTTGAGGGTATAGTTGACAAGTTCTTGCTCCTTATCGATGGACAAGTGGATGACCGCCGCTTGATCGCTGTTCCGATCTTGATAGAGAATGACGCTCTTTAAATGGGCTAGATTGGGGACATGCTTGTCAATTGCATCAGTCGATTCACGAAGCGCTTTGCCGATGTCCTCTAGTCGCGTATGAACGGAGCTGATACCGCAAAATACAAGCATATTGTCTACCGGATCAGGACAGCTATCAAAGACGCGGGAAACAAGAGCTTCCAATGCGTTCGTGTCGGAGCAGCTTGTGATAAATATAGATTTATCGCTATGGGCATGCAGTCGAATGTACGGTCGGGATTGACTTAACGCCGCTTCCAGTAAGGGAGCATACAAGGTAACGGATTGGCCTTGGCTGTTTTCTTCAATGACGGTGAGTATGGCGTAGGAATCATACTTCACGGACAGCATTCGGTTTATGTGGGGCTTCATCGTATAATTCTCGTCCGTTGACAGCCGAAGCAGCGCGTTATGCTCCAAGATGTCGGCTTGCTCCGTGATCTCCTGTTTCATGGAGACTGTGGCGGAATTTAGTTCCTTGAACGTATCCGAGAGAATCGCAAATTCATTTTTCGTAGCAGGGCCCGTCGTCCATTGATTGAATGTTCTCGCCATGAGCCTTAGCGGCCTGAACATGGACCAGTTGACGAACAGAAATCCCAAATTAACGGCGAAGAAAAGGGCAAACAAGACGAAGGTGTACCCGTTGGCCTTTTTAAGCTTTTCCTGCATCTGGCTTTCCGAGAACAAAACGGTGTAAGTGAATAATGGATCTGTTTGAGAAATAGGCGTATATTTATTTCCATTAATGATAAGCGGACCTTTTAGCACAGGAAGCCGTTGCTCGGCGATTGCTGGATCAAGTGTCGCTGTACTTACAAAAAGTTGATTTTCCCTATCGCTTATCACGATAACATTATCAAGCAACATAGTCTGATTGTTCAGATAAGCGAGCAGCTCGGCTTTGGCGATTTGTACGAATATATAGCCTTCCGGGAATAGCCGATATGAGAACACGATAGTATTGCGGAAATTATACAGTTGCTCCAATTCGTTTTGCAGCAGACAACGGCAGGTTTCACCACCGTTTTTAACATCCAGATTCTTATAGAAGACGCTCAAACTACGGGTTCCGTCACTGCTGATCACCAAGTCCTGATTCGGGAAGTAAGTGGAGATTTGCGCCCGGAACGGAAGCTGCAGATTCGATTGCGTTATTTTGTTTTTGTATGCCATTAACGTGGGGTAATAAGACCGTGAATTTTTGGGATTGTTGGACAGGAGCTTCGTATCCAAGCTAACGCTGAAATTATAAATCATGTTGCGAATCTCCAACCATTCACCAGACAAGTCCCCGGACAATTGCTTCAGGAAGCCTTCATTCGTTCGCACAACTTGTTCCTTGACGTTTGTTTTCAAATACGAGTAGTTGAACCCAAGCAGCGTTGTGAGCAGAATGATAAAAATCATGTTGACGATGAGCAGCTTAAACAGAACGCTGCTTCTGTGATATCGAGTGGAAACAGTTCGGAATAATCTGTTCAAGTTGTAAACCTCCCTTTTTTCTGTCTATAAGGTAGATCGGTTTCTAATCTTTATTTTGTAACCGCTTGCATAAAGCGGGTTGCGCTTTCCATCATTATAAGGGGATAATTCTTGGCTGTCATGCGCAGCTGAAATATTGAACAGCACATTAATAAATGACATTCCCATATTTCGTATGCAGGAGCGATTTTCGTTCTTTCACATACAATCGATTTTCGATCGAAATGAAATTATTCAAACGATATTAATAGTTGATAATTGCTTGAAATTCATCATCTCCCGTATGCTGAGGTCACCAAGAACGATGTGGGCTTGGTGAGATGATCAGCTGCATTTCGAAAGGGCTTACATTTTATTGACATTATGTATATGTGTACTGGAGGGGTGAAATTTGCAGAATCAACAGCTTGCGCATAATCTGCAACTCAGAAAAAAACAAAGCTTTCTGCGAAAATGTTGGAAGCAGCGCTACTTGATCCTAATGGTGCTGCCTGGATTTCTGGTTATTCTAGTTTTCAAGTATTTACCCATGTATGGAATTACAATCGCCTTCAAAAGTTATGACGCATCGTTGGGCTTTTTGAGAAGTCCTTGGGTCGGCTTCGACCATTTTAAGGCGTTTTTTGATAGTCCAATGAGTTGGAGGATTACTAAAAACTCGCTATTGCTTGCTTTTTATTCTTTGATTTTCGGTTTTCCGGCTCCAATCCTATTCGCTTTATTATTGAATGAACTTCGCAATAAATTTTTTAAGCGGGCTGTGCAAACGATTACTTATTTCCCGCATTTTCTATCCGCGGTAATCGTTGTCGGCTTCGTTCATGAATTTACTTCAGTAGAGGGGATCGTCAATAAAATTCTGTTTTGGTTTGGGGCGGAACCAAAGACGCTGCTGTATATATCGGAAGCTTTCCGGCCGATTTACATTAGTGCGGGTATATGGCAGGAATTGGGTTATGGAGCCATCATCTATTTGGCAGCGCTTACTGGTGTCGATCCGGCGCAACACGAAGCAGCGGTCATAGACGGCGCGAATCGTTGGCAGAGACTGAGATACGTCACATGGCCGGCAATTATTCCCGCGACAGCGGTCATGCTCATTCTGAAGCTAGGAAGTATTCTAAGCACGGATTTTCAAAAAGTGCTTCTCATGTACAATCCAAAAATTTACGAAACGGCGGACGTTATCGAAACTTACGTCTATCGGGTAGGCGTGCAAGGCGGACAGTTTGAATATGGCACCGCGGTCGGTTTGATGCTCTCCGTGATCAGTCTTGTTTTAATTGTATTTGCGAATTACTTTTCCAAGAAAGTATCTGAAAACAGTTTATGGTAAGGGGGGGGATACATTGAAAGTATATAATGAAGGGCTTGGGTCTAAAGCTTTCGATATTATTAATTACACGATTATGATCGTGCTATGTATTGTTATGCTTTATCCGCTATTAAATACGTTTGCTGTTTCGATTAGCGATCCCACCTTAGTTGCTCAGGGCAAGATTACTTGGTATCCGCGAGGATTTGACTTTAACAGCTACAAATTCATTTTACAGGATAAAAACATCTTGAATGCTTATATGAATACGATTGAGTTCTTAGTCATCGGCACTTTTCTTCAATTGCTGCTGACCTCCTTATTCGCCTACCCGTTAGCAATCAACGAATTCGTATTTCGTAAACCGTTGGTCTTTTACGTGATCATAACGATGGTATTTAGTGGGGGACTTATTCCGCACTTCCTTCTTATCAGGGATTTACATTTGTTCAATACGATATGGGCGATCGTGCTGCCAGTTGCAATGAGCGCATTCAATATCATCATTTTCCGTACTTTCTTCCAAGATATTCCCAAGGAGTTGCGGGAATCCGCTTACCTTGATGGAGCGAATGATCTCGGCATTCTGTTTCGCATATATATGCCATTATCCAAGCCGCTGCTGGCGACATTTGCGCTATTCGGTGCAGTCATGTTCTGGAACATGTGGTTTGAACCAATGATCTTTCTCAATGACGAAAGCAGTCATCCCATCCAGTTGCTCTTGCGCAGGATGGTAATCGAACTGAAGGATGATACGAGTTCAGGCGGGTTGCAACGATTCCTCGAGACGTACAATCTGAATACCAAAAACATTAGGATGGCGTCTATCATCGTCACGATATTACCGATTCTGTTCGTCTACCCGCTATTGCAGAAGCATTTTGTGTCCGGAATGATGATCGGTTCGGTGAAAGGCTAACAGCGGTTGATCTGAAATTAAACATAGATTAACAAATACTATTCATGGAGGGGTTATGCTTTGAAGAAAAAAATGGTTCTAGTGCTTAGTTTTCTGCTCGTTGCGACACTCGTGTTTGCTGGCTGCAGCAAAGGAGACAACAAACCGTCAGAGCAAACAAACAACAGCAATTCCGGTGAGACATCCAAGCCATCCGAACCGGCTGAGGAAACGATCAAGATTAACGCTTACATGTCCAGCTTCGGGGACGATCCGAAGGATACCGAGCTCTATAAGCTCTGGAAGGAAAAGATGGAAGCACATATCGGCAAAAAGCTTGATATTAAATGGATCTATGTGAACAGTGACGACTATCCGGAGAAAATAAAATTGACGCTGGCCAGCGGCGATACACCGGACATTATGTCGGGTGTGAAGGATGCCGAGGTCATGTTCCAATTCGGCAACCAAGGGTCCCTCTTGGACATTGCGCCTTACCTGGACGAGTACGCTCCAAACTATAAAGCTTATTTGGAGTCTACAAAGTTCTCGGACAAGAGTATGTATACACCGGAAGGCAAAATGTTTTTCTTCGGGGATGGATTCCGGAACGATACGGGGTTAGCGGGTTCCGCATACCCAGCGTTATACCGGTTCGATGTTTTCCAAAAACATAATATCAAAGTTCCGGAAAACTGGGATGAATTCTACGATGCGGCCGTTAAGCTAAAAGAGCTGTATCCGGATTCCTATCCGGTCAATTCGCAGGAATGGCCAAAATTCATAGACGCGTTAGCTCTCTCGAACCATACGAAAAGCGATATTTACTGGAACGGCGAGAAATACGTATACGGACCGACTGAGGAGTCTTTCAAAGAAGGTTTAATGTATATTCGCAAATTGTACGACGAGAAGCTGCTCGATCCCGAGTTCCTGAGCCAGTCTCAAGATCAATTGAAGGCGAAAGTAACGACCGGCAAGTCCTTCATGCTTCCGTTGGCGTGGGCAGGTTGGTGGGAGCAATATTCCGTTCCGGACCAAGGCGTCTCATGGGGAGCAGCGGTCAATCCGAAAAACGAAAAGTACGGCGATCAGTGGGTGTTGGGGCCGGCCCTCTTGGGTCATACCATCTATGCCAACTACGGCGTCATGGTCTCCAAAAACACGAAATATCCGGAACTTATCGTCAAGATGCTCGATTATCAGTATTCGGATGAAATGATTGATTTGATGCATTGGGGCGTTGAAGGGAAAACCTACCAAGTGGTCGAAGGTAAAAAGGAATTCATCAACAAAAACGGAGACTGGCAAGAGAAGAAAGACTTAAATGGTGATGGTACAACGCGTCAAGGTTTCGTCTTCGCCCCGCAAAATTATTCTACTGACTATATCGCTTATAAAAAAGTGCAATTTTTCGCCAAGGGTCAGTTCGAGGAGATGCGTCCTCAAGAGGGAATGGGCAAATTCACAAGTTCGGAAACGGCCATTGCTCCGTATGAACAAGCACCGGTCGTTCGTCTGAGCAAAGATGACGAAGCGAAGAAAGCACAAATCATGACCGCGGTACAAACGTATTTGGACGAAAATATTTATAAATTCCTGCTTGGCGAGAGAAATCTCTCCGAATGGGATGCATTTAAGAAGGAGCTTTCGGATATTGGCGATTATCAATCGATCGTGGATATGATGAACGCTCAAGTATCCAAGTAAAAAGAAATGCGAAGCCTGACAGCGTCGATGTGTGGCGCTGTCAGGTTTCTTCATTACAGAAAGGAAGAGGCCAGGATGACTAACTCAATAGATACTAATGAAGCGTGGAGAACCATTCCGGGGGATTATTACGATTGGCAAGCAACGATGCAGCCGGAGAGCCCTTACAATTTCGATTATAGTCAGACGCTGACGATGAAGCTGGGCATGGCGATTCCGGACGGTAAAGGCGGGTCGAAGGTGTTTTGTACGTTTGAACAGGCACTTCGATATATTGTGGACATCGATCGACTTACCAGAGGCATTCCAAAAATCATTTATTTGGTCGGATGGCAGTATAATGGTCACGATGACAGATACCCTGCCTGGGATGAGGTGAATGTCCATTTGAAGAGGCCGCAGGATTCGACTGCGAGGGACAGCTATTTGTGGTTGGCGGAAGCAGCCAAACGTTATAACACAACAGTTAGCGTTCATGTCAATATGACGGACGCCTACGATAATAGCCCGCATTGGGATCTTTACATGGAGCATGATCTGATTTCGCGTAACGAAGATGGTTCTTTGCTGCAAATCGGTAACTATAATAATATGGCTGCCTATCAAATTTTTTATAAGAAGGAATGGGAGAGCGGGATAATCGTCCAGCGAATCGAGAAGTTGATCTCGCTGTTGGAGCTTGATAAGGCCGGCACGGTACACCTGGACGCTTATTTTCCGAGAGCGAATGTATTCCGAGGCGTCTCCCAGGAGGAGGAGTCCTCCTACATGCGTCGGACGATCCGCTATTTCCGAAGTCGCGGGATAGATGTGACAAGTGAAAATTTCGCCCATCATCGCAACGATCCGTTCATCGGATTGCAACCGTGGTGCTGGTGGTTTGATCAGAACCAGGAGAAGCATTTTCTGGAGAGACCCGCCAAGCTGCTGAGCGGAGCTGCTATTCGAGATTACTCTATACCGGGCATTCCGCGCAGACATGATCTGGAGTTCTTGTTCGGCGCGGGCGTGCATGGTGAGGATGTATTCTGGGATCTTGACAACGAAGTTTCACGCGAGGATTGGCACGATATCTTCATGGAGCAGATCTGTACAAGAATGCTTCAATACCAGTATTTGAATTCGCTTAATCGCATTCGGATAGAGGGCGAGGGCGATAACAGGGTCGTTCATTATTCGGGAGGGCATTCCGTTCATCTAGCGGATCACTCCGTTCGTCGAGACAGCAAGCCGCTGCGCGTAGGAGACGACGTGCTGTTCCCTGCTTTATGGCAAGAGCAACCGGAATTAATCGCATTTAGCAAGAGTGGTTACTCGAAGAAGGCTTGGTCGCTTCCGCCTGATTGGAACGAAGTAGCTGCCGTTGATATCTACCGAATTACGGCTGAAGGATTATCGGAAGCGCAACTTGGTCAACGAATTGTGGGAGGGTTGCTGGAGCTTTCTCTAGCGCCGGGAATGGCGATATCAATCATTCCATCGCAGCAATAAATAGAGAATGAGCGGACGAAGGAGACGAGGGGGCGCTCATTGCAGTTTCGACAATTGATTCGATGGCGCTCAAGCGCAGTTTGTCGAAGGAGTGTAGTGAAAAGTCGATCATACTGGGAGATGAAGCATGCGAGGTCAAGCAAATGAGATAGGAAACGATCCGGCGCCCCTTTTGTTTCGGGTAACTGATTACGGAGCGATACCGGATTCTGGCGAGGATGCGACTAGGGCCATACAAGCTATGATCGATGCCGCTTCGGCCGAGGATGGGCCGACGGTGATCGAATTTCCGCCAGGACGATATGATTTGTATGCCAATAACGCTAGCAAAGAACCTTACTACGTCTCGAATACGGCTAGCGAAAAGGAGCATCCCCATCCGATCAAAACGATAGGCCTCTGGTTCAAAGGGGCAAAACGAATTCATGTGGAAGGGAACGGCTCGCGACTGCTGTTTCACGGGAAAATGACGCCGATCGTCATGGACGGCTGCGTCGACGTGGAAATAAGGAACCTGACGATCGATTTCGTCCGGCCGACTATATCCGAAATGCGAATCGTCGCGATCTTCGAAAGCTATTGGGAGGTGGAGGTTCATCCGGATTCTTATTATTTGTTGATGGACGATAAGCTTTATTGGACCGGTGAAGATTGGTCTTACCGCGGGGGTCCTGCCCAGGAATTTGACCCGGTGAGCAACCGGACCTGGAGAGTACCCAACCCGATCACGTTGGCCAGCCATGTCGAACAGATGGAGCTCGGTAAGCTTCGGCTTTGGTTTGTATCGCCTGCTCCGATCACGAAGGTTGGTCATGTGTTTCAAATGCGCGACGGCATTCGGGATCAGGTTGGTGCTCTGATCGTTGGCTGCCGGAATATTACCTGGCGTAATGTCTGGATGCAATATATGCATGGGCTTGGGATCGTCGGGCAATTCAGCGAAAACTTGACTTTGGAGGGCTTGCGATTGGCGCCGGATACTTCCCATGGACGAACAGCGGCGGCGTTCGCCGATTTTGTTCATCTTTCCGGGATGAAAGGAAAAATATCGATCAACGATTGCTTATTCGAGGGTGCGCACGATGATGCCATCAATATTCACGGTACCCATCTAAGAATCATTGGCGCCGAGGACGAGAGACGCATTCGCGTGCGGTTTATGCATCCGCAAAGCTACGGTTTCCGTGCGTTCCATCCGGGCGATGAGATCGATTTTATTTCTACACGTTCTTTGACGCCTTATGCTACCCGTCATGTTGTCGACATCAAGCAGCGTAGTCTGCGTGAAGCCGAACTGACGCTGGATGCGCCGGTACCGAGAATGATCGGGGACGAGGATGTCATCGAGAATGTCACATGGACGCCCGAAGTATCCATATGCGGAAATGTCTTCAAGAGAATACCGACTCGTGGAATTCTAGTGACAACGCGCCGTAAAGTGACCATCGAGAATAATTTGTTCGAGAAGCTGCATATGAGCGCAATTCTCATCGCCGACGATGCGGTAAGCTGGTATGAATCGGGGATGGTTCGCGATGTCCAGATAAGGGGAAATCGGTTTGTCGCTTGTGGTAACGGTAATCAGCCGGTCATTCTGATTCAACCGGAGAACACGGTTGTATCAGTGGATGCACCCGTGCACAGCAACGTTGTGATTAGTAATAACCGCTTTGAATTGGACGGTTCCCCATTATTGGATGCGAAGAGCACAAACGACTTAATTGTTGCGGATAACCAGATCTCAAGGAACGGCGATATGAGCGGAGAATACGCTGATTCGCAAGAAATCATCCGCTTACGGGCATGCAGCGGAGTTGAAATTCGCGGGAATACAATGGCAGACAAGGCAGTCGCAATCGTAAAGACGATATCAATGAAGGCAGAGCACCTTGCGATCGATAAGGGGCAAGCAGCTATTATTCGGAGGGATCACGAGGATGAAATCTAAAGTGAAAATCGGTTTAATCGGGCTTAGTGGACGGGGAACGGGGCTTTTGGAAATCATATTGCTGAAAATGGAGGACGTGGAAGTCGTCGCTGTCTGTGACTTGCACGAGGATCGTCGCGAACAGGCAGCTAATATGATTGAAAAGGCAGGCTTCAGTCGACCTTTTGAAACTGGTGACTATAATGAAGTTCTGAATAAAGAGGCAGTTGACGTCATCATGATCTGCACACCTTGGTCCACCCATATCCCTATCGCAATCGAAGCGATGGAGAAAGGAAAGTATGTCGCTTGCGAGGTCGGAGGAGCTTATTCCATGCAGGAATGCTGGAAGTTGGTAGAAGCTTATGAGCGAACGAGAGTTCCATGCATGATGCTGGAGAATTGCTGCTACGGCCGCGATGAGCTCATGGTATTAAATATGGTAAAGCGAGGTATTCTCGGGGAAATCGTCCATTGCTCAGGAGGTTATCTTCACGACCTGCGCTATGAAATCGCTAATGGCAAAGAAAACCGTCATTATCGACTGAACGAATATATTCATAGAAACTGCGATAATTATCCCACTCACGAGCTAGGTCCCATCGCCAGAATACTAGATATCAATAGAGGAAATCGTATGGTATCGCTTGTGTCTCTCGCCTCAAAGGCGGAAGGCATGCAGGAATACATCACATGCAAGAGGAAGGATAGCGAGCTTGCTCGTACTCGGTTTAAGCAAGGCGATATCGTAACGACTATCATCCAGTGCGCTCGCGGAGAAACGATTACACTCACATTGGATACTACATTGCCTAGATATTATTCAAGAGGTTTTACGGTAAGGGGAACAAAAGGAATGTATATGGAGGAGAACCATTCTTTATTCATAGATGGACAGCATAACCAGTATGAATCGAATTGGAAGACGCAATGGGGGAACGTCGAGCACCATCGCGAGCAATATGAACATCCGCTGTGGGAGAGCTATTTGCAGGAAGGAGTTAAAGGAGGCCATGACGGTATGGATTGGCTTGTCTTCCGGGATTTCATCGAGAGTTTCAGGAACAAGGCGCAAACGCCGATTGATGTATATGATATGGCTTCGTGGATGAGTATATCCTCATTAACCGAGGATTCGATTGCTATGGGCGGGCAGCCGGTAGCGATCCCAGACTTCACGAACGGGAAATGGATCGGCAAGTGACAAGTTCTCGATAGACTTTCGCTTTGATGACAATGTGTCGCTGGATGAAGATATTAACCGAAGAGGACAAAAGGTAGATTAGGAGGAACAACCGACGGCAGACATTCGAGCTGCCGTCGGTTTCATGTGAAAGGGAATTTTTAGCTGGTAACAGTGAAGATAACCGTTTGCTTAGGTCCCTTGTTTCCTATCTTGTCTATCGCATACACATCGATCTCGTAGGTTTGGCTCAGTGCCTCATACGGAATTGGATAAGACCATGTGAACGATCCGTCTTCTTCGCGTTTCATTGCATCGTAAATCCCGTAATCCGAAATTCTTATGATCGTTTTGTCGATCTCGATGCTATCCCCGAGATTGCCGTACTCCACTTTAAGTTTTGCCCAATCTCCGCGTTTTCCTTCATTCGGCGTAAAGATAGCTTTCAATTCGTACATTTCATGCATGAATATCAACTCCTTTTAATTTGTACTGACTAGTCAGTATTATCATATTCGGGACAATAGGCTTTGTCAAACGATTATATCCATCATTGCTTCGAATATTAAGAAATGAGAACGACCTAAAAATCTAACTATATCTCTTCATATTGAACTGGAATCTAGAGGATCGGAGGATGAGTGTGACGCTTGTCTCGAACGTCGATCAGACAGTCGATTTTAGAGTAAGGGGCGGAGAAGTGAGTAAGTTGAAGTTGCTTGCAGGTGAACGCTGGAAGATGGACAACAAGCCATGTTCTGAACTCTAATGGCCTTCTGGTCAGCAATCAGTTTCGATTTCTAAATATCTGACTACGAGATTAATATTTGTATAAGACAGTTCGACGGATTTGGACAATGATCTTAAAAAATGCCCGTTGTTCAGGTAGGATTCCAAAATTATGATGGAAGTGAAATTTAATTCAAGCGCTCGAATCCAGTGCAACAGCTCGGATGGGTTGGAAGGACGCATACTCGGGGAGTGAAACAATGAAATACTTACTAGATGTCGGCAATCAACGAAAGCCAGTATTGATCGAAGGCCATCTAAAAATGGGAGGCACCAATCCGGCGGGAGAGGAAATCAACGTGAACAGCTTGCATCTCACCCGCGAAGGAAAGCCGTGGCTGCCGGTTATGGGGGAGTTTCATTTCTCCAGGTTTCCTCATGGACAGTGGGAGGAAGAGCTGCTTAAGATGAAAGCGGGTGGCATCCAGATCGTCGCTACTTATATATTCTGGATCTATCATGAAGAAACAGAAGGTCGCTTCGATTGGTCGGGAGACAAGGATCTTAGGAAATTCGTGCAGCTCTGTCAGAAGAACGAATTGGAGGTTCTTGTTCGCATAGGCCCATGGGCGCATGGCGAATGCCGTAATGGAGGCTTTCCGGATTGGATCTATGGAAGATGCGCGTTACGGACAAACGATGATGACTATTTGTGGTATGTTAGAAGGTTTTACGGGGAAATTGCTAAGCAGATCGAAGGGCTGTCCTTCCAAGATGGCGGCTCGATCGTCGGTATGCAATTCGACAACGAGTTGACGGATAACCCCGAGCATTTGCGAACCTTAAAGAGTATCGCGCGAGAATTGGGCATGAAAGCTCCTTTATATACGGTTACAGGTTGGGGAGGCCCAGGTGGAGCACGGATTCCGAAGGACGAAATGCTGCCGCTATTCGGAGGTTATCCGGATCATCCTTGGGAAAAGCATACAAACCAACTGCCTCCAGGACCGCATTATTTCTTCCATTCAGTACGCAATGATCCGAGCATCGGCAGCGATCTGTTCGGCGAGAAAGCCGTTGATATTAAAGATTTGGAAGACATCGAACGTTATCCCGATGGCTCTTGCGAGCTTGGGGGCGGCGTGCAAATTACCTATCATCGGCGTCCCATCATACAGGCGGACGACGTTGGTGCGATGGCGATGATTAAGATAGCTAACGGGTGCAATCTGCTGGGCTATTATATGTATCATGGAGGAACCCAGCCGCTCGGAGAACTTTCAACGATGCAAGAATCCAATCCCCAAGGCAATCAGTTGCCCGTACGGAGCTACGATTTCCAGGCGCCGCTCGGAGAGTTTGGCGGAATCAGGGATTCTTATAGAAAACTAAAGCGGCTTCATTTATTTCTACACGATTTCGGAGATAGGCTGGCGCCTATGGCTGTGGTTTTTCCGCAAGTTCGGCCTTCATCCTTGGAGGATAACGAGACGGTACGCGTCGTAGCGAGAGCGCAAGGAGATAGCGGCTTCCTGTTCTTCAACAACTACCAGAGACTGACGGAGATGAAAGACAAGGATGACGTACAGGTTGAATTGCGGTTGCCCGGAGGTGAGCTGAACGTTCCTGCAAATGGATTTACGCTTAAGAAGGACGGTTACTTCTTCTGGCCATTCCATATGGATATGGACGGTGTACGTTTGAAATATGCGACCGCACAGTTGTTATGTAGGCTTCGCGGAGATGGGGAGACGCTGTATGTATTCTTCGAGGTTTCTGGCGTGCGCCCCGAATTCGCCTTCGAATCGGATACCGTTTCCGATGTCGAATTGAAAGAGGGAACTTTGGTTCGGCAGGATGGTACGCTCGCCATTTCCGATCTGAAACCGGGGTCTGGCTGCGAATTCGCTGTTCGCTCTGTTGCCAGTCATGTCGTTAAGGTGCTGACAATAACCGAAGAGCAGTCGCTGCATTTGTGGAAGGGCCGGGCATTTGGAGGTGAACGGTTAATTCTATGCGAAGGAAACGTCGTGTTTAAGGAGAAAGGATTGCGCATTAGCGGTACTGAAGCCGACCGGATGGCATTTGCTGTTTATCCTCCTGTTAAACATAGCATCACTTGTCAGGGCGTACCGTTGGAGTCCTCACAAGACAAAGAGGGGATATTCCAGGTGTTCAAGCCGATCCTGCAAACTCGTGAAGTCGAATTCTCATGGAAGCGGATCCGTGATTCTTCGCTAAACGGAGATTTCTTCAAATATTTATTCGAAGATAAGGGGCAAGAAGGAAAAGCTCCTGAATGGGAGATTCGTATAGATGCTTCGGCATTCAATGAAGCGAGCGAAATCACGTTGATCGTCGATTTCGTAGGAGATGTAGCACAAGCCTATATTGCCGGACAATGCGTCGCAGATCAGTTCTATAACGGCGTCCCTTGGAAAATAGGCTTAAAGAGATTTCGTGATCAATTGGCGAGCCATTCGATTGTTCTGAAAATTTCTCCTCTATTAAAGGAGAGAGACATCTACATGCCATCCAGACCACTGGAAGATCGCCAGCCAGAGATTTTGGCGCTTTCTGCGGAAGCGGAGTATGCGATTAGCATAGACAATGGCAATCGGAGGGTTTAAAGGATCTGAATGATATGAATGTGGGTCAGCTTATAAAGAATGTGCAGATAACTTAGCTCCAAACGTTTCGGTAAGTCAAGTAAGCGCAGGCTAATAAGGGATTCTATGAGCATGAGATGCTGCTTGGCCAATACGGCTAACCAAACGAATAGCCCAACTGAAGCAAATTCCCAATCCCCTAATAACTTAGGGGTTAGGGATTTTTATGTTTTATGTAAAGCACCTTAATATCGGATACCTAAGTGCTAATAAATGATCCGTATTCATTTAATGAAAACGTTTTATAATTAAGACTATAGAAAGGAGGCAAACATGAAAACGAATTCACATCCTGTTACATGAACCTCTCTGACCAGTCCTTTACCAGACATATTCAGCAGACGTTTCAGAAAGCAGATCACGTTTCAAATATTTGTGTGGCTAGGACTTTTTTATAAAGTATTTAAACAATAGGTTGGCGTAACCCCCGGCAGTTATCGGGAAACAACAAAGAGGAGTGAACGTGAATGAATATGTATTTTGACAAGCCGGCAGATGTATGGACAGAGGCGCTGCCTGTTGGGAATGGGCATCTAGGGGYGATGATTTTCGGCGGTGTGGAAAGAGAACGATTACAACTAAATGAGGATACGCTTTGGTCAGGTCCCCCTAAGGGAGATAATAATCCGAATGCATTAGCGGTGTTGCCCGAAGTTAGGAAGCTGCTGCAAGAAGAGCGATATGAAGAAGCAGACGAGCTAGCGAAGTCTATGTTGGGCCCCTATACACAATCCTACTTGCCATTAGGAGAACTCATACTCGATTTTTATCATGGTGATCTAGCTACCGAATACAAACGAAGCCTTGAATTAGCGACTGCTATTGCCCGTGTTGAGTTTAAGGTGGGAGATAACCGTATCATTCGTGAGACGTTCTGTTCTTACCCAGATAAGATACTTGTAATGAGATTAACTGCCAGCAAAGCTTCGTCGCTTAACTTCTCTGCTAGGATGCAGAGTCCGCTAAAATATCGAATGTCTGTGCGAGATGATAGTCTCGTCATGAATGGCCGCTGTCCGGATCATGTGGATCCAAGCTATTATTGTACCGATAACCCAATCGTATATAAAGAGGAAGTGGAAAGTGAGGCTATTCGCTTTGAGGCGGGGCTAACCGCAACAGCGGATGGTGGAATGATAGAGCTGGATGATAGCGGTATTCATGTCAGTAAAGCCTCTTCGGTTATGCTTATATGGACTGCTGCATCTAGCTTTAATGGTTATGATAAGTCGCCTACTCATGAGGGGAAGAATCCGTCCGAGGAGGTTGCAAGACGATTATCGCTAGCGGCAGCACAGTCCTATGATGTGCTGAAGGATAAACATCTTGCCGACTACAAGCCTTTGTTTGATCGTGTCCAATTGCAATTAGATTCGGCTTCATCGGAACATGAATCAGAGATACCAATTAATAAACGGATTAGGATGCACGGGGCTGATGATCATGGACTCATAGAGCTATTTTTCCAATATGGACGATATTTGCTTATTGCCAGCTCTCGGAAAGGAAGTCAGCCGGCTAATCTTCAAGGGATATGGAACCGAGAAACGAGGGCGCCGTGGAGCAGCAATTGGACGCTGAATATTAATGCGCAAATGAATTATTGGCTTGCAGAGACCTGCGGATTACCCGATTGTCACGACCCATTATTTGATTTGATTGACAGTTTGAAAATTAAAGGAAGTGAGACAGCCAAGGTGCACTATGGCATAAGAGGCTGGACAGCTCATCAAAATACTGATATTTGGGCACAAACAGCGCCTGTAGGCGACTATGGGCATGGTGATCCAGTCTGGGCACTATGGCCGATGGCGGGAGCATGGCTATGCAGTCATTTATGGGAGCATTATTTATTTGGCGGTAGTCTCCTATTTCTTAAAGAGCGTGCATATCCGATTATGAAGCAGGCGGCTCTGTTCATAAGTGATTATTTAACGGAGGATCATCAAGGCTCGTTAGTCACATCGCCTTCCACTTCTCCCGAGCATAAATTCAAAAATCCTGCGAATGGCAGCTTAGTTGGTGTGTCGACGGCAAGCGCTATGGATATGGAACTTATTTGGGAGCTGTTTACAAACTGCGTTGAAGCTGCAGAAGTGCTGCAGGTGGATGAGGCGTGGCAGAAGGAGCTGCTCAGCAAGAGAGATAAGTTAGCTCCGCTTCGAATCGGAAGAGGAGGCAGACTCCAAGAATGGTCTGTTGATTTCGATGAAGAGGATCCCCATCACCGCCATGTTTCTCATTTATATGGCGTTTATCCGGGCAGTCAATTTACGAAAGATCACGATAGTGACTTGTTCAAGGCAGCTCGTCGCTCTTTAGAAATTCGGGGTGATGAAGGAACAGGTTGGAGTCTCGCATGGAAAGTTGGACTATGGGCACGCTTTGGCGAAGGCAACCGTTCTCGTAAATTAATTAGTCACTTGCTGCGAATTGTTGATGAGAGGGACCCAGATAGAGGGCATGCTGGAGGAGTTTACCCGAATCTTTTCGATGCTCACCCTCCATTTCAGATTGATGGAAACTTTGGGGTAACGGCTGGCATTGCTGAAATGCTGCTGCAGTCACATGCAGGGAAGCTGCAACTGCTGCCGGCTTTGCCGGATACTTGGCAGACGGGAAGCGTAACAGGCTTGCGTGCGCGCGGCGGATTCGAGATAGGGATCGAATGGGCAAGTGGTAGGCTTTCGCAGGCCAAGCTTGTTTCAAAGCTAGGACGCAATTGTACGATAGATGCTGAAGTAGAAATTGAAGCTATCAATAATGGAGTAGTTATAGCTAAGTCGGAGCAGCATATTAAGAAAATTTCTTTTCCTACAGTTGCAGGTGAACAGTACATAATTAGACCAATTTCTGCTTTGTGATATCAAGCTTAATGATCAGACAATTTCCGGACTTTTTATGTAAAAGGATTTCGCAAGAAAATGGATAGGAATAGCAAGTTAATCATTTAATCTTCTAAATAGGATGAAAAACATCCCGCCCCCTTGCATTTGAGGGTTGCCGAGCACAAACGAGTCACGATTTGAATAAAAGACATTGATGAGCAGGTGCTACGGTAACCTGCTCTATTTATTGAGCTAACGGAAGCTAGTATGAGGCAGCGTACGTGCCTTTTTTCTCGAAAATGTACAATCTCATGAGTGACTTTTTTAACATTTGATGCCTATTCCAGAAATTGCAGATTGGAAGTAGAAATATATGAGGGCGGTTTTAGCTTTTGACGATTTATCAAAGTTCCATCTTTTTATATAAAGGAGGGAGAGTGTGCTGGGCAAATGGGAGAACACTTAGATCCGAATGTTGGAGTGGGTTCGTGCCGGGTGACGAGGGGGAGTAAAGCTGGCTTTAACCAAGTTGTTCGGAACAAAAAACGGAAATCGTACAGGGGTGGGAGCGCAACCGTTTCATGCCAGGGGATACATTGCGCGGACGGAAGCGGTGACGGTACTGCTGGGAATATTGAACTTTTGGGAGTTGAACTGAATATGAAAGCTTTAATTATTTCGGATATTCACAGCAACGTCTATGCATTGGAAACGATCCGCAAAGCAGAACAAGGCTGTGACTTAATCTATTGCGCGGGAGATCTCGTAGACTACGGTCCTTTCCCGCGGGAAGTTATCGAATGGGTGCATAAGAACGATGCAATTTGCGTTCGCGGCAATCACGACGACATTATTATCGACCTATACCGAAACGGTAATAGAGGTCATAATGTGGCGGCGGATAGTATCAAGTGGGCACATTGCAATGCAAGGCTGCTCGGTGAAGCGGAAATTTCCTTCCTAGAAAGCATACCAGTCTACCGCACATTCGAAATGGATGGCTATCGTTATACGATGCAGCATCTGTACGACAACTATTTGACGATTGACAGCTTGCCCAAGTACGACGCTTTCTGGGAGGAACGCAGCGGCGAGACAACAGAGGATACAGGAGATCGCCGCATTATTTTCGGACATACGCATCGCAGATGCATTCATTATTTGAGCGACGCCAGTTTGTGGCTGAATCCGGGAAGCGTGTCCTACCGCCGTCGCGACGATCCGTCGAAAGAAGCGCACTATTTCACGATTACCGATGGCAAAATTGCAATGAAAAGTCTTGTCTATGATCGCACGCCTCTGCTTGAAGCAGCACAAAAGTTGCTGTTGAAGGAAGAAGAGATGAAGGTTGCCTACTTTTTTTTCGGTTAAGCTGGCTGGTAAACAGGCAACTGCAATGGGGACGTATCCACGATTTGATATCGGGATACGTCCTTTCTCATGTTTTGTCCACCGGCAGGTTGCGATTTACAGGTTGCAAGGCGATTATTTTCGCTATTTTTGAGCCTCAGTTTACTTTTTTATGATTGTTTCATTTTTTTACACTATGGCATGGGAAACGTATCTTTCATAATAGAGGTTGTGAAGTTGCTGATATGATCCTGCAGAGGCTGCGGATCATATCAGCCTATTTAATAGGAAGCAGGTGGGAAGATGACTACTATTTATTGGGTGTCGAGTAGCGACGAGTTGGCGGCAGCCATGGGCCGGGCAGAACCTGGTTCCACGATCTTGTTGGCAGACGGCGTTTACGAGCGGAATGAAGACTATATTATTGAAGGCAAAGTGGGATCGGACACCGCAATATTAAGCATTCGCGCTTTCAATAAAGGAAAAGCGACGATAACTGGCGAATCAAGTATACGCATCTTGAACTCTGCTTATGTAGAGGTATGGGGGCTGCTATTCCAGGTCGAGCAGCGCGAATCTATCATTCTGGACGGTTCGCGGCACGTGAGGATTGCGCGGAATAGATTTGAGCCGCGACAGGTTGGGGCGGAGTACAGCCTGCTGTCTGTGGTGGGAAGCGGCAGCGGCTGGAACCGAATCGAACGCAACGAGTTCGGGCCAAAGGCCGACCTTGGACCGCTCGTCATTTTTGATGGCGACGGGGAACAAATTTCGCAGCATGATGTTATCGAATATAATTATTTTCATCATATAGGCCCACGAGTCGTCAACGGGCTTGAAGCGATCCGGCTAGGCTTGTCCGGAATCTCTCTCTCGAACGGTTATATTACGATTCAACACAATCTGTTTGAAAATTGCGACGGAGAGCCCGAGATTATTTCGGTAAAAAGCTGCTATAATACAATTCGGTACAACACATTCCTTAACTCCGCCGGCCAAGTGACTGCGCGGCACGGACATGGAAACCGTTTTCATCACAATGTGTTTATCGGTGATGGCATGAAGGAAGAGATGGGCGGGTTTCGCATTTACGGCAACGACCATCACATTTTTGATAATTATATGGAAAACTTAACGTTGGATGCGCTGCTCATTGACGGCGGTAACTACGATGGGGGTCCGGATGGCTATCCGGAGGCGCCGACGCAGCAGGAACTGAGGAAACATTGGCGCGTCTATCGCGCGCATGTCGTGAATAATACGATTGTGAATTGTCGTCATGGTATTACGCTGGGCAAGCGGATTCCTTATGCGCCTGAGAATTGTGTAATCGCTTACAACCGTGTATGCGGCAAGGAGCAACAGGCCATATATGAATACCGGCCGTCTCCGGCGGTATGTATCAACAATCAGAAAGCGGAAGTCGAGGATATTCGTTGTCCGGCCATTCTAACAAGAATTGACGTCGGTCCCGACTCCGACTAAAGCTAACATGGAGGAGAACCTATGGCCCAAACTCGAAACCGGTGGACGATCTATCTAAAGCAGCTCCGGCACAAAAATCGCAGCGTATTTCTGACCTGGATGCTTTCATACATTTCGGTGCTGCTCGTACCCATTCTGATCAGCGGCGTTATATACGGCGCGACGCTGAACGTTGTAAAGGCCGAAATTAACCGCGCCAACCAATCCATTCTTGTTCAGATGGAGCAAGCCATAGATAGCCAGTTCAAAGGAATCGAGAGCCTAAGCCTCGAGGTGAGCCTCAACAGGCGAATCGCATCATTTATTTCTGCCGATCCCATTTTGTCTGATTCAGATCACTACGAAATATACCAAATCGCCAATGATTTGCGCGTATATGAAATTGCTAACGATTTTCTTGAAGGCATTTATATTTATTACAAAAATAGCGATACGGTCATCGCCCGCAACAACCGTATGAACATCGAAGCGTTATACGACCATATCCGCCTTGAAGAGCAAATGCCGTTCCAGTCGTTTCAAAAATATTTTGACCAATGGTACATTAAAGGCTACCACTCGGTTGTTGTATCTGAAGAGAATGAGTGGAGGCCTACGGTCATGTATGCCCAAAATGCGACATCAACGATCATGAATCAGCCGGGAGCTGTCTTGCTATTTATGATTGACCGCAGCAAGCTGCTGGAGCAAGCGTCGGTGCCTGAGGAAGGCACAATCTTTATTTTGGATGAAGACAACCGGTTCATTGCGTCTACGGGCGAGTCGCTGGCGGAACCTGCTCTACACTACAGCGATATGCCGGAAGAATCGGGGCAACTGGAGATCGAGGCTTCCGGTCGCAGGCTTGTTGCATCCTATACAACCTCTTCCATTACGGGATGGAAATATGTGATGACGCTTCCGGCGGGCGTATACCACCAGAAGATGAACGTAGTAGAGCAATTGACGATCGCAAGCATCTTGCTTTGCCTTATTATTGGCGGCGGCGTAACGTATTGGCTGCTCAAGCGGAACTACCTGCCGATTCATGCGCTCATTCAGAGCTTGTCGTTCAAGGCTGGTGTTACATTCGATCGCGGCTCAAATGAATACTCCTTTCTGGAGCAGGCGCTGAGCAGTACCTTCCATGAGAAGGAGGAGCTTCATAACAAGCTGAATCAGCATAACAATACACTCAGATCGCATTTCCTGCAGCGGTTGCTGAAGGGGCAGCTCGACAGCCATATCCCGCTGCACGAATCGTTCTCAGCCTATGATCTGCGCTTCCCGCTGGGCGGATTTTCTGTTATCTTGCTGCGCATCGAGCATTTCGGCAAGTTCCATCGGAAGGATGAGGATCAGGTACATAACAAGCGGTTGCTGCACTTCCTGATCGCCAATGTGGTCGAGGAGGTTGCGCGAAAGTCCGTCAACGCCTATGCGGTAGAGCTGGACCAGGAGCTGCTCGCCTGCATTGTCAACCATCAGCTTGTTTCGCCGGAGGAGCAGCGGGGGGAGCTGGAGCACATCGCGGAAGAAACGATGTCGTTCATCGCAAGTCATGCCGATGTCCAGTTGACCGCTGCCATCAGTGCACAGCAGGAGGGCGAATATGGCATCTTCCAGGCGTTTCAGGAAGCGGTCGAGGCGATGGAATACCGTATCATTGCAGGCAGCGGGGGCATTATTCATTATGCTGACCTGAGTGGCAGCGACAACCAGGGGGCTGCTCCGGGTGGTTATTTTTATCCTCTCAAGGCCGAGCAGCAATTGATCGTTATGGTTCGCGAAGGCCAGCTCGATAAGGCGAAAACGTTCGTCGGGGAGATTATTCAGAAAAATGTTACGACAGAGCCGTATCCTTTCCATACAGCGAAATGTCTCATGTTCGATCTGATGGCAACGCTGCAAAAAGTAATCGGAGAAATCCGCATCGCGGGCAAGCCGGATATGCCTGACGGAGTGCGCGCCATCGAACGCCTGATGCAATGCCAGACGGTTGGGGAGATGCGCAGCCAGCTATACGATATGCTGGAGCTTTTGTGCGGCTACGTTAATAATAACCGCGAATACTGCAGCAATCCGCTAATCGATAAGGTCATGAAATATGTTAACGAGTATTACCAAGACGAGAACCTGAACATTTCGATGATCGGGGAAGCCTTTTCCATGACGCCGTCGTATGTTTCCAAACTGTTTAAGGATCTTGCGGGCGAATCTCTGCTCGACTACATTAACAAGACGCGGCTGGCGCAGGCCAAATTGCTGCTTACCAGTGAGAAATATAATGTCAGCGAAATATCGCTGATGGTCGGTTACAACGATGTGAATACCTTCCACCGCATATTTAAAAAGTTCGAAGGCATTACGCCCGGGCGCTACAGGGAAGTCAAGTAGCTCTCGGGCTTTTTTTCAAGAAAAAGCGGTTAACTTGCAGTTTTGCTACCCTCATTTTTGAGAAATTGCAGTATATTTGAGGTTTTGACAATGGTTTGTGGCACTGAATTAGCGTTACGATGAAAGCGTATTCACATCAACATATTCGATACGAAAAGAACGGAGGGGCACAATGGCGAAAAATCGTAACGGCAAGATGCACAAAGGGCTGCAGCTTACACTGGGGATCACAATGGTACTCTCATTGTTGTTAACCGCATGCACTAGTAATGGGGGCTCCGGCAACAAGGACAAGACAGAGCCAACTCAAAGCGCCGTCAGCAATACGGGCGGCAATGACGAAAGCAAAGGCAACGAGGGAGCGAATAAGCCGGTTTATCCGCTGGATGCCAAAGATACGTTCTCGTACTGGGCTCCAATCAACGGAAACCTGATTACATTTACAACGAATCTGGCGGAAGCGCCAATCGGGAAGGCGATTGCAGAAGCTACCGGCGTGAAAGTAACCTACATCCACCCGACCGACGGTCAAGCGGAAGAGCAGTTTAATTTGTTGCTGGCTTCCAGCAAGCTGCCGGATGTGCTGGAGTACGACTGGAGCATCTATCCAGGTGGACCAGAAAAGGCGATTGCAGACGGGGTTATCGTACCGCTCAACGATTTGATCGATAAATATGCGCCTAATCTAAAGAAGATGCTGGAAGCTGATCCGGATCTGGATAAAATGGTGAAAACCGACAGCGGCCAATATTACGCCTTCCCGATGGTACGCAACTCGGAAGGCGTAGTCTTCCGCGGACCAATGCTGCGCAAAGACTGGCTGGATGAGCTGGGGCTGCAATTGCCTGTAACGATAGATGATTGGCATAAGGTCCTGACAGCGTTCAAAGAGAAAAAAGGCGCCGCAGCACCGCTGACGGCACTATACGCGAACAAAATGAATTTACAGGATGCGTTTTTCGGCGCATACAAAACGTCGCACGGCTTCTATATTGACGATCAGGGCAAAGTGAAATACGGTCCGTTAGATCCGCAATACAAAGATGTTTTGACGTTGTTCCGCCAGTGGTATTCCGAAGGACTGATTGATAAAGACTTCCCAATTGTCGAGCGCAACACGCTGGATAAGCGGTTTCTGAACGGCGAGTCCGGCGCAACTGTTTACCTGCTGGGCGGCGGGATGGGCAAATGGCTGGAGTCCGGCAAAGCACAAAATCCGGATTTTAATCTCGCAGCGGCTCCTTATCCGGTATTGAAAGCAGGCGAAAAACCATTCACCGGACAGCGCGATTTCAAATATAACCCGAAAGCAAGCGCGGCCGTGACGACATCAGCGAAAGACCTGGAAACGATAGTAAAATGGCTGGATTTCGCATTTAGCGAGCAAGGAACCATAATGTACAACTTCGGCGTTGAAGGCGAAAGCTACACGATGGACAACGGCGTCCCGAAATTTACCGATATGATCGTGAAAAACGAAAAGTACACTTCGCAGCAGATGCTGGCGCAATATACAGTTCCGAATGGCCCGTTCCCGATGCATGAGCAAAAAACGACCAACACGTTTCCGCAACAGGATGAGGCGGTCAAGGTTTGGTCGGAGACCGATGCGGAGAAACATATCTTGCCCGCGTTCATTACGCCTACTGTAGATGAGAGCAAGAAGGTAGCGCAGACGATGACGGCAATCAACACGTATTTGGAAGAAATGTTCATCAAATTTTTAATGGGCAACGAACCGCTCGACAAGTTCGACAGCTTCGTGAAGCAGCTGGAAGATATGGGCATTCGCGATGTAATCGACATCTATCAAGGTGCCTTGGAACGCTACAACAAAAGATAACTCCATGTATCGTCTTGCGGTAGGCTGCAGGCCGCCGTGGGGACAGGGGGTGGTGCAACCATCCCCTGCCGATGATGCTGCATGTGGACAGGAGGAGTAGGAGATGGCTCAGTTGAAGCTGGGACGCAGCAAAGTCGCGCATGCCGGGCGTCTGCCGCTTAATCTCGCGAAAGACATAGTTAAGAACAAGTATTTGTACATCATGCTTACTCCTGTTTTGGCATATTTCATTATTTTTCAATATTTTCCGATGTACGGTGCGATTATTGCGTTCAAGGATTTTAATCCCAGGCTTGGAATTGGGGGCAGCGCGTGGGCAGGGCTGGAGCATTTCAGAGACTTTTTTGGCGGAATGTATTTTTGGCGGGTGTTTAAAAACACTCTGATGATAAGCTTGTACGATCTCGTTTTCGGTTTTCCCGCTCCGCTTATTCTCGCCTTGCTGCTTAATGAGGTGAAAAATGCGCTGTTCAAGCGTTCGGTTCAGACGATCACTTATTTGCCGCATTTTATTTCGCTTGTCATTATTTGCGGCATGATCAAGGATTTTACGAGCAGTGACGGCGTCATTAACGATATTATCGCATTTTTCGGCGGCGAGCGGATCACGATGCTGCTGGAGCCGTCTTTTTTCCGGACGATCTTCGTTTCCTCGAATATTTGGCAGCATGTAGGCTGGGGTACAATTATTTATTTGGCCGCGCTGTCTGCGATCGATCCCGAGCAATATGAAGCTTGCAAGATCGACGGCGGTGGACGCTGGAAGCAGATGCTTAATGTTACTCTACCGGGGCTGCTGCCCGTCTTCGTTATATTGCTCATCCTGGACATTGGCCGAATTATGAGCGTTGGCTTCGAGAAAGTTATTCTGCTGTACAACCCGACCACTTATGTGACAGCGGATGTCATTTCCTCGTATGTGTACCGAGTCGGGCTTCAAGATTTTCAATTCAGTTTCAGCTCAGCAGTCGGATTGTTCAACTCCGTGATTAACTTCGCGCTCGTTATCGGCTCCAACTGGATAAGCCGGAAGTTGAACAATACGGGCTTGTGGTAGAGGAGGGTTCGCATGCGAGTAAGCTTGGGTGAACATATATTCCGGGTTTGCAATACGCTGTTTTTGTCCGTGCTCATGATTGCAACAATGTACCCAATTCTGTACGTGGCATTTGCTTCATTCAGCGAACCGGCGCTGATGATGGCGCATAAGGGTATTCTTTGGAAGCCGCTGGGCTTCTCGCTTGAAACATACGGGGCGGTATTCAGCAACCCGATGATCCTGCTCGGCTATCGCAACACGTTATTTATTGTCATTGTAGGCGTGGCTCTCAATTTGCTGCTCACTTCCTTCGCCGCATACGCCTTGTCCAGAAAAACGTTGCAATATCGCAAGCAGCTTACGCTCTTTATCGTGTTTACGATGTTTTTCAGTGGTGGATTAATTCCGTTCTACTTGCTGGTTAGAGGGCTGGGCATTACGGACTCACTGTGGGCGCTAATCCTGCCTACAGCAATAAGCGCGTTTAACCTCATTATTATGCGGACTTCGTTCGAGGCGGTGCCGGATGCGCTGGAAGAGTCGGCCAAGATCGATGGCGCCAACGACTTTGTCATTCTGTTCCGCATCTTCCTGCCGTTATGCAAGCCCGTGCTTGCAGTGGTAGGCCTGTATTACGGAGTAAGCCACTGGAACTCGTGGTTTAATGCCATGATCTTCCTTCAGGATCGGTCGATGTATCCGTTGCAGTTGATCCTGCGAGAAATATTGATTATCGGCGAGGCGAGCTCCATGGCGGAGGGAGCATCCCAGGATGAGATCATCATACTCGGCGAGACATTGAAATACGCCACGATTATGGTAGCTACCCTTCCGATTTTTTTGGTATACCCGTTATTGCAAAAATATTTCGTGAAAGGCGCCTTGATCGGTGCCATCAAAGGTTAGGATAAGGAGTGGAATTTTGAGATGAGCCATGAAAATGTGAAGCTGAAACCATCCGAGCTGTCGGATTGGTGGGATAAAGTGAAGATTAAAGTTGATCATATGATCGAAGCGGGCTGGACAGAAGCGCCGCATGTTTCGGCAGCAGGCAAATATGACCAGATCAAAGTGGATCAGTGGATTTCGGGCTTTTGGCCGGGCATTCTGTGGATTCTGTACGATATGACCGGAGAGCGGCGTTATCGGGAGGAGGCAGAGCCTTGGGATGTACGCATGGAGCAATGTTACTTGCGGGACAACCATTTCCACCACGATGTTGGCTTTCAGTTTCTGCCGACATCGGTTATTCGCTACAAGCTGACCGGCGACGAGGACGCACGGCGGCGCGGGCTGTTTGCCGCCAACTATTTGGCAGGCAGGTACAACCCGGTCGGACAGTTCATTAGAGCGTGGCCCCGCAACCAGACGGGATGGTCGATCATCGATTCGATGATGAATTTGCCGCTGCTGTTCTGGGCGAGCGAAGAAAGCGATGATCCGCGCTTCAAGCATATTGCGGTTGCTCATGCAGATATGGTGCTCCGCTCGTTTATAAGAGACGACGGCTCGGTGCATCATATCGTAATCTTCGATCCGGAGACGGGCGAAGTGGAGCGTTATGACGGTGGACAGGGCTTCGCGCCGCAATCGTCCTGGTCGCGTGGCCAAGCTTGGGCGCTCTACGGGATGAGCTGCGCTTACCGTTATACGGGGGAAGCGCGTTACTTGAATGCGGCGAAGCGGGTGGCGCATTATTTCATTAGCGCGTTGGCGGAAGACGATGTGCCGCATTGGGATTTCCGTGCGGCGGCCGACTTGACAGACGAGCCGCGCGACACCTCGGCGGCAAGCTGCGCGGCATCCGGACTGATCGATATCGCGTCGCAGGTGCCTCCTGAGGAAGCCGCTTTATATCAGCTCGCGGCCACGCGCATTCTGCGCTCGTTGTCGAACAACTACAGTACGTTCGATCAGCCGAAGTATGAAGGCATTCTGCTCGGAGCAACCGGGCATAAGCCAGTCAATAGCAACATCAACGTATCGCTGATTTACGGCGATTACTATTATATTGAAGCTTTGGCGAAGAGCAAAGGCTGGAGCCAGCATATTTTTTGAGCGGGATCATGGGCCGTATTAACGAAGCCGGGAGGACTGGAAGCACCTCCCGGCTTCCGTATTCTTGAGAGGAGGTGCGGACGGAACGAAGGGAATGATTCAATAACCATCAATTCATAACGGAAAGGATGAAGAATTATGGGAACCAAAAGTATGACATGCATGATTTTGCTCTGTATGCTAGTTGCGTTAATGCCAGGAGCGGCGCGGGCGGCCGATACGAAGTTCACAATTGGCAGCTCCAGCGTGACGGCGAGTGGACATGACGGCAATGTTCCGGCCAACACGGTGGACGGCGATTTCGCCACACGTTGGTCAGCGAATGGCGACGGGCAATGGATTCAGTACGATTTGGGCGTAAACCGCAAAGTGTCTTCCATTAAAATTGCTTTTTTGAATGGGGCAAGCCGCACTTCTACTTTTGATATTTTGACGTCTACGGACGGTTCCGCCTTCACGACCGTCAGCAGCGGAATTGTGAGCAGCCTTGTGGAAGGCCTGCAAACGTTCGATTTTCCGGATGTCGATTCTGCCCGCTATGTGCGGGTCGTTGGGCACGGCAATTCCTCCAACCTGTGGAACAGCTATACCGAAGTTGAACTGTACGGCACCGCGAGCGGCCCTTCGCCGGGTGTAAGCAAGCTGGCGGTTACTGTACCGCAGCTAATGGCTAGTGGAGATGACGGCAACATCGTCGCGAATACGATCGACGGCGATCTCGGCACGCGCTGGGCGGCGAGTGGCGACGGGGAGTGGGTCCAATACGGCCTTGGATCGAGCAAACGAGTGGAATATGTGAAGATCGCCTTCACCAACGGGGCGGAGCGAACTTTCAGCTTTGATATCCAGACTTCCTATGATGGCTACAACTTCAGCACAGCACTTTCGGGAGCGGTCAGCAGTCTGAGCAACAGCTTGCAGACATTTGATTTTGCCGATGTGGCCCCTGTACGCTACGTTCGTATTGTTGGCCACGGCAACTCGGTGAACGCATGGAACAGCTTCGCAGAGGTCGAAATTTATGGCAGCGATTCAAGCGGCAGCGGTAGCGAAGGGACGGTTGTCGAAGTTAGCACTTCCACGCAGCTCACTGCCGAGCTTGCAACCGCTGCGGCGGGTAAAACGATTGTGCTGGCAAACGGCACGTATTCGCGTACAAGCCCGTTTGCTGTTCAGAACAAAAACGGCACCGCCAACGCTCCAATCGTCATTAAGGCGAAAAACCGCGGCCAAGCTATCATCTCGGGAGCATCGGGCTTCCGCGTCGAGAACTCCTCGCATGTGGTGTTGGACGGATTAAAGTTTACGAACACAAGCAATGGCGCGGTGGTGCTCGAAGGCTCGCACCATGTGCGACTGACCCGTAATACATTTGCGCTGCCAAGCTCAGGCGGCGGCCTGATGTGGTTGCAAGTGCGGGGCACGAACAGTCATCATAACCGCATCGACCGGAACGACTTCGGAATGAAGAGCGACACCGAACCGCTGATCGCTTACGAAGGACAGGATGGCTCAGGGCAAATTTCGCAATACGATATTATTGAATACAACTATTTCCATGATGTAGGCCCATGGGTAGCCAACGGCAAAGAGACGATCCGTCTCGGCTTGTCCGGTCTAACGCTCTCCCACGGCTATAATACGATACAATATAATGTATTTCAGAATTGCGACGGCGAGCCGGAAATTGTTTCGGTCAAGAGCAGCAGCAATTCAGTGCGCTTCAATACATTCCTCACGTCCAAGGGCAGCCTAACGCTGCGGCACGGCCATAACAACAGCGTATACGGCAACTTCTTCCTCGGGGACGGTGTCGAGTCGGATCAGGAAGGCATCCGGATGTTCGGCAATGACCATAAGATTTATAACAACTACTTCGAGAATTTGACAGGCGAAGCAATCTACTTGCCAAACGGCGATTTCGACGGAGGTACTGGAGGCTCTCCTCCAAGCCCGACGGTCGAACAATTGCGCAAACAGTGGAAAGTTTACCGGGCGCTTATCGTCAACAATACGATTGTAAACAGCACAACCGGCATCGTCATTGGATCGGGCAAAGCGTATGCTCCGCAGGATTCCGTCGTGGCGAACAATATCGTGCGCAACAGCACCGGCACGCTTTATTACGAGGCGGCGACAACGAATACGCTGTTTCAGGGCAACATCGGGTATGGCAGCACCATTAGCAACATATCGCGCAGCTCGGGGCAGATCCGAAATATCAATCCGCTGCTCACTACGGTGAGCGGCATCCAGAAGTTGTCCGCAAGCAGCCAAGCGATTGACGCCGCTGTAGGGACATACGCGTTCGTGCAGGCGGATATGGACGGCCAAATGCGGGCGACAACGGATGTGGGGGCGGATGAATATTCCGGAGCGCCTCTGCTGAATCGCCCGCTTGCGGCAGGCGATGTGGGGCTGAATACGCCTTAGGGTAATTGATGATCAAGCATGCCGGCGGTCGGTCCGACGGCATGGCTATGTCGTTCCATAGCTGTGCGGAGCATGCCGGTTATTTACTTTATTTGAAAGGATGGGAGACCATGGTTCGCAGAAGCTATGGAGCAGAGGGAAAAGGCGAGGTGACGTTACATGCATACTAACACGATGCTGCCGGCTCCGCGTGGCGGCGGCTTCCGAATGGAAGGTTATTGGATATGGTGTGGTTCCGTCGTGCAGGGCGAGGACGGCAAATTCCATATGTTTGCCTCGCGCTGGCCGAAGACTCTGCCGATGCACCCCGGCTGGATGACGGCTTCAGAGATTGTCAGGGCGGACTCGGATACGCCCGAGGGACCGTACCAATTCCGCGAGGTGGCGCTTCCGGCGAGGGGAGCGCAATATTGGGACGGACGCTGCACGCACAACCCCCATATCGTTAAGCACAACAACAAATATCTACTTTATTATACGGGCTCGACCCATCCGCTGGGCGATCCGGAGCCGCCCGAAAATTTCGGGTTAACCGATCCGCAATGCATCGTGGCGCGGGCGAACAAACGGGTAGGCCTGGCTATCGCAGACAGCGTATTCGGTCCTTGGTACAGAGCGGACGAACCGATATTGCCAACACGCCCCGGCCGATTCGATAGCTTTCTGACCTCCAATCCGGCTCCGTGTGTCCGGGAGGACGGTTCCGTGCTGCTGATCTACAAGGCACGAAGCTACGAAGGCAACCTGCATGGCGGCATGACTATTGGCGTCGCGTATGCGGATCACTACGAGGGACCATACCGGGTGCTGAGCGGAGAGCCGGTGTTTCCTCCGGAGTCGTTCCATATCGAAGATCCGTTCATCTGGCAAACAGCGAAAGGATACCATTTGATCGCCAAAGATATGGAAGGGCGTCTATGTGGTGAAAAATACGGCGGCATCTACGCTGGGTCTCCAGACGGGCTGAAATGGACCTTGCATGGACAGCCGCAAAGCTATTCCCGGACGGTACGTTATGATGATGGAACGGTGCAGACGCTGGGAAATCTGGAGCGGCCATTCCTGCTTTTCCAGAACGGCAAGCCGACACATTTGTTCGCGGCCGTCTCGGACGGCATCGACGGTTTTATGGATGCTTCCGATACATGGAACATGGTTATACCTTTAAAGCAATGATACATGGGGGAGTTTGCGGTGAGCAATTGCGTGGCGTCAAGCGATTGTTATGTGGCTATGACGTATAACCACTGCACTGAATTGATCGAAATGTAGTATGTTATCCATATTTGTATATGACAAAATTGCATAAAAGAGTGTTACAGAAAACCCGATCCAATGAGATCGGGTTTTCTGTAACATCTTTAAATATGATAGCGCTCTTCAAAACAGAATTATGAATCACTATCCACTTGTCTCAAACAAACCTCCGACTCGTTTTCATCCCATCACAGCGAAACACAATCTTTTTATCCTCAATAAACGTCTCTAGATGAACATTCTTCCCCAGAAGCTGAACGACATGGAGAAGCGTGCGCTCCACATACTTCAGATCCTTAACCATCAATCTAGGGAAACCACCGTTTACTTTTGAATAAACAAGTTGATCGCGAATTTTCTCCCACGATTTATTGGATATAAGCGAGCACATGGGCGACGATAAGTACATTTTGAATTAGAGATTCATAACCGGGGGGCAGTCCCGTCTATCCCCCTTTAGGACACCTTTTTTGTACCTCTTCCTGCTAGTTAATCTGTACCAGCTGCCATTGCTGATTGAGATTGCCGCTGTATAAGTTTTGCTGAATATTCGCGCCATCAGTCGTGGAGGAGCCGGCGACTTCTACCGCTTTGTTGCTATTCACATTCAAGATGCTCCAGTAACCGTTGCTGAGCTTGATCAATCGGAACTGCTGCGCGGTATTGGAGAGATCCTGCATAAGCTGAATCGCTTCCCCGTTGTTTTTTGTCCCGTTACGAACATCCATGACTTTGTTGTCAGTTGAGCTTACGCTTCGCAATTCGTAATAGTTATTGTAGGTGCCTTGATCCGTGACGATCCAGCGCTGAGCTGTCGTATTATTGTCTGCTCGCTGTTGAAGCTGCAACGCGTTAGTATTCTGGCCGCCTGGAACCTCGAGTATTTTACCCGAAGCACGGTTGACGAGCTTGTAAGTTGCGCCATTCGTGACTCCATTCCATATACCATTCCAAGGATTGAACTGCGCACGTTCATAGTACCATTCGAATATAAATCGGGCCATGCCGTCCCGGGCAGTGTTGCCATCATACATCAATCCGCCTGTTGGGTCTGCAAATGAGCTTCTCGTGCCGTGATTCAACAAAAATCCATTCATATGGACAGCGATGCTCACATTGCCCGCTGCCGTGAAGATCGCTTTGGTATTTTTGCCGAAGCCTGCGTTCGAGCCGTTGAACAGATCCCAGTAGGAAGAGTCTCCCGGTTGGGTCTTGAACCAGGTTGTCTCCGTAATATTAATTGGATAATTATCAGCGCAAGGCTTAATATTGGTATCCCATTGCTGTTGCAAAGGAGTGTAGTCATCATAAGCGCCATAGCCCGGATACCAATGTACGGAATAACCTATATTGTTCAGTGAATCCGTCAATGGATAGGCTGCGCATAGCTGATAGTATTGATCCCAACCAAGTCCCGATGCCCAGATGACGTTATCCGCGCCTTTGCTGCGAATTGTGGAGATCATGGAATTTTGGAAATTTTTGAGCGAGTTCCAGTACGCAATGAAATTGGATTGGGAAGGATGACCGCCCCAGACGCCATTGACATCAGACAGCACGGGCTCGTTAATGAGCTCGAACATAACATTGTCAGCGCTCTTGATTCCTGGCTGATCAGCGAGGTAACCCCAAATCTGATTAAACTTTGCGAGATTGGCAGGGGTTGTTGCTTGGTTGTTGCTTAAAGTGAAATCTAGGCCGAGGGTGACATACAGGCCCTTGGTCTTGGCATAGTTGATATAAGGAATGATGACGTTCTGAGTAACGGCTTGAAGGCCGGCAAAATTGTACGTGCCCGCCGCTACGTCGCCCATGTCTTCCCGGTCAATGAATAGACGTACCTGATTCATATACCATCCATGGTTGTTGCCATATTTGGCCGAGGTGCTTGTAAAGGTGTCGGTGATATCTTTCAAATACGCTAAGATCGCCGCATGTCGATTCCCGCCATTCTGATTCAGGTAGTAATTGCTGTTCTGGTACGTCCAGTAAGCGCCCGAAGGCTGATGCCACCCGCTTAGCAAAACAGGCTGTCCACTGCTGTTCACCAATTGGTTGCCGCTTACATGGAGCTTGGACATCGGCATGCCAACCCACGCATCTGCCTTCTTGCCGCTCAGCAATAATGGCGACATCACTAGCGCCACAAGCAGCAGAAGCTTCATTGCCAAACTGACTTTCTTTTTAATCATTAATACTCATCTCCTTTTTTTTGTTTTACATATGTTAATTCATGGTAGTACAAGGGTGTGGTGAAGCATACGGTGGATGAGGTACCCAGAGCTGATTCAGAAGTGAAGAATAACGATTCATAACCATTTAGACTTCAGGAGAGGAGAAAATGAAAGAGGTAAATTATTTGTAAAATTAATATGTATGCGCTTACAAAAATGAGTTTACTATTCGTTTGACACTATCAACAACCTGTCTAATTATGGTTCTGAAACCCTTCTAACTCTATCTTTAACGTACAAGTGATAGTAACAATTGACAGGTTGTTTGTTCATTATGGAAAGTTTATACTTTTCGCAGTTAAGTAGGTGTAAACAGGAAGGGGAAGGAAAAAGGATGAGTTCAATTAACTATGATTTGCTAAGACGTGCCGTTCCGACGAGTTATGACCAGTACAGGGAAGATATTTCCCACGGCAAAATTGAAACGGTTGAATATTTCTCTAAGACAATAGGATGCAAGCGTAGAGCGATGATTTACATCCCTCCAGGTTACCCGGATGGTCAAGGGGAATATAACGTTCTTTATTTATTGCATGGTATCGGCGGAGACGAAGAGGAATGGTACAATCATGCGGGTCCGCAAGTGATTCTTGATAATTTGTATGCAGACAATAAACTTGCGCGCATGATTGTGGTTCTACCTAACGGCCGTGCCATGCAGAACGACCGAGCGGAGGGCAATTTATTCGACGCGGACAAATTAAAGGCGTTTGAGGATTTCGAATTCGATTTGCTTTATGATCTCATTCCTTATGTGGAATCGAACTATACGGTTCTGACGAGGAGAGAGAACCGTGCTCTAGCCGGTTTATCGATGGGAGGAGGACAATCGCTCAATATCGGATTAGGCAATCTAGATCATTTTGCTTGGATTGGAGGTTTTTCCTCTGCGCCAAACACGAAGGAACCCGAGTTGCTTGTCCCGAATCCGGAAGATGCGGCGGCTAAGCTGAGTTTGCTCTGGTTGTCATGCGGACTTCTGGACAATCTTAAGCATGTCAGCGACCGGACACATGCCTATTTGGAGAGGAACGATGTACCCCATATTTGGTACGAGGAGAGCGGCGGCCACGATTGGCCGGTTTGGAAAAACGATTTATACCATTTTTCCCAACTCATTTTTAGATAGCCTGTCTAGCGTCTGATCCCTTAGAGGTACACGAGTGAAATAATAACCATGGTATCATGACAATTTGGATTCTCAACAATCGGAGCATCACCTTATTAAGGTGATGCTTTTGTGTTGTTCCACTTTTGATTGTAAGACGAAACACGAAGAATAGACAACGAGGATGATATTTGGAAATCAGGTTAAGAGGTAACTTTCTAATAAATGAGATCACCTGAGATAGAGAATTCCAATTTCCAACTTCATTATAATAAATCTATCCTATTGAAATAGAGTGAGGTTAAATGCTATGTCAATTCCTTCATCTGTAAATTTTTCTGCTAAGCAAGCACATTCAATGCGACAGAGGGGCTACGTCCGTTTGCTGCGGAACATTGTGAAGTATCGCGTGCTGCTGCTTATGCTGCTGCCGACAAGCATCGTTTTTTTCATTAATTGTTATATTCCCATGTTTGGCGTTTTCATTGCTTTCAAGAACATTAACTACATCGACGGAATTATGGGCAGTCCGTGGGCAGGGCTCGACAATTTCCGTTTTCTCTTCGCTACTTCCGATGCGTGGCGAGTAACGATTAATACGGTCGCCTACAATGTTGTCTTTATTGTGACCGGTCTTATTCTCTCCGTTGCGATCGCCATTGCCGTTAATGAGGTACGTGCCAGGCTTGCATCGCGACTCTATCAGACAGTGATGATCATGCCGAATTTTTTGTCTATGGTCGTCGTTAGCTATATCGTGTACGCCTTTCTGCACCCTGAATACGGTTTCCTGGTCAAATACGTTTTGCCTTTGTTCGGACACTCTTCATTTAATGCTTATATGCACCCGGAGGCTTGGCCTTATATTCTGTGGTTAACGAAAATGTGGCATTCCGTCGGCATAGGGAGCGTCATTTACTTGGCAGCAATAACTGGCATCAGCGAGGAGCTGTATGAAGCAGCGGTCATGGATGGAGCCAGCAAGTGGCAGCAGATCATCCGAATTACAATTCCGCTCCTGACTCCCGTGATGGTCATTCTGACGATATTGAATTTGGGCGGCTTATTCCGCTCTGATTTCGGATTATTCTATCATGTTACGCTCGACTCGGGCGCATTGCGCTCCACGACGGATGTCATCGATACGTATGTCTATAGAGGACTGATTCAGCTCAATGACTTGGGAATGTCCTCCGCAGCTAATTTTTACCAATCGGTAGTTGGATTTTTCCTTGTTATCGGAGCAAATAGCCTGGCTCGTAAGCTTAATCGCGACACGGCACTTTTCTAGAATGGAGAATCAAAATGAACAAAGCAACGAACGTTAAACCGTACCAAAAGGTGTCTAAGCTAGCTGCGATATTGCTTCATATTATTTTCATCGCATTCAGTCTCGCTTGCATTTTGCCGATCTTGCTGATCGTCGCCATCTCGTTTTCAAATGAAAAGCTTCTAACGTTAAAGGGCTACAAGTTCTGGCCTGACGAGTTCGATGGATCTGCATACCACTATCTTTTTGCCAATTCGTCTACTCTCATGAAGGCCTATGGGGTTAGCCTATCTGTTACCTTTATTGGTACTTTGCTGGCAGTGTTGTTAATTGCGTTATATGCGTATCCTATCTTTCGCAAAGATTTTCCGTTTAAAAAAACCTTTAATATTTATCTTTTGATTACGATGCTGTTCTCCGGTGGGCTTGTTCCTTTCTATCTGTTGTACGTCAACTATTTGGATCTGAAGGACACTTATGTCGCGCTTATCCTTCCAGGCCTTTCGAACGCGTTTTATATCTTCATTGCTCGTACATTTTTTCAGCAAACGATACCGGAAGAGATGATTGAATCGGGCAAGCTGGATGGAGCGTCGGAGTGGCGAATTTTTCTCCAGCTTGTACTTCCCATTTCACTTCCAGTGCTGGCAACCATCGGATTGTTCACAACGCTGATGTATTGGAACGATTGGTTCAACTCCTTGTTGTTCATTAACGATAGCGATAAATTTTCTTTGCAGTATGTGATGATTCAAATGATTCGCCAAGCGGAGTTTTTCAAAAATCAATTGGCGGGGAGTGGAGTAGCTCTGCTTGTGCAGCAATCGGTACCGACGGAAAGTCTGCGGATGGCGATGGTAGTCGTCTCCATTGGTCCTATCCTGTTCGTTTATCCATTCTTTCAGAAGTACTTTACCAAGGGGCTCACCATTGGAGCCATCAAAGGTTAATTCGTCTAGCTCTGGCTTAACGGCCGGTTAGAATATATGAAAATTTATAGGGGGTTCAAGAAATGAAGAAAACGAAAGGGTGGGGCATGGCGCTTGCTTGGGTAACCGCGACTATGCTGGTCATGTCAGGCTGCAGCACCAATTCAGGATCATCCGGTTCACCTAATGCAGAACCGCTGTCAACAAGCAAGCCATCCGAGGATATCGGATCAAGCAATCCCGATATATCCACCTACCGCAAGCTCAAAGTATATACGGTAGGCAATTTTCCGCAAAACGACTCCAAGGCAGTTGTAGAAGAAATCAATAAATACTTGAAAGAAAAAATCAACGCCGAAATCGACTTTCAGGGACTGCCTTGGTCCTCCTGGTCTGAGAAGATGGCGCTGGCCTATCAATCCGGAGAGCAAGTAGACTTAACTTTTGCTCCGAACTGGGCGGATTTTTCCAACAACGTAACCAAAGGGGCGTTTCTCCCGCTGGACGATTTGTTGGCCAAATACGGACAAGGGATTATGGAGACACTGGATCCTCGTTTTCTCGATGGCGGCAAAGTAGATGGGAAAATCTACGCGATCCCAACCAACAAAGAAATCGGCGAGAGCCACACGATTATGTTCAGGAAAGATCTTATCGATAAATACGGATTTGAAATCAACTCGATCAACACACTGGAAGATCTGGAGCCGTGGCTTCAAACCATTAAAGATAAGGAACCAGGGCTTGCTCCAATCTGGCTATCAGGCAGTGGCTCCGATACGCTGAGTTACTTCGATAAAACAAGGCCGAGCATGGAAGAAAACTTCCGTTACGAGCTTGTAGCCGGAGCACCTGCTGGAATCGTATTGGATACAAAGACAGATAAGATGATCATCAGCTCGATGGAGTCCGATGCGGCTATTTACAGGATGAGGCTCTATAGCGACTGGTTCAAAAAGGGATTCATTAACCAAGATGCCGCAACGACCAAAACGAGCGCCGAAGACGCATTAAAGGCAGGCAAAACTTGGATGAAGTTCGGTTCCGATAAACCTGATTCGGACAAGGAAGATTCCAGTGCCACGGGTATTGAACTCGTCAAGCTTAGAGGGAATGATCCCGAAATCAGTACAGCCAGCGTCAGCAACTCCATGATGGCGATCGGGCGCACATCCGTCGATCCCGAGCGGACAATGATGCTTCTGAACCTTCTCCATACCGATAAAAATATTGTCAACCTGATCGATTTCGGTGTGGAAGGACGGCAATATGTCAAGGTAGAGGACAAGGATAATTTCATTAAGCTGAAAGATGGCATTGCTACCCGTGCGGATACGGGGTGGGCGCCAGGAATCGAGTGGATGTTCGGGAATCAGACCCTCACTTATTTATGGGAAGGCGAAAGCTCGGACAAATGGGAGAAGTTCAAAGCCTATAACGAAAAAGCTCACAAAGTAAGGTCGTTTGGCTTCAACTTCAATACAGACGCTGTCAAAACAGAGGTGTCCGTCGTCAGCAACATTATCAAGGAATATCGTCCGCTGCTTGAAACGGGCAGCTTGGATGCCGACAAGGTATTGGCAGAATACAACGACAAGCTAAAGGCCAACGGTATCGAGAAAATCCGCGCCGAAGTTCAGAAGCAGTACGATGAGTGGAAGGCGAAGCAGTCATAAGCAGGCAGGGGAAAGACCGAAATGGTCTTTCCCCTTTCGTGCCGCATGGGCGTTCATATACTAGACAAAGGAGTGGAACTGTGGGACTTTCATTGCAATTTAAAGTAAGCGCACTCGTCCTGCTATTAGTGGCGCCACTTTTTTTCTTGCTTTACTACACCAATATCTACTCCACAAATATTGTTCGTGAGAAAGTAGCGAAATCCGCATCGGACACGTTGACCCTTCATTTAGGCGCTCTTGATGAGCTGCTGGAGCAGACCAGTACTTATTTGCTGCGAACGGCAAATGAAAGCATGCTGCTCGAGCTATACTCGGAGAGCGACCCAGACAGTGTAAACTATTATTTATCTATCAGAAAATTAATGGATCAATGGTATAGCGATGTTAGCTACTACTCTATTATTCGCAGTGTATTCGTGTATCATCTTGACCGGGAGGAGTTATTCCTCAGCAGTCAAAAGGAGTATTACGAGGAGAAGGAGGCTATCCGTGCCGGTCTGTCCGCTCGGCTGAAGAAGTTCAAGCTTCCGACGTCCTTGAAGTGGGAAATCATTAACGTCGGCGGCGAGCCGGTCTTATTTAAGGCACTTCCGGATAAAAGTGGAAGGCTGCTCATCGGTGTACTTGTCAGCATTGATTCCTTAGCTCAGCCTCTAATCCGACTGGAGTCTGTAGAGAGCGATGAGAAAATCGGCATTATATCCAAAGAGGGGCATCTGTTGTGGGGGCAGTTCGGCAATGAGGATCTTGTCCGCATCCGTAGCCATCTGAACGATCAATCGAATCGCTCTAGCGCTTCTATTCCACTTAGTGACGGCAGCAGCTATTTGTTCGTAGGCAAACCGTCTCTTTTTTCGGATCTCAACGTTTTCATTTTATTGGACGAAGAATTGCTGCTGGACGAGCTGCCTCTGTTCCAACGCGTAATTAAGGTCATTCCCATAGCGGTAGTTGTCATTCTAGTTGCATTGTTCTTTCTATTAAGCCGGCTTGTATTTAAACCCATTCAGCAGTTGGCAAGCGGGATGCGCATACTTGGAAAGGGACAGCTGGATTACCGTTTAAAGGAAGAGAAATCCAAGGAGTTCCAACTGATTACACAACAGTTCAATCGGATGGCTGAACAAATTGGGAATTTAAAAATCTTCGTATATGAAGAGCAAATGAAAGTGCAGCAAGCCGAACTTAAGCATCTTCAGGCCCAGATCAATCCCCATTTTTTCATGAATTCCTTAAATATCGTCTTCCATCTTGTAGAGCTTCAGAAGTATTCACTGATTAAAAAGATGATCAGCCACCTCGTCTCCTATTTCCGGTTCATCATGAGCACCAACGATGCGTGGATTACGCTTGTTAGCGAATTTAATCATATCCGAAACTACCTTGAAATCCAAATGGTTATGTACCCGAACAAGCTGAGTTTTCACGAACGGGTGCCCAAGGAACTTGAGAACGTCCTTGTGCCGCCATTGCTTGTACAACCGTTCGTGGAGAATGCTATGAAGCATGGATTTATTAATAATGCCAAGCATTTTGAAGTCAACGTCACGGTAAGTAAAGAAACTAGTAAAGAAGGGGATTCATGCATGGCCATCGAAATCCGCGACTCTGGACCTGGATTCTCCGAGCAGCAATTGGTCATGCTTAACCTTGGCTTATATGAAAAGGAGCCCACAGACCGTCAACTGGGGATATGGAATGTGCGCAGACGCTTGATTATGTTCTATGATGGACGCGCGAATATAGCCTTCAGCAATGATCCACAGGGCGGCGGAATAGTGAATATCAAATTGCCTATGCAAAGGAGGCTTTGATCATCGTATGTATAGAATCTTAATTGTTGATGACCAATATTTTGCCTTGCTCGGTTTGCAGCAAGGCGTGAACTGGAGCGTGCTGGGCGTTACGCACATTAGTTTGGCGGAGAACGTGGATCAAGCGTTGAAGATACTAAGGAACACTACTATTGACTTACTAATTTGCGATATCGAAATGCCGGGGAGCAGCGGTTTGGATTTGTTGGCCTGGGTGGAGCAGCATTCGCCGTACACTTTGACGATTATGCTTACTTGTCATGCGGACTTTGAGTACGCGCAGCGCGCCATCCATCATGGAGCATTCCATTATTTGCTGAAGCCCGTCGATTATGAGCAATTGAAGAAAGTGGCCAGCGATGCTTTTGCAGAGGTCGGTAGGCAAAAAGAACAAAAAAAGTTTGAAGCTCTGATGCAGGACTATCGAAGAAAATGGGAACATCAGCTGCCTATATTGGTGGAACGCTTCTGGCAGGACATCCTTAGTCAGCGCGCATCTCTGCTCCCGGACTCGCTGCAAAGATCCGCTCAAACTTGTGGCTTGTCGATCAAGCCTGATGATCGTTATATCCTGGTTCTGTTTGGACTTGAGCAATGGAAAGATAATCTGAGCGCGCGTGATGAAGCCATTATGGAATACGCGCTTCGCAATTTGGCTGGAGAACTGCTTCTGCTAGAGCTGGAAGGTGTTGTATTTCAGGATCATACAGGGCTTAATCTGGCGATCGTATATGTGAGAAGTGAAGAAACCTCTATTAGCAGCGTGCTTAATCACAATTGCCGTCAGTTTCTGAACGAGTGCGAACGGCTTCTTCATTGCTCCTTATCTATTTATATTAGCCCGACGGTAGTATTACCGCAAATCGTTAGCGCCTACACGTATGTGACAGAGAGAGAGCAGCACAATTTAACTCGATCCCGGCAAGTATTCATGCCTGCCTCTACTCCTATGGAAAAAAGCATGAAACAATTGCAGGCTGTAGCTCCACTAAGCTTATTTGCGGAGTGGTCCACTATTATGGAGCTTGGTGAGTTAGAAGAGCTGGATCGCCGCGTGAAGCAATGGTTCTGGAGCAGTGAAGGAAATACATGGACAAAGGAATCTCATCATCAGTTTATCCACGGTATTCTCTTCATTATTCACACCATATTGGCCCAAAAAGGTTTATCTATTCACAAGTCGGCCGAATTAAAGAGCTTGACAGATAAGGAAAGCTATCCCAAGCACTCGGATGCCCTGCAACAATGGACGAGATGCTGCCTGAAGGCAACCGTACGACTTCTCACGGTAAGCAACAAAGTATCTTCTGCTGTGGTTACCAAGATTAGACATTACATTCGTTCACGATTGAACCAGGAGATTACCCGGGAGGAAATGGCTGCCCATGTCTATCTGAACCCGGCGTATTTATCCAGATTGTTCAAGAAGGAGACCGGGTTATCTTTGTCGGATGCCATCATTCAGGAACGAATCCAAGAGGCCAAACGATTGCTGGAAGAAACCGAATACAAGATTACAGACATTGCAGAGCGTATAGGTTATACCAGCTTAGGAAGCTTTTCGAACTTGTTCAAAAGAATTGTCAGCGTAACGCCACAGCAATATCGAGCACGGAAAAAACGGGATTAATTAATCATTTTATACAACGATACGGACTTTAAGAACGGCAAATATTTATCCGCCTGCTCCCTGATACTTGTTTGCGCCGTACATCCAAAAGCGGTAGCCTAGTCCATAAATCAGCGGACCCGCGAGCGGGACCAGCCACTTGGCCCAATGCGGTATTAGCGATGTCTCGTACGACAAAAGAAAGGCTGCAGGATAGAAATTGACAAAAGCGAGTGGAATGCCAACGGTCAAGAGCAGCTGAACCACTGTTCCGAATATGGGAAGAGGATAGGATATGAACTCCTTCAAATGGAAAAACAATGAAAACAAATATCCCGTCCTCACCCACACGAAGGTTGTAGCGCCAATAGCAGTGAGCAATCCAGCATGAATCATTGCACCGCTGATTAAAGCAAGCAGTAAATAGACATACTCTGTCCACGCCCACTGTAAATTTAATTGAGCGATGGCCCAAATCAATACAGTTCCGGAAATACTGATATGAGCGACGTATGCCAGGTTAAAACCGCGACTAATCAGGTATAAGTAGGGGTTGACAGGTTTAATGAGCAGCGTATCGAATGTGCCTTCCCGAACTTGACCTTCTAGACCCGACATTTGCACGAAAGAAAAGGATGCGCCAAGTGCATATGTAAATAATCCGATGCTATAAAGCAAAGCAATTTCAGGCCAGTTCCAGCCAGCAATCGAGTTGAATTGCTTCATAAACAGCCAAATGACAATATAGTCTCCTGCATAGGAAATGATTTGCGCGCAGGCAGAAAGTACAAAATCAGCTCGGTATTCCATTTTCTCTTTCAACAATAATCGAACCAGCTTACTGAAGAGTAATAAAGTCATAGTACGCCTCCTTTCTTATTAGCCTCCTTGAACGATTAATCGCCGTACGGCTTTGCCCCAAAGCCAATAGGCAACAACAAGCAACAAGATGATCCATACACATCCCAACGCGACGGTTCTCCATAATTCTGCCTCGTTCAGATTACCGAGATAAATCGCCGCAGGTACATAACCTAGATATTGGAATGGCAACAACTTGGCGACCGCTGCCCAAGAAGGGGAACAGAACCACAAGGGCAGAAACGAACCGCTGAAAATGGTAGTTAGGCCGCCAAGCGTCCAACTGAGCGCAAAATGGCTTAAGAACCAAAAGGCCAGAAGAGAAACAAGATAACCAAGAAGAAAAGAAAGTATTAAAGCCATTAGCAGAGCCACTAGGAAAGCAATGAAATGTATCGTGGAAGCAGGAGGAAGCATCCCGAACAAAATCCATGCAAGAATCAGAGAGGGGATAACTGTGAAAATGAACTGATAAAGCGATTGTCCAAGCCCGTCAAAAAGCAGATATAAAGGATAGGAGAGCGGCTTGACGAGCTCTGATGCGATACTGCCGGACTTAAGACTGCCGTCAACTTTACTGCTGACCCGGTTTAGCAAAAGAGCAAAAAGGAGGGTGTTTAGTATACTATATGTAATCATTTGTTCGACTGTCGTACTGGCTGAACCGCCATTTCCGATAACGGCCCTCCAAATCTCCACTTGGATGAGTATTGCAAAATAGTTGCCCAGCAGACGAAGCCATACTTCGGAACGATATGCTAACTGGTTAACAAAGGCCTTTAACGTAAACATAAAATAGGTCGACATTGTCTGCTCCTTCTCATCCGATTTTGCTGATCGTTTGTTCCTCTCTAGCTAGTTGAAGATACAACTTGCGTATTACAGATTCGATATCCAGGCTTTCAATAGAGGCGTCTTCTACAGGATATTGGGAGGCAATCCGGCTGACGTGTTCAAATACGGTTGATTCACCTCGCGGTACTAGAAATGTTTTGCGTATTCCCTCGTCCTGAAGCATCGTAATGCCAGGGATATCGATCAGCCCGGGATCGACTCGGAAATCGATGATAACTTTCCTTTCACTTCCTAGCTTAGCTCGCAAATCTTCAACAGAGCCATCGTAGACCAGGCTTCCTTTGTTAACGACAAGCATACGTGGGCAAATTTCTTCAATATCTTTCATGTCATGGGTAGTTAATACGATCGTTACTTTACGGTCCCGATTTACAGTGCGAAGAAAGCGCCGAATTTGATCCTTGGCCATGACATCTAGACCGATCGTTGGTTCATCGAGAAATAGAATTTTGGGCTCATGAAGCAGCGCCATGGCGATCTCAACTCGCATACGTTGCCCTAGGCTGAGCTGTCTTACAGGCTTCTGCACAAATTCATGGATGGAGAGCAGACTCATGCAAAGCTCCAGATTTTTACGAAAAGCAGAATCCGGTATTTTATAGATGTATTTGTGAAGATCAAAGGAATCAGTGACGGGAAGGTCCCACCATAATTGACTTCGTTGTCCGAAAACGACCCCGATTTGCTGTGCATTCGCTTTTCTTGCTTCATGCGGTACTGCGCCGAGTACTTTAATGTCTCCGTGCGTTGGGACCAGGATGCCTGTCATCATTTTAATCATTGTAGATTTACCCGCACCATTTGGTCCCAGATAACCAATGGCTTCTCCTTCATTGATCGTAAAGGACATATTGTTAACAGCATCTTCTTCCGTATATTGCCTTGTAAATAGACTTCTAACGGACCCAATCAGTCCAGGAAATCTTCGGTATTGCCGATACGTCTTCGTAATTCGGTTAACAGCTATTATACTCACATCGTCACCTGCCTTTAGAATTTATCGCTACTTCGATTATTTACAGCTTAACAATCTTAAGGGATATTGGCAGTAAATTCAATAAAATGTAAAATAAACTATGATTTGACGGGTGAATGATCAGCTAATTGACAGGTTGTTTCCAATTCCACTATGTAGTAAATTTTGAATTACTAATTATTGGAGGAAGAAACGGCCTTGGAGAAAATTAAACTTACAATTCAACATATTAAAGTGATTATTGCTAATAACTTATTTGTGTTCAGATTAGCTTGGAGTATGCATCCACAGAGAGTGCTGGCGGATTTTGCAGTTCAAGCCGGTAGAATGATTGGCAATGTGTTTTTTTCTGTATATTTCATGAAGTACCTCATTGAGTCTATTTCAATCGAAAGGGACTTTCAGCAAATTATCCATTTCATAATTATGACGTTAGTGTTGATACTTGCTTTAATTTTACTGGACAATTGGTATGAAATTCGCTTCAAACCCTTAAGTGATCTCAAGTTATATGAGAAGCTGTATCTCATTCTCTTTCGGAAGGCAGCATCCGTAGAATTGAAATGTTTTGAGGATTATGAGTTTTATAACAAGTATACAAAAGCCATTCAAGAAGCCGATCAAAGAGTCAGCGCTGTTCTTGAAAATCTCTCAAGGGTGATATTCGTATCGCTCGCAACGATTAGCATATTTGCCGTGATGTACGCCATTGACCCATGGGTGGTATGGTTTGCTTTATTGCCTATTTTCGGAAATTTTTATTTTGGAAAAAAGCTTAACCGAATTCAGTTTCAACAAAATAATGAACGGGTACCCTACCAACGAAAAATGGATTATGTCAACCGTGTCATCTATTTATCCCACTTTGCCAAGGAAATCCGTCTGTCCCGCATATTTTCAGTTCTGAGAAACACCTATATAGAAGGGTATGACGGTGCCATTTCGGTCGTTCATAAGTATCGAGTCAAAGCAGGAGTTGTTTCCTTTTTCAAGATATTTACAACCTTTACACTAATATTCCAAGGGGTTCTGTTGTATGGAGCTTATTTGGCTATTGTCAAGCAGTCGATTTCTATCAGTTCCTTTATCGTTCTGGGAAGCGCAATGGTCGGCGGTGCGTGGTCGCTCATCCGATTGTCTGATAGTTTTGTAGAAATTAATAAAAACGGCATTTACATTGAAAATTTAAAAACCTTTTTAAGCTACGTTTCCGAAATCGAGGAGCATGCCGGTCCAGTTAAAGCAATTGCGCCGCCAATACAGAAATTAACATTTAGGCATATTAACTTTACTTATGATGGGGCAGCTGAGGCTGCTATTCGCGATATTACGATAGAAGTTAATAAGAACGAGAAAATTGCTTTAGTCGGCCATAATGGCGCCGGCAAATCAACGCTAATCAAGCTCATGATGCGATTGTACGATCCTACTGACGGCGAAATATTATGGAATGGCCAAAATATTAAAGAGTTTGATCTCCTGTCATACCGCTCAATGTATGGAACCATATTTCAGGATTTCAAGATTTTTTCGATGACGATTGCAGAGAATGTGCTTATGCGTGATTTGGTTTCCGAAGCAGACCGCAAGCTCGTCATAGATGCACTCAAGAAAAGCAGAGTTTATGATAAGGTAGCCTCTTTGCCGGAGGGAATAAATACGATGCTCACGAAGGAGTTTGATGAACACGGGGTTGTTTTATCAGGCGGCGAGTTTCAAAAGATTGCGATAGCTAGAATCTTTGCGCAACAGGCTGAAATCCTCGTGCTTGATGAGCCTACGAGCGCGTTGGATCCGATTGCGGAATATGAAATTTTTGAAAGTATGATGGAAGCCTGCAAGGATAAAGCTGTTGTTATTATTTCTCATCGCATGTCATCAGCTATGCTTGCGGATCGTATTTATTTCATGGAGGATGGCGAAATCAGAGAGTCTGGTTCACATATGGAATTGATGCAGCTGCAGGGGAAATATGCGGAGCTATTCTTAAAGCAAGCGGAAAAGTATGTTGATCAAGAAGAGTTGGCAGGGGTGGTGAATCTGCATGAAGCCCAATAAGCATAGCTTTACTAGGGTCCTTAAAAATAATTGGTTTATTATGAAATACGGGCTGCGCCATTCCCGCAACTATATCATTTTTACATGCTTGTATGCATGCTTGCAGGAAATCGAAATTTTTATTGAGCATGTCATTTTGATTAAGTTTGTATTCGACAGTGTTCAATATGGAACTTCCTTCTCTACCGTTGCTTTATATATAGGACTTACAATTTTGTTTATCGCAATTTGTTTTGTGCTGGACAGCATCTATTTTCAAAGCGTTGAACCGAAAGGAAAAGAATTGCTGTATCAAAAAATAAGGATGGATCTCTACGAAAAAGCGATTAGCACCGATTTGGCCAACTATGATGATCCTGTTTATTATAATGATTATGTGTGGAGCGCCAATGATGCCCATAATCGAATTGATGCTACGATAAACAACATTAGAAAATTGTGCCGATCCGTCACGGTTATTATAACCTCTATAAGCTTTTTCTTGTTTGTTGACAAGCTTGGTTTGCTATTTGTGCTCGCGTCCTTCATTCTAACTCTGATTGTCAGCATGATCTCCAATAAAATCAGGTACAAAATGAGAATGGAGCTTAACGAAAAGGATCGTAAACGAATCTATCTGAAACGATTGTTTTACTTGGCTGATTACGCGAAGGAATTAAGACTTTATTCCATCAAGGAGAAATTTTTTAGAGATTTCTCCGATACGCATAAAGAAATGCACGGGATTGTTAAAAAACGTTCAAAAAAGCAGTTTTGGTTAAACTTCACCTCAGAGTATTTCTTCAATGAGTTGATATTGAGCGGCCTGTACGTGACTTATGTTGTCTTTATGACGTTAGTGAAAGGAACGTTAAGCTTTGGCAGCGCGGTTACACTGTTGAATTCATCATGGCGTCTAAAAGGCAACATGCAATATATGACGACGCTCATCAGTGAAATGCAAGAAAACAGCTTGTACATCGAGAAGTTAAGAAGTTTCCTGGAGCAAAAGAACGCACTGAAGGAAGTTGAAGATCCACTGCCTGTGCCGGATAAGTTTACTGGATTAATGCTAAAAGAGTTATCGTTCCAATATGGTCCATCCGGGCCGCGTATTCTTCATCATGTTAATTTCAGCATTAGGCCAGGTGAGAAAATTGCAATCGTTGGTTACAATGGTGCCGGAAAAACGACATTGACGAAGCTGATCATGCGTCTATACGATGCAAGCTCGGGAGAAATTCGTTTAAATGGGATACAAATCGATCAGTTCAAGCTGGATGATTATCGTATGAAGATTAGCTCAGTGTTTCAGGATCATCAGCTGTTCGCTGCTACGCTTTCCCAAAATGTCGTCATGAATCAGTTTTCATCCGGCGATTCATTTCTGGTAAGAGAAGCGCTGGAGAAAAGTGATTTTGGCAATAAGCTGCAGACCTTGCGATTGGGGACCGATACCTCCATTACCAAGGAGTTTGACGACGCCGGGATAGAGCTATCTGGTGGAGAGGCGCAGAAGGTAGCGATTGCAAGAGTGTTCGCCAAGCCGACTCTTCTCATCCTATTAGACGAGCCTTCCAGCGCCTTGGATCCAATGAGCGAATATCATTTGAATCAAGTGATGCTGGAGAAGGCAGAAGATCGACCCATCATTTTTATTTCACACCGCTTATCGACGACCAGAATGGCGGATCGCATACTCATGATGGAAAATGGTCAAATCATTGAGCAAGGCTCACACGAAGAACTTATGAGAATGGACGGGAAGTATGCTCAAATGTTTAACCTTCAGGCTTCACGTTACCGCGTGGTTGTAGGAGCTTGAAAAATAATGATTGTGGGGTGGCTTGGATAGTGGAATTTAAAGAAATAACGTGGGACAACTTTATTGAATGTATTGAGCTGAAAGTTGCAGAGGAACAGAAACGCTTTATCTCCTCTAATCAACATGCACTCGCAGAAGCATATATCGCATCAAAAGAGGGGCAGGTCATTATTACATTTGCTATTTATAAAAATGAGACTATGGTCGGCTTTATCATGATGTATTATGACGATGGAAATGGGAATTTCGAATACAGCAGCTATGGCGTTTTTAAAATCATGATTGATGGGCGATATCAAGGCAAAGGGTATGGGAAGGAAGCCATGGAAAAAGCTGTAGAATTCGCTAAGACATCTCCTCATGGTGAAGCGAGGGTCGTTGAAGTTACCTATAACCCCGAAAACATAATTGCGAAAAATTTATATGCCTCATTAGGATTTGTTGAAACAGGAAATACCCACCCTTCTGGTGAGGTATATGCTGAGTTTGTTCTACCTAAAACACCATATTTACGGAGTTTTTAAAGCAAGAATGTTATCTGAAGGAACCTGAAATAATTGAAAATACGAGGAGGAGAGTCTCATAGTTTCCATTCGAGATTGTACCGAGGCTGATCTTGATGCCGGCTTCATTGGTTGGTCCTGTAGCTGCATGGATGACCCATAAGGAGCAGGTCTTGAACAAAGTGGGTTCGCTACGTGGGACGATTAGAAAGTCATATTCGTAACCGAATAGTGGCAATGTATAGACCAAACAAGCAGTCGACCATGTCGGCTGCTTGTTTGTTTTTTAGTGCGATGAAATGAGTATCTGACCCATGCTCTTGTGTGGAAAATCCCATCATCTAACAGGTATAGAAACCATTGAACAAAAGGTTGTTTACAAAACATGTAAACGTTACACTTTTTTATGAAGAAAATATTTCGTATACATTGACGAACAAGCAAAAGGAGGATAAGCGTCATGAAATTCAAAAGGTTATTTGCAATCTTACTGCTAAAAACGGTCTTCATATCCGGCTGTACGACAATTGTAACAGAAGAGGCAGTGCCAGTTGAGATTGAGAAAAGTCAATCATTGATCATACAGCTTGTTTCCTGGGTCCCGATGGCTTCGTCAAACGAGGATAATCCGTTGAAGCAAAAAATCGACCGTTTCCGCGAAAAGTATCCGAATGTACAAATTACGATCAATTAGATGAACCCGTGAATGTTGGAGGAAAGTCGAATATTGAACAAGAAATATGGTTTAGCAGCACCAAGTCTCTTCAAGTGATCGTGAATGGACAGAATGGGAGAGAGGCGTTAGCAATATGCGAAAGAATTAGATATTGAATTTGGCTCTCGAGATTAGCATCTGGCATTACATTGTCATGTGAAGTAAAGGCGTAGAGGAGAAATATGTTCATGTCAAACATCAGAAAACTGGGGATACTGCTAATGTTCGTTATGATGTTATCGAGTTGTATGTCGTCATCGCATACACTCAAGAATAACGATACGTCTGCTCGAGTCGGGGAGAAACAGCAGCTAACAATTAAGCTGGTTGGTCGTTATAGCGGGGATTCGCTCCCTCAGAAGATCCAGCGTTTTGCCGATATGCATTCGAATGTGGAAATTAAGATCGAGTGGGTTCAGTCTTATAATAATCCGTATAGCAAATCTCCAGTTTTGTTTGCACCTTGGACTCCAATTGAGGTACCTTCTGAGCTGTATGAGGACTCTAATAACGTTCCGGATATCGTTGAACTGGTGCCCTACCAGATGCGAGAATTGTATCGGATGGGAGTTATCGAGCCATTAAATTTGAACGAATCGGATCTAGACGATTATGCGATTACGACTAATGACGGATATGTTCTGGGTATGAAAAGCAAGATTAACCCGATGATTCTTTACTACAATAAAGATATTTTTTCTACCTTGGGGATTGAAGTTCCTTCGGAAAAATGGGATATCGATATGTTGAACGATGCGATCGTCAAGCTGAAGGCTGCGGGAGAGACGCTCTATATTCCTCTATCGCCATTTACACTGGAGTGGGCAACGGGACTGTACGGTGGACGTGTTGTCGGAGTAGACGGCAGGTCATTCACCGGTTATATCGATAGTGATAATGCAATTAAAGCTGCCAAGTGGATTATGACTATCGGAACGAAAATGGAATATGCCTCGATGTCCTTAACTGATTTACGTCCCCCTATGCCTTACGATTTGGTCGATGGTAAAATCGCGCTAGCGATAGAATATGCGTATGGGTTTAATATATCTATGAAAAACAGCTATGAGGAGATTGCTCAAGAGAATAACCAAATCGGAGTGGCAGCGTTACCTGTGGGAACGAACGGTCATAATCCGGCTTTAATATCGGGATTATCCCTAACCTCGAAATCTGAACATAAAGAATTGGCTATGCAGTTAATTCGGTATCTATCAGAAGACCGAGATTCATTGTATACGGACATTGCTTCGCAAACACTTCAGACCGCTACAAGAACCTTGAAGGAGCCAGTGGACGCTGCACGGAAATTGATAATTATAAAGGCTATGAAAAGGTCCGTTCCAGCAATACTTAATACGCATGAGGTAGCCGAAATCGGTTTTTATGACGCGATACAATTATTTTTGCCAAAACCACTGCTTGCGATCAGGGACGGGCAGTCAATTAGAGATATGCTAAAACAGTATGCGGATCAACTGGATAGCGATGCGAGAGACAAATAATGTTTTTAAGTAAAAAACCAATAATTAGACATGTATTATAAATTATTCCATAAATGTTAAAATGATTGTGAGTCCGAGAGTTTTGTCGATTCTGTAGTCTGTACTCTCCAAGGACTGGTCTTGGTAAAAAAATAGAAACGGAGGTGATTATATGTGTGGATATCAATCAGGGGGCTGTCTGGCGAGTTCCTGCGGAGGTTCTTCTAAACTGGGGGTTCAACTGGTGAATTACGTATGTGATGGTGTCATTCTATCCCAGACTTCGTCGGGTTGCTGCAACCTTTAAAATCAGTGGACTACATGCTTACAATAATGAGAAAACACGGCTTTATGCCGTGTTTTCTCATTATATTTCATGTTGGAATAGGAGGATCATAAAGTGATGGGTCCCTTTTTGCAGTTCCTGTTATTGATTACCTTTTTGTTGTCTGGATTCGGAAAACTAATCAGTTTCGCAGATTTTAAGAAGACGATTGAACAATTAGAAATCAGCCGTCGACTTGTTTTACCGAGTGCAGCTGTTGTTGTACTGCTAGAATTATCTGTTTCGATCCTTCTTATATTTTCAGGGACTCAGTATCTCGCGTATTTAATAATCTTGTTTTTACTAGGCTGCTTTGTGTGGTCTATCTACCGGGCATATAAACGCCAGCTGAAAGTGGCCTGTAATTGCTTCGGCAATATTAATCCAGAGTCGTTCGGTTGGAATACGGTACTACGGGTTGTCCTGTTACTTGTCATTACCCTATATCTCTTATCAACCGGAACAACAACTGTATGGGCCGAGTATCCAATCGAAGATATCTATTATGCTGGAGTTGGTTCGATCGGTGTGCTTCTGGTTTACAGCTTAATGCCGTACGCGGCATTCGGTACTTTAGCAAGTGACGGTTCCAAGTAAGGGGGAGTTGGATAACATGCAATCCATTGCGAATGCTGTTCTATGGTTATTAGTCATAATGTTAGCGGTCAGTGTGCTGCGGTTGCGCAATAAGGTCTATATGCCTTTCAAGCTAAAAGAACTGTTGTACTCCGATTTCGGTGCGCCGCTAGGGGAGAAATTTCCAGTAACACACTTTCAGACGATCACTGGCGGACAAGCTGCGGTTCATAATGATTCAGGAAAAAAGAAAATTATATTGGTCACCTCTCCGACCTGCGGCACATGCACGACGTTATATCCACTGATCAATCCTTTCATGCAGAACAAAAACGATCAATACGAGTTTATCTCAATGATGTATGGTGATTTGCAAGAGGTTAAGGCAATCGGTCATAACTACAGCCTGATGGTGCCGATTGTTCAATTGGAGAACGAGGAAAGTTTGAAAGCAATTAACACCGATCGTTTCCCATTCGGCTATTTGCTATCTCCGGATGGTAAAGTCACATCCAAAGGATTGATTACGAATGAAGAGCAATTTGACCTTCTCCTTACGTGGGCTCCAAAGCAGTCGAAGAAAAGCAGACTAGCCTTCTATCGGCAAAGATCTAATGCAGAGCAGCAAGTCTAATCGGTTATCTGACAGATTACTTTTACATCGTGGGAGCCCTGTCGTGAAATACACAATGATGATAAATGTAGCATTGCTCTTCATCACTTTATTATCCAGCTGCGTGTCGACAACAACAGCTGAAGAAGCAGCACGGAACAGTGAGGAACCCAAGTCGAAAGACACGCTGACCATCCAGCTTGTCTCCATTAACGGCTCGTTTTACGGAGTGGAGCACCATCGGCTAGCGCGGAAAATCGAACGATTTGGAGATCTCAATCCCAATACGAACATTACGATACGTTGGATAAATGATTATAATTTGACACAAGGCTCTAATTCTGTGCCGACTTGTATACAGTAATGCAGAGGGCACAGGATGTACCGGATATCTTCGAACTTGCGCCTAATCAGATGCTAGAATTGTATCGGCGCGGCGCAATTGAACCGCTGAATATGAATGAAACAGGCGTTAGCGAATATGTGATCTCCTCTAATGACGGCTACGTGCTGGGCATTAAGAGCAAGATCAATCCAATGATTGTCTACTATAATAAGCAAGCTTTTGAATCGCTTGGATTGGACCCGCCTTCGAATCAATGGGACTGGGAAAAGCTGAACGATACGATTGTCAAACTGAGAGCAGCAGGAGAGAACGTTTATATTCCACTTAACCCGTATACGCTGGAGTGGGCGACAAGTTTGAACGGCGGGCGTATCGCAGCGGCAGATGGTGTCACATACCGTGGATTTCTCGATAGTGAAGAGGCGATCAAAGGTGCCGAGTGGCTCGTCGGCATCGGAACAAAGTATAGAGAGAAAGTTGTCAATGGCACTATTCCGCCGGCAATGCCCTTTGATTTATTAGACGGCGAGATTGCGCTTGCAGTCGAATATGCGACTGTTGGCGACCCGAATAATTACGAGGCAATATCCCAGCGCAATGATCTGATTGGCATTGCTGGGCTTCCTACGGGAGATGGGGGCATTAATCCCGCTCATGTATCGGGCCTATCTCTTGCCTCACGGTCGAAGAATAAGGAGCTGGCATTAAAGCTGCTGCGTTATTTAATGGAGGATAAAGACACCATTTATTCGGACATATCGGATTATACGCTGCAAGCGAATATGAGGCCCTTAGCAGTAACAGCCAGCGCTGAGAGGAAAACGTTAATTATACATGAAATGAAACGTTCCGTTCCGGCAGCGCTCTTCATGCATGAGGCATTTTCCACGCCATACTTTGAGCAATGGAGCAGTCCTAATCGGTTAGCTGCCATTCATAATGGCCTGCCGATTCGTGAATCCCTGCACCATTATGCTTTAGAGTTAGAGCTGGAGTTGAAATGAAATTGCATACGCGAAACAACTTTTCGAAGTGTTATGAAACTGTGAAAGATAAAAAGGAGGCGTCTCATGCTTGAACTGACTTTATGGCATCACCTTGAGCAGCCGGAATCCTATGCGTGCAATGGAGAAGATGAATATGACAAATCAAACTCAGAGACCGAACATCGGGATTCGTAGCATAATAGCCATACTGGGGCGTTCATTGATGCTCGTGTGGCGTTTATCGGCGCCACTCGTGCTGCTGCTTCTCGTTATGCGAGTTGTGAGCGCATTCATTCCGGCTATGCAGGTATTGGTCGTGAAGGAATTAACAGATGCGGTCGCCGGACTGCTCACGCGTGATGGCGAGATGTCGGAGCCCGTCAAGTGGCTGGCGGCAAGCGGCGGTCTGCTGCTGATTGGCGCGCTTTTGGATGCCGCAGCCCAATACATGACGATGCTGATGAAACAGAAGACGCAATTCAAAATGGAAACGATGCTGGCGGGGAAATCAATGAGTATTCCGCTGTCCCGATTCGAGCAGCCACAATACTATGATCAACTGCAAAGGGCTAAGATGAACGTCTCTTTTCGAGGTTTTCAACTGATAGAGCAGTTTTTTTCCATTGGCCAATCGCTGCTCACGGTCGCTTCATTCTTCGCCCTGCTGTGGCATTTCAGCTTTGTATTGTCGCTGGGAATGGTGCTTGTTGTCGTTCCGACGCTTGTTGTACATATGAGAATCGGTGAATGGAAGTATTGGCTGATGCGTGTGCAGACGCCGTTCTCGCGGCGCCTGTTCTACTTCTTCGATCTGATGACCAACCGTCAGTCCGCTAAGGAGGTCAGATTGTATCGACACGCTAATAAGCTGCTACACTATTGGGGCGGATATTTCTGGAAAAATGCTGGCGAGCAGAAGAAGGTCGAGCTTCGATCGCAAAAGATGCGAATAGGAATTGAAGGTCTGAACGGAGTGCTTGCCTTTTTATTCTCCTGTTATGCGGTCTGGGTATGTTATTCACAGCAGCTATCGCTCGGGGCTTATGTCGCAATCGCGCAAGTGCTGGCCACGACTCAAGCTTCAATGCGCATGATTGCTCAGAACTTGTCGTCCATCTACGAGGAAACGCTCGTCATGAACGAGTATTACGACTTTTTGGATTCGGAGGAGGAAGAGAACGGGCAGGGACGGCATGTGCTAAACAGCCCCATTGCGGAAGGCATTACCGTTGATCATTTGACTTTTGCCTATCCAACCAGCCTGAAGCCCGTGCTTAACGATATTTCGTTCCGAATCAAACCGAATCAGACAGTAGCGATTGTAGGGGAGAATGGCGCGGGCAAGAGCACGCTCGTTAATTGTCTGATTGGACTTTACCGTGAATATTCGGGCTCTATAAAATACGACGGCGTTGACTTGATGGAGCTGGACGTTAACACATTTCGCGACCGTACTGGAGCGGTATTCCAGGATTTTCTAAGGTACCAAGTATCCGTGAAGGAGAATATTGGGTTCGGCGATGTAGGCCGGATGGAAGACTTGGCCGCAATTGAGGCGGCTGCCGCGCGGTCCGGTGCCGCGGACGTTGTACGAGGGCTTCCGGACGGCATGGATACGTTGCTCGGCCCGATTTTTGATGGGGGGCACGAGCTGTCCGTAGGCCAGTGGCAGAAGCTTGCCCTCGCAAGGTCGTTTATGCGAGATTCTGCAATTATGGTACTTGACGAGCCTACAGCATCCATGGACCCGATGGCTGAAGCGGAGTTGTTCAAGCGATTCACGGAGCTGGCCGAAGGCCGCATTACGCTGCTCATCTCTCATCGACTCGGAAGCTGCCGAATGGCGGATCATATTCTAGTCATGAAGAATGGCACACTAGTCGAGCAAGGCTCACATGAACAATTGCTAAGCTTACAAGGGGAATATTGCCGAATGTTCGAATTGCAGTCATTGGCTTACCGATAATCTAGGTTTCAAACCAACCTGCTATGAACTTCATATCAAGGACGGGGGTGTATATATGGCATTATGGACGATGATTCTCCGCAAGATGGTGAATAATAAGTGGCTGCAGCTGAACTTGTGGTTCGGTCTGACTGTATGTGTGGCTCTATTCTGCTCGATGCCCCTTTATTCTGATGCCATCCTGCAGCGGACGTTGCTGAGGGAGCTCCAGCAGCTTCAAGAGAGGGAAGCTGTATTTCCTGGATATGTAGGAATTAGTACGACCGTCTCCTCCAAGACGACGGACGAGAAGACGAGAAGCCAGATCGCTGAGGCCGATCAATTCGTACAATCGATACCCGAGCGATTGGGAATGGAAGCAAGAGCTTTCTACCAACAAAGATTTACATCAAAAATGAAAATATACGGGACGGACGCGTCGGAGCAAGAGAAGAAAGTGCTGAATGCGACAGGCGGCTTTAGGACGCTGACGGACATGGAACATCGGGTTCTTCTTATTGAGGGACGGATGCCCGTCGATCGAACGGACGGCGTCTACGAGGCGCTCGTTACAGAACGCTTCTTGCTGTCGACGAAGAGGGAGCTCGGAGAAGAACTGATCGCCGAAGTGATGACAGGGGATCATGCACGCTTCCGTGTAATCCCTGTTGGACTTATTGTAACCGATCCGAATGCGGAGCCATATTTGCCTTTTGTTGCAGAAGAGGTCGTTGACGGATTCATGATTCCATTCGAGACGTTCGAGCGCGAGTTTGTACAAGGAGGTAAAGCGGCAATCGCTTTCCTTGAATGGCGTTATGCTATGGAATATGAGCAGTTGAACGTTGAGTTTATCGATCAGCTCGTTAAGGCGGATACCGAGATTCGACGTTTTTTCCAAGGTTATATCGGCATTGCCGAGGTCGAAATTCCGGCAACGCCGACAGCGGCATCATATCATGCGACGGAGAGTCAACTGACCGTTATGATGTTGGCGTTGTATACGCCCGTCATGCTAATGCTCTCCTTCTATTTATATATGGTTGCAAACCTGATTATTAATCAGCAGAAGACGGAGATATCCGTGCTGCGCAGCCGAGGAGCAAGCCGTACGCAGCTGATGACGGCTTATACCGTAGAAGGCTTGCTTCTTGGCCTCAGTGCACTTGCGATCGGACCGTTTCTTGGCGTGAAATTTACACAATTGCTGGGCGCTTCCAGCGGCTTTCTGGAGTTCGTCCAGCGTTCGGCGCTTGAGATCAGCTTGAGCAGCAAGTCTTACAAGATTGGAGCGGTTGCCGTTGGTGCGGCGCTTCTGCTGATCCTGATTCCGGCATTTATGGCTACTCGCGTCAGCATCGTTAGCCACAAGCAGGAGATGGCTCGAGGAGCTAAGCTCTCGTTCTGGTACAAGAGCGGAATTGATATTATTTTGGTCGGATTGGCCATCTATTTACTGATTAACTTCAATAAACGAATGGACGATTTGCAGCGGCTTGCGCTCGATGCCAATGTCTTGCAGGTTGATCCTCTGCTGTTCTTCATGCCCGCAATGTTCGCGCTTGGCGGGGGACTATTGGCGCTTCGCGTCTATCCATGGTTCATTCGGTTCTTATATTGGGCTGGTCGCAGATGGTGGCCGCCGTCGCTTTACCATTCGCTTGTGCAGATCAGTCGCTCATCCGGCCAATATTTGACGATCAAGGTGTTTCTAATTATGACTGTAGCGACAGGGTTGTTCAGTGCCAATGCAGCGCGGACAATTAACGATAATATGGAAAGTAAAATTCAATATGCTATCGGCGCGGATATCACGGTGAAGGCCAAGTGGGAAACCTACGAGTCCGATTCCGGAGGTCAAGCAAGTCTGGCACCGAATTCGAAGCAAATGAAGTACATTGAGCCGCCCATCCAGCCGATGAGAGAGCTGGATGGCGTGGAATCGGCAGCCAAAGTGTTCAGGAAGGAAGACGCGTTTTTCGTAGAAACGAAAAACAAGAGCTCGGGCGTTATGACGATAATCGGCATCGACACGTTCGATTACGGCAAGACGGTCTGGATGAAAGACGGATTGCTTGATTCTCACATTAACAACTATCTTAATCTCATTGCGCCAGACCCGATGGCGGTGCTCGTCTCTCGTTCCATTGCCGAGGAGCACGGCGTAAAGCCGGGCGATAATATTCGGGTTTATTGGCAGGGACAAACCCAAGCCCTGTTCACTGTATATGGCATTATCGACTACTGGCCGACATGGAATCCTCTGCCTTCCGAAAGGTCGTTCGGAGACAAGGAGACGGAGAAACCTCATCTGATCGTTGGACATCTGGGTACAATTCAGAATCGGATTGGATTCGAGCCATACGAGGTATGGTATAAGCTGAAGGCCGGCATTTCCAGCTCGCATATCTACGATCAGCTTGCGGAGAAAGGAATTCCGCTTGAGAGTGTCCGTGACGCAAAGCAGGAATTGATACAGTCCGCGAACGCTCCGCTGCGGATGGCAATGAACGGCGTTATGACGCTTGGTTTTGCCGTTGCGATGCTCATCTGCTTCTTCGGCTTCTTGATCTTCTGGGTACTGACCTTATCCGGACGCACGCTTCAATACGGAGTGCTGCAGGCAATGGGCATTCCGTTCCACCAGGTATTCGGCATGCTTGTCAGCGAGCAGGCGCTCACCTCGGGAGCCGCAATCATTATCGGCGTCTATATCGGCAACTTGACGAGTGATCTATACGTTCCGCTGTTCGAAATGTCTTTCGCAACAACGGAGCAAGTGCCGCCGTTCCAAATCGTGCGCAAGCTTGGAGATTATGTGCAGCTCTATGGCATCGTTGGGCTTACGATTGGCATCGGCTTGTCGATTCTCGTCTACCGGTTGTCGCGTACGCGAATTAGCCAAGCGCTTAAGCTGGGAGAGGAATAATAGGCCTACATGAAAACACGCCAGAACTGGCGTGTTTTTTGCATGCTATCGGCAATCGGTATCTGAATTGTGCCTCATTTTTTCATCAAGTAAAGATTGGGTAACATTATAAAGGATTGGCTCTTGATTTTTTGGTGATCAATCATGGAGAATAATAAACATGCATGATTAATTCGTTGTCGAGAAATGGGGTTGTCATCTTGCGGAAGCGAATATGGAATAAGGCTGCGCTCATGCTCGCCGTATTCATGTTTATGCAGACGCTTACGGCGTGCGAAAATAAGGAAGCGGCAGAGAAGCCTGATACCGAAGTTACGGAACAATCGATGTATTCGGATTTAGGCTTAACAAAATATAATCCTCCTATCGAAATTTCGCTCGTACGGGAAATAGACGAAGACTTTACGGATTTGATAGCCAATTTTCCGGGGGAGACACTCGATAACAATCGGTGGAGCCAGCTATACGAGGATGTGCTTGGCATTCGGGTTAAGTACGAATGGACTGCCAAAAGGGATCTCTATCAACAAAAATTAGGATCTGCGTTAGCATCGGGCAACATACCCGATATCGTCAGAGTGAATGCGCAGCAGTTGCGGCAATTGGCAAACGAAGGACTCATGCAGGATTTAACCAGCGTGTACGAGCAGTATGCAGCGCCGTTCACCAAGGATGTGCTGAACCAGGAAGGGACGGGGCCGTTTGAGGCGGCAACGATTGACGGGAAGCTGATGGCGATACCAGAAACGTCGGCATCGATCGAAGGCGCCCAATACTTATGGATACGGACCGATTGGCTGAAGCGGCTCGATTTAAAGCCGCCAGAGACGATGAATGATTTGCTCGCAATTTCGAAAGCGTTTACAGAAAACGATCCCGACGGAAACGGCAAAAACGACACGTACGGGCTGGCGCTCACGCAATATTTGTGGGATCCCGTTATGGGGGCTTTGGATTTTATGGCCGGTTACGGCGCTTACCCAAACATTTGGCTGGAGGATGATACGGGCAAGCTTATGAATGGAGCCGTTCAGCCGGAAGTGAAAAAGGCGCTAGCCGTTCTTCAGCAGATGTACCGCGATGGACAAATTGATCCGGAATTTGCGTTAAAGGACGGCCGTAAAGAGAAGGCGATGATCTCGGAAGGGAAAATCGGCATGATGTTCGGAGAGCAATGGGGTTCATTCTTGGTTCAAGCAAGCTACGAGAAGGATGCCGATGCGGACTGGCAGCCATTCCCTATTGTGTCGGATAGCGGCCAGAAGCCCAAAGTACCGCTTCGCTTTGCGACTACGCAGTTTCTAGCCGTCAAAAAAGGGGTAGAGCACCCCGAAGCGATCGTGAAAATGATCAATTTGCATCTAGAGAAAAATTGGGGCGTTACAGCGGAATACGAAACCTACTACAGCACTCCGTATCCAGCATGGCAGCTCTCGCCTTTTACTCCCGCGCCATTGCTCAAAAATTACGAGGCTTTTCTGCAGCTGGATGAATTCCGGACCACGGGAGACGAAGCGGTGCTGCATGATGAAGCTAAAGCGATCAAAAAAAATATCGATGCGTATTTGACTAAAAACAACGTAACCGGCTGGGGGTGGGAACGTACTTACGGGCCCAAGGGGGCGTTCTCCATCTTCAGGGATTATGAAAAAAACAATCAGCTGCTCTACGAGAAGTTCGTCGGCGTTCCGACGCAAGCGATTATCGAGAAGCAATCCATATTGGACGATTTGAAGCATAAAACATATATGAACATTATTCTCGGACGGCCTATCGAGGAATTTGACCGCTTCGTCGAAGAATGGCATCGATTAGGCGGATCGCAGATGACGGCTGAGGTAAACGAGTGGTTTACCAAGAAAGACGGTACATCCTAGATAAGAAGTAGGTTCTCTCATAGCGTTCCTTTAGTATTCCTTGTTCCCTCCATAGATAAAGCTGCTTGCGAGGAGTTGTGTAAGATTGCTTAAGATACCCGTCAATTCCATGCGCCATGCTTTGTTTTTAAGGCTTGTTATCATGCATCTCGTCGTTATTTTGCCTATTATCTTACTTGGCGTTTATTTATATAACTGGAGCTACACCAACGCGAGCCAGGACATTTCCAGAAACACCTTGGCGCAGCTGTCATCGTATCTTGAGGACATGAACCGCGAGGTGGAATGGCTGGAGGTTCAGCAATTCGATATGCTGCAGGAAGGAGAGCTTACGAAAGTCGCGGTAACGTGGGATATGATGGACAGCGTCGAGAAGAAGGAGAGCATGGACTACTTGGTTCATCGGCTGACCTCCATTAAGAACAGCAGCGCTTATATGAAGGATATATACGTTCATATCCCCTCCATCGGCAAAACGCTCTCATTCGGCAATGCCGTTCACGATCTCGAGCAAGGAAGGTATGATCAAATCCGTGCCGTGTCGGAACGAAACGGGGCGAAGCGTCTCATCAGGCAGGGAGATTCACTTCACCTAAGCGCCTCCAAGTTCGGGGGAAGGAAGGGGGAAGAGCCGCTTTATATCGTGCAGATCGAGCTCGATACGGCGAAGCTGAAGGAATCGTTAAATCAACTGAGCGTTTATGCTGAGAGCGGTTCTTTCTTGATCGCCGATGAGGTGGATTTTACGCTGCTTGGCAACGACAATTCTAGCGTTATTTTGGACAAATATTTGCAAACAACTCGTCTTTCGAAAGAAAGTTCCCTGCTATTGAAAGTAAATGGACAAACGTATCATGTCGACAAAGCCAATTCACCGGAATTAGGGCTTTCGGTCGTCACGTATTTGCCGGAGGAGACGGTCAAAAGGCCGCTTAATAAGTTTAATCTATGGGCTTGGCTGTTCACGGGCACGTCGATTCTCGCTATAGTTGTTTATTCCCTCTCGACGTATAGGCTCGTTCATCGGCCGCTGCTGCTGCTTGTTCAGAGCTTCCGCAGAATGGAAGGCGGCACGCTGGATATTCAGATCGATCACGAGAAGAAGGACGAGTTCGGTTATTTATATGATCGTTTTAATCACATGCTGAACAAATTGCAGACGCTGATCGATCAGGATTTTAAGCAGAAGCTGATGATGCAGAAGGCTGAGCTGAAGCAGCTGCAGTCACAGATTAACCCGCATTTCCTGTACAATAGCTTCTTTATCCTTAATTCGCTTGCCAAAACGGGCGATACGGATCGTATCGAGCTTTTTACAAATATGCTGGGCGAATATTTCAGATTTATTACGCGCAACGGGGAGGATAATGTTTACCTTTCGGAGGAAATCAAGCATGCAAGGATGTATACCGAGATCCAGAAGCTTAGGTTTTCTAGACGCATAAGCGTACAGTTCGACGAGCTGCCGAAGGAAATGGAGCGCATACGTGTACCAAGGCTTATCGTTCAGCCAATTATCGAGAACGCGTATGAACATAGTCTTGAGAAAATGTCGGAGGAGGGCTTTCTGCGCATCTTCTTTGTACGGAATGAGCAGGAGTCCATGATTGTCGTCGAAGACAACGGAAGCCGGATCGACGACGCTCTAGTCGACGCTTTGAACGGTCAAATGGCAAATAACGGGGAAGCGCATGAAATGACAGGGATCATTAATATCCACCGTCGGATTATACTGACCTATGGCGAAGGCAGCGGCTTGTTTCTATCAAGAAGTGAGTTAGGTGGCTTGCGAGTCGAAATACGCATAAATTCAAAGGAGGCGGATGGGGATGCACCGGCTGCTAATCGTCGATGACGAGGAAATTATAACCGACGGACTTTATGAGGTGTTGAGCAAGCTCATTCCGGATCAATTGGACGTTTGCAAGGCGTATTCGGCTAAGGAAGCTTTGGAATGGATGTCGCGAACGCGCATCGATATTGTAATGACTGATATCGCCATGCCGGGCAAGAACGGACTGGAGTTGTCGGAAGAAATATTGACGTATTGGCCGAGATGCAAGGTCATTTTTCTTACGGGACATAGCGAATTCGATTTTGCTTACCGGGCATTTCAAATGCCGGATGTCCGTTATTTGCTGAAGACAGAAGGGTATGCGAAAGTGACGGAAGCTGTCCGGGGCGCCTTGCTCGATATTCAGCGAAGCACGGTCGAGAACATGTTGCTTGAGCAATCACGTGAGCAGAAGTATGCATACGAGTTCATGGCGCAAGGCGATTATATGAGGCAACTGCTGCATGAGAGCGATTCGCTCTGTTCGGAGCAGAAGGAGCTCATGGAGGAATTCGGCCATTTGAATATCGGACTGGACCCAACGAAAACTGTCATGCTCGTGCTTGCTAGGTTGTCGTACCCGTCCGGCATGACGTATACGGAGAGGAGCAAGCTGCTTGCTTCGGCCAGGACGATATGGGATTCCTTGCTGAAGGACCATGTGAAGAGCATCGGAATTGTCGATCGGCATGGTGACCTTATGTGGTTCATACAGCCTGGAAGTGAAAGCGGTGGGAAACCAGCCGTCGACTTCGCATGTTATATCGAGGGGGTACTCGAGCTTATCCAAGAAGCCTGCCTCTCCTCTCTTAAACTGGAAATCACGTTGACAATAAGCGGAACAAGCTGCGATTGGACGGCCGTCACCCAGCAATATGAGAGACTGCGCCGACTGCAGCAGCTTAGGATCGGAACTGGCATTTGCATGATTCTAAGGGATCATGACGAGAATATGGACGGATTTTCGGGGAAAGAAGCATTCGTACCGAGCCGTAAAGTAGAGATTATGGCTGCACATTTGGAGGCTGGCCGCGCGGAAGAGTTTTATTCTGATTGGGAGCAATTGTCGAGAGTGGCGCTGCTTCACAACGAGCAAGCACAGCGATCCATCGAAGCTTATTATTCGGTTGCTCTGATACTCTACTCGTGCTTGAACAAGCTGGGGCTGCAAAGCCGCCTTGATGATCACGGGAAGCTGATGCGACTGGACTGCCATGCCTCGATGAAGGAGGGGTTCGAGTATTTGAAGCAAACCGCGGAAGCGATTTTCCGATATAAGCAGAGCGATGAGCGGGACAGAACCTCGCAAGTTATTGACCGAATCTGCCAGTACATCGACGACCATCTGAGGGAGGACCTTTCTTTGGTAAGGCTTGCGGAAATCCACTACTTCAATCCATCCTATCTGTCGCGTTTCTTCAAGCAGGAACGAGGCATTAATCTATCTGAATATATCGATACCTGCAGAGCAAGAAAAGCGAAGGAACTGCTGCATGACAACGATTTGAAGGTAAGAGAGGTTGCCGTATCAGTCGGGTATGAAGCCGCTCATTCGTTCACGCGTTTCTTCAAGAAGGTGACGGGTATGACGCCCCAAGAGTATCGCGATTCACTCAACGTATAGATGAATTCCAATGAACAAGGCGAAAGGATAAGGTTTCTCTTATCCTTTCGCCTTGTTTATTGTTTCTGCGCGCAGCCGGTTGTTGCAGTACTACAATTTGAAGGGTAAAAACATATGATTCGTCAGGTTGTGGATGTATCTTGAAGACGATAAATTGATGTAACGAGAGGCCGAGCAATGCCGCGGATCGCAATCGAAGTCTTATATAACTCGGAATGAATCGAGCCACGCCGCCAAATGACGGCGACAGCCGTTTCACCTTGTGAAATTGTTTAATAAATACGGTAGTTGCCGCTTAATGCCAGCAGACTGAAGAAATACAGGCAATTATCGTAATAGCGCCGCTCGCCGGTACGGAGGGGCGTGTCCCAGAACAAGCGGACAAAATAGGCGGAATCGGGTCCGTCCGCAGCGAGAGAAGCCATTGCATTCGTGGCGAGAAGGCCGATCGGATGGAGCGCCGGTTCCTCAAATGGTTTGCCTTCGATTGTATAGCGACGATAGTCGGAAACATCGATGTTGCGGAAGAACGCCTGGATGCGATTACTCTGATCGATTTGCCATGGGTCCTTGCGGAACCATTCATAGTCAAGTCCGATATTCGCCGCTACGCGGTAAGCGTCACTGAAGAAATGCCGAAAGTCGCCGTACCGCTGAGGTACCGCAGGCGTTCCGTCATAGTTCGCGTATTCGGGGGAGAGTCCCGTTTCCGGATGGCAGGCGGCATGCAGGTAAGCGCGACTCGCTTCTGCGGCATCTCTCCAGAACGGCCTGTCCTGTTCATCGGCATGAATCGCGAACAATTCATAGAAGTGCGGGAGATGATAGGAGGGATCGCTAAACGGCGATTCAGGTATGAATTTAATCAGCTTAGTTGCTGGATCCCACATCGGGTCGCCTTCGCCGTTCTCTCCCTGATGGATGCATGCGCGCAGAATTGTTTTAGCTTGCTCGGAATAATCAAACGGCACTGGCCCGTTACCCCAGCGGTTCGAGGCGAAAATTAAGGCCATGGCGAAAAACTCTTCCCCGTCGGGTGCTGGACCTTGTGAAATACGAGAGCCGTCCGGCTTGCAATGCCACGCGAAGTAATGCTTGTAACGCCCGTCCTTATGCTGCATGAACGTCTTCGCATAGTTCCATAGTCTGTCGAATTCATCTTTTTTGTTCATTTGCACCGCCATCATCATGCCGTAAGACATGCCTTCTGAGCGTACATCCAGATTGCCGGTATCTAGAAGATACCCTTTGTCGTCGCCCAAAGGGTAATAGATGCGCATTTCAGGGTTGCCATAGAACAGCTCGTTCCAAGCGTGCTCGAGCTTGCTTTCGATTTCCTGAAAGGAATACCCAAGTTCCTTGAATAGATTTCTGTAGCTGCCTGTATGGAAAGCACCTTGGTTTGAGTCTGACATTGTCGCAACCTCCACAGTACATTTTTTTGAACATATCATAACATGGTCGATGCTTAAGGAATTATAGCGTTTACTTTAAAAAATATAGCACTTTTCAATTTTCGAAGAGAGAGGGCTGCCTCATGCATAGCGTTATTATTGTCGACGACGAACTATTTTTCCGCAAAGACTTTATAGGAATGATAGATTGGGAGGGCAACGGTTATCAAGTGATCGGTGAAGCGGCTGATGGCAAGGACGCGCTTGCCATGATTAGAGACAAAAAACCCGATCTTGTCATCACTGATATCCGAATGCCCGTACTCGACGGTCTTGCCTTAATCCAAGCTGCGGAGGAGGAGAAGCTCGATACCGAGTTCGTTATTATAAGCAGGCATACCGATTTCTGTTATGCGCAGCAGGCCGTTCGTTTGGGCGTATTGGATTATGTGCTTAAGCCTATCGACGAAGATGACTTTGTTTATGCACTTGTGAAGCTGCACGACAAGCTGGAGAGGAAAAAACAGCTTCAAGTGCGTAAACGCATGCTGAAGAACCAGAAGCAGATCGAAACTTTGATCAGGGGAGAATCGACGGGGAAGGCGAAAGAGGAAAGCATAGTGCTGGAAATGGCGATCGGATCAGAGGCGTTTACATACACGCTAATTGAGCTGAATAACGTTCATCCTTGGAGCGGAAGGAAGTTTCCGTTAAAGGAGAAAATTCGGGCAGACATTCGGGATGCGATACAGCAAATCGTCCCAAGAGCGTCAGAGCCGTTTATATCCGAGCACGGAAGAACCTATGGGTTGATCGTTCCCTCAATGTATCTTGCTGGCGTTGGAGGAAGCATAAAGACGTTTATGGAGCTTTTATTAATGCGGCTCGAAGATCGCTGTGGGCTTCCGTATCGCGCCTACGCGGGAACAACGGTCAAGCAATTGGATAAGATCAAGGAATCGTATACAAGCGCCAAAAAAGCAGTAACTAGCAAGTATTACAGAAGCGCCGAGTGTTTCATTGCATATAGCGAAGTGAAAGAAACAACATTAGTTTACGGACAATTAGACGGCGACCTATGTCGGAAGTTGGTAGAGGCAGTCGAGGAGAATGATTCATATGAAATCAGACTGGTCGTTAATCGGATATTTTCTGAATTTCGCGAGAAACGTTTCTCGCCCGAGGCGATTCAAACAAGCATCGTACACTGCGTGTTATTGATTTGTATATCGATTAGAAGCATGGAAGGCGATGAAACCGAGCTGACGTCCTTTGAACCAATTATTAATTGGTATGATTACAATGTCACGTTAGACGAGATCATACGGCTGCTTAACGCTTTCGTTTTCGAAGCAAGCGATTTGATCAACATGCTATACAGAACCTACGGGAAGGGGAGAATTCACAAAATCAAAACGTACATCGACCAAAATTACAGCAAAAATATTAGTTTGAAAATCATTGCTGGTCAATTTTATTTGAATCCGGCTTATTTAGGACAGCTCTTCAAAAAAAAATACGGTGTGTACTTTAATGAATACCTGCAGCAGCTTAGAATCACAGAGGCGAAAAAATTGTTGAGGATTAAGGACTTTCGCATATACGAGGTGGCAGAGCGTGTCGGATTTAACAATTCCGATTATTTCATTACGCAATTCGAGAAGCTGGAGCAAATGTCACCTTCCGAATATCGAAATAAATGGAACCTGCAATAAGACCGAAGGCTGTTAGTTGGCGGTGCTGCTCGAATTGCTATTTCGCTTCGTGATCGGATTCATCTGCATAACAACTAGAAATAGACGGGTAATGACTGAGAATTTGGCGGGTTGTTCCTTGCCGAGGTTAACCTTACTATGTTCAATAATAGGGAAAGAGGTGAAAGCTTTTTGACAAGCAAGAAGCGCTTTGGAATCATTGCCGCCCTTGCAGTGACCGCCACAGCGATATTCCTTCTCAGCCAATTGCAGGCTAACCGGAATGAATCGGAGCAGCGGCCTGATGTGAAGCTGTCGGCTTATCTGAAGGAAGAGACGGTAGAGCTTAGCAAGAAGAGGGATAGCACATATGAAGTGGATTTACTCATGGATGATTTCCCGATCGGGGCTGAGGTTGTACAAATTCGCGCCTTGCTTCACATTCCGGTTGCATTCGAAGTCGGTTCGATCGTTCTGAACCTCAATAATGTTTCGGCGGCAAATGTCGCCTTAAAGCCTTCCGATGAAGGGCTGGAGCTTTGGATCAGCAATGACGACGGTTCCAAGGTTTCATTCACGAATCTTGACGGCAGCAAAGCGCTGGCTACGATTACATTAAAACAAAAGCGGGAGTTGATTGTGAAAATGAAAGATGAATTGAAGGTAAGCAGTCTGGAAATCTTGGAGTCCAATCATAATAACACGGCATATGACGTTAACCAGGCAACCTCGAAGCTGAGCTATGAGCCGCCTGCCAGCGCGGTCGGGAAGCTTCCGCAGAACGGCAATCCGATCGTATCCCATAAATTCGGCGCAGATCCTTATGCTCTCGTATATAATGGCCGTGTTTATATTTACAATACCTACGACGTACTAGAATACGACTCCGCTGGAGAGGTGAAGGATAACTCTTACGGATCAATCAAGCGGCTGTCGATCGTTTCCTCCTCGGACTTAATGAACTGGACGGATCATGGTTTCGTAGTTGCCGCTGGTCCAGAAGGGGAGGCGAAGTGGGCGACGCAATCCTGGGCGCCGGCAGCGGCGCATAAGGTGATTGACGGCAAGGATAAGTTCTTCCTTTACTTTGCGAATAACGCCAGTGGCATTGGCGTGCTCACGAGCGACAGCCCGACGGGACCTTGGATCGATCCGATCGGCAAGCCATTAATTGCGAGATCGGCGCCGGCCGCAGAAGGCGTGACATGGCTGTTCGATCCGGCGGTGCTGGTCGATGATGACGGCAAGGCGTACATCTACTTTGGCGGGGGTATCCCAGAGGGCAAAGAGGAGAAGCCTGCTACGGCTCGCGTTATGCAGCTAGGGGACGACATGATCAGCGTCGTCGGCGAAGCCGCTGTCATTCCTGCGCCATTCATGTTCGAGGATGCCGGCATCAATAAAGCAGGCGGTACTTATTATTACACATACTGCTCGAATTTTTACGGCGGCACTCGTCCAGAAGGAAGCCCGCCTGCAGGGGAAATCGCTTACATGACAAGCGATCATCCTATGGGGCCGTGGACATACCAAGGCACCATTCTGAAAAATCCCGGCCACTTCTTCGGCGTGGGCGGCAATAATCACCATGCGATGTTCCAATTCCAGGACGAATGGTACATTGCGTATCACGCGCAGACATTATCAAAGGCGATGGGTGTACCGAAAGGCTATCGATCGACGCATTTGAACAAAGTGAGCTTCGGCGCGGACGGCTCGATTCTAGAAATTGAAGCGGATTTGAAAGGCGTACCGCAGCTCGATAAGCTTAACCCGTTCGTGCGAGTGGAGGCGGGAACGCTTGCTTGGAGCGCAGGCATTGATGCGTTGCCGCATAAGATGGACGATAACGGAACGACGGTAGAAGAGGTTGCAATCGGAGCTATTCACAACGGCGATTGGACAGCTGTGTCAGGCGTGGACTTCGGCGCCGGCGCCTCTACGTTTTCGGCGTTCATAGCAGGCGGAAGCGAGGCTGCCGTCATAGAGCTTCGTTTGGACAGTCCGGATGGCGATTTGATAGGTTCGCTTGCTGTTCCACAGGCTGATGACGGATCGACAGGCTGGACAGAAGTAAATACGGTGGTTGAAGGCGCCGTAGGCATTCACGATCTGTATTTTGTGTTCAAAGGCAAGGCCGATACGGATTTGTTCACCTTTCGTGCATGGCAGTTTTCTAAATAATTGAAAAGGTTACCCTTAATGAAATCGATTCAACTTCCTTGAACAGAAAAAGACTTGCAGCCTCTTCGCTGCGAGTCTTTTCTTTGATGTAAAGCAGAGGTTTTGTTGTTCGTGGAGTTCCTATATTGGTTGAACTAAAGAAATACAGTTTAAGCGAAGCGAGAAGATCGTTCTGGAGAAACGCAGTGTTCGCCTTTGTAGCCGGATTTTTACCTTTAAATGTCTTAGTCAATCAAAAAATCTGGTTACAACCGCGATCGTAAGAATGTTCTTCTCGCGCAGCGACCAAAACGAGAAACTTTAGTTCAACTTATATAGTTCAATTGAAAAGAGGCCTTAGCTTGCGATTTAGGGTTCAATTTGTTGTTTTTTAGTTGTTAATCGAGACCAAAGCTATCGTTTATAGGGTAAACGAACAAGAAATGAACAGGTACTTCTACAGAAATGAAAGCGTTAAAATAAATAGTAATAACGGGGAAAAATGAGGAGGTTAGCGGTATTGGCGAAGTTAGAATTGCCGGGAGAAGCAATCGGCGGGATGATACTGAAGGCGGTCGGCCTTAAGCGTGTATTCGGTAGAGGCAGTGGCGCCGTCACCGCGTTATCGGATGTTCATTTGGCTATACCAGCCGGATCAATGGTTGCGCTTAAGGGCAGGTCCGGTTCAGGCAAGACGACTTTGCTGAATATGCTCAGCGCGCTTGACGAGCCAACGGAAGGGCAAGTGTTTTTCCGAGACAGAGAAATTACGCGTATGCCCGGAAAAGAGAGAAGTGCTCTGAGGCGCAAAGAAATCGGCCTCGTCTTCCAGTCATTTGGACTTATTCCACTCATGAATGCATACGAGAATGTGGAATTCGGCCTGCGCGTTGCGGGCACGCCGTTTAAGGGCAATCGGGAGGCGGCGGAACGGGCATTGGAGCAGGTTGGGATGAAGGAAAGAATGAAGCATCGGCCGGCCGAGCTCTCAGGAGGAGAGCAGCAGCGCGTGGCGATCGCACGGGCAATTGCCCACGAGCCTGTGCTGCTCATCGCGGACGAGCCGACGGCAGAGCTCGATAGCCGAATGGGCTTTCAAGTGATGAGAGTATTCCGGGAGCTCGTTAATCGTTCTGGTATGACGGTCGTTCTGACCACGCATGACCCGGGCATTATGGAGCTTGTCGATCATGTCATTTCATTGGAGGATGGAAGAATTGTATCGCAAACGAACATCGAATAAGGGAGGCGGACTGCTGCTTTCAGGCATGCGCCGATCAGCAGTGGCGTTGGCATTGTTGCTAGCACTATCCGGATGCGGCCTTCTCCCTGCAGAGCAGACTGCTTTGCAGCCGCCGCTTGTTCAGCCGGCGCAGGAGCAATTGGATATCGTAGAAGCAAGCCGCGGATCGATTCAGACGTATCTGAAAGGAACGGCTCGTTTCGTTTCCTCGAGCGCGGAGAACTTGTCATTCAAGGAATCGGGAGGCCGGCTCAAAGCAATCAAGGTAAGCGCCGGGCAGGAAGTTCACGCTGGCGATCTGCTCGTGGAGCAGGAAACCGGTGATCTTGAGCTTCAGGTTAGCCTTCAACGGCTTAACGTGGAACGAGCAGAGCTGCTGTTCAAGCAAGCGTATCTTGACGGCGCGTCGACCACTGACTTGCGTTTGCGCGAAATCGATCTCGAACGCGAGAAAATATCGCTTCAGTCGATGGAGAAGCGTCTTGCAAAATCACGTCTATATGCGACCCTATCGGGAACGGTGACGTTCGTGGAGACATTGAATGCGGGCGACTTTGTGAACGCCTACCAGGCTATCGTATCGATCGCGGATACGTCCCGCATTCAGCTTACGTATGTTGCCGCAGATATGAAGGAGGTACAGCCGGTTGAAGCAGGCATGCCGGTCAATTTGAAATACAAGGGAAAGGCGTATACGGGCAAAGTGCTGCAATCGCCTTCGACTGTGCCTATCGGAACGGAAGGGTCCAAAGCAGAGCGCAATGCTGTAACGCTCTACATGAGCATGGACAAAGCCCCGGCCGGCATCCAAATCGGCGATAGCGCCGAGCTGACGATCGAGCTTCAGAAGCGCGAGAACGTCATCATCCTGCCTCGCTCGGCCATTCGTTCTTACATGGGTCGCTATTACGTACAGGTGGCGGAAGGCGAGCGACGCAAGGAGGTCGACGTAGAGGTGGGGCTGATAACGCCGACGGAGGCCGAAATCGTTAAGGGACTCGAGGAAGGCCAGAAGGTCATCTTGAACAACTAAATAACAATGAAGACCGGATACAGCAATGTATCCGGCGCAGGGATGGGGTGTACATATGGCCTTATGGACGATGATCCTTCGAAAGATGGCAAACAACAAGTGGCTGCAGTTGAACCTTTGGATCGGCCTTACTGTGTGCGTGGCTTTGTTCAGCTCCATGCCGCTTTACTCCGAAGCCATCTTGCAGCAGACGCTGCAGAAGGAGCTTCAATCGGTGCAACTTCAAGAAGGCGTGTATCCGGGATATATCCGCATCGGAACGACGGTATCCTCGTCGTCCGTGGACGAGAAGACAGTAGAAGCCATCAGGCGGGCTGACCGATTCGTGCAAACGATACCGGGAAGAGCGGGACTCGAAGCTTTATCCGCTTATCAACAACGCTTCACGCAGCGCATGAAGGTGTACGGAGCTGATGCCACGGATCAGGAGAAGCAGTCGCAAAAGGCGGCGGGCAGCATCAAGTCGCTATCCGGTCTTGAGAAGCGCGTTCGCCTGATCGACGGCGTGATGCCAGCCGTACGCACGGACGGCATTTACGAGGCTCTCGTTACACAGAAGTTCCTTATTGCGACGAAACGTGATCTCGGGGACGAATTGATCGCGGAAGCGCCGGACAAAAAGAAGTTCCGCTTTATCGCGGTAGGGATCATGGAGACGGATCCGACTGCCGATCCTTATTTGCCTTACCTCGCTTCACAGGACAGCGATGGTTTTATTATTCCATTCGATCAATTCGAGAGCGATTTTATCATTGGAGGCAAGACGAAGCTCGCGAGCCTCGAGTGGCGAGTGGCGCTTGATTATGAGCAGTTAACGATCGAGTCGATTGATGCATTCGTACAGGCCGACAAGGACATCAGGCGATATTTCCGCGGTCGCATCGGCGTCGACGAGGTCAACATTCCTGCCATTTCGACAGTGGATGCCTATCAAGGCAAACAAGAGAAGCTTGATGTCATGATGCTGTCTCTTTATTCGCCGGTCATGCTGATGCTCGCCTTCTATCTCTATATGGCGGCCAATCTCATTATTGAACGGCAGAAGACGGAGATTTCCGTTCTGCGCAGCAGAGGGGCAAGTCGTCTGCAGATTATGACGGCCTATACGTTCGAGAGCCTATTTCTTGGCGTTAGCGCACTTGCGGTTGGTCCTTTTCTCGGCATTCTGTTCACTAAAGTATTAGGCGCCTCGAACGGTTTCCTAGAGTTCGTCGATCGTTCGGCGCTCGAGGTCAGTCTGACCAGCAGCGCTTACTTGATGTCGGGGGCAGCGGTAGCTGCCGCATTGGTTTTGACTCTCATACCGGCTATCATGGCGACCAGAGTCAGTATCGTCAGTCATAAGCAGCAGAATGCCCGCCATAACAAGCTGACGTTTTGGCATAAGACCGGACTTGATTTTATCCTTGTCGGCGTTGCTATGTATTTGCTCTATAATTTCAACAAACGGCAGGAGGATTTGCAACGGTTAGGGCTTGATTCAGATGCTTTCCAGCTCGATCCGATGCTTTTTCTGATGCCTTCGCTTTTTGCTCTCGGGGGCGGCTTGCTGCTGCTGCGGGTCTATCCGTGGTTCATACGTCTGATTTATTGGGCTGGCCGCAAATGGTGGTCGCCAGCGCTGTACAACACGCTAATACAGATTAGCCGATCGTCCGGTCAATATCAGACGATCAAGCTGTTTCTGATCATGACCGTTGCGACAGGACTCTTTAGCGCGAATGCGGCCCGAACCATAAATGACAACATGGAGAGCAAGATTCAGTACGCCATCGGAGCGGATATGTCGATTATGACCCGCTGGGAAAGCGATGCGCGTCCCTCAACCTATATGTCGTCGGCCTCTCAAACACTGACCGAACCGACAACGTCGAGCTCGAGCCGGGTAAATTACATCGAGCCGCCGTTTCAGCCGTTCGAAGAGCTGGAAGGCATTGAGGCGAGCGCTAAAGTATTTAAGAAAGAGAATGCGCGCTTCGTCACGCCTGCCAGCGGGGCAAGCGGAGCGACGACGCTCTTTGGCATCGACACGATGAACTTCGGCCAGACGACATGGATGAAGGATGGGCTGCTTGACTATCCCATTAACGGTTACCTTAATCTCCTCGCGCCTAATACGAAGGCGGTACTGATCTCTCGTTCTATCGCGAAGAAGGCAAAAGTAAAGCCAGGCGACACCATCAGCTTGTCCTGGGACGGGCTCGATCAGGCGCAATTCGTCGTCTATGGCATTATCGATTACTGGCCAAGCTGGAATCCGCTTCCTACGGGCAGCAAGGATAATGAAAAAGCGGTTCAGCCCAACTTGATCGTAGGCCATCTCGGAACAATTCAGAAGAGACTTGCTGTAGAGCCATACGAAGTATGGCTGAAACTGAAGGATGGCGTTACAAGCCAATTCGTCTACGACCAACTGGCAGAGAAGAAGCTGCGAATCATTCAGCTTCAGGATGCCACGCAAGAGCTGATTGAATCGAAAAACGATCCGTTCAGACTCGCAATCAATGGCGTTATGACACTCGGATTCGTTATCTCCATGCTCATCAGCTTTTTCGGCTTCTTGCTGTTCTGGGTGCTCACGCTGTCAGGCAGAACACTTCAATACGGCGTGCTCGGGGCAATGGGTATTCGGTTCGGACAAATTATCGGCATGCTCGTCAGCGAGCAATTGCTGACTTCGGGAGCGGCAGTTGTTCTGGGTGTATTCATCGGCAATTCGATAAGCGAGCTATTCGTACCGCTCTTCGAGATGTCCTTCGCAACGAAGGATCAAGTGCCGCCTTTTGAAATGATTCAGCAGCTCAGTGATTATTTGCAGCTGTACAGCATCGTCGGCATTACGCTGACCCTGGGTTTGCTTATTCTCGGTTACCGCTTGTCGAGAATCCGGATTGCACAAGCACTCAAGCTTGGAGAGGAGTAAAGGATGATTAGAAGTGAAGGACTCGTCAAAATTTACAAAATGGCGGATCTTGAGGTGTTCGCTCTGCAAGGTCTGGATCTACAGGTCGAGGCCGGCGAGCTAATGGCGATTATCGGCAATTCAGGCAGCGGCAAGTCGACGCTCCTGAACATGCTGGGGGGACTTGACAAGCCGTCGGCCGGCAAGCTTTATGTGGACGGCAAAGACCTGCTGAAGTTCGGAGAAAAGGAACTGGTAGCCTATAAGCGGGATACAGTCGGTTTTGTATGGCAGAACAATGCGCGTAATCTTATTCCTTATTTAACGGCGCTGGCTAATGTGGAGCTTCCGATGCTGCTTCGCGGCAAGCGCCGGCGGGCACGGGCTATGGAACTGCTGGAGGCGGTTGGGCTTGGCCACCGGATGAAGAACAGGCTGAATGAGCTGTCTGGCGGTGAGCAGCAGAGGGTGGCGATCGCGATCGCGCTTGCCAACGATCCGAAGCTGCTGCTCGCCGATGAGCCAACAGGATCCCTCGATACGAACACATCGAATCAAGTACTCGATTTGTTCCGAGCGCTTAATCGATCGATCGGAATTACGATCGTAATTGTAACGCATGATCCGGAACTGGCTCGCAAGGTGGACCGGGTCGTCCAGATTCGGGATGGCAAAACGTCGGCAGAGATGATCCGCAAAGTCTCGTACGCTGATGAGCTGGCCATGTTGGATGCCGAAAGCGCTGTGCTGGAGGCGGAGAGCCACACGGAATATGCGGTGCTGGATAAAGCGGGTCGCCTGCAAATTCCTTCCGGTTTCCTAGACACGGAAGGATTCAAAGAAATCAACAAGGTGCGGGTAGAAATGGAGGATGGCCGCATTGTCCTCTATCCGCGTTAGGAACGCACGGAAAGTTAACGTAGCAGCGATCTTAAAGATTATGACGTGATTGGGAAACCTCCTACACAAAAGCAAAAACCTCATTTCCCGCTATTAGGCGAGGATGAGGTTTTTTTGCTAGAAATGTCAGACGAATCCGCCACGCAAAAATGTAAGCGGTTACGCGATAATGGAAAACATCTTACGATATTCGTTAGCACTTACACCGGTATACGCTTTGAACTTCTTATAGAACCAATCCATCTCCGAATATCCGATCTCATTCGCGATTTCGTACACCTTCATGTCCGTATTCTCAAGCAGCAGCTTTGCTTTCTCCATGCGCTGCTGCAGCAAATATTCATTGAAGGTCATATTTTCCTGATACTTGAATTTTTGACCTAAATACGAGCAATTGAAATGCAGACTGTTGGAAATTTGCTTCAAGGTAATATTTTGATGCAGCGATTCATCGACATATTCCTTGACCCTCTCGATGATATTAGGCTGAAGCTGGGCATCATTTTCCACAGGCGTCCATGATAGCGCTTTATTTTTATCGTTTACACAATCAAGCTCGCCTTTGACGGTCAGAAGACATGAAGTCAGTTCGACAGAAGAAACAGGGTCTGGCAAATAATCATTTACTTGGTAATAGAGAGCCTTTCGGGCAAGCTGGAAGTCGTTGCTTCCGCCTATCAAGACGAGCGGTACGCGGCTCTTCCGGCGAATGTAATCACAAAGAAACAAGGCGTCATGGTGAGAGCCGTTCATGCCGACCAGGATGAGCGAAAAATAGTTTCGATCGAGAAATTCGATAGCGTCCGCAGAGCTGTTCGCATAAGCGTCCAATTCAAATCCAATTCCATTCCACTCTGGCATATGTTGCAACATCTCCATCGACGATGTGGAGTCATAGTCGACAAGCAGCACTTTATACACGATGGTTACCTCCCAATTGCATTTGCTTGAGCGTAAACGTCTACCGCCGTCTTTGGCTGTAAAAGCTAACGTTTCGCTGTGAAATATAAGCACAGTAAATCAACAGATGCTTTACATTCTTATACTTGTACTTAGGGGTTTCCCTGACGGGAGATAAGTCTACGCTTTAATTATGTAAATTGGGGGCAGTGGATACAACGTGCTTTTCTTTGCATTGCCCACAGGTTTTTACTTATTGAAAAAAAACCGGCTTTTGGCGAAAGTAAATGATTTCCAATCTAGAATATGACAGGTAATAAACCTGATATTCAACAGGTTGTTGCTTGCCTTATGAAAGCGCTACACTTTCGATGTAGTTCAATATGTTAAGGGGGATTCGCAATGAAGATTCGTAAATTAATGGTTTTGTTATGCGCGCTCGTTCTCGTTCTTTCTGCATGCAGCAGCGGTTCGGGCAACAGCAAGAACAACGGAACAAACGGCGGCTCGAACAATGGCTCGGGCAATGCGGGCACGGAGACGACCGTTCCTGAGGGCGACGGAGAAGAAGAGTTATACAGCTCGCCCGAGATGGACTTCGACATGGGTGGAAGAACGATCAAAGTCGTTTCCTGGTGGGATATGGCGATTCAAGAAGACAATCCGGATAACATACAACGCAAGAAAAACCTCGATGAACTGATGAAGAAGCATAACTTCAAAATGGAATACGTAGCAGTCGACTTCGGCGAGTATCAACAAAAAGTAACAGCATCCTTGCTTGCTGGAGAACCGCTTGGCGATATCGTCCGTTTGGGAAGAAACTATACGATTCCGACATTAGTCAAGCAAGATTTGCTTTGGCCGGTCGACGAGTATACGAAAAACACGAAAGTGTTCAATCAAAAGGCTACAAGCGAATTCTTTACTTATGAGGGCAAAGGCTATGCGTTCACAGAAGACCAGGGCAACCTGATTCAAGGCATTTTCTACAATCGGACGCTCTTGAATCAGCTTGGCATCAAGGCGCTTCAAGATTATGTGAAAGAAGACAACTGGAATTGGGATACATTCGTTCAAGCAGCGAAAGAAGCCAATAAAGATACAAACAACGACGGCAAGCTGGATACTTGGGGGCTTGCAAATTCTCAAGTTGTCGAACATGCGATGTATTCGAACGGTGCTCACCTGACGAAAGGCGACAAGCAAAACCTAGATGATCCAGCAACGCAGGAAACATTGAATTTCTTGTCGAAACTCGCAACCGAACAAGTGTACAGACCGACTGAGGGTGGAGATTGGACCGAGCCTGGACAATTTTTCCGTCAAGGAAATACGCTCATGTATGCCGGTGCCATTTATGAACTGAATGGCTTCAAAACGGATATGCCGGATGCGGATATCGGCTTCGTACCGTTCCCTAAAGGACCAAGCGCAACGGAATATCATTCCGGCGAAGGCTCATACCAAGCACTAACAATTCCAAAGGCAGTGGAGCATCCAGAGCAGCTGCTTTACATTTGGGAAAAAATCAACGATATCGACTCCGAATATGACTATCCGGGTCAAGCGTCCCTTGAAAGCAATTTTGCGAACGAGGATGACATTAACAACGCTAAGCAAGTAGGATCTGGCATGATCGTATTCGACCATGGTACGTACGGCGATGCTTTGAAGTTCTGGGACTTCGTCGGAGAGATCAACAGCGGGGTATCGGTATCTACAGTTGTCGAGAAGTATAAACCGGTATTCCAAGCGGCGATTGATGCGGTGTATGGTTCTTAACATGTAATAACGTGTGAGAGACAGTCCCCATTTTAGAAATATTTCTAATGGGGACTGTTGTTGAATTTAACTTCTTACTGCAGGAGGGAGAAAAGTTGAACTTCAGAAAGAAGAACTACATCGCAATTATACTCGTTCTCACTATAGTGGCAACTTCTATATGGGCTTTCTACCCTTCAGATTCGAAGGATAGCAGACGCGTAATGGCCATGGGAGATTTCGACGCTGTTACGGCATCAGCAGGAGAAGACAGTTATGATGCGTATTTGACTAGCCACATAAATGCTGGGCGGCCGGAAGAAGTCATCCGAATAGAGGGCGAGAAGTTCTCGGGAACGACTGGAGAAGGGTTCGACATAGCGGAGGATTTAGAAGGACTGTCCGGCAAGGCGGTTGTCACTCCGGATAACGGCTCCATTGTGTGGGATGTACTGGTAAAACAAGCGGGTCTGTACAACATAAGGATTCATTATTTGCCGATCGAGGGAAAAAGCTCTGCGATCGAAAGGCAGTTTGCCATTAACGAAAAAGTCCCTTTTAAGGGAGCGGATATATTATTATTCGATCGAGTTTGGGGAAATCGACAGGACGAAATCGAGCGTGACGATCGCGGCAATGAAATCAGGCCAAGGCAGGTAGAAAAACCGGCATGGCAAATCGGAATTTTCACGGATCGAAATGGATATTATGACGAGCCTTACTCCTTTTACTTTGAGAGCGGGCAGCAATCGTTTTCCTTGACGGCCTTAAGGGAACCGATGGCGATTGATTATATTGAGCTGTATCAGGAACCAGTTTTGTATTCGTATGAGGATATGAAGAAAGAGTATGAGACCAAAGGAATCAAGGCAGTATCGGATCAATACCTTGAAATACAAGCGGAGGACGCGGTCGCCAAATCATCTCCTACGTTATATCCGCTGGCGGACCGATCGAGTCCGACGGTCATCCCTTACAATGTGTCGAAGCTTCGAATCAATACGATCGGCGGAACGAACTGGAAGCTTCCTGGACAGTGGATCGAGTGGGAGTTTGAGGCCCCAGAAGACGGCTTATATCAGATCGCGTTAAAGCAAAAGCAGGATACACTGCGCGGCATATACGCCACTCGAAGCCTGACGATCGACGGAGAGACTCCTTTCCTGGAAATGAAGCGCTTACGCTTTAATTTCAACATGGATTGGGAGATGAACGTACTGGGCGATGAAGAAGAGCCGTATTTGTTCCATTTGTCCAAGGGAACGCATCGCATTCGAATGGAAGTTTCACTCGGCGATATCGCCCCGCTCATTCGAACGATTGAATCCAGCGTGCTGCAGCTTAACGAGATGTATCGAAAAATATTGATGATCACGTCAAATACACCCGATCCGTTCCGTGATTACCAATTAGGGAAGCGGATACCGGACATGGTTAAGACATTCGAAGAGCAAGCCGTAATCATACAGAACGTAGCCGATTATTTAGAGAAATCGACAGGAGAGCGGAGCGACAAAGTAGCCGTTCTTCATACCATGGTTGGTCAATTAAAGGAAATGATCAAAAATCCGGAAACGGTTGGCAATCGCTTAACCGCATTTAAAACGAATGTCGGGGGATTAGGCACGTGGATTCTCACGGTTCGCGAGCAACCGATTAAGCTGGACTATCTCATTGTGTCCTCTCCAGGCAAGAAGCTTCCGAGAGCGGGAGCGACTTTTTTTCAAGAGATGAAGCATGAGCTTGGTGCGTACTTTGCTTCTTATACCGAGGACTATGACAGCATCGGCAATACGGGAGGAGAGCAGGACCGTAAAATAACGGTGTGGATTACAACGGGGCGGGATCAAGCACAGGTGCTTAAGAGCTTAATCGACGATTCCTTCACGCCGGAGTCGAATATCGCGATAGATTTAAGGCTTGTACCGGGGAACATCTTGCTTCCGGCAACATTGGCAGACGAGGGACCTGACGTTGCCATGCAAATCGGTGAGGACATTCCCGTGAACTATGCGATGCGGGATGCTGCGACAGACTTGACCCAGTTTAGTGATTTCGATGAAGTAGCCTCGCGTTTCCATGACAGTGGACTTACGCCTTACAAGTACGATCAAGGCGTCTATGCACTGCCTGAGCAGCAGTCGTTCCCGATGCTGTTCTATCGGAAGGATATTCTTGAGGAGCTAGGGCTTGCGCCGCCAAAGACATGGCAGGATATTTACAACATGATTTCCGTCCTCCAGAAGCACAACATGGAGTTCTGGCTGCCAATCGAGGCTACGAATGCAAGTCTCGTACCGAATGCGACCTTCTCTATGCTGCTTTATCAGAATGGCGGCGAATTCTATCGTGATGACGATAAGAAGAGTGCGCTTGATACGGATTTATCTATGGAAATGTTTAAGAAGTGGACGCAATTTTATACGAACTACAAATTCCCGGTATTGGCAGACTTCCCGAACCGATTCCGTACAGGCGAGATGCCAATCGGCATTGCGGACTATACAACATATAACATGCTGACGGTGCTCGCGCCTGAGATTAAAGGGCTGTGGGAGTTCACGCTCGTTCCTGGTACGGAGCAAGATAACGGAACCGTTAATCATGCGGTAGCCAGTCATACGACTGGCGTTATGATGATGGAGAATGCCGATAATAAGGAAGCGTCCTGGGAATTTATGAAATGGTGGACCAGCAAGGATACGCAAATTGCTTACGGTAGAGAGATGGAAGGTTTAATGGGCGAAGCTGCACGTTATCCAACTGCTAACGTAGAAGCACTTGCAGAATTGCCTTGGCCAATCAAGGATTACAACAATCTGTCCAGTCAGTGGGAGTGGGTTGAAGGCATACCTCAAGTGCCGGGCGGTTATTTCACCGGCCGGCATCTGGACAACGCCTTCCGCAGAGTCGTCAACGCGAACGAGAATTCTAGGGAAGCGCTTAACGATTATGTGCTCTACATTAACGATGAAATCGAGATTAAGCGGAAAGAATTTAATTTACCGTAATTGTTTGGGGGTGGAGTTCATTGCAAGCCGAAACAACCAGTCAAGCCGTATCTAATCTTGTCCATCCGAAGAAAAAATCGAAGTTGTCCCATGTATGGACGGAACTGAAAAAAAATAAGCATTATTACCTTCTGATGAGCCCATACATGCTTATTTTCTTTACCTTTACGGTCATTCCGGTCGTATTCTCGCTCATACTTAGCTTTTTTTACTTCAACATGCTCGAATTTCCGCGGTTTGTCGGATGGCAGAACTACTCAAGATTATTTCTGAATGACGACATCTTCATGATTGCATTGAAGAACACATTCATCTTCGCAATCATTACCGGTCCGGTCAGCTATATCGCCTGCTTTTTCTTTGCGTGGGTTATTAACGAGCTGTCGCCTAAGATACGGGCGGTTATGACTTTGATCTTCTATGCGCCGGCGATTTCTGGAAACGTGTTTTTTATCTGGCTGATTGTATTTTCGGGCGACCGCTATGGTTATTTGAACGGATTCCTGATTAAATTCGGATTTATTCTGGAGCCGATCCAATGGCTGACTAATGAAAAATACATTCTTATGATTGTCATGATCGTGCAGCTATGGCTCAGCTTAGGCACAAGCTTCCTTGCCTTTATAGCAGGACTGCAAACGATTGATCGGACGCTGATAGAAGCGGGTGTCGTGGACGGAATAAAAAACCGCTGGCAGGAGCTATGGTTCATTACGCTGCCTTCGATGAGGCCGCAGTTGCTGTTCGGCGCCGTTTTGCAAATTACGGGATCTCTCGCGGTGGCTGATATTACGATCGCGCTCGCGGGTTTCCCGAGCGTCAACTATGCGGCGCACACGATTGTAACCCACCTGATGGATTACGGCACGATTCGATTCGAGATGGGTTACGCCTCGGCGATTGCGACCGTTTTGTTCGGTATTATGATCGGGACTAACAAATTGACGCAAAAACTGCTCAGAAAGGTAGGTGAGTAACGTTGGTCGTTAAAATGATGACCGTATTTCGGACAACGAAGCGTCTGAACCGTTCGTTTACGGTTAGCTTCATCTTGTTCGCGTTTCTCGCCGTGTTCGGAGCTTTTATGGTGCTGCCTCTGCTTTATGCAGTGAACAACGCCTTCAAGCCGCTGGACGAATTATTTATATTCCCACCGCGATTCTTTGTCAATAATCCAACATTGGATAACTTCTATGACCTGATTGCCTTGATGGGCAATTCATGGGTACCGTTATCGCGTTACATTGCCAATACAGTGCTTATCACTCTCATCGGGACGGTAGGTCATATTTTGCTTGCTTCCGCCGCGGCGTATCCGCTGGCTAAATATCAGTTCCTCGGTTCGAAGACGCTCTTCTCGATCGTCGTTCTGTCGCTGATGTTCTCGGGTCATGTCACAGCGATTCCAAACTATATGGTAATGTCTTGGCTCGGCTGGATCAATACGCATGCATCAATTATCGTTCCATCGCTCGCTTTTCCATTAGGCCTATTTTTAATGAAGCAATTCATGGAGCAGCTTCCGACGGCTTTGCTGGAAGCCGCCAAGATTGATGGAGCGAGCGAGTACCGGATCTATTGGAGCATTGTGATGCCGAACGTGAAGCCAGCGTGGCTCACGCTTATGATTTTGCAGTTTCCTATGCTATGGGGAACAGACGGAGGCAGCTTCATCTACAGTGAGAACCTGAAGACGCTTCATTACGCACTGGGACAGATTACGCTAGGTGGAATCGCGCGCGCGGGCGTCGGAGCGGCCGTCGCGCTCATCTTGATGGTTGTTCCGATCACGCTCTTTGTTATCTCCCAGAGCAGCGTCATTCAGACGATGGCGACTTCCGGGATGAAAGAGTAGAAGGGAGACTTGCACGATGTTGAAGAGTAAAAACAAACGAAGAGCTTATCTCCTTGCGGCCATATGCTGCTTAATTGGCATAAGCACGGGAGGAACGCTTGCTTCTGCTGCGAGTGGCGATTCTTACAACTATTCCGTCTGGGGAGAGACTGTCGTATCTCCTTCCGCTTATGAAGCGACGACTCTAATGACCGGCACTTCGCTTGGTGTAGGTGCGTTTAAAGATCCAAGTGATCTGCACGTGACGGCGGACAATGAAATATATGTACTCGATTCCGGCAATAATCGGATTGTCGTTTTGGACATCAATTATCATCAGAAGGCCATCATCGACACCTTCGATAACGCCGGAGCAACCGATACATTTCTGAATCCTCAAGGTATCTTCGTAACCGATCAGAAGCATGTGCTGATCGCCGATACAGGAAACAAGCGGGTCGTTCATTTGGATGAGAAAGGCCGTTTGGCGCAAATCGTAGAGAAGCCTGAATCCGATCTGCTGCCGGTCAACTTTAATTTTCAACCGGTGCGGGTCGTCATGGATAAAGCGCAGCGCATCTATGTCATGGCGATAGGTGTGTTCGACGGGCTGATGGAATTTAGCGCGGAGGGTGCGTTCACTTCTTACATCGGCGCGAACCGTGTCTGGGTAGATCCAGTGGAGCTGTTCTGGAAGCGGCTATCGACGAAGGCGCAGCGCAGCCAAATGGTGATGTTCACGCCAACGGAGTTTACCAATATGGACATTAATGACGAAGGCTTCATTTACGCGACCAGCGGTGATTCGGGTGACACCATTCGTAAGCTGAACGCCCAAGGCAATGATATTTTGCGAAGAACCGGTTTTTACAAACCGCAGGGTGATATAAACTTTACGAGCGATCTTGGACCTTCCAGACTTATAGACGTCGATATTACGGACAGTGAAATCTACTCGGTTCTTGATTCGAAGAGAGGTCGGATTTTCACTTATAACGGAGACGGGCAATTCATGTACGTGTTCGGAGGCATGGGCAATCGGATCGGCGAGTTCAACACGCCGGTTGCCATTGAACGGGTTGGGGACGATTTCCTCGTTCTGGACAAGGCGTTCGGTGAAATGACGTTGTTCCAGACGACGGAGTACGGCCGGACGTTGAATGAAGCCGTCAGAAGCTATTACCGGGGCGAGGAAGACAAGGCGCTTCAGCTCTATGAGCAGACTATTAATATGAACACGAATTTGGATTTCGCTTATTCCGGCATCGGCAAGGCGATTCTGAGGCAGGGCGACTACAACGATGCGATGCGTTACTTCAAGCAAAGCCTTGATCAACCCAACTATTCCAAGGCGTTTCTCCTTTACCGCAAGGAAGTGCTAAGAGCAAACTTCAGCACCGTTATGACGGTTGTCATCGGATTAGCCGCCGTTACCCTGACCGTAAGGATCTATCGGAAAAAGCAGGCTAGAAAGAGGGGCGTTTCGTTTGAATAAAGAGTACATTACATTTCCATTTTATGTTATCATGCATCCCTTTAACGGTTATTGGGAGCTGAAATACGAACAAAACAAGAAGCTGAACTTGATCTTGTCGTTCGGGATTCTGCTGATGCTTATCTTGACTAACGTACTAAGCAGTCAGTACAGCGGGTTTCTAGTTAACATCTACAATCCTGAATACATGAACAGCTTAATGGAGATCACTTATGTTCTCGTACCGGTCTTATTCTGGTGTGTAGCGAATTGGTCGCTTACGACTCTAATGGATGGTGAAGGTAAATTCGTGGATATCTTCACATCCACCTGCTTCGCACTACTGCCTTTGGTTATTGTCAACTTCCCGTGGATTTGGCTAAGCAATGTCATTTCCATGCAAGAGACAACGTTTTATTATTTTTGCAACAGCTTTGCCGTTCTATGGTCGGTATATCTTCTGTTCGTTGGAAATATGACCGTTCATCAATTCACACCAAGCAAAACAATCGTAACGATTATGCTCTCGCTGATTGCCATTGGGTTCATGGCGTTTCTCTGCTTATTGTTTTTTAGCTTGATTCAACAAATTATTACCTTCATCACGATCTTATATCAAGAAATCACCTTGAGGAATTAGGAAAGGAGGAACGTTAGATGCGTATGGCCAGAAATGCCGTCTTGTCCGCGTTTCTCGCAACCGGACTGCTGGTCGCCGGCTGTTCCAGCTCGGGTACCGCAAACCAAGCGGAAGACGCGCAGCAGCTAGAGGCGGCATTCGTGCAAGGAAAGGCGCTTAACGCTTCGTTCACGGATGCGCGTCTCGCCGATATGAAGGGAATCGCCGAGAATGAGCGGCTTAGGCTGTTCATCAACGAGGAGACGGGCGCTATTGCCGTGCTTAACAAAAGCGGAGGCGAAGTATGGCATAGCAATCCCCTCGAAGCGGAGGCTGATCCTGTCGCAACCGGGGTGAATAAGGGTTTGCTGTCCTCGCAATTGAAAATAGATTACTATAACAGCTTCGGACAGGTCAATTCGATTAATACGTTCCTGGACAGCGCCTTGTACGAACAGGTTAAATATGAAACGATTGATAGCGGAGTCAAAGTAACCTATAAATTCGGTAAAGCCGAGAGATCTGCCATGGATCTGCCTCTCATGTTAAGTATGACTCGTTTTGATGAGTTGTCGGGCAAGCTGGATAAGGCAGGTCAACGTGCTTTGCGTATTGGTTATACAAAAAATGAGGATAAAGCGGTCTATGCTCGGAATGACCAAGCGCTGAACGGTCTTCAGCTTGATCGCGCGTTCAAAGCATTCGAGGATGCCGGCTATACGCAAGAGGATCTGGAGAAGGATATGGCTGAACTGAATTTTTCGCAAGATTCGCCTGCACCGAGAATTTTCCTCGCTTCCATCGAGTATAAGCTCGATGCGGACTGCCTTGTTGTTAGGGTGCCATCAAAGGAAATTCAGTCTCCTAGCGAGTATCCGGTCAGCAACGTCTCAATGCTAAGCTTCTTTGGCGCAGCGGGGAGTAAGGAGAAAGGCTCGATCTTCGTTCCGGACGGCTCCGGCGCTCTCATCTCGTTCAATAACGGCAAGACGAAGTACCCTGCGTACCAGCAGGCGGTATACGGTAATGACCAGGCAATGGAGAGGGTCGAGAACGCTGTTAACGAACAAACCGTTAGGCTGCCGGTTTTCGGCATGATCAGGGACGGCAACGCATTTCTTGGCATTATCGAAGAAGGCGCGCCTGTTGCGACGATCAATGCGGATATCAGCGGCAAATTGAACAGTTACAATTATGTTTATCCGACCTTCAACGTTACGAACAAAGGGGAGCTTACGCTCCAGGCGAACGGATCGGAGCGAACATTGCCGAAATTCCAGGAACAACCGATGAAAAGTGATTTTACGGTGCGTTATGCCTTCCTTACGGGCGAGTCAGCATCGTATCAGGGCATGGCCGAGTATTATCGTCAATATTTGGAGCGCCAGGACGGATTACCGGCTCCGAAGAAGGGGAGCGGGGATAGTGAGCTTCCGTTCTACGTTCAGGTCGTGGGAAGCATTGCGAAACAGAAGCATTTCGTCGGCGTCCCGTACATGATGCTCGAGCCGCTTACCACTTTCAAGCAGACGCAGGAAATGATTAGCGAAATGAAGAAGCTCGGCATCGCCAATATTAAGATTCGATATGCCGGTTGGTTCAACGGCGGACTCGATCATAAAGTACCCGATGACCTGTCGGTAGACAATGCGATTGGCGGTGCAAAAGGCTTGCGCAGCTTGGCGATGTTCGCGAAGGAGCAGGGCGTAGACCTCTATCCGGACGTAGCCATTCTAACCGCGCATACGGGGAAGGGATTCGACGAGAAGGAGGAAGCGTCGCGTTCTCTGCGTGGCGTGCCTTCGTCATTCTATCCTCTTGACCTTGCGCTAGGGCGACGAGACCGCTCGAAGTCCCCATCCTATGTCGTATCGCCGAGGCGTGTCGGTACTTACGTGGATGCTATTCTAAAGGACATGGAAGGTTTCGATACGGACGGGATTTCGCTTCGTGATATGGGCGACAAGTTGAATAGCGATTTCCGCAAAAACAAACAAATCGACCGTACAGAGTCGGAAGATATTTCTACTCAGGCGTTGAACAAATTTCGTGAAGCAAACTTGAATATTTTGGCCGAGGGCGGCAATGCTTACACACTGCCTTACTTATCAGATATTACAAACGCACCTTTAACGAATAGCCGCTATAAGCTTGAGGATCAAGAAATTCCATTTTTCCAAATGGTGATTCGCGGAAATATCGATTACACGGGATCGCCATTTAATTTGACCAGCTACACGAACGTAAGGCAATACATTCTGAAATGTCTCGAGTATGGCTCCGGCGTATACTTCGAATGGATCCACGCGCCGAATTATAAGGTTAAGGATACGGAATTCAGCAATCTATATGCCGTCAATTACGAGCAGTGGCTGGAGCAGGCTGCATCCATATATGCTGAAGTGAACGGCGTATTGGGTAAAGTTCACAATGAGCGTATCGTAGCGCACGAGAAGCTAGCCGAAGGCCTGTTCAAAACCGTCTATGAAAGCGGGACGTACGTCATCGTTAACTACAATGCGACGAATGCAACAGTAAACGGGATGACGATAGAGGCCGAGGGCTATGTGACGGGTGGTGAGCAATCTTGAAAACGATAACGAAGCTGGTATTCAGATCAAGAACGTACAACGAGCAGAAGGCTTTGTGGGGCTTTCTCTACGTGCTGCCCTGGCTGCTTGGATTTCTATTTTTCTTTTTTATTCCTTTATTGACTTCACTGCAATACAGCTTAAGCTCGATTAAGGCCAATGCGAACGGAATGACTATGAAGTATATCGGATTCGCGAACTATATTGAAGCGCTCACGGTCAATACGAGCTTTAATCGAATATTGACGGAATCGGTCGTTAATATGGTCGTAAACGTTCCGCTTATCGTTATTTTCAGCTTGTTTCTGGCTGTGCTGCTGAATCAAAAGTTCGTCGGGAGAGCACTGGCAAGATCGATCTTTTTCCTTCCAGTTATACTTGCTTCCGGCGTCATTGCGACTTTGGAGGCATCAAGTCTGGTGCAAGCGATCAATGAACAAAATGCGAACGGGGGCGTATTTTCGAGCGGTACGATAGAGTTGGCGAACATCATGTTGCGATCCGGAGTCAATGAAGATATTGTTTTGTACCTGATGGATGCTGTCCAAAGGATTTATCAAATCGTCAGTCAATCCGGCGTGCAAATTCTTATTTTCCTAGCTGGGATTCAGACCATCTCGCCGCAGCTGTATGAGGCCTCCAAAATCGAAGGGGCAACGGGGTATGAGGCATTCTGGAAAATCACGTTTCCGATGGTCAGTCCGCTCATACTCGTAAACGTCATTTATACGATTATCGACTCTTTCTCCAGGAACAACATGACGACGCTAATCAAAGAAACCGGCTTTACCACCTTTAATTTCGGGCTTAGCTCGGCGATGGCGTGGATCTACTTCCTGGTCATCATGATCATTCTATTAGTTAGTGCATACTTCATATCCAAGCGGGTCTTCTACCAGGAATAGAAGGAGAGTGAAAACGTTGATATTGGCCCGATTGTTATCGTTGGAAAGCTGGAAGCGAGGGCTGTGGACGATCGTTCGGCTTGTGCTGATTATCGGATTGTCGTTCGTTATCTTGTATCCCATTATTCAAAAAATTTCGACGGCGATCAAAGACAAGGCGGACCTGTATTCGCCGATCGTCGTGTTTATTCCAGAGCACTTTACGCTCGACAATTTTAAGCAAGCGATCTCCATTATGGATTATTGGGAAACGCTGGCAAATACATTTGTGCTATCTAGCATGACGACGATCATGACCGCCGCATCCTGCGCGTTCGCAGGTTATGCGTTCGCCAGGTTGAAGTTCAAAGGAAGCAATCTGCTGTTCGCTGGCGTTATATTAACCATCTTGGTTCCGCCTACGACCATCCTAATTCCGATCTATATGAACTTGAAGGACTTTACGCTTCTAGGCGTGATCCCGCTGCTAACCGGCGGAAAGTCCTTGAATTTGCTTAATTCTTACTGGCCGTTTATTCTAACTTCCCTTACGGCGAATTCGTTGAAGGCGGGGCTGTACATCTTCATCTTCCGTCAGTTTTTCCGTGGTATTCCGAAGGAGGTGGAAGAAGCGGCATACATCGACGGGGCGGGCGTTGGCTCGACGTTCCTTCGCATCATGCTGCCAAATGCGATTCCGTCGATTGTTACCGTATTGCTCTTCTCCTTTGTGTGGCAGTGGAATGATAGTTTCTTCACGACAACCTATCTGACGTCGAGCAAAGTGATGTCCACGCAGTTGTCGTCCCTTCCTTACAACTTGCAAATTTTGCTAGAAGGCGGCGCAACGACCAACAAAGACCCGTTCTTCATGAGCATGGTGCAGGATACCGGTATTTTGCTTGCGATTCTGCCGCTCGTTATTCTTTATTTGTTCGTTCAAAGATACTTCGTCGAAAGTATCGAGCGTACTGGAATCGTCGGTTAAGAAAAGTACTGACGCATGTATAGCGCCTTGGGGGGGGCCAGCTACTTCGGTCAGCTGCCCGCAGGGCGCTTATTGCTGCTTAGAGGTTTGGTGTGCAAAACAAGATTACGTTTGAAAGGCGGGCAAACGAATTGAGTCAAAAAAGAAACAAGCTAATATACAGCATTATAGCTGCTGTCACCTTAATTGCGGTTGTTGCTGTGCTTATTCTCAATAAGCATCAAGCGGAATCAGTGAATGAAACGGCTGCGCTTCAGACGGAAGCACCTGCTGGCAGCGTCAATACTGAAGATGGCCAGCCTACAAGCACGATTGAAGCGACTCCGGCTCCAACCTTGAAGCCAACTCCGACGCCGGAACCATCGGTTGAGCAGGATATTCCATCGCTTGCGGAGACATTCGCTGATTACTTCCCGATCGGAGCTGCCATCGAGCCGGCCCAGATGGAGGGCCTAAAGGCAGAGATGCTCAAGAAGCACGTGAATTGGCTTGTTGCGGAGAACGTGATGAAGCCCGATGCGATTCAACCTACGGAAGGTAAATTCAATTGGGGGAATGCGGATCGAATCGTAGCGTTCGCGAAAGAAAACAACATGGAGGTGCGCTTCCATACCTTGCTTTGGCATAGTCAGGTCGGCGCTTGGTTTTTTAAGGATGCGGAGGGCAAGCCGATGGTTGAGGAGACAGACGTGGCTAAGCGCGAAGCGAACAAAAAGCTGCTGCTGCAGCGAGTCGATACGCATGTCCGCACAATTGTCGAACGATACAAGGACGATATCCAATCATGGGACGTTGTCAATGAAGTAATAGAGCCAGCCGATCCGGACGGGATGCGAGCTAGCGAATGGTATAAGATAACGGGTACAGACTTTATCGAGACGGCATTCCGAGCGGCACGCGAAGCGGGCGGAGCCGAGGCAAAGCTGTACATTAATGATTACGGAACGGACAATCCGGCGAAGCGAGACCGATTGTATGAGCTTGTGAAGGAAATGCTGGATAAAGGCGTACCGATCGATGGTGTCGGTCATCAGACCCATATCGACCTATTCGGGCCGACGGTGAATTCTATTATCGAATCGATGAAGAAGTTTGCTGAGCTAGGTCTTGATAATCTCGTTACCGAGCTGGATATGAGTCTCTACGCATGGAACGATCGCAGCGATGTTGGCAGCGATATACCGGTTGACCTGCTGCAGAAGCAGGCGGATCGATATCGCGAGCTGTTTGAGGCTTTCAGAAACAATAAGGACATTCTTAGCGGCGTCGTATTCTGGGGCATCGCGGACGACCATACGTGGTTGAACAGCTTCCCGGTGACGCGTACCAACGCGCCATTCCTGTTCGACAAGCAGCTCCACGCGAAGCCGGCATTCTGGGCCGTCGTCGATCCATCTGGGCAAGCACGACCATAAAAGTATAAAAAGTACCGCCTATAATTTGTGTAGGAAAACCTATAGATAGACGGGTTGTTGCCGAGGCGCATACAGGCTAGACTGGTTGGATGATGGACTAATCCAGCCTTACTAGGAGGAGCTAGCGATGAACAATACGACAATAACGAACCCGGTCATCTGGGCAGACGTTCCGGATCCGAGCGTGATCCGTGTAGGATCGACCTTCTATATGGTAAGTACAAGCATGCATTCGATGCCAGGCTGTCCGATTATGAAGTCCGAAAACCTGCAGAATTGGGAGCTTGTTAATTACGTATACGAGACGTTCGAGGATAATGACGCGCACAATTTGCTTGACGGTAAAGGCATTTACGGCAAGGGATCATGGGCTGCCAGCTTACGCTATCGCGACGGTATCTTTTATGTGTGTTTCTCGAGTCTGGATATGAATCAGTTCTATGTGTATACGACTGAGGATATCGAGAACGGGAAATGGGAACGAAGCGTTATTCAAGGACTTCACCATGATCCGAGCATACTGTTCGACGACGATGGCCGTGTGTTCGTCTTCCACGGCAATGGCGATATTCGAATTACAGAGCTGTCTGAGAAAGCAACTGCTCTGAAGCCGGACGGCATCAATCAATTGCTGCTCGAGACGGAACGAGACGGAATTATGCTTCGTGCCGAGGGCTGCCATGCCTACAAAATCAATGGTTATTATTATTTATTCTTCATCGATTGGCCAAATGCAGGTAACAAGCGCCGCAGACAGCTATGCTATCGTTCACGTGATCTGCTCGGTCCATACGAGCACAAGCTAGTACTCGATGATCAAATGGATTATCGCAACAATGGCATCGCACAAGGTGGCATTTTTGATACGTCAGAAGGGGATTGGTATGCGGTACTGTTCCAGGATCACGGGGCCGTTGGCCGTATTCCATGCGTTCTGCCGGTCGTTTGGGATAATGACTGGCCAGTTCTGGGGCAACAGGGCAAAGCGCCTAAGACGTTCGAAGTGAAGCTGCCCAGCTCGGAGACAAAGCCGCTTGTCATCAGTGATGAGTTTGATTACGGGGAGAATCGTCTAGCGCTTCATTGGCAATGGAATCATAATCCCGACAATGGTAAATGGTCGGTAACGGAGCGACCGGGCTGCTTGCGCCTAACGACGGGTCATATCACGAATAGCGTAGAATTTGCCCGCAATACGTTAACACAGCGTACAGAAGGTCCGGCATGTGTCGGTACAACGTTTATGGACATCAAGGCTATGAAACCGGGCGACCGTGCAGGGTTAGTGTCGCTGCAATATGCTTTCGGCTCGGTCGGTATTCAGGTCGATGACAACGGCGATTTTTACGTAGCAATGTGCGTCAATGGCAGAGTGGACGACGGTCAAGGCGAAATCACAGTTGAACGCGTAAAGTATGAGGGCGACCAAATCTATTTGCAAATAGAGTGCCAGTTCGATAATGGCGATCGCGAGGATATTGCCTGGTTCCGCTATTCCTCGGACGGAGTGAATTGGGTTGTGATCGGAGATCCGTTTCATATGCAATATAGGCTTGAACACTTTATGGGCTACCGATTCGGGCTGTACAATTACGCCACGAAGCAAGCTGGCGGTTTCGTTGATTTCGATTACTTCCGCTATGTGAGTCTGATTTAACTAATTTCGCAACGATAAGGAGAGTGCGCTTGCTTGAATTATAACAATCCGGTTATAAGCGGTTTTCATCCGGACCCAAGCGTCTGTCGCTTTGGCGATGATTATTATCTCGTAACGAGTTCCTTCGAGTATTTTCCGGGTGTTCCGCTGTTCCACAGCAAGGATCTTGTGAATTGGACGCAGCTCGGTCACGTTTTGACAAGGACCGAGCAGCTCGATCTAAGCCGTGCACCAAGCTCCGGCGGCATATTCGCGCCTACGATCCGTGAGCATAACGGAACGTTCTATATGGTGACGACGAACGTTACCGCCGGCGGTAACTTCTTCGTACATACGAATGATCCGCGCGGGGAATGGTCGAATCCGATATTCGTCGACCATCCCGGCATAGACCCAGATTTGTTCTTCGATGAGGATGGAACATTGTATTTCACTTCCTCTGCTCACGGGGATCAGGGGCCTGGCATCTATCAAAGCAAGATTGATCCGAAAACCGGCAAAAGGCTGACTGATCCTGCTTTCCTCTGGACGGGAACAGGAGGCCAGTACCCGGAAGCACCGCATATTTATCGTGTCGGCAGTTGGTACTATTTAATGATTGCCGAAGGCGGCACCGAATACGGCCATATGGAAACGATCGCTAGAAGCGAACGTCCGAATGGACCTTTCGCAAGCTGTCCGCACAATCCAATCTTAACCCATCGCAGCCAGTCAAAAACGATTCATGCAACGGGACACGCAGACCTCGTTCAAACGCCGGACGGAGACTGGTGGGCTGTATTTCTTGGCATCAGGCCGCATGGCTATCCGAATAAACACCATCTCGGCAGAGAGACGTTTCTTTCTCCCGTCACATGGACGGAAGAGGGTTGGCCGACCATTGGCGATAACGGAACGGTCAGCGAGACGATGCCGGCAGGCAATCTTCCGTTGCTGCCTGTAGCCGCTGCCCCAGTTCGGGACAACTTCGATGCGGCGGCGCTTGCACCGTATTGGAATTTTATGCGTTCACCCAACCCGGATAACTGGTCCCTTAGCGAGAAGGATAGTTGTCTAACGCTGCAGGGCAACGAGACGACGTTGAATGAAATCGGAGCGCCTGCATTTCTAGCGAGAAGACAACAGCATTTCGATTGCAGCGTGTCTACACATATGGAATTTGCACCTGAGCGTGACGGAGAGGAAGCGGGCATTACCGTTTATATGAACGATCGCTTCCATTATGAGATTGCTGTGACTCGTATTGCTGGCGTGTGCAAAGTAATTTTCCGTAGAAAGCTTGGCAGCTTGTGGAAGATCGAGAACGAGGCGCCGTGGCCGTTCGATTCTATCGTGCTTCATGTGAGCGCAAATCGCGACCTGTATGCTTTCGGATTTTCTGATGGCAACGGAGAACCATTCTGGTTCGGCCATGGAGAGACCTCTCTTCTTGCAACGGAAGTGGCTGGCGGATTTACTGGCGTGCTCTTCGCCTTGTATGCGACCGGAAATGGCGCCAAATCGGAGTCGCTTGCCCATTTTGACTGGTTCGATTATGAATCAAAGTAACAAATTATCCATACGAACAATAAAAGCTTTTCCCATATTACCTGGAAAACGCTATATTCTTCTAAATCGGCAATCAAATTAAGTTTAAAGTCAACCTATACATGAAGAGGAGGCGATCGGAGAAATGGACAATTCCCGATATGAAGGATCTTTAAAACTTCATAAATCGTTTAGTCAGCAGTTTTTAATTGGTGCAGCTGTAAATATGAAGACGCTGGTCACACAACGCGAGTTGTTGGCTTATCATTTCAATAGTGTAACGGCTGAAAATGAGATGAAGTTCGAGCGTTTGCATCCTGCAGAACACCAATATACTTTCGAGGATGCGGATCGAATAATGAATTTCGCGAAAGTAAACGGAATGCAAGTAAGAGGGCATACGCTGGTCTGGCATAATCAAACGCCTGCTTGGGTGTTCGAGAATGAGACTGGAGGTCTAGTTGATCGCGATACGCTGTTGGAGCGAATGAAAGCCCACATCAATACAGTGGTTGGGCGTTATAAGGGTCAAATTTATGCATGGGATGTCGTGAATGAAGCCATATCTGATAGTAGCGAAGAACAACTTCGTTCGTCCAAATGGCTCGACATCGTCGGTGAGGAATTCATTTCCAAGGCGTTCGAATATGCGCATGAAGCCGATCCCGAAGCGCTGTTGTTCTATAACGATTATAACGAGTCCGTACCTGAGAAGAGGGAAAAAATTTATAGACTGGTAAAATCTCTGAAGGAGAAGGGCGTGCCAATTCATGGTATCGGACTGCAAGCGCATTGGAATCTATCCCATCCGTCACTGCACGATATCCGAACTGCAATTGAACGTTATGCTTCGCTGGGGCTCAAACTGCATATCACGGAGATGGACGTGTCGGTGTTCGAGTTTGAAGATAAGCGAACCGATCTGATATCGCCTACTTCCGAGATGATGAGTCTTCAGGAGGATAGGTATTCCGAGTTATTCCAGCTGTTCTGCGAATATAGCAATGTGCTGACGAGCGTGACGTTCTGGGGGGCCGCGGACGATTATACTTGGTTGGACAACTTCCCAGTCAGAGGGCGCAAAAATTGGCCATTGCTGTTCGACAAGGAACAACTGCCGAAAGGATCGTACCACAAGTTGGTCAGCAGATAGCAGATACGTTTAAAAGCAAGAATATCGTAAAGCTTTCTTAGCTTAGGTGATCATGCGATTCGATACAACATGAAAGCCCTTCTGCCCGGGTATACCAGGGCTAGAAGGGCTTTCATGTTGTATGGTCATTTATTATATATAGAAATGTCGCTTATATGATGTAGGCGATTCCCTAAATATGCTTTTTTGAATATGCAGGTGAAAAGATCAGTAATAAGAAATTCTCAATACAAAATGAGCTGCGAGTGACTATTGTGTGAAGCCGAAACCAAGAATTGTAAATCGTTTGCTCTCATGCTCTGACGCCATTCTGATTTCCACTGTATGCTCTTTCGATTGCTGCTCCCGAAATAAAATGAGGGCGTGGCAACGCGTCCACTTGACGGTTTGGGACTCCGCCACCTTAACAAGCTTGCCGTCAACCCAAATATCGGCGTTTCCGAAGTCGTTGCTTCCGGAATTTTTATAAATGAGAAGCAGGCTTTTGCAGTGAATCGTCATCGTGAAGCTGTCGCTGCCGGATTCAGATGTATGCATCCAGTTGTCGGGGAATTGGGCTGTGCCGTATGGATGATCATCCATCTCCGCGAATTGGAGTTCGGTATCGGATGCGTAGAAACTGCCTTCCGTAATCTTTGCTACACTAGAACCATTGTCTCTATCCAGCAAACGAACTTCGGCGAAATCGTTGCCGAACATCGGTGGTTTGTCGAGGACGATTTCCTCTTGATTAGGTGCGCAACGATCGGTCTCCATGAATAGCGAGCGCAAGCAGTCGGCCATGATGAGATGTCCCATATTTGTCGGATGATAGATGTCGCTAAAAAATTGCGACTTGGAAATGATGTTGCCCTCGTCCTTCGACTTTTGAAATTGTTTTGTAACTGCATCCTTCACGCTTACCATGGGAAGATCATAATGATAGCCTACAGGAGAAAGTTGTTCCTGCAGATTCCAATCGTTTTCGAACACGCTGAACAGCAGAATGACGGCAGGCGAATTGGCGGCGGCCAGGATTTTCAGTACGAGACTCTCGTAGCAAATCCCTTTCGTCTCGTCGTCAGCGTCATTGACGGCAAACTCCACGACGACGATGTCCGGTTGAACCGTTCCGTTTCTCAGGACATCTCGCTCATAGCGAATCATGCCCAGTTCAGAAGGCGTACCGCCTAAGCCAGCTTTAATAAAGCGAATCTGATTACCTCCGTCCTTACCGAACATCTCTTTAAAAGCGGTATATGTTTGGTGAGCATAGCAGGACGTATGGAGCGGGTCTGCTCCAGCTCCATGAGTAATGGAGCCGCCAATGAAAGCAATCGTAACGTTATCGCCTCTCTTAGCCTTTTCAATGGCGGCTTTCAATCGCTTATTGTTGCCTTTGTCAAGCAGCGATTGGGCGATCATCTCATGATAAGCCTCCGAGTTAACATCAACGAGCTTCTCAGTTGCGTTCAAGGATAGACCATCTGTCATTGTGATTCCCCTTTCTTAGCTTCAATTAGTCTATCTTAGTACAAACCAACCGAACAGCAAACCCGTCAAAGTATAGTTAAAGGTTCAGAAATTCGAGCCATGATAACGAAATAGATTGGCTAGCAGTATTCGCATCCATTTATACGAAAAGGAGTACTGTACTTGTTTTACATAACAACTAATATGATGGATCCTAAATGTTGAAAAGTAGGTTTTATTGCACATTAAGAATTTCTTGGAAGTATTGGCTAGTAAATTTACAATCACTCCATCGCAGAATATATCAATTATACGTGAGTATAGATCATTGTTTTTAGGCTGCTGGTAATTTACTATTTATTAGAAAGTTGGTAATTAATCGAATAATAAACAATGCATTTACGGAGGTGTATGGGCTGGAAAGGAAATGGAAGCACGGATAGGGGAGTGTTACCCGGTTGCCTGGACATCGCGAAATATTTCTTTTCTACAATATTGGAAGCGCTTCCAAACATTTTATTTATAGGGGGATTACATGGTGCGTATAAAAGAATACAGGATGAGAAGTGAATCTATTAAAAAATTTCTCTACATACTGCCTTTCATGGGTTTACTTGCTACCTTTGCATACTACCCGCTATATGGTTGGGTTTATGCCTTCTTTGACTATACGCCGCCGACACCTTTGTCTCAATCCACTTATGTTGGTTTCAAGTGGTTTCGTTCCTTAGTTGAAAACCAAGTAAAGATAGACCAATTGCTTCAGGTTATCAAAAATACGTTTGGGATGAGCGGCTTGGGCCTGCTCTTCTCATGGCTTCCAATGATATTTGCTATATTTTTGAATGAAATAAAAGCTTTGCGTTTCCGGAAGTTTGTGCAGACGGTAACGACCTTGCCAAACTTTATCAGCTGGGTACTGGTCTATTCACTGGCCTTTTCTATGTTATCGAGTGAAGGCATCATTAACGGCCTATTGAATCAACTGGGACTCATCGATTCTCCGATCCTATTCCTTCAAGACTCTGAACATGTATGGATCACCATGTGGGGGTGGTCAATATGGAAAACATTGGGCTGGTCAGCCATCCTGTATATAGCAGCCATTATGAGTATAGATGAATCCCTTTATGAAGCGGCGCGTGTAGACGGTGCGACAAGGATGCAGGTCATATGGCATGTGATTTTACCAAGTCTGATGTCAACTTATTTTGTTTTGTTAATGCTGCAAATTGCGAGCTTCCTGAATAACGGCTTGGAGCAATATTTTGTTTTTCAAAATGCATTTAACAAAGAAAACATACAGGTTCTGGATTTATATGTGTACAACCTAGCCATGGGGGGCGGTAGCTATTCCGTTTCTGTTGCGATCAGCATGCTGAAGAGCTTGGTCAGTGTTGTGCTTCTCTTTTCAGTGAATGGATTATCAAAAATGATAAGAGGAGAGAGCGTGGTATGAGCGAAAAAGCAGCAGGCCTGGCAGCGAACACTGTTAACAACAACAACAAAAAGCATTCCAGCATAACCGACATCTTGATCTCATCATTGATTTATACCTTGTATACGCTGTTTGCTCTAATTTGTATTTTTCCATTTTACTCTATCATTATCAATACAATAAGTGCCAATGATCTTAGCGCCAGAGGTGATATTGTATTCTACCCGCAGCAAATCCATTTCCAGAACTACTTGGATGTATTTAAGATTCCGGGACTATGGAACGCTGCCGTTGTATCTTTGGGAAGAACGCTGATCGGGACTTCTTTGACCGTTGGGGCTTCAGCCTTTTTGGGATTCATGTTTTCTCAGGAGGATATGTGGGGGAGAAAGTTCTGGTACCGCTTCACAATAATTACGATGTTTTTTAATGCAGGAATTATTCCGTGGTATCTCACCATGCGCTCCTTGCATCTGACAAACCATTTTTTGGCCTACATTTTGCCGACAATAGTAGCCCCGTTTTTTATCATTCTTGTAAAAACCTTTGTGGAATCAACGCCTAAGGAATTGCAGCAGGCTGCAAGTATCGATGGGGCTGGGGTTATGACCATTTTCTTCAAAGTGATATTGCCTATAAGCAAGCCGATATTGGCTACAGTTGCCATATTTGCAGCGGTGGATCAATGGAACTCTTTTCAGGATACACTGCTGCTCGTCACAGACAGCAAATTGTATAGCCTGCAGTTCATTTTATATAACTATATCAATCAAGCAAGCTCATTATCTACCATGGTCAATCTTCAAAATGCCGGTTCTACAGCCATGGCAACTCTGGCAACCAAGCAAACGACAACATCAATCCGTATGACGGTTACCATTATTGTTGTTGCGCCTATATTGCTGGTTTATCCGATCTTCCAGAGGTTTTTTGTAAAAGGGATTATGATAGGGGCAGTGAAAGGCTAACCTGCACCATTATAATAAAAAAATGAATTGAGGGGGTTTACCATTGAGTAATCGTCATAAAGCGGTGAAAAAATCGATGGTGGTGTTGTTTACTTGCMTATTCATGGTGACAACAGCATTGGCCGGCTGCAGCAAATCGGAGCCCAGCACTAATGAATCGGGACCACAAAACCACACCAAGATTGATCACAGCAAGCCGCTAACCCTTACCGTATTCAGCAACGCGGCAAATTACCAAGGAGAGCAGACCGGGTGGTATGGGAAGCTTCTCAAAGACAAGTTTAATATTACGTTGAACATTCTTGCACCTCAGGTAGCCGGCGACCAGTTATACAAGACAAGATCGGCAGCAGGTGATCTGGGAGATATTCTGATCATCGAGAATAGTCAGTTGGAAGAGTTGATTCCGGTAGGTCTTGTTATGGATATCACCGATCGGGTTGCGAATACGAAGTACCTGTCACAATATGTGGACAATCACTTCAAGCCTTTTAATGGAGGATTTGATAAAGTAAATCCGGAAGGCAAGATTTATGGTCTGCCGACTTTTGTAGCGGATACTTCACCAACGACATTTTCAGAAGAACTGCCTTACTCCAGTCCAATCCTGCCTTGGGATTACTATAAGGGAGTAGGAGCTCCTAAGCTGAACAATCTGACCGATCTACTGAATGTACTGAAGCAGATGCAGGCAGAATACCCTAAGACGCCAGACGGCAAACCGATCGTTCCGATCACGCTGTGGAAGGATTGGGACGGCGGGGGGATGGAAAATGTACGCTGGTTGAGCAACTGGTACGGTTATGAACAGCCAAATGGTACCTCTACGATACAGTTGAATGCAAAAGGCGACATCGTTCCGCTCATCGATGACAACAGTATGTACAAAAAAATTGTGCAATTCTATTTTACTGCAAATCAAATGGGACTGATCGATCCGGATTCGGCATCTCAGGACTGGAACAAGGTTGCTGAGAAGCTTACCAACAAGCAGGTGCTTCTTTTGTGGTACTCATGGCAAAGAGGGTTTTACAACTCGATTGAAAGAGGGATGAACGGAGATGGGAATGTCGCAGTTCCGATCGCTGACACCCGAATCATTCAAAGCAGCGATGCTTATTACGGCAGCGGGAGAGTATTTGCAGTCGGTTCAAAAGCCAAGGAACCCGACAGAATTATGGAATTCTTGGATTGGTTCGTGTCTCCTGAAGGCCTTCGCTACACGACGAATGGTTTTGAAGGCTTCAACTACGAAAAGACAGCAGACGGCAAGTTTAAGCTGACCCAAGTCGGTCAAACGGCATTTCAGGAGAATACACCTGTTCCGGAGGAATACGGGGGCGGCGGGTACCAGGATGGCCAAAGCAAGATCAATAGTATGATCATGAGCGATTTTGTGAAGGACCCCGATTCAGGAGAGTTTTATAACAATAATTACTGGAGCTCTACAAAAGAAGCTAACAAGACAACTTTAACGACAGATTGGCAGAGTACATTTAATGCAACGAACGCAACAGAATACTACCTGAAAAATAATATGATCGATATTGTACCTAACATTAATACAAGTTTCGGTGTTGATTCATCAGATATCAAAAACAAGCGAAGCCAAATATCGGATTATGTAAAAAACACATCATGGAAAATGGTATTCGCAAAAAATCAAGGGGATTTCGACCAGCTGTGGGCAAAGATGAAGACAGATGTGGTGGGTCTGGGTTGGAATGATGTCGTTGCCTCGGATACGGAAAAAGCTAAAAAAATCGTTCAAATGCGTGCTGAAGCGTTGGCAAGCAAATAAATAAAATCTTTCATAATTTCAAACAAGAGGGGTATGAATGAATAATCATACTCCTCTCCTTTACTAGATTACTTAGATTGAAGGGAGTCGTTATCATTGCTTAGAGTCATAAAGGTTAACAATGGAATGGTCCAGGGTCTTCCAGCAGCGGATCCGCGAATTACAAGCTTCAAAGGAATCCCATTCGCCGCTCCACCTGTAGGCGAAAACCGCTGGCGTGCCCCTCAGCCCGCGCAAGATTGGGAAGGCATATTCAAAGCATTCGAATTCTCGCCGATATCGATGCAGGTGAGACAAGAGATCGACGAAAATAATATCTATACCCGGGAGTGGGCCGTGGAACCTGACATTGCGATGGACGAGGATTGCCTTTACCTAAACGTATGGACACCAGCCAATCGTGCAGATGAAAAACTACCAGTCTATGTATGGTATTTTGGCGGAGGACTGCAAGTTGGCCATCCTTCCGAAATGGAGTTTGACGGCGAACGCATGGCTAGACGGGGCATCGTTGTGGTTACGATCAACTATCGTCTGAATGTCTTTGGGTTCTTGTCCCATCCCGACATTACGGCGGAAGCCCCAGAAGCTCCCGCTAACTTCGGCAATCTCGACCAGCAGGCGGCTACAAGGTGGGTCAAGAGCAATATTGAAGCTTTCGGCGGCGATCCTGACAATATCACCATCGGAGGGCAGTCCGCCGGCGGTGGAAGCGTCATGAGCCAGCTTACTTCACCTCAGAATGAAGGGCTCTTTCAAAGGGCAATTATACAAAGCGGAATCTTTACTCCGTTATACCCGGGAAATCTTATGCCGCTTCTTCGGAGCAGCTTGGCAGAAGCGGAACAGGACGGTGTGAGGTTTTTTGAGTATCTCGGTATATCCTCGCTTGCAGAAGCCAGGAAGCTGGATGCGGTGTATCTCCGCGACAAGGCGGTGGAGTACCATGGATTCTGGGGCACCGTCGCAGATCAAGTGTTTAGCTTGGGTAACCCGTTTGAATTGTTTCTTCAAAACAAGCGCTGGATGGTACCGGTAATGTTCGGTCATACGTCCACCGAGTTTTTCAGCGTTCCGCAAGTCGACACCATTGACGACTTCAAGCAAATGGCCATCGCTTTGTTTGGCAATGATGCCGATACCTTTATGGAGCTTTGCAGCGTTCAGCCTGATCATCTCGAAGAGAGCAAGAAGAAGGCCTCGGTGAGCGGCATTGAATATGCCATTCGAATTGCTGCGCAAGGGAGCGCCGATGCTGGTGCCGATACCCCGCTGTATTACTATAATTTTGATGCTGAAATACCGGGTTGGGATAACCCTGGCACTTTTCACTCGGTGGACCTCTGGTTTTTCTTCGAGACGCTCGCTAAATGCTGGAGACCATTTGTAGGCAAACATTATGATTTGGCGCGCCAGATGTGCAATTACTGGGTGAATTTCATCCAGTCGGGAGACCCGAACGGACTCGATGCTACAGGAGAGGAATTGCCGCAATGGGAGCCCTATACACCCGAAGCCCCGTATGGGATGCTGTTCGCAGATCGGGCCGAGTTTTCTAAGGAGCAGCCTAGCGAAATTATGAAGTTTCTAGTGGAACAATATTTCAAGAACAACAGGCTGAACCGCAGCGCCCCTTCATTCGGATGAACCGATTTTGACATAGCTGTCCGGGATGGAAATTATTCATTTGCATGCTTTTGAAATTTTCTTGGCGAATACCCCGTTATTTGTTTGAATTGCCTGCAGAAGTGTTCCACATTATGATAACCGCTAAGAGAGGCTATTTCAGCAATGCTCTGATTGCTGTGAATTAAGTATTCTTTGGCCATTCGAATGCGGCTGTTGATGACATCATCCATGCAAGAGGTACCAAATGTCTTTTTGTAAATATTCTGAAGATAGCCCGGACTGATACAGAGATAATCCGCCATTTTCGAAACCGTCCAATAATCGCCAGGATGGTTTTGAATGGCGATGCGAAGCTTCAATAAAGGATAATGTTGAGGCAAAATGTCAACTTGAAAGTAAGATTCTAATAGCTTGTTGAACAGCGTACGGAGTAAACAGTCAATGGAGGATTTTTTGTAATCTCGATTAAAGCTGTGTTCAATGACGAGCAGTTCAAATAACTTGTAGCAGTAGTCCGGATCATTTAGAAAAAAGGGAACGCCTAACGGAAGCGAAGATTCCGTAAAGTAAGGTTCATTGGTTTCGAAGCGAATCCAGTCATTGACGAATTGATTCGCACAGGCCTGGTAATATACTTTTTGTTGCGGGCAATAGAGAATGGCGTTATGGGCGGGATATTCCTTTAATTCGCCATTGACCCAGAATTGTGCGGGAGTTTTGTTGATGACAAGGAGCCAGTGATTGCCAATGGGGACATCGATAACAAAATTTTTTTCGTGCGTAGTATTGCATTCTACATAATGAATATGGGTCATGAGCCCCTCCTTGTAATTAGATCTACTATATTAAGTAGAAGAAATTTATGGATTAATATTCAAATGCGTTACAACAACCAATAATATAAACTAATGGTAAAAGGTTGAATTGAAATTATGCCCTTTCGGCTTTCCGAGCGGAAGCGAAAGGGCTAAAAAGTTATATTCTCGTTAGTTGAAGCTTTGTTATAGTTGTCATCAACCTTTCACACCGCCAACGACCATCCCTTTGACAAAATACTTCTGTAGAAACGGATAGACCATAATAATGGGCAAGCTGGCTACTATCGTCATCGTTGCGCGAACCGATGTTGGCGTAACCGTCGTTACATTGCCCTGGGCATTAGCAAAGGCATCGGCAGCCGAGCCGCCTGAGCTCGTTGTAGCGCTTGATGTAGACAATACCTTCATCAGTTCATACTGCAAGGTGCTTAGTTCTGGCCGGGAAGAGTTGTACAAAAATACATCAAACCAGGAGTTCCACTGGGATACCGCTACGAATAGAGACACCGTAGCAAGAGCCGGTATAGTAAGCGGGAGCACAATGCGCGTAAATGTGATAAAGTCTCCAGCACCATCCATTTTGGCCGACTCCATAATGCCCTCCGGCAATCCTTCAATGAAGGAACGGATAACAATCATATTAAACACGCCGATAATGCCGGGGATAATGTATACCCAGAAGCTGTTCAACATCCCAAGCTCTTTGGTCAGCAGGTAGGTCGGAATCAAGCCGCCGCTGAAATACATCGTGAAAATAAAGATCATAGATACCATTTTTTTCAATGCATATTCAGGACGGCTAATGGTATAGGCCAGCATCGCTGTACAAAAGACGGAGATGATTGTCCCGATAATCGTGCGCGCCGCGGAGATAAAGGTCGCATAAAACACATTGGATTCGTTGAACACATATTCAAAGTTTCTCAGCGTCCATTCGCGTGGCCAAATATAAATGCTGCCTCGAATCGAATCATTCGCATCGTTAAATGACAGGGCAAACATGTTCAAGAAGGGATAAAGGGTCAAAATAACCAGAATAATCATAAAAATAATATTACACACATCGAATATTTTATCGCCTATCGATGAATTTCGAGCTGATTTGGCTTGTTCCATAGCCTTTGCCTCCTTTCAATTAGTACAATCTGCTTTCGCCCATTCGTTTGGCGAGGTTGTTGGCTGCGATGAGGAAGATGAAGCTGACCACGGTTTTAAACATCCCGGCGGCGGTCGCCAAGCCAAAGTTATTCATTTGCATCCCGTATTTCAAGACGAAGATGTCCAGATTTTCCGAAAATTCAACATTGATACCGTTCCCCAGCAAGTACTGTGCTTCGAACCCGGACTCCAGAATATGGCCCAAATTCATAATGAGCAGGATGACAATGACCGGCTTCATGCCCGGAAGCGTAACATGCCACATCCGTTGAAGGCGCGAAGCGCCATCCATTTCAGCCGCTTCATATTGAGTCGGATCAATCGTTGTAATAGCGGCCAAATAAATGATGGTATTCCAGCCGACATTTTTCCAAACTTCCGTTACTCCGAGAATTCCCCAGAAATATTCGCCAACTCCCAACCACAAAATAGGATGATCGATGAGCTGCAATCGGAGCAGCAATACATTGACGATACCCTCTGGCGCGAGTGCGGTTTGCACGATATTTGCAGCGACTACCCATGAAATAAAATGCGGCAAGTAGCTAATCGTCTGCACCGTTCGCTTGAAGTAAACCTTGCGCAATTCATTTAGCAGCAGCGCCAGCACAATGGCCGTTGCAAATCCCAGTACCAGATTAATAGAACTCATAACGAGCGTATTACGCAGGACTAGATAAAACTGCTGTTCCTGAAACAAAGATTTGAAGTTATCTAAACCGATCCAGGTCTGGTCAAAAAGATCCTTTGCCAATTTGAATTTTTGAAAGGCAATCGTCCATCCCCAGAGCGGAATATATTTAAATAGGATAACCCAGACGAGAAAAGGCAATGACATCAGCATTAGCATTTTCTGTTTGGATAATGTTTTGAATAAGGTTCTCAGGCGCGAATCGACAGAAGTCGATCCTGCCAGCTGTACTGCATGTTTCTTCACCCGATCCGTCTCCCTTCCGGCTAAAACTGTCTCTCTTGAGCAAGCTTAGAAGGGAAAAGTGAAGTGGCTTCACTTTTCCCGGTTCATTATTATCATTCAGATCCTGCTGTCTACCAATTGCCTTCGATACGATCCTTTACTTTGGCGGTAACAAATTTTTCAAATCCAGCAGAACCTAGCTTATTAAATTCTGCGATGTATTCATTCCAAATGGACTCAAAGGCTGTCTCAGAAGCGAACACCATTTTTGGATAGTATTTCTGCTGTAGATCGCCTGCTTTCTGATTGAAGATTTGTTCAGGAGAGCCTTGTTCCTTCTCGATACTCCAGGCAGGGTACCAAGCGCGTTCTACCGGTTCGGAGTAAAAGCCGGAGAAGGTCTTCAGACCGTAGGCCTTTAGCAGGGCTAGATCGCCCTCCGTGTAATTAACCGCCGCTACCTCTGGCTGACTAGTAGGCACATGAGCGTTGCCGTCCTCGTACACCGAGTTGTTGCCATAACGCGGCCACTCATAATCGAAGTATGCCCAGCCGTATTTGCGTTTGAATTCATTGTCGTTGCGGTTGGCTACTTGCTCCTTGCTCATGATGAAACGGCCTTCTTCATTTACCGAATAGGCGACATCTTTCTCACCCCATTGAATGAGCTTCTGATTTTCTTCGGTCAACAGGTTATCCCAATATTTAATGATTCGTATCGGATCCTCAGCGCTCACGGTAATTCCGAGCCCTCGGTTGTTTACAAAGGAGGGAGGATCGATATAGGCATCTGTTATGCTTTCGTCAAAGACAATGGGAAGTGCCACATAACGTAGGTCGTCATTGCCTGCCGCTTTCAAATTGTTGGTAGCATCGCCAATCTGCCAAGCATAGTTGACATATCCGAGCACGCGGCCGGACGTAAGTTTAGCGAGGTACTGGTCTTTGTTAGCAGTAAAGGTTTCCGGGTCAAGCAAGCTTTTCCGGTTCATCGCATTTAATGAAGAAAGCCAGCGCCTCTCATATTCGCTAGCCATATAAAGCTTGGCTTCATGAGTTTGCATGTCAACCATGACGTTGCCGTCGTTTGGATATCCGGCTAGATGCATCGGCTGATTGGTGATGGTGAAAAACTCGCCAGGGGTGCCAGCGAAAGTAAGGAAGCCAATCGTACCTTTTCCGTCTACCGTAGGGTATTTGGCTTGATACTGCTCGATCAGATCAAAATATTGATCAAGCGTTTTCACTTCCGGATAACCAAATTCTTTCAGTACACGTCTTTGCATCCAAAATGTACTGGACGCGTCCGGCTCCATCAAGTAGCCGTTTACATTGGCCGTGAAAGGAAGAATATAGATGTTTCCGTCCTCATTCGTGATCTTGTCCATATAATCGCCGTAGACACGCTTGATGTTAGGACCATACTTCTCAATCAGATCGTTGAGCGGGATGAATGCGCCTGCATCCAGAAGCTTAGAAAGCTCGCCTACTGGAGAGATGACATCAGGATAATCGCCGCCGGCGATCATGACTCCAGACTTTGTGCTTGCATCTCCTACTACATATTCCATCTTCCAATCGACACCTGTCTGACCTTGGAGGATCTTGCCGATGGTTGTGTTGCTTGCAAGCACGTCTTTATTCGTACCGAAAGCGAAGTAATCGTAGGTTACCGGTTCTGTACTTACCTCGCTTTTCGTTCCTTCTGCCGCTTTGTTTCCTCCTGCATCATTATTTGAGCAGCCAGCAAGGAGGATTGTCATAGCCGTTAGAACGGCCAGGCTGGATTGCAGCCATTTTTTGTTGCGCATTGCTGTATCCCCTTTCTCTATCAAAGTATTGTAAGCACTTTCAGTATAGAAGATAGTGTTTATGATTGTTATATAGCAAAGCTTAGATCGGTCTTTGAATAATTAAGTACTTATTGCTCGGAATTTATCTTTTTTTTTTCCAGCGGTAGACGCAGCATGATCCGTGAGCCTCCCCCTGGAGAACTGTCAATCGTGAAGCTGAACGATTCACCGTAGCATATTTTCAGGCGAGTAATGACATTTTTCATTCCGATGGAATCGCCCATAATCGCTTCCTCATGGAGATAATGATGAAGCTCGCTGATCTTCTCCTGATCCATGCCTACCCCGTTGTCTACAATAAGGAAGACAATCTGACCTTGTTCTTGCGCGATCTGAATCGTAATATAACCGATGCCTGGCACACTCTCAATGCCATGAATGCTTGCATTTTCTACAAATGGCAAAAAGGTCATCTTCGGAATTTCAATATCCAGCAAGGATTGATCCACCTCGATATGAAACTCTAGTTTCGTATCGAAACGGTACTTCTGAATTTCCAGGAAGCTTTCCATTAATTCAAGCTCCTCGCGAATCGTAACGAAGCTTCGCTTCCAAAGAATTGATTTACGGAAAATTTTCGCCATGTTCTGAATCGTCTTGGCCGTCTGCAGCTCGCCCTTCATCTGACTCCGCATTCGGATCGTTTCGAGCGCGTTGAATAAAAAGTGGGGGTTGATCTGACTGTGCAGCGCGTGCAGTTGAGCTTGTCTTTGGCTTAGCTCCAGCTCTTTCTTCTGAATTTCTGTAACATACACATCATTGATCAGATTCTCAATCCTCTCGCTCATTCGGTTGAACTCCACTGCAAGCTCGCCGACCTCATCCCGTTCTCGATGATAAGGAATACGTTCGAAGTTTTTGCCTTTTACGGATTTCATGTGTTTCAGAATCTTTTGAATGCGTGTATGGATCGAGCGGGAAACAATAACAATCACAATCGTAGGCACAAGGAAATTAATCCCTGCAAACCAAAGGATAAATTGCCCTGATCGCCGGACATCATATAAAATTTTCTCTTCATCCAATACTCCGTATATCGTCCAGTCTCCCAAATAGCGGTTGTTATGATATTGCTTGCTAATGATGATCGCCTTATTCGGTACGGGTATTTCCTTGAGACTTAGTGTCCGTCCTGTTTTGATCAGATCACTTGGTTGACCGTTGGACAGACGGCCGTATCGAGCTTGAGAAGACGGATCCATAAAGTAAAAATCCCCCTCAAAGCTGGATAAATCAAGAATTTGGTTAATGTATTTCATATTTAAGTCGATTTTCATGACATGCTCATAGGTTTCAAACCGGGGATCGGATAGCTTTTGAATAACGCTGATACTGTCGGACGTCACATACAAATAGGGATACGTGTTATTGAAATTTTTAATTTGATGATACCAATCCGTATTCCGCATCTCGTTCTCGAGCCTGATGATATGGCTCGAAGCCAGTATCGACGGATTGTCGCTCATAATCACAACAGAGCTGATGGATTTGTACTCCTTGTCGGCTCGGTTGAACAGATTGGATATGGCATTTAGAGACTCCACATAGTGGTCATGAGAGGCATGGAGGGTGTTTAAATGATTGTTGAGCTGCTTGTTAATCGAATACAGATAGGAAATACCTGCTGCATCTTCAATGACTGCCCCAAATTCGGCTTTTAAAAGATTTATCGCTTGTTCCGCATCTGTCGTTTTCTGATTTTTGATGTTAATGGTAGTCACATGATAGAACATCACGTTAGTCAGTACGATCGGTATGAATACGCATACAATATAAATGAAGACCAGTTTATTTCGGAGCTTCAGATGATGAAGCCGATAGTTGAGCACGGGGGAGCCTCCTTATTTTTTACCGATAATCTTATTCCGATAATCCGTTGGCGTCATGTTTTCCAGCTTTTCAAACTGGGCGGCAAAATAATCGGCATTTTGAAAGCCTACGAGATCCGCGATTTCGTACATGCGTTTTTTCGTTTGCCGCAGCAGCCGCTTGGCGTCCTCTATGCGAAGCGACAGCACATACTCATTGAAATAAACGCCGTAATTTTTGCGAAACAACTGACCGAGATAGACTGGATTCATATGGAATTCGGCAGCTATTCCTTTTAAATAGATGTTTTCTTTGTAGTGGCTGTCGATATATTTTTTCACTTTTTCAATACTGCCCTCGTTCTTTTCGCCTCGCTTCTCCGCGATATATTTAGCCGCTTCTTCTATAAACTGCAAGAAAACATGCCTTATCTGCTTCAAATTGCGGTATTTCATCTGCCAATTAAGCAATTCGTCCAACCATTGCAGATCTTTTTCGTTTCCTCCCAGCTGCCGGATGATATTGATGATAGCAATCATGATTCGCCTAATTGTATTCGTAACGGCACCTGGAGCGAAATGCCGCTCCTGAAAGGAAATAAAAATGGCATCAATGGCGGAGTGATAACCTTTCAGTTGATTGGCTTCAATCTCATAGATGAGCTTGCTATGCAGTTCTTCATCCACATCAAAGTAATATAAGGGCAGCTTATGCAGGTCCGATGCCATAAAGATGCCGTTAAAGCCTGCGGCAAAACGATAATTCAAGCATTCCTCGGCACTGGTTCCGGATTGAGCAATTTGTTTTAAATGGCTTGTCGAATGGCCTATAAACAAAGCTATCGTCGTTGCAAGCTCCGTCTCCAGCATGTCAAGCAGCTTGGCGTAGTTCGTCCGCTCTGCGTTGTTTTGCTCGTCCAGCCACAACTGAGGCACAATAAAGCCATATTGATTGTACGCGCGTACATGAATAAGCAGAGCTTGTCCCTCATGATGAAAATATTGCTGGAGTGCCGTTTGCAGTGCTGGAAAATAGTCAATTGCCCCTTGAGGCAGCCTATCTTGTATTTCTGCAATGATATACGTATAGGAAGAGGAGAGTGGAAGTTCCAGCGCATGGGCAATCCGCGCCATCACTTGCTCGCTTGGTTCGGTCTGCAGCAAACTTTCGATGACGGTTTCGATAAGCGGCTTTTCTCTCGTTATCGATAAGAGCTGTTTTTGATTCAGCGAATTGGCTATTTTTTTCAAAGTGGATGTAAACTCCTGTTCATCAACGGGCTTCAGGATATAATCCGACACATTGTAGCGGAAGGCTTGCTGAGCATAAGAGAAATCGGGGTACCCGCTTAAGATAATAAACAGCGGTTGATGCTCGCATTCCGCTTTCACCTTTTGAATCAGCTCCAGACCGTCTAGCACGGGCATGCGTATATCCACAATGACGAGGTCCGGGGTCTGTTGTTCGATAAGGTCCAGTGCTTGCTTCCCATTTTCCGCTTCGCCACAAATTTCAAATTGCATAGACGACCAATCCATCAGACTTATTAAGCCCTTGCGCACAAAAATTTCGTCATCCACGATCAGCACCTTATACATGGTTTTTCCTCCTTTGAGATACAAACTACGGCCTTAGCTACGGCTGTTTAACTACAGCGATTCTTTCGGTAATGATGCATTCCCTTGCAGGCGTTTAAACGTTGAAGGCGAAATTCCCTTATATTTCTTGAATTGCTTTGAGAAGTAGCTAAGCTGCTGAAAGCCGTTTTCGAGAGCTGCCTGCAGCATGCTGCACGAGCCGGATTGGATCATCAGCGCGGCGCTGTTGACGCGGAGCATATTAATATATTCGAGTGGTCTCATATCCGTCAGCTCTTTGAACAGCCGGCATAGATGGGACGGCGATATGGAGCCGATGGATGCCAAATCGTCGAGCGTGAGCGAAGATTTGTAGTTTTTGTTGATGTACTCCAGCACTTGAATCATGTTTTTCCACTTGTTCGTGTTTAAAGGATTGGCGCGTTCGTATAGCTGCTTTGGAATCAAATGCGGGTAGAGAACTGCGAGAATCATATAAAGCCGTCCTTTGACACCAAGCTGAAATCCTTCGCGTTCGACGCGGTATTCCGTGAGCAGATCTTCGATTCGGTCGATCAATAGACGATCCTGCACTCGCCGTCGAGTCAACAGGGAAGGGAACAAAAGATCTCCTCGAAGAAGTGGATTCAAACATTGCTCCTGACAGAAATCGGGATGCAGGGCGGATAGCCAGGATAGCTTGAATACGATAGCGGTGTAGGAGCATCCGTATGCGGAGTTGCAATAGCCGCTGTGGAGTTCTGCCGAATTGACGATCAGACAATCACCAGCCTGCACATGGATCTCCACATGGTTCACGGAGAATACGGCCTGTCCCGCTCGAATATAAATCAGCTCAATTTCCTCGTGCCAATGCAACGGAAGAATAGACTGATTTCCCGAAAGATAATCTACGTTATAGACGGCGAACGGAAAGTCAGAGGAGCCGTGCAGAACTTTTTCCAGAAGACGGTATTCCAGCAAAGATATTCACCACCCTATCAATATTGAGTTAATTATAAACAAAATAGAGTTATAAGTTAATTTATAATATCAATTTCGTGGTAATGCAGAGGATTCGAATTCAGTATACGAAGGAAATGAATATTCGCTGTCCTTTTGCACCAGTTAATGATTAGAACTGCATAGGTCATGTTTTAACTTTACAAATGTTTATAGTTGCATGCGATTAGATATAACAAATCTCAGTTAAAGTAAACATACTTTGTCGAAAGGGGATTTGTTTTAAATGAGTAGAGTACGAAAAAAAATGTCAAGGTGGATGACGGCAATGCTGGTATTGCTGGTAGCTGCCACTGGAATTGTAAAGCCTATGCCGGCTCAAGCAGCTCCACCCGCGGCCATTCCGTCGCAAATCACATTGGCTATAGGCGGAGGCGCAGCCGATGGTAAAACGGCTATGGCTTTCAACTGGGTTGCGGACGCGACGGTAAACACATCAGAAATTGTTTACGGCACTTCTCCTGACTTGGCCGGCGGTACAACAAAAAGCGCCGAAGTTGCCACAGTCAATGCTTCAACTGTGACTGGCAGCGTTCCGGACAACAAGCTGGTTAACGTTAAAGAGGTACGTACATATCGTGTAGTTGTTCAGGATCTGACACCAGAAGCCAAATACTATTACAAAGTAGGAAACACAACCAACGGTTATTCCGCGGTCTCCAGCTTTACTGCGCCTGCAGATCCTGCGGCTAGGAAACCGTTTTCTTTTTTGATCACTCCTGATACGCAGGGAACATCCCCAAGCACGTATCAAAACACCGCCGACTTGTACGATTATATCAAGGCGAACCATCCGGATGCCGCATTTCTCGTCCATAATGGCGATGTAGTAGAGGATGCGAGTTTTTCAGACCACTGGCAGTATTTCTTTGATGCCGCTCAAAACCTTTCTAGTACGATGCCGATCATGGCTACCCCTGGTAATCATGACAATTCAATCTATGACAAAGATTCCATTCAGTATACAAACAGATTTAATTATACAACTCTGAAGAGACCAAGCGGTCTGTCTGAGGCTGCTGCTGGAACTGTGTATTCCTTTGAATATGGAGACGCTTTGTTCATCTCTCTTAATTCGTTTGGTCTGAATTCCAGTGATGATGCCGTACAATGGAAATTTCTGGCTGATGAGACGGCAACAACGACTAAGAAGTGGAAGGTTGTAAATCTTCATGCTTCCCCTTATGACCCGGGTTCAAGCCATTATGCAGTCGACAATGTGATCGGTAAAAAGTTTACCGATGCCGGCATCGATCTGGTTCTCGCTGGTCACGAGCATGCCTATGCCAGAACAACATTAAAGACAAATTCAACTGCGGCAGGCACAGGAAGCATTCAAAAAGCGAAGTTCGGCGAAGCGCCGACTTATGTCATTGGAGGATCGGTATACAACTATGCGTACAGCCTGCACGGCAGCAATGACACGTCTTGGAACGACTATTTCTATGACCTTCGTATCAACAAGACGGGTACAGGTGGCGGATCCATCTATTCACCAGGTGTATATAGCAGAGCTGAGGTTACAAGCAATGCAATCATTTATAAAACGTATTATAAAGCGACAGGCTCTGACAAGCCTTTCCGAGTCATCGATGAATTCACCATTACCAAATCGGGGAACGAGATCACCCAGCCAACAGGCGGCGGCAAAGTGCCTGCCTCGGTGACATTTATGTTCGACAACTTCAATGAGGATACACGCAAGACGGTGAAAGACAAGTACATTGCCCGCTTTAACTGGGTAACTCCAGTAACAACAAAGTCGACGCAGCTCTTTTATGCGAAAAAATCCGACTTTGACAGCAACGGCGGCAAGTTCACGGATTTTGTTTTGGGAACCAATTTCACAGTAGATTTGAGGAGCAATATTGAGAATTTGAAGTATACAGGCGCAGGGACGCAATACTCAGTCGACCCGGTCCAAAGCCATAAAGCACAAACGGCTGTCCTCGATCCGGGGACGGAGTATGTGTACAGCGTAGGTGACGGCGTTCAAAATGTGACGAGCGTTACAGCGCCTGCCAGCTTCATTACACCTGCCAGCAACATCGATACTTTTAACTTCAACTGGATTTCCGATGCCCAAGCAAACGATACCAGAGGTTATGCAGCAACGCTCGATAGTTATAATAAAATGAGTAAAAAGGCGCTGACGCAAGCCTTTACAGATTTTCCGGATGCTGCGTTTGTCCTGAGCTCGGGCGACCAGGTCAACTTTGGTTTCGACACATGGGAATGGGATGCATTCTTTGAGGCCAATCAGGATTTGTTCTCGAAAGTGCCGCTTTACATGGCGACGGGCAATCATGAGTTCGATGGAGCGGGCAACAGCTGGGCCAACAACAGCTGGACTCCTGTGGACCCTACGCTGCAGAACTTTTTGGGCCGCCACAATCCGCCTAAAAATGGCGCATCCTTTTACGGTGGCGGCGAAGGCACGGAACGAATGGTTTCGGGTATGACGAAATTACAACTCGAATCCAGCAACTATTATTTTGTACATGGCGACACGCTGTTCTTGGTGATGGATTATCAGGATCAGAGCACCGCCGCGCAGATCAAAGCACAGCAAGACTGGATGAAAGCTGTCGTGAAACAAAATCCGACCAAATGGCGCGTTGGAATGTTTCACAAAACGTTGTTCGGATATCGGATGGCCTCTCCTGTAGCCTCCTGGACGAACGCTTTTGATGAAGCGGGAATTGATGTGGTGCTGATGGGACATGACCATATTTATGCCCGCACCAAGCTTCTCGCAAGCGGCAAAGTCGTTGCAGAGTACGGCGACGGGACAACCTATCTAACGAATTACTCTGCAAATAATGACAACCGTGGATCGTTATACAAAGAAAATCCTGCCATTGCGTACGTCGATATTAGAGAAGTCGGACGGGGATTTGCCAATATTTCGATTTCGCCTGATCAAATTAGAGTGACAAGCAAAGGTTTCGATAAAAACGATGAACTGCAAACCGGGGATGTTGACGTGCTGGTTACCAATAAACCACGTACTTATGATTTGAATGCCTGGAATTATCCAGCGGTTCCGCAGGAAGTCGATGAATTTACGATCACGAATATTGCCGTCAACGGGTTTGCCAAAGAAGGGCAAACATTGAATGCCTCGATTACGCCGGCGAGCGCTACTGCATCCTTCAAATGGGAAATCTCGAAGGACGGTACGTCTTGGACGACTATCGCTGGAGCAACAGCTGCTAATTACGCGATCAAAGCGGCGGACGTAGGTTCATATTTGCGAGCTGTTGCAACGGGAACAGGTTTTTATAACGGAGTTGTTACCAGCATAGCCACAGGCAAGGTCACTCCGCTTGCCAGCAGCGGCTCAGCAAAAATAAAAATCAAAACAGCAAACGATCTGGTTGCACTGTCACAGAAATTTGGCACGCCTGAATATCCATTTGACGGGAATTACGAACTGTCGGCGGATATTGATATGACAGATGTTACGTTTACATCGATCGGCAGAGACACGGTTCCAAAACAATTTATTGGGACATTTAACGGAAAAGGTTATATCATTCGAAATCTCAAAATTTCGTCCACTGACACTAGCACGGGCTTCTTCGCTTATATCGGAACTGGTGGAAGAGTAGTAAATCTAAATTTGGCGAATGTAGACATAACCGGTATGAATAGAACTGGAATTATTGCAGGGGTATCCAGCGGTACGATTGAAAACAGCTATGTGGACGGCAAAGTAACCGGCACCGGTTATACAGGCGGTATAGCAGGGCTGCTCTATGCGGGTACATTGCAAAACACGGTCATGAACGCAAATGTTAGCGGGACCACAGTAGGCGGCTTAATAGGAGGCACCAATTATAACGGTTCTGGTTGGTCGCTTATTCAACAAACAGTTGGAAATGTAATTTTAAATAACGATGTGAGAGGTACGGTTACAAGAATCGGTGCAACTCAATATACCGGTGGTATCGTCGGTGATATGGGCGGCGGTTCGGGCAGCGTGCTTCAGACCCTTAATGGCAATACATTCTCATCTGAAATTATTGGAAATCCTACGAAGCTGCTCGCAGGCTATTGGTCAGGCAGCAGGCCGATCGTTGAATCCAATCAAGTGAACTACTATGACAGCGCAAAGTTAAACACAAGCGGCATACCTTCGGGAACCGTCTCTGCTTTTGTAGCGAAGTCGGCAGCTGATTTTGCACAGCAAGCAACTTACGTGGCTTTGGGATGGGACTTTACGAGCATTTGGAAATGGGATGCCACGAATAACGCACCCGTGCCTCGCGTTCTTGAACTTGGCGGGGGCTCGGATAAAATAACAATCAAAACTTCAAGCGATTTGGTTGCATTGTCGCAGAATTTCGGTACGCCTGAATATCCGTATGATGGGAATTACGAGTTGTCGGCGGATATTGATATGAAGGATGTAGAGTTTGCCGCGATCGGCGGAAAAGACACATCAAAGCCATTTATAGGCACGTTCAACGGAAAAAGATATACGATAAGTAATCTCAAAATTTCAACGACAAACAGCAGTACAGGTTTCTTTGCCTACATCGGCAATGGAGGCAAAGTCGTAAATCTGAAATTGGTGAATGTCGATATTACCGGTGGCAATAGCACAGGTGCCATTGCAGGAACTTCCATGGGCACGATTGAAAACAGCTATGTGAGTGGTAAAGTCACCGGTGGAAGCATTACTGGCGGTATTGTAGGTACGCTCCATGCAGCCACTTTGCTAAATTCCTTCGTATCTGCAGATGTGAGTGGAACAACAGTTGGAGGCTTGATTGGCGGTACAGGTTGGAACAGTGCAGGTTCGCCTATTCCCGTTCGATATGAGACTTCGCCAACCGTCATTCTGAATAACTATGTGGGTGGAACGTTTAATAAGCTTGGCACATATTCCGGTGCAATGGTTGGTGATATGGGCGGTTCTGCTGGAAATCTGCTCCAAACCTTAAATGGCAATGTGGTAGCCAATGCAATTAATGGACCTGCCCCTGGTCCAATCGCAGGGTATTGGTCCAGCAGCAGGCCAATTGTGGACTCCAATAAAGTCAATTACTATGACGGAGCGCGTTTAAGCACTAGTGGGTTGCCTTCAGTGATTATCCCAGCATTTGCTTCAAAGTCGGCTGCTGATTTTGCACAGCAAGCAACCTTCGAAGCCTTGGGATGGGACTTTACGAACGTATGGTATTGGGATGCAACGAACAGCATTCCCGTGCCTCGAGTGCTTAATCTTGGTGAGGAAGAAGAAGGAACAATCTCTGCTCTAACTGTTGCCGGTGGAACGGTTGAAGTAGACGGTGCTGCCGCAGGAAGTTCTGCACAGGTTGAGGAAGGCTCGACGGTTAAAGTAACTGCGGCTGTTCCAAACGGACAACGCTTTGTAAAATGGAGTGCGGCAGGGCTTGCATATGGAAGCAACACAACAAATCCACTGACATTTACGATGCCGGCAAACCCGGTTTCATTGACGGCTGAATTCGAAAATGTACCGATGTCGAACGCGGATTTGAGTGATCTTAGGGTGGACGGTACGACAATAAGTGGATTTAACGCGAATACGCTGAGTTACACGCTGAATGTGCCAAACGTAAAAACCTCCGTGACGGTAGCGGCAACCGGGTCCGAATCGAAGGCAACCGTCGCTGTCGCAGGAGGCAGCAACCTGGTTGTTGGAGACAACACGATAATGGTTACTGTTACGGCGGAAGACGGAGAAACAACGAAGGTCTATACGATAATTGTAAAGCGCGGGACAGCGGGGCTATCTTCCAATGCCGAACTGAGCGATTTGAAAGTGGACGGCACGACAATAAACGGATTTAACGCCAATACGTTGAACTACACGTTGAATGTGCCAAACGTAAAAACTTCCGTGACGGTAGCGGTATATGCATCTGACACGAAGGCAACTGTCGCTGTCGCAGGCGGCAATAACCTGGTTGTTGGAGACAATATTATAACGGTGACCGTTACAGCAGAAGACGGAGAAACAACGAAGGTCTATACGGTTATCGCAAAGCGCGGGGCAGCGGATCTGTCTTCCAATGCCGAACTGAGCGATTTGAAAGTGGACGGCACGACAATAAACGGATTTAACGCCAATACGTTGAACTACACGTTGAATGTGCCGAACGGTCAAACCTCTGTGACGGTAGCGGCAACTGGGTCCGACTCGAAGGCAACTGTCGCTGTCGCAGGCGGCAACAGCCTGGTTGTCGGTGACAACGCCGTAACGGTAACTGTAACGGCAGAAGACGGAGCGACGAAGAAAGTATACACGATTACCGTGCAACGCGCCGCCGCCTCGACAGGCGGAGGAGGAACGACCGCACCTGCAACTGACAGCAAACAAACACTGCCTGCGGGCACAGGGGGGACGGCCCAGTTCGAAAAAAATGCCGTCACCATCGTGGTTCCTGCCGGAGCATCGGAGAAGCAATTGACGATTACGGTGGAGAAGGTGATCCAAACCTCGCAGCTCGTAACGAACAAGGACATTCTACTTAGCCCGGTCTATGAGATTCTGAAAAACTTTACAGAGAAATTCTTGAAACCGATCACGATCACGTTAACGTTCGATTCGGCAACAGTCGGAGCGAATCAGATCGCTTCTCTCTTCTATTACGATGAGGTGAAGAAGGTTTGGGTGGAAATCGGAGGGATGGTGAGCGGTAACCGGATTACGGCGGAAGTCGATCACTTCACGAAGTTCGCGGTATTCGCCGTAGCGAAGAAAGAGCCTGAAGAAAACACAGGTGCAGGCGCAACGTTCAGCGACGTAACAGGCCACTGGGCGGAAGCAAGCATCAAGAAAGCGGCTGCGAAGGGCATCGTCGACGGTTATGCTGACGGAACATTCAGGCCGAACGGCGAGATAACGCGCGCCCAATTCGTGGTGATGCTGGCCCGTGCTCTGAAGCTGGAAGGCAACGGAGCAGTACTGGCGTTTACCGATAAGGAACGCATCGGCGACTGGGCGAAGCAAGGTATCGCACAGGCCGTGAAAGCTGGCATCGTGAACGGGTATAGCGATGGTAGCTTCAGGCCGAACGCGAAGATCAGCCGCGCCGAGATGGTGACGATGATTGCTAATGCGCAGGGTCTGACCGCAAAAGCCAATGCGGCAACTGCGTTCGCGGATCATGCCGACATTCCGGCATGGGCGAAAGCCGCAGTATCAGCAACAGTTGAGAAAGGTATCGTTCAGGGCATCGGTGCCAATAAATTTGCGCCGAACCAAACCGCAACGAGAGCACAAGCAGCAGTCATCCTGCTTAGAGCGCTCGAGATATCCAGCAATTAAAGCTTTATCCTCTCTTTAAAGCCAGGCCCCCGGTAAATGAACCGGGGGCCTGAATTTTATAACAGCACCGGATGGTTTCCGAGAGAGACATTCACTAAACTGAGAAAGGAGTTGTCGCAGCGTTGCTTATTACCAGTTAATTACTCAAACTGCATAAGTCATATATTTAAAAAATAAGGAAGGGGCTGTCTCAAAAGTCATAGTTGACTTAGGGACAACTAAGATTGAAGCGAACGCCAATCGGTACACGTTCCCATTACAATTATGAGCGAATACATTGAGGAAAGGCCATGAAATAGGTATTGATTATTTTATTACTTACGCCAGTATTTAATTTGTTTAGTGCTCGGAATCAAGATGAATATTTACAAGTATTTTGGAGAAGTGCAGTATCCTGGTTTATTTTATAAGGCAGCTGTTTATTTTGAAGGTATAGCTGCAGCTCAATGGTTATGAGCTGAAGGCAGAGAGGATGGAACTGTTTTAGAAAGCTATATCAGTGGCTCAGAAGAAGATGAGCCTAGGTAATCTATCGCAATGGTTGGAGAAAAATAGTAAACGGATATAGATTTGTTCCGAATATTGATTATTAGGTTTACTCGCTATTTTTGTATAAACAATATCAAATGGTTTACTTTTTGATTTTTTAGGTGCTATTAAACAAAAAATATTCAATGAGGTCATCAAACATTATTTAATGTTTTTTTTGAATTGTTTTAATTCAGTTAATAAATGGTCTAACTGTTTTTGCGATGTTTCTAACTGTTTTAAATGTTTATTTTGGCTTTGAGAACTCTTGTTACTGGATTTCACTAATGCTTCTAGGGCAAGACCAGCAGCGATTGCTGTTATACTATCTCCTAATGTCGTGATGGATGCTCCAATAAATGCAAGTTTAGCAACCTGAATATCTGTTGTATCAGATGTTCCATTTAATTCGCTTTTATTGTTGTTCATAGTCATTCTCTCCCTGCGTAGATCAAAAGTTAAAGGATTCCTTAATACTCACAACATATGCAATTAATGTGGGAAGAGGTACCTAGTTTGATTTAACTCGATGAATAGTTGATGTACATGGGCTGACTAGATTAGCTTGTTACCCTGGCAATGTAATCACTCAATTTATTGCCTTAAAGAGGTAAGGAGTTACTACTTTGATTCAACTATCAGCGTAATTAAGGAGAAACTTGACAAGGAGCAAGTGGAATATGGGATTGTATGTTAGATACCAAACCATGTAAAAAGAAAAGCCGAAATAGGAATCGGCTTCTGATAAATTAATTAGTCGTGATTCATAAAATACAAAAACCAAACTGCATGATTTTGTTCATCTGCTGCAGCTTGTGTAAACAAATCTTTAATAACAGGATTATCAGTTTTTCTTGCTATCTCATGATAAAAATCAACAGTTTCTTGCTCAGCATTAAATGCTACGGATACTCCTTTTTGAAAATCTGTTTGGCATTCTTCTGTTCTTTCTGGAATTGGTTGTTTTCCAGTTAACCATGTGTATATTTGCGAAAACATGTTAAAATGTCTAATTTCATCATTTCTTATTTCGAGTATTTTATTTTTAATATCAGCGGTTGGAGCTTGATTTGCTAGTTGTTCATAGCAGTAAATGGCAGAATATTCTCCATTTAAAGATTTTGATAATTCTCCAATACCAATAAACATCATATCTTCAGAAGGATTTTGTGTCTGATTTAACGCAAGAAAATGTTTTTCAACTTCATTTAAGTGTTTGCGGTATTCGCCGCCATAGAAGAGATGCAATGGATGGTCCATATATTCATATTTATCAGCAAGCATTTTGTAAGTTGAAGCCAGTTTCAAATGATATTGCCATGCTAATCTATTACTTATTCTATTCAAAAGATTCACTCCTTAAAATTAGGCACAAACCCATCATATGCAATTACCTATTAGTGGGAGTGGGCTTTCTCTATAGGAACATCACTGAATATTGAGGAACGTAGGAGGGGAAGTATTTGCAAAGACAGATGAAACAATCCAGTTGGAATGATGGATTCAAACGGCGACGAAAAAGTGAGGTTTTCGGTTGTTTAGAAGTAAAGATCGGTCGGTATGGAAAAGAACGTGTCGATTATATGACATTTCTAAAGCTGAAGTATTACAATTTTTGCAATGATAGTCGAGTGAATTATCTCTATATTGCTATTTAATTACCTGAATTGAAATTTTGTCTTCTAAGACTATGGATGAAAAAGATATTGTTTCATGACGAAAATACTATTTCTTTCCTTCAATCCGGTGATCGGAATTAGAAGATTGTCTAGAAAGTCTGATTGCCTTTTTTGGAGGGTCTTTTCGTGTTATAGGTGGTGAAATGCTATTACTGCGCGGTGAAGACAAGCGCTTTATCTTTGCAACGAATAATCGATTTATCTTCGAAGATTAGAAAATTTTCTCAATTGGCTTCGTACGCATACCCCCACAAACGACATTATAAATCCGAAACTAGTTTATTAACGAAAGTGAAGGGAGCGGCTCATGAAACAATCGAAAGCGGTAACGCTTATAAGCCGGATCTACCAAAACCAACATCCGTTATTTGATTCCGAGGAGACAGCTAAAGCAGCAATTGACGATATCGATATTTTCCAAGTCGCTCCCCAAGTTTATTATTTATTGAAGAGCAGCGGCTTATTGGAGGCCGTGCCTTCCGAGCACCGAAGCAGGATTAAATCGGGCGTGGATGCTGTTTTGTTTCAAAACATGCTGATCCGCTCCGAGATGTACAAGCTTCTTGATGCGTTTGAGCGTTCAGGAATTCAAGTGATCGTGCTGAAAGGCATTCGGTTGTCTGAACGTTTTTTTGGACATTTTTCGGGCAGGGGAACATCCGATATCGATCTGCTTGTACGTCCAGAAGATTTGGATAAGGCGGTTGCCCTATTGGAGCGCCATGAGTTTATCCGGTATATAGAAGACGATGCGGATCATTTCCATATGCTGTTGAATAAATTTTATGCGAATGAGGATTTCCCGCTGCTCGGAGTGGAGCTGCATTGGAATATTTTGCGCGAACATGTCTCGGATACGGATATGAGCTGCTTTTGGATGGATGCAGAACCGATTTCTCCCTATCAATTGGTGAAGGAGCTTTCGGCCAAGGACACCTTTTACTACCTATGCCTTCATGGCTATAACCATAATATGTTATCACTGAAGTACGTTATCGATATTTTGCACGTCCTGAGATGCTGCAGCGCAGAAATAGACTATGGCCAGCTCTTTGCACAGGCAAAGAGCGATGGGAACTATGCCAAAGTACTTATTGCGCTGACAATTGTCTATGACTTGTTTCCCGAGCTGCATGAAACCAAGCCGCTAAACGTACGGAGACGCTGGCCGCTTTGGAATATCGAACTGATGCGAAATGCCCAATTCGGGATCAGAAACTGGCGATTTTATGGCTTCCATCTGTTTTCTGCCTTCGTCGCCTACGATTCGGTTAAACAACAGTGGGCGCATCTGCGTTATTTACTGCTGCCGCCAAGAGATTATGCCTTGGACCTATTAAAGTATGCCAATAGATCAGATGTCCCGGATTCGAATGAGCCGATGAGCAAAATCTATGCCAAAATCTATAAGAGAAGACTACAATTTTGGATTCGAACCATTCGTGCCAAACAAAAGAAGAATTAAATCGAATATTCTTGTTTTATATATACAAAAAGCAGGTATTAATACATTTTATCATAGTATTATTTTACTAAATTTCATAAATATCATTGACTATCACTATAATATGACATAAATTCCTTGAAAGGAGGTGAATGAAATGAAAAAATATGAAGCTCCTAAAGTACTTACGCAGCATACTGTCGAATTTGGAACAGCGAGACCAAGCGATAAAGTCGGTGGCTACGAATGGTGCCAAAAACGTAATTTTAAACCTATGTTTTGCAGGCATTATATTGGAGGCTAACTAGAAAGCAATGATAGATTTTATCTGAGAAGCGGAGCTAACGATCGAGTTTGCTCCCTTTTTATTCTCAGGAATAACTTCTGAAGAACGGGCGGTGCATAATGACGTACACACTGCATACACAGGTCGGCAGGAGTTCGATCGATTTTCAAATTCAAACTACCTTTTTATATGATGAATTGACCGCGCGTTTTCGTTCCTTTAAAGCAAGTGGAAATCTTGAAGCGCCTGACATTCAGGTGGAGGTCTACGACTTTTACGGGAAACCTTTCGACGACGGTCCTGTCGAGATTCAAGAGAACGGCGGCGAATATGTCTATATCCGTGCGGACTATAAGCTGGTGACAACACCTGATTACAGCCAGGCAAAAATTTATGTTCACGATGACCTTGCACTCAAGCACGCCTTAATCAATCTCTACAGCGCCTGGCTGATCTATCGGCGCGCAGGGCTGCTCATCCATTCGTCATGCGTGGTGGAGGATGACCGCGCTTGGATGTTCGCCGGGCCATCGGGAGCAGGCAAGTCGACGGTAGCTGATCTTTCCGTTCCCCGTCCTATTCTTTCCGATGAGGCTACGCTCCTATTGTTTGAGCCGGATGGTTCGATTACAATCCACGATTCCCCATTTCGGAGCGAAATGGAAGAAGCATGCGAGCTTCCAAGCAGTCCCTTGGCAGGCATTCATTTTCTGATTCAATCGCAGGATGTAAGGCGGGTAGGTATCCGCAAAGGCGACGCGCTGATTTCTTTGCTGGATAAGGTTTTTTATTGGGAGCATAACAAGCTGGAAACGGCAAAGATGATTGCACTTTGCAAGCAGGCAGCAGAAGGTGTACCGGCTTATGAGCTATATTTTCAGAAAAACGATACCTTTTGGGGAGTGATATCATGACGATAATGGTAAACAAAACACTGCTGAGACGGGAAAATATCGAGACGGCTGAGCTGGATGGCGAGTGGCTGCTGCTGAACATCGACACCCACGCCATCACGAAAGTGAACGAGCTTGGAGGTTATATTTGGTCGATTCTTCCCGAATTTCCAACTGTCGCAGAGCTGGCCGAAAAAGTACATACCGAATACGGCGTTGAGATGGAAGTTGTCCTCGATGACGTTCAGGCGTTTGTTGAAATGCTGATTGAGGCCGGACTGCTAATAAATGCATGATTTGACGCCAATTATGTCAGCAGTAATCCAGCGAACCGGAAAGATCGAGCTGCCCTCTGCGGGTATCAGCATGTATCCCTTGATCAAGGAAGGAAACGTAAGCACTTTCTTGTCCGTGCAACGGGAAAAATTGAAAATTGGCGATATCTGTTTATTTGTTACGGACCAAGGTGCGTTGATCGGACACCGGCTGTACGCCGTAAAGCAGGACGGCTCAAAGGAATTATTTATCTTCAAGGGAGATACATGCTATGAGCCGGATGATCCCGTAACGTTCACAAGCATTCTGGGTCGATGGTCCGGCGTTCGCCGTAACAATCATTTTCAAGCTGCGAATCATTGGAGATCCAGGCTGCTTGCTGTACTGGCTTTGCGTGTACCAAAATGGCACAAAGTGATTCGATGGTGCGCAGTAAGAAACGAGCGTTATATGTAACTGCCGGAGAGTGGCATTGAAAAAGGAGTATTTTAAATTGAAAACGGAGAATGCGAAGCGGGAAGCTGGTAAACCTGTTAACGGCGTCGCAGTAGAACAACAGGATACGGAGAATCCATGGCTCCGTATAAGGGCGGATGTGGATTTCAACCTACGACGATTTTGGCATTACGAGGTTGTTTTCAAGACCTTAACCATGGAAATGGTGGACGGGCAAGGGAAAACCATCATGACCTTCCATAAGAATAACATGATCGATGTATCCGTTCGCGAGGCTTTCGGCGGAGCATCGTTTTTTATTATAACCGGTGATGGCGAGATAGAAGCTGCGAGATTCTCGCTTCCGTACATTGAACCTTTCCGACAGGCTGTTCCCGCGATAAGGAACTGGCTGGCGGAAAGGGACGAAACTGGAGGTCTTACCCTCCCAGCTCTAGAAGAAAGTACGGAAACGTATAGATGCTCAAAATGCGACAAAACCGTCTCTCCCGGTACAAGCAAGTGTTTAAACTGCAGCAGCAAATGGTCCATGCTGCGCAGGTTGGCGGCTTATTGTACCCCGTACCGAAGCCCCATGCTGGTAAGCGCGCTGCTGCTTGTTTTATCCGTATTTATTGAAGTGATCCCACCCTATTTGATCAAAATGATTGTGGATGAAGTGGCCAAACCGTTTGGAAGCTTGAACGTGCTTTTTTCTTTGGCAAGCGGTTTGGCCCTTGTACAGGTGTTATCTGCTGCGATGCAAGTCATTCGAAGCTACCTTGGCGTTCGTATAGGCGGGAAACTGGTAGGGGCGATCCGCCGGGATATGTTCGGCGCTTTGATGAAGCTTTCGATGCGCTTCTTCGATCACCGCCAGGTCTCTCAATTTATCGGCCGTATCCAGGATGATACCGATGAATTAAAAGAATTTTTGACAAACGGCATGGTGTATCTAGTCACGCAGATGCTGCTCGCCGTAGGCATCCTGTTTATGCTATTCCATCTGAATTGGCAGCTGGCAGCGATGATTCTGATCCCGACCCCATTCTTGTTTGCTGGATTCTATTGGCTGTGGAAGAGGCTGAGCTCACTTTGGTATTCGCAATGGCAATCTGCTTTGCATGTCAACAATGTGATTGGCGAAGCGCTACAAGGCATTCGAGTCATTAAAGCCTTTGCGCAGGAAAATGCCGAGAAAAACCGTTTTGACAAGGTGAATAATCATTGGATCAATCGCACGATTTCCTTCGGTAATCTTTGGCTTGGCGTATCTCCGATTTTTACGGTACTGACGGCTGTGTTCGGCATCGCTGTTTGGTATTTGGGAGGACGATCGGTCATGTCCGGCACCATGTCTATCGGAACATTGACCGCCTTTACGACCTATTTGCTCATGTTCTTCGGGCCTGTTCAAGCCTCCGGACAGCTATTAAGCTGGCTAAACCGCTCGCTTGGCTCGGCCGAACGGATTCTCGAAATCATCGATGCCAAGGTTGATGTCCCTGATAAGCGGGACGCGGTAGAGCTTTCTTCCGTTTCTGGCGAGATCCGCTTTCATGGTGTACGTTACGGGTATGAAGTGGAACGACCGGTGCTAAAAGATATTAACCTCACTATACGTCCCGGTGAAATGATCGGGCTGGTTGGCCGCTCCGGTGCAGGGAAAACGACTCTCATAAACATGATTTGCCGATTTTATGACCCGAATGCTGGAAGCGTTGCGCTTGACGGGCACGACTTGAGAGATATTGGGCAGGAGAGTCTCCGGAAGCATATTGGCGTCGTGCTTCAGGAAACGTTTTTGTTCGATGGTACGATTGCCGAGAACATAGCCTACGGCCGTCCGGATAGTCCGCCGGAGACCATTATCGCAGCTGCCCACGCCGCGAATGCCCACGATTTTATTTGTCGTCTGCCGGAAGGCTACGATACGCGCGTCGGGGAACGCGGACACCGTTTATCGGGCGGGGAGAAACAGCGTATCGCAATTGCGAGAGCGCTGCTGCTTGATCCGGAGATTTTGATCTTAGATGAAGCGACAGCATCTGTTGATACGGAGACGGAGCGGCTCATTCAAGAAGCGTTAAGCCGCTTAATCCGGGGAAGAACCACTATCGCGATTGCCCATCGCCTATCCACTTTACGTCATGCAGACAGGCTTGTAGTCCTCGACCAAGGCCGCATTGTTGAAATGGGGACGCATGAAGAGCTTTACGCGAAACAAACGCATTATTATCGTTTGGTCGAATCGCAAAAACAAACAGCGAAAATACCATCGGAGGTCGGATAAGATGAACCCGTTATTCTTTTTAAGCCGTTCGGAGCTGAGTCAAATCCGTTTGTTCCGATCTTCTGAAGGTATTTTGCATTTGGAGCAGGAAGGTAAGGGTTTTGCCCGCGTAACACTTATTCGCAGTTTTCCGTATACAATGCCCGACAGGTTCATCTCGGTTCGCTCGGCGGAAGGGCGTGAAATTGCAATGATACAGGATGTGAAGCTTCTCGCGGAAGATAGCTTACAGGCGGTACGAGAAGAGCTTGACCGAAATTATATGATTCCTGTCATTAAACAAATCCTGACTGTTAGAAAAAGAGGCAGCGAGTGGTATTTGCAGGTCGATACGAATTATGGCCCGGCAGCATTGGTCATGGATAACCTTCATGAAAATATCCAACCCGTAACGGAAAGTCGCTGGATGGTAACGGACAATGAAGGACGCCGCTTCGAGCTGTCCGATCCGGAGCAGATGGATGCCCGAAGCCGTGAATATTGGAAGAAGCTGATCTGATTAACGGTTTGTAAAAGTCAGGAGGTATTCGTTTGGAAAACAAAGGGTCATCCTCATATGAAAACACTGATTTTTTTTGTTAACTACTTATCGAGAAGAAACCGCGCAGACTCTGTCAATACCTATTAAATGAATGCACCCGCTCGCTTGAAATACGTAAATCTGCCCGTGAATAACAAGACAAAGAATCAATGAAATAAATGTTGAGAATACAATTAAGACTAATCAGATGATAGGAAGAGAAGTTATTTTTATGTCTCAAATAGAAATCATCATACATTGACAACATCTGTCGGATGACAAGAATATGAGCCGATTAATGACCGCCTAAATCGCGGTTTTTTTGTTGAAGAAAAATAGATATTAATATGATAATTTCACGGCTGGAAGGATTCATGCGTTCATATCGTAGACCCCTGGACTCTTCCAAATTACCATTGTTTTAGCTAGTTTGTCCGCTGAATACTTCTTCGATTCGTTTCGGGTACAAACGGAAGTTTCCGCTGCATCCACAGGTGCTGCTCTGAAAAAAGTATTGCATCATTGTTCTCATTTCTCCAGATTGTCCTTAGGTTTCTTGTATAACCTTAGCTGCTGTGGATCAGGCTTGTCTATTACGATGTTGTTAATTAAATCTTCTTTGTAGAAGTACCTATTTTCCTCATTCCACACATTCTTCGCATGAGATTACAAAGAACATATATTTAATGTGAATAGTGATTTACTCCTAATGGTTGCTGGCTATTCATGTTTGAATAGGCATATACCTGTGAGTTTGTTATTTGTGTAAGTGAAATTTGATTACAGATATTGGGAATTTGTTGTAGTTGTTGTAGTGCCATTTGATGTTCTTGTAAAGCTGTTTGAATAATTTGTGCAGCTTGTTGAGTTTGCTTTGACACTAGCTGTTTTATCCTCTTTTATGGGTTGACTTATAACTTGAATACAAGCACAAGCACAATTATTTCCATTGACGACTTGATTAATGTGTTCGAGAGTAGATAAACAATGCATTAATAATCGCCAACAAATACCCCCAGTGTAACTGAGGGTATTTAAGTAATCTAATTCAACATTTAAGCACGATCACGATCTCGAGCACGATTTCTAGCACCCGCTAATCCAAGTAAACCTAAAAGACCAAGCCAACCCCAATTTGAACCACGATTATCTGATGTTGCATTTGTTCTATAGTTGTTAGCGTTCAAAGATGTATTGTAATTATTGGTTCGATAATTTTGATAGTCATCTGTATTTAATGCACGATTAGTGTCATTAGTGACGCGATTGACATCGTAACGAAGCTCTTGTCCCGGTGTATTAGCGTTACTTTCCGCTGATACAGAAATTGAGTTGAACATCATTAAACAGCTGATAAAGCCAATTAATAAAATATTTTTCATTTGATTACCTCGCTCTGTTTTGATTTTAATACAATGATATGTTTTGTAGTAAAGCTTAAATTTATACAAAAAATTAATTGTTATTAAAGGCGTGGCGGAAAATGTTTTGCGTCTTTGGCTATCACGTTTCTTTTATTCCAACAATCCCAATTCCTCATATACCTTATTTGATACAACACCGTTCTGCGCCAAATGATGATCACGTTGAAAATTTTTCACAGCCGTAGTTGTATTCGAGCGAAATTTTCCATTACATATTCCATTAAAGTATCCGGAGCTCTTTAAACGAGACTGAATTAGTTGTACATCTCCTCCGACGTCACCTTCCGCCAAATCCCTCGGTTCATGATTCGGATCCCCCAATATGTGTCCATATATCGTTACTTTAGCCCCGAGTGGAGTCATTTCGAATAATTCAATGACATCATTGTTGCGCATACGTATACAACCGTGACTCAAATGCTGCCCGATAGAAAACGGTTTGTTCGTGCCGTGAATGCCATAATTCCCCCAAGGGACGTTTAATCCTAGCCATCGTGGACCAAAAGAGGGACCCCAGTTTTCTCCCTTATATACGACTTTGTATTCCCCAACAGGGGTTGGAGTGGACGGATTACCGACGGCGACGATATAAGTTTTAATTTCCTTTCCCTGTGCCCGTACTATTAATCTGTGTTGTTGAGGATAAACTTCGATAGAAAACCCTCTTTGATCAGTTACGATCGGTAGCGAAGGTTCGGCATTAGTTGTTTGAAAATTGATTACCTCAATCGCGCTCAAAATAAGCAAAGCTATTGCAAAAACTCGAAGAAAGAGGAAAGTTATTTTTCGATTCATCTGTAGTCACCATAAAATTTATTTTCTTAGCTATTGCTGTAGCTTATCCTCTGATCTAATTTTTCATTCTGAATAATGACATTTAATCATTGCACATTTTTTTGTTTGGTAATATATCGACCTCAATTTTAGGAAGCCCCAATTTATTGTAGTGATTTATAAAAACTCGATCAATTGTAACAACCGTTTAAAGGCTTTCTACCCGAATGATTTTTTATTCTGGTCATTAGTAATTCACTTTCAATTGTTAGTTTGTGTCTAACAAATGGGGTGTAGTTTAATTGGCCCTGAGCTTTGCCATGCTTTAACATCTCTAATGAAAGGCAAATGGCAGATTTATATATTATCAATAGAATCATTTGACTGAGATACAGAAACAAAGAATGCTGCATTTCGAATTCATTCGAAATGCAGCATAGAGAATGGTGAAGCATCATTTATTGTATCCTTCTGAGAAGTTTTAATACAAAAATATATAAATCATATGCAGAATCAAAACAAAAAACTTCTAATTATAGGAATTTCGACTGTTTCAGCAATTGCATTTCATTGATATAAAAATTAGTATTGATTCCGAGCAAGAAATTGCCAACCTTTCTCTTTGCAGGTACGGAAGCAATTCCGTTATCAGTAAGCAATGTATCACATTCTTCAATCTCCATCTTTGCTTGATCAATGAGAGCATCCAGTATTTTTTTAAGTCTTTAATATCTCCTCCTGAGATATTATATCCATTAGTGGATAATGCATAGATGTACGCCATTGCCTAGAATTTGGGCGAAATATAGATTAGTCTGAAACTGAAGCAGCATTATCACCTTTCCAGATTATCCATACGAGAATACCCATCGATACGACTCCACCAAGTAATCCTAATGCCATATCTTTTTGCGTATCAAAGATATCACCTTGCATTCCAACAAATTTGGCTTCGCCACCTGGTCCGGCTATTAAGGCGGCAGACATTTCTAAGATCTCGAATAGTGCGCTAAAACTGAGCACAACGGCAACTGGCAGAGCTATTGACCAAATTCCGCGTAACTTAACTTTGGATTTTAAAATCTCATAGAATGGAAAAGCAAAGAACAATCCAAAGAAGAAATGAACGACTCGATCGTAATAGCTTCTTCTTGTATGAAACAATGTTTTTAGCCAATGGTCAAATGGTGTGCCTTCATATGTATAATGTGCCGCATAAGTATGAAGACAAAAGAAAACAAGCATCAGAAGATAGGACAGATTTGAAAAACGAAACCATTTATAAGTGAAAGTAAGGATAAGGATAACCAAGATTAGCGGTAAGCTATCAGCTAGCCATTGAGATCGCTCAGTGGGTGATATGGCCATAAGACCAAAAAATAGGATGAAGATGAAGATCATGAATTTTAAAGGTTTATTTCGAGCAAAAGGAATGCTTGTACTTGTCCAATCCATTCGTTCTTTAGTCATGGGAATTTCACTCCTTACATTGGTGATCGTATGATTCCCGGTTTTAGAAAAATAAATACAGATCGCTGGCAAGTAATGAATCAGCAAATCAAATTTTAGTGGAAGCCAAAATTATCGCAGCAAAAAAAGAGTGAATACCGAAGACCGTGGGAGGTGCTAGATGCAAGAGAAGTAACGTAGTGCTTTCTAAACGGGATGCTGGGATAGTATTAATCCCAGACAACCCAATTGGAATAGAAGTCATTTAGATGATGATCCAGACGGTAAGTAATTATAGATCTGGTGGAGTAAAGACTTTAATTGCTTATTTGGACGAGGTTCCAGAAGATCAAGCTCATTAAATGTACTTACAATGTGGCGGCCTTTTAATCGAATGTACGGTTTTAGTTTTTTTGATTTCTTCTTCATGCTAATCACTAAGACCTCCTGAAATTTATGATAATGGCTTATTTTATGTCTAAGGAAGGCAGATCGCCTGTGCATTCGCCAAAAGTGTTGTATCTAAAGGGTTATATAGATGACTTGCTGTGAGTGCGATCGAGCAACAAAATTCGTTGAATACAGAACTACATGGAAGGACTTAATGGGATGCATAACGGAAGAAGTACCCGAGCAGCCGAATGTATGAAGCTAACTGTCCTACCTTACATAAAAAATACCCTCCGGATGTTTGGGAGGGCTAGACGGACTTAGATATGGTAGTCATATATCTTATGCTATGAATAAAAAAACGTGAGTCAATTGTTTTTACACCTCTTGATTAATTTGTGCAGCTTTTTTTCACGTTTGTTCAAGTATTTTTGCATTATTGAGTTCTTGGTTTAACTGTTGATATTGACCTGATGCTTGCTGATGATAACTAATTGCATAGCTTATTTTGCCATTGATAATTAGATTTTCACCTAATTTAAAAACAAATAATGCTGCATATTCGATTTTATTCGAAATGCAGCATTAGGAAGTGAAGAATTATTTATTTTAACCATCTCAAAACAATTTTAATTGCATTCACACATCTAATACCCAACTGAAGCTTGTGACTAACCATTTTAATCCTTTCGTTGTGCTTCGTCGTTGTTATCGTCAGCAGCCTCTCCAACCTTATTTCCCAATGCTGCGCCTACGATACCGCCAACAACAGTTCCAACAGGACCCAAAGCAGAGCCTACGACTGCACCTGCAGCAATACCACCCGCCGTTCCTACAGCTTTTCCGATGTCAGCTCCATCCGTATTGTTACTATTTTGGTCAGAATCAAGATTTCGATTGAGTTCTTCATTTTTAGTCATTTAATTTCACTCCTTCGTTTTAATGACAGCTGCTACATTTACCGTAGTCACAATGGATATCATGTCCTAAATAGTATGAAAGGATTCATTCCTTGATGAGCTTGAAGCTATTGCGCGGTAATCGATCCGGACAAAGGGATGTGTAAGGATGTCTCGCATGGTGAATTCACTGCTTCAATGCTTGGATGAATTAAAATCGGAGAGTATATTACATGCTGCAACCATTTTGGATGCAGAATTGGATTCTGTAATATGGGGAAGATTTGATACAAAAATGAAATATGATGCCCCAACAGATTCAGAGACGTTTACTGGAAGCATGGCTCACGAATTATGAAACGATTTTTAGTATGGATACAAAAACACGTCTCTTTTTTGCAATAAAAATATCCCCACCAAGGTTCACTCAATCTTCATGTAACAACACGAAGTTTTTTGAGTGTCTACTTAAAGGGGATAATACCATACCTTAAATTGAAGCAAGGGGATTTGTAATTATGTGGATTCATTACACTTCAATGATGATTGGTAGAACCATTGGCCGTCTTTTTGTTTTTGCATAAAGCAGCTTACTTGTAGATTCTTTAATACGATGTTTTAATATAGACCACTTACCGTCGTTTCCATTCTCTTGTAAGTCAGCAATGGTTTTCATCACAAGTCGACCTACTTCGCCTAATAAAGCTTCGGATTCTCTAACGTATACGAAACCTCTGCTAATAATATCAGGCCCGGATAGTACGGAGCCTTCTATACGACTAAGTGTGACAACAACAACAAGGATGCCATCCTCGGCAAGAAGTTTTCGATCGCGTAATACAATGTTTCCGATGTCGCCTATGCCCAAACCATCGACAAGCGTATTACCGGCGGTAACTTTCCGTGTTTGTTGTACATGATTTCCAGATAGGTCAAGAACATCTCCGATATTCATTATATATATATTATCCTTCTCTAGTCCAACAGACTCAGCAAGTAAGCGATGCTGGTATAACATGCGATATTCTCCGTGGATAGGGATGAAATAGGTTGGTTTCATTAGCGTAAGCATAAGTTTAAGCTCTTCTTGGCTGCCGTGACCTGACACATGCATACCTGTCGCAACACCTGATCCATGAATAACATGAGCCCCAAGCATATACAGATGATCTAACATGCTTGCAACGTTCTTTTCATTCCCTGGAATGGGTGATGACGCGAGGATGACGGTATCACCAGAAGAAATTTCTGTATGTGGATAGGTGGAGCTAGCAAGACGCGAGAGTGCAGCCATCGGTTCACCCTGACTTCCCGTACACAATACCGCGACTTTTTCTCTCGGGAGCTGATTGGCCTCTTTTGCTTCAATGATCATACCTTCGGGAATATGGATATAACCGAGCTCCTGAGCAATCGTTACGACGTTGATCATGCTGCGACCAAGCAGCAGGAGCTTGCGGTTTGTTAGAATAGAAGCATCCACAACTTGCTGCAAGCGATTAATGTTGGAAGCAAAGGTGGACAGAAATATTTTATTTGTTGCTTTCTGAAAAGCATCTGCAATTTTTTCGCCTACCAATCGTTCAGATGGAGTGAAGCCTGGTCGCTCAGCGTTCGTGCTCTCGGATAATAAAGCAAGCACGCCTGCTTCACCAATTTTCGCCATCCTATGAATGTCTGGGAATTGTTTATTGGAAGGGGATAGATCAAATTTGAAGTCTCCCGTATGAACGACCGTACCTTCTGGCGTCTGTAATACGATGCCAACACAGTCTGGTATGCTATGGTTTGTACGGAAAAAAGAAAGCTGAAAGCTTTTTCCTAGCTCAATAAATGAGTCTGTTTTAATTTCATGAAATAAGGTTCCTTTGAGACGATGTTCTTTTAGCTTTCCCTTGATTAAACCAAGTGTAAGACGAGTTCCATATAAGGGAATATTCAGCTGTTTTAATATATAAGGAATTCCGCCGATATGATCTTCATGTCCGTGCGTAATCACTAATGCGCGTACTTTTTCTTGATTCTCAATCAAATAGGAAATGTCAGGGACGATTAGATCTATGCCGGGCAGACTCTCGTCCGGAAATTTAGAGCCACAGTCAATGACAATGATGTCGTCAGCATATTGGATGACATACATATTCTTTCCAATTTCAAAAACACCGCCAAGGGCAAAAATAGATAGTTTATTCAACTCTTTATTATTCATCTCCAACAAACCTCCGCATCATTGGTAAATGGTTAAACGAAAACAGGAAAAAACCCTGCTTTTCAACAGGGTTTTTCCTATTAGGAAGCAGCTTATATTTTAAAATCCTAGCATTCAAATCGTAAAACCTAGACTATGTTCACTCGGAAGTATAGTTTTTCCGTGAGTATTGTTGCTTTGGAAGAAAATATCGCATCATGCTGCGCATTTCACCAAACAGACCGCCGAGCGTATTCTGAAGAACTTTAGCAACGGCTGGATATGGTCTAACTACAGCGTAAATTCTCTTTTAGAAATAAAATTTATCCCTTATTCCTAATTCATTAATGAGAATAGTTGTTAAAGCCTTGTGGTTGTTGATGGTTGTTCATAGTTGAATATGCAGTCATTTGTGTTTGTGATGACTGAGCCACTTGGTTGCAGATGGTTGAGATTTGTTGCAATTGCTGAAGTGCTGTTTGATGGCCTTGCAGAGCGGTTTGTATAATTTGAGCGGCTTGCTGTTCACGTTGTGCTATTTGTTCCAGTGCTTTTGCATTATTGAGTTCTTGGTTTAACAATTGTTGATATTGCCCTGATGCTTGCTGAGTTTGGTTCACCAATTGTTGGATAAGTTGTTCGGCATGAGCTAGTTGTTGCGAAATCTGATTGTTGGACTGAAACTGGTACAAATGAATTCCTCCTGTTGGATATTTTGGATTTTCTGACCTGATTAGAATGACTCAAACTAAGATGGAATATTCAATTTCCTCTAAATTTAATTTTCATATCCATGAGCTGCCGATTCATAGTCAAAAGGCATTAATACCGAAATTGGCGAAATGAACGAAGGACGTACGAGGTCGTTCAGCCCTTTTAGGCGTATTAACGTTTTGTTATTAACGAGAGAACAACCGATACCGGCATTAGTACGGTCGAAGTAGCGGTAGCATTCATCACGATAGAAAAATTTATCAAGAACCAGGCACTACAAAAAAAATTCATCATATATAGTTGATATCCGTTCGGATTTGATGAGGAGGATATCATGCAACCTATGTTACCTATGGAAAAATATTTTGGGCAGTTTGAACTGGTGCATGCTTTTTATGGGGCTATGCCTACAGGTGTCAGCGTTTCTGAAACTGGCCGTATTTTTGTTTGCTTTCCGAAATGGGGAGACGACGTTCAATTTACTGTGGCGGAAATTGTTGAGGGTGAAATGCAGCCTTATCCCAGTTTAAAAATAAATTTGATTAATACTAGCAACATTGTAATGTCTTTCGTCAGTGTCCAAAGTATCGTTGCTGATGGAAGAGGAATACTTTGGGTACTAGATACAGGGGCACCAAATTTTTCTGAACCTATTCAAGGGGGAGCAAAATTAGTTGCTGTTGATTTAAGCACGAATACAATAAGAAGAGTATATACCTTTACAGAAGATGTTGTCTTGCCAACAACTTATCTGAATGATGTCCGTCTGGATTTTCGTGTTGGAAGAGCAGGTTATGCATATATAACGGATTCTTCTTCCAGAGGGCCAGGAGCTATTATCGTCGTAGATTTAGAAAATGGGAACGCGTTTAGACGGTTAAATGGGGCAATATCAACTTCACCTGATCCCTATTTTTTACCGAAAGTAGAAGGTAAAATTTTGATGAATCGAAACCCGGACGGCTCGACTTCCCCATTTAGATTGGCTTCCGATAGTTTAGCGATTTCTCCTGATGGAAAGGTTTTATTTTATGCTCCGCTAACCAGCCGTCAACTGTTCTCAATCTCAACAGAAGCCCTAAGAGATAGAAGGATACAGGACATGAATTTATCCCAATATGTGCACTATTGGGGGGAAAAAGGTGCGTCTGATGGAATGATCACCGGCGCAAACGGCACCGTTTATGCGGGAGACTATGAAAACAACAGTATCCGGAAGATATTGCCGAATGGTGCAATGGAAACCATCGCACATGACCCGAGAATTTTATGGCCGGATACTTTTTCGATTGGCCCCGATCAATACTTATATGTCATTGTGAATCAATTACATCGGCAGGCGAGATTTCATTATGGAAGAGACCTGCGGGAAAAACCATATAGTTTACTTCGTATGAGAATTGATGAATTCCCTGCTCCTACCTTTTCATAATAATTTTAAACGAATGTAGCTATCCCTGATCCCAAACTAAATCCCCTATTCCGCTTACGGAGTAGGGGATCTTCAATTCTAACCAGGAGCGAACAACGTATGACACAAGCTAATCAACAACTTGAGTTCTTCTCGGCAAACCACTACGAAAAGTAAGTTCCCGCGAAGCGTGTTAGTATTATCAGCCTCAAGTTGGTCCGCGAGTCCACCATCCTGTACCCCGACAGATCCATCCTCATCCATCCTCTTTACCTCAGTATATGTAGCCAAATCCTACGGCACATTCTTGAGGATGACGATCGGGAGCACTTCTTTGTGATCTGCCTAGACAGTATCCGCCCTTATTGTATTGTTGGATTTTTGACACGGAGAACATTTTATTCTCTGAAGTCTCCGGTTAAAATCAAAAACGCGCTTGAACCATTGTGGTTTTGCACATTTTGCTGGGACGAAATTCGGTGTCAGGACGGAATGTTCATAGCGGTCTGAATGTTTTTCAGATCGAGCTGAATTTGCTCTGGAATATGGTAGGGATGATATAGGCCCCGCTGCATCATGTAGATTGTTATCTTTTCATGGGTGTCTATGGCTTCGTCGAGCTGTTTCATCAAAATTTGCTTGATTTCAGGGGTGGCACATTCGGTCACGGCCATGGCGTAGTTTCTGACTCCGCTCTTGGCGTTCATCAAATAATCCATTGCGATCACGTCATCGGTCAGCGTATGAAGCCCTGCCATGTGTTCTAATATTGTGTTCATGTTTTATCTCCTATAGGATCATTTTAGACAGCACTCCACCGAGCTCCTGAAGCTGCTGCTGTGATAATTGCACATCTTGCTGCAAAATTTGCATGAGCTCCGGGTCGGTTACCAGAGCTTGCATGGTTTTGGATTTGGTCATGCAAACCGTCTTGAACGCAGCTATTTCATGAACCTCCAGCATCTCATGCAAAGCGTAATTGGAATTCATTCGGATTGTCCTCCCATGTATCTATCCATATTCAAGGCTTTAAGATGACTTTGATGCAATCGTCCGTTTTCGTATCGAACACTTCATAACCGCGCTTGGCCTCGCTGAGCGGAATGACGTGCGTAACAATATCTCCAGGGTCCACTTTGCCCGACGTAACCAACTCGTACATATACGGCATGTAGTGAACGACCGGAGCTTGTCCGGAACGGATATTCACGTTGCGCTGCATGATGTCGCCGAGCGGGAATCCGTTATAGCGTCCGCCGTATACCCCAGTGACTTGGATAGTCCCGCCTTTGCGGACAGCCTGAGACGCAATGATAAATGCGCTCATCGTGCCGCCTTGCAGTTTCAAACCGCTTGCTAGAAATTCGAGATCGCTCATCTTGCCGTCCATTCCTACCGCATCAATCACGACATCGGCGCCGCCTTTGGTCATTTCCTTGAGATTGTTACCGATATTCTTATCCTGTTCGAAGTTTACGATTTCCACATTGTTCGTTCGCTTCGCATGCTGTAAGCGGTAATCGACATAGTCGACGGCTATGACCCGCTTTGCTCCTTTTAGCCAGCAGAATTTCTGGGCCAGTAGTCCGACTGGACCGCAGCCGAGCACGATGACCGTATCACCATTCTTTACGCCGGCGTTATCTACGCTCCAGAATGCCGTCGTCATGGCATCGGCGATCAAGCTTAGCTTTTCGTCCGGTTGTTCGCAGTTTTCGGGAATCTTGAAGTGGGTAAAATTTGCGAACGGGACTCGTAAATACTCGGCTTGCCCGCCAGGGTATCCGCCGGTCGTTCCGGAGTAGCCGAAATATGCGCCCATGTCCCCGTGTTCGTTTGAATTGTCACATTGGCTTTCCAGCTGATTTTTGCAAAAAAAGCATTCTCCGCATGCGATGTTGAATGGGATGATTACACGGTCGCCTTTCTTTACCTTTGTCACGCCTGGGCCTACCTCTTCTACGATCCCCATCGGTTCATGCCCGATGACATAGTTCTCCTGAAGGTTAGGGATCATCCCGTGAATAAGGTGAAGGTCGGAACCGCATATGGCGGTACTGGTGATCTTTACGATCATATCGTCCGGTTTCTCAATCTTCGGATCCGGCACCTCTTTGACTACGACATTTTTAATCCCTTGATACGTTACCGCCTTCATGCTTTATGTCCTCCAATATGTTCATCTGGGGTCCGATCAAACATCCCTTTACGCGACGTATCACCCGGGAACAAATTCATCTGCCCGATCATCACCGTATTTTTCGCCGAAAGCTGGTCGAGTTGGTACTGTTCGTTCAGCTCGTAAGGATGGAACCATTTTTTACGAATCATGAGCTCCGTGATTTCTTGGTGCATTGCAATCCCCTGCTTAAGATGATTGCGCAGCAGCGCTCTTACATCCGGAGAAGCCGTTTCCGTCAGGGCGATGGATAAATTTCGTACACCCTCCTTGGCACGAAGAAGGAAGTCCATTGCAAAAGTCATATCTGCCATTTCTGGCATATTTAATGAATTAATCGGGTCTAAATAATCGGTATTCATTTGCGTTCCCCTTTAATGTGTTATAGGTGTCGGGCTATTCGGAACAGGCGCTTGGAAAGGAACTCTTGCGTAGATTGCTTGCAGCTCGGTGATTTGTTGTGTGGATTGAATGACGTCTTTCTGCATTAACGCTTTTAGTTCTTGGTCAAAGACCAAGCCTTGCATAAGTTTTGACTTAGCGATGCAGAGCGTTTTAAAGTTTAACGCTTCATGTAGTTCCATCGATTCGTGCGGCGCTAGCGTTGGCGTATTCATTGAGTAATTATCACCTCCTGTTTTTTCATCAACGTTAGATTTTCCGAGGCACCGGATCTTATACTAAAATTGTTTGCCGGAAAAGTGAGATCCGGATATTCCCATGCAGTCGCAGGAATATAAACAAAATCTCATCCGCATACTTATTTCTGTTTAAATTAATGATCTTTGCTCAAGGGAGGATGACTCGCTTTGCCCAATGAAAACAAAATTGATCTAGCCACCGAAAATGCAAGAAAACCGGCAGAAGGTACACTTAACTCGAGCGGCAATACGCTGGAGCAGCATGCATTTAACGCAGTTTCTGAGGCGCAATCGGCTTTAAATCAGGCGATAAACTCGATAAGTGAACCTAATGCGGCAACAAATTCACAAGCTTTGGAGACGGCCCGGCAGCAATTGACCCAAGCAGAGGAATTTTTAGATCAAGCACAAACCTCAGAAAACGCATTACGTCTACCGGACCAACAATAAAATGGTCTTGGCGCAGATAGGCTTGGTAGAGAGTCTCCTTCTTTTTCGGATACATGTGGAGTCAGGCTTACTAATGTCGAGGTATGATCGTCTATCGATGTCGAGAAGACGCTGCGATGATGTTTACCCTTAGCCGATACTCTCCGTATGGGCAAAGAATCTACGTTGACGCTCGGAGGAACGTATTTGCCACAGGAACAGAGAGTCACCGTCAGAAGGCTTCGGCTTGTGCCGAAGCTTTTTGTTTTTTGAGATGTCTCGGACATTTTCAAAAAATTTATTCGAATCCGGGTATTATTAAGCAGTGAAGCCCCATTTATACAATTAGCTGGACTTTGATCTCTCCCTGAAGACAGCCTGCTTCACTTTACAAATTGAATATCGACAAAGGGCATTAACATCTACGTGTCGGAGCACCGCGAACTCATTACGGGCGGCAAAGTGGAAACCTGCGACGTATGATGCACTAATCAATAACTCTTATTTGTGCTTGAAAATGATGGAGGAAATATTCTGTATATAAGAGTTATCGACCCACTTCACCTCCTCTGTCCGAAAAATAGAAAACCCGATCAAAATAGATCGGGTTTTTTGTCTCAGTATTATACTTTCAATGCAGAATTAAGAAGCACTATTCTATTAACTCAAACAAACTTCCGACTCGTCTTCTTCCCATCACAGATGAACACAATCTATATCTGAATCGAGCTCGCGTACCTCGAACATTTTGTCCCTGCCCTTGCCAGGGACGCGTCCGAAGCGTGCTTGTTCTTCCTTCGTTGGATTATCGAATCGGCGCTCGATATCCTCGAATATTTTCAAGCCCAAATAATAGGGATTCAAGGTGTGCCGGGATGGCTGCACGACAGAGGAGTTTAGCTTAGCGAACGTAATCGTTTCATCGCTCGTTAGATCAAGCTCGCGAATAATTCGCTGATGCCAGTAGGATGCCCAGCCTTCGTTATTCTAAGGTGCTTAATTACTGTTGCAATTTTCCACTAATTATGGGAAATTACAAATGAGAAAACTTTGTTTGTAATCATAAGGAGGAGAGGAAAGGAAATGAAATTAAATGAATACAACCGCGAAAGAGAGCAGTTAAGTAAATATATTCAGGATTTAACGGGCGATTCAACTTTACTAGTGGAAAAAGTGCTTCATGGAAATCATAATGGACAGGTGCATTTGTATATTAGAAGAATGATTAATAATCAAACCACATCTATTACTTCAGAAATTATGTTACTTGAGCTCGTAAGTGGCGGTGAAATTCCAAGGGGTATCAATATCTATTCGCAAAAGACTATTGATATAATTATTAATAGTATAAATCCAGAGAAACTTAAAGCAACTTGTAGTAAGTTGTATTAAACGAGGAATTTAATGAATAAAAATTACGCAAAAGCAAAGAGACTTTATTTTAAATAATGAACCTTAAGTTTTATTGTAAAATGAAGGGGTATTCGGTAGGGTAATGTGATAATTCTTAAGTGTGGGATTGGTTTTAACCAATGCCACTTTTTTAGCGTCAGAATAATGGGATAAACCAATTAAAAAACTTAATAATAACATCTTCAGGAAATCTAACCCTTCATACAAATAATTTTAAGCTTTACGTGCAATAATCCGACATCAAGTATGAAGATCACGATTTGAAAAGAACCTAGTAGGATGGTTTTGAATTTTTCTGAAGAAGCTTTCTTCTCCGCTAATTCAGGCACTTTTTATTGGAGACAAGGAGACATTTGCAAGGTAATATTTTGTTTTCAAATTTTATAATGACGAAAGGGGAAAGAAGGAATTTAGATGAAAGACTTCATGAATAAGCGAATTTTAGATGAAAATGTAGATTTGTATAATCAGATGGAGAAAAGGTCTGGTAAAGTGGAAGGAATCAAATTCTTCTTTTTCATAATATTAATTGGCACATTGTTATATTCAGCTATGGACAATAAAATTGTTTTTGAAAAATATTATTTATTATTGTGCGGTATTTCTGCAGTCATAAATATATTTTTTGCTTTCTTAATACATTTATTGGCTTACATATCGATTTCAAATAAGAAATTAATAATTCAAAAGCTCAGTCAATTGTATAAATTAAAAATTAGTTCACTAAAAGAATTTTTTTGGTTTGTTATCTCTCCAGATTATTTTTTTGCAAAACGTTTTAAGGAAATTATTGTTGGACAAATAGGTAATGAAAATTGCACCTGCTACTGCCCAAGAAGCATTAAGCAGGACATTCCATTGTGTAAATGGGATGAAATTAAGATATATAATAAGTATTTTATCCAAAATTCTAACTGGTTGAACTTGATATTCTCATTAGTCTTAGTTCTTTTTGTATACTCAAATTCATGGGCATACGACGTATTGTTAATAATGTTTTATGTATTTGTAGCAAGGGTAGGCTCCAGAGGAATAGAAATAAGTTATGCTTTTTATACTGATGTAGTTAGAGTGAAATCAAAAACTTTTTCTTATGGTAACACTACAGTTTATGTGAACAACTGGAAAGGATCTTTTTTATTAAAGTCTTCTAGAATTTCACTTGCTGTACATTCATTAATTGAAATCATTGTTACGTTTTCTTCATTATATTACCTTTATTATTTTGTTTCATCCCCTGGTACTCAAGAAGAAATTCTAAACTATATTGGTGATATCAATTTTTATCAGCTATTCGTATACAGTGGGCTTGTATCAGTATTCAACGAGTCATACACTGCAGATTTCCCTTCTGCATTTTGGGAAGGTCTTCATTTTATTCAGGTTTACTTAAGTATCGTACTTATTATCTTATCTGTCGCAAGATACATAGGAATGAGTGATGATATTTCAGAGCGTGAAGTCGACTTTTACAAAAGAACTGTTGAAGAGAAATAAAGGATTAATTAAGGCTATTTTAAATAACCTAAATTTAGTCATTTGATTCCAATGTTTCTCATAATCAATTAATTAATGAGATAACAGCAGTTACGCGGAAGATTCGCTGAGAGGTGTTTTTTGTTTTCAGCTTTAAAATTGGACGAACTCCTATAGACATAAGTTTATGTACGTCCTGGGTAGAGAAATCTCGATTGAAGTCAGAGTTGACGAGTTTGTTCTGAATGGTATCAATTTAACATCACATTAACAAGGTCATAAATAAGGTACAACAAATGTAGAACTGGTTGTAGAATTTGTGGATGGCTGGGGATTAGAGGTATATGTTTTAATAGCGCTCAAGCATCTTCGCTTTTCCATGAAAAAGATAATTAATTGTTTAATGAGTTGATCCCACTAAGTTCGATTTCAATGAGAGCTTTTATCCTCTGTAAGTATCTTAGTTCATTCGCTTGAATGAATACTGTGATTAGTAGTCATGAATCATTTGTTGTAAGCACCTGAGCAAATCGAAGACAAGCCTTCGTATCGCAAAGATGCTTTTCTTTAGATACGTATAAAGAGTGTGAATATATGTAGAGAAAAGAAGGAATTTGACTCCAAAGGTCGAATTTTAAATTAAAAATATTTGGAAGATAGTAGGGATAAAATGACAGGATTTATGTACCCTAAAGGATCAGAGTGGAGAAAATGGGATTTACATGTACACACTCCTGCTTCTTTTCATTGGAGAGGTCAAAGACTTGCATTAATGACGCAAGAGGAAAAAGTTGAATCATTCAAAGTGATGTTAGATACAATTAATAATTCTGATGTTTCGGTGTTTGGAATAATGGATTATTGGACATTTGATGGTTATTTGGAATTTATGAGAACAGTCCAATCTCAAGGATGGTTTCTAAATAAAACGGTCCTACCAGGGATGGAGTTAAGGATTGAATCACCAACTAATTATAGGTTAAATATTCATGTTATACTGTCCAATGAACTAACGGAACAACAACTGATTGATTTTAAATCAAATTTAAAACTAAGATTAGTTGATAGAATACTCTCGGACGAAGCAATTGCTTCTCAAGCAGATATTTTAGGAAATGATAAGAAGCGCGAATTGGGATTTGATCCAGATAATATGGATTCACATGCACGTTTAAAATTTGGTTCGATGGTTGCAGAAGTCACAAAAGATTCTTTTGTAAATGCAATAAAGGGCATACCAAGTAATAAAGGTTTCGTGCTACTCCCTTATGATACTAGTGATGGATTAAGTAAGCTTGACTGGAGAAGTTTCCCTATAACTGATACTTTCTACTTAAGACTTGCAGATATTTTTGAATCTAGAAAACAAGACACCATTGATTTGTTTATTGGAAAGAGAACAGAAAAGAATGAAAGCTTTATTGATGAATTTTGTTCTGCTATAGGTGGAGTACATAAACCTGCGATTGCGGGAAGTGATGCTCATGCATATGCTGATTATGGAGTATATCCAAGCAACAAAGTAACTTGGATTAAGGCAGATCCAAATTTTTACGGTTTAAATCAAATCATCCATGAGCCAGAATCACGAGTAAGTATTTCACAGAATAAGCCTAACCCAAAGACATCATATTTGGTCATAGAGAAAATAAGATTTGTAGATAAGCGAGAAAAAAATGAATTTGGGAATAAATGGATTGAATTGAACGATGGATTAAATGTCATTATTGGCGGCAAATCATCTGGAAAATCATTACTTCTTCATTGCATAGCAATGACAATTGATCCAAAGCAAGTTAAAGAAAAAACACCTAATAAAATTTATGATTTTGAAAATAATGCAGATTTTAATTTTGAGGTACGCTGGCTTGATGGAGCTACTAACTATCTGGAAGAGGAGATGGAAAAAAAATCAAAACATCAAATAACCTATATTCCTCAATTGTATATTCATCATTTGGCTGATGATAAAGGTCAGGAAAATTTGAGACAGATTATTTTAACTATTTTACTTCAGAATACTGAGTTTAATAAGTATTATCAAGAACACATGAATGAAGTAGCAAGTTATTCGACAGAGATTGATAAAGAGATTATAACCTTATTTAATACAATAACTGAAATTCAAAGTTATTCTGAACAATTAGACAAACATGGTGATAAAAATTCAGTTGTTGCAGAAATTCTGAAAATCGAAAGTGAAATAAATGAATTACGTGCTAGCTCTGGATTTTCTAATGATGAGGCACTAAAATTTACTCAGTTAAGATCAAAGAAAGATGAAAATGAAAATGAACTGAATAGAATGGGAATTGTAAAAAAAGCATTAGAGGAATTTGAAAAAGAGACAAAGAATTCAGTAAAGTCCTTTGCGACTAGTATTAATAATTCTTTTAATAATATCAAGAAGCAATTTGAAACTGATGAAAAAAGCAGTTTCTATGTTAATGAAATTACTAGAGGATTAGAAAAAATATTAATTCCGGTATTACAAGAAACAATTGATTATGTGAAATATGATGCAATAAACTCAATAATAGAATCACTTAATGAAACAAATGTAACAATAATGCATGAATTGATACCATTTAACGAGAAGTTTGAAAATAGAAACAGACTAGATGAGTTACAAAGAAGTCTGGATACGCAAAAAAAATTACTGAACGATATCAATGAACTAGATAAAATGTTGAAATTAGAGAAGGAAAAATATAACAAGCAAAAAGATAATATAATTACTAATTATGCTTCAATGATGAATGAATACAATTTTATTAACTTAGAATTAAATAAGCAAGAATATAATACTATCTCAGAAGATATGAAATTAAATACCAAGATACTTTTTGATAAGGACAGATTCTTTAAACAATTTACAGATCTCTTCAATAGGCAAAAGAAGATGTGCAAAATATTACCGAAATGTTTTGATGAAAATGATGAGTTCATTTTCAATTCATTAGATGACCATATTTTAAAAGTCAAGAATATATTTTCAAGTGTTCTCGAAAATAAGGATTTTAAATTAAAAAGTGCATATGAGCTTAAAACAGTCATTTTAGCCTTATTGGCGGATTATTGTTATATTGACTTTAATCTCATTCAAAAAAATGATTCTCTAATGCATATGTCACCAGGTAAAAGAGGGCTAGTTTTATTACAGTTATTTTTACACTTAAGTAACTCTACGCATCCTATATTAATTGACCAACCGGAAGATAATCTTGATAATCGAACAATATACACAGAACTAAATGAGTTTATTAAAAGTAAAAAAGTAGTGCGCCAGATAATATTAGTAACTCACAATGCTAATTTAGTTGTTCTGACTGACGCGGAACAAGTTATAGTAGCAAATCAATCGGGTCAGCATGTTGAGAGAGAAAACGAGAAGTATAGGTTTGAGTATGTTTCAGGTGCTTTAGAATGTTCTTTTAATAATGAAGATGCTACTGGTGTATTGTTGAAAAAAGGAATTAAGGAACATGTCTGCGAAATTCTTGAAGGTGGACAAGAAGCTTTTGAAAAACGTGAAAGAAAATATGGATTTTAATTATATTAATTCCCTTGGTGATGATCATCAGGGGGATTTTCTTTTTCAATTCTATCTAATCGTTTTAACATTTTTTCTTTGCAGCTTTCATGAGTTCCAAATACACCTCTTTTGTGAAATATAAACTCGTAGGTATTTTTTGGACCGATCCCTTCATGACAATAATCGCAATAAGCCATAATTATTAACCTCCTTTATGTAATTTGTACAAGATTATGAAGTTATTCCCCTGAATATGCTCCCTAAATTCCGATATTCATGATCCGCGTAGTATATTCTTACCCAAATTACCGAGAAACGTTTACCATCCTAAAAACCTGTCCATAATGGTGAATGTAGAAAGTGGACAAACCCCAGTGTACAAGCACTTTCTGGGCGCTTTGTCTCGGTAGCCGGTTAGGCTACCGATCGGGTGCCTAATCTCTTACCGAGATTTTGGCACCCGCGAAGGACGAGCTAACCCAATAACCGAGAACTTGTCCACTACCGGAAATGTTAACCGTGACAACTAAAAAACCGACCGTCTTAGTTAAGACAGTCGGTTAACTGATAGTTGTTCTTACAAGGCTACTTCTGGTTTGGATGGCTATATCTCCAAGAGTCACTACTTTCTTGCTATCAATGGTTTTTGGAGTAAATGTAGCTTGCACAACTAGATAGGTAATCATTTTTCGGATATCGTTTTTATTATCTTCACTTGTCATGATACTCATTGATTTAATATTGCGCGTGATTTCATCTTCATTTCCCTCAATCAGTTCGAGGTAGTGAGTGCTCTTGTCTAACTGATTAATTTCTGTTTTCAGTTCTTTGATCTGGATGGAGAGGTGTTGTTTCTGCAAAGTAAGGATTTGAACCATCTTGGTGTTATCGTCGATGGTTTCAAGATCTTTCACTATTGACGCGAGGCGTTTGGATTGATCTTCTGCCATTTGTAGTAGATGTTCTGCTCCATTTAACTCGACCTTGGTCCTACTCAATCGATCATTAACGAGTTGACGCTCCTTCAATAACTCGTTATATAGATCCAAACTAACGGTTTCTAGATTTTGAGACTTCAAGTCATTCAGAACAGCATCAATGACGGCATGCATCCGATATGACTCGATCTTATATTTGCAAGTCGGGCAACAATACCACTTTTCTCCGTAATGTTTGTTTCGTTTCTTATCAAATGTGGTTTGGTCTTTACCAATCAAAATACTATTACAGACTGAACAATTCAGCAGATTGCTTAGAAAGAAGCTCGTTTTGTACATTTTTGGGTTGAGATTTCCGGTCTTTCTCTGCTCGAAGATCGCCCAGGTTTCTTTCCATTCATCCAAGCTCATAATGGGTTCGATTAAGTCACTTTTAATCATCATCCAGTTTTCGATTGGAGTAATTGAATTTCTTGAGCGTTCGGATTTACGATGGTGAGACATGTAACTAGCGTAAAATGGGTTCGTTATAATCCATCGTACAGTTGCTTTACTAATGGATTTACCGAATTCATGGCTGATTAAATGTGCGATGGATTGGAAACCTTCTCGATTGCGGTATAACTCATACACACGTTTTACAATTGTCAATTCTTCTCCGAATTGAGAAAAGGTTTTGTTTACTTTGTCATAGCGGTAACCAAAAGGGGCTTTACCGCCAGTCCATTTTCCTTTAATCAAAATACTCTTGGCGGTATCACGGGTACGAATTCGAGTATTATCGACTTCCATTTTGGAAGTTCCATCCTTGATAAGATCAACAATAAAATCCCCAGAGTCATACAAGCTCTCGGAACTGCTGATAACAACAGGAATATTGCAACCGGCTAAAATCATTCGGATCTTCTGATGTTCCATTGGGTTTCGTGCGATACGGTCATGATGATTAATTAAGACGAAATCAAATTTACCGTCAATCGCTTCTTTAAGAAGAAGGGAGATTCCTTCCCGGTCATCTAGCTTCTTTTTTCTAGCGGATACGCCAGCATCTTCGTACTCACGTGTAATGGTGCATCCATATTTCTTTGCAAATTCATAAGCCATGGACCGCTGGGTTTCCATCGTTTGTTTATCCGTAGAATGGCGCCCATAGAAAGCGCCCCTCATCCCAGGCTGTATGAGATCAGCTAACGCCAACATGTAGAATCACAGCCTTTCCTTTAAACGGATCTCGAAATTGAATACAAAGTGAGGGAGCGTCAATCTCGATGCGATAGACAATGTCCCGAATGAACTCTTCTCTTTCACAGTCGCTATAGGAGAGAACCTCGGTTATTAAATCATCTGATTGTTGAAGCTCCTTTATTAGATGGAACTGTTTCTGCAATTGATCAAGCTCCAAGGGATAATAATGTTGCATTTCCTCTTCACGACGAATGCAATTGTGAAGGTAGAATAGCTTATCCTGTAATTCTGGTGTTGGGGATTGAAGCCATGATGCGGTATCTTCAAAAAGATTCTGTTTATATAACTGAATCGCCTTTTTGCTTTCAGTAATGGAGTCTTGGTAAAACTGAATCAGGTTCCCGTGTGTCAGCTGGTACAGTTCAGGAAAGTAGGTCTGAAACTGCGCCGTGACGAATTTTGCACACTCCTCCAAAATCGTTTTTTCCAGCAACTCAGGAGCGAGACGGATGTAACTATGGCTTTTACAGGTGTAATATCTTCTTGTGCTTAGATCCGTTTTTTCTTTGCCAAACATGGCATTGTCGCACTTGCCGCAAAATATCAGATCGTCAAGAATCATAGGGACTTTACTAGTTTTTCGAGAGCGAGATTGGATGAGACTTTTCATCCGTTCCTGTGCCTTACTCCAACTTATTTCGTCAACGATACGGAGTCTTTCATTCTCAATCTCTAAATGCTCACCAAATTCCTCGATTTTTCGAATGCCTTTATAAATGGTGTTTCCAATCAAACTTTGGATTCGATTGTAATCCCATTTGGCTGGAAACCCATCATGTCGCTGTATATCTCGAATAAAATCTGAGAACGTAGCACATTTGGTCTTAATAATCGCATCATACAGTTTGTAGATCGTCTTGGCTTGCTCCGGATGTTGATCGTAATTCTTGTCCTTATCGATTACATAGCCATAGGCGACCCGACCTTGTGCATGTTTCCCTTGTTTCGTCATCGTATATTTTGTTTCTTTGATGCGTTGGACGATTTGATTGGCTTCACGCTGATTGAAACCTGCGATGATCAGCTCGAAGAATTCTCCGGCTGGAGAGTATTGGATCGGTATTTCATTATCGGCGGTGAATACAACTGTGATTTGCTTGGAACGGAACAGTTCAAATACCTCCATCGACTGTACAACATTTCTGGCTAAACGATCACGCTTATAAACGTAAACTGTTGAGACTAGACCACTTTTTATGTCGTGAATTAAACGACTTAAATGTGGTCGTTCGTGAATTTCGGTCTTTCTTGCCGATACAGCTTCATCCAGATATAGATCATCGAATAAGAAGCCCTTCGCTTTGACTTTCTCTAGAGCAAGAGCTTTTTGCATATCAATAGAATGCTCCTGCGTTTTAATGGAAGATCGAGCATACAATACTGTTTTCATTGGCTATTCACTCCTCTCCAGGGCTTTGCTCAACATGTTTGGCGATAAGCTGCTTCTTCAGCAGAGTGACGTATAGTTCCATCCATTTGCGTGCGGCAAGTGGGTCGTGAATGTGACTAATGGATGAAATTTGCAACTCAGTGGTACGTGTTCTTTTGCGGTTCAAGATGTTATTCCTCCTAAGGTGGTGATGAAGATGAGCAATTTTGGTCAACAGCTAAGGCAGATTAGACAGCAGAAAGGGTTCGGACTGAATGAGTTTGCCAAAGAAATAGGGGTGTCACCCGCGTACTTAAGCAATCTGGAAACGGGAAAAACACAGACCATCCAGCTGGAAATATTGAGCAAGCTGCAGCAAGAACTACATATGATCATTGACGAGGATGTTCATGAGAGCAATCATACAGTGTGGCGTGCTGAGCGAATAGGCGAATTGTTGTTGGACTTGCAACGTACCAATCCGACTGCTGCTGATTACTTGATGACTATGGTGGAGCAAGGAGTGGAGCTGTTCACGGCTGAATCATCCGACATCCATTAAGCTGTCCATAACATTGAAAAAGTATTCATCATTGTAAATAACTGTTTATTATGGTGAATAAACGGAAGACGATAAGGAAAGCCTAACCCCTGTATAAGGAGTTGGGCTTTTGGCGTTTAGTCCGTTTTTTCTGAGGTGAGATGATTCTGCAGCATCGTTATTTGGTAGCCTGAATGGTTATCTCTACCGAGCCTCTGCTGTAGCCATATGTCTGCAGCTGTACGTTTCAGACGAACTTCAAAATCATTGAGGCGATTCAATAGAAGTTCTGAGAATGAGTGCCGTTGCAAGTCGGACAATGATGTAAAGCTACTCTGTTCGTCATGATGTTCAATAGTAAAACGGACTTTGAGTTGTCCCATAACATCACCTCGATCTAATCTATGCGGCTAGATAGAAGGGACAACCCTATGAATTATCATATAAATAAGAGGACAGGCATAGGTATGGACAAGGGGGGGGAAGTCATGAGCGGAAAACAAAGGGAAGATGAGGCATATAATATCCGTTCTGTGGCTTTATACTGCCGGGTTTCTACCGATGAGCAAGCAAGAGAAGGCGTCTCGTTGGATGAACAGCAGGAACGGTTAAAAGCTTATTGCCGGGCAATGGGCTGGACGGATCAGGTTCAGCTTTTCGTCGATGACGGTTATTCAGCTAAAAACTTAGATCGACCGGAGTTAAAGCGGTTGCTGTATGCGGTAAAGAGCGGAAACGTATCTCGTATCATGGTCACCAAGCTCGATCGGATGAGTAGGCGATTGCTAGATTTACTGAATCTAATCGACATGTTCCAAAATTTCGAGGTTTCTTTTGTATCCATTAGCGAATCATTTGATACCAACACTCCATCAGGTCGTCTTACGCTGCAGGTTCTAGGAGCAGTTGCTGAGTTTGAGAGGGAGCGTATTCGCGAACGCGTTTTTGAAAATATGTTTCACGCCGCGACTACCGGGAAATGGTTAACACAAAGTCCGTATGGATATGACCTGGTGGAGAAGTCCTTAGTTATTAATGAAAAGGAAGCAGATATAGTAAGGAGGGTGTACGGTTTGTACCTGAATGAGGGGCTCGGTTTTTATTCCATTGCGAAGAGATTAAATGAAGAAGGCATTCCATCCAGACAGCGGAAAGAGTGGTCAATTCGAGCAATTAAGCTGATGTTATCGAATCCAGCTTATAAAGGCACATTGGTCTGGAATAGGAAAGATTCGAGCAAATCTAAGCGCAAGGACAAAGATGAATCGGAATGGGTAAACGTGGAAGATTGTATCCCAATCATTATTGAGAAGCCAATATGGGATGGTGTACACAAGCGGATGGGACAGGCAACTGTTGCTCCAAGAGCCCAGACAAGCCCTCATCTTCTGGGTGGCATGCTGAGGTGCGGAAATTGCGGTTCCGGTATGAGCATCGGATTCTCAGGTTCTCCTAACAAACGATACCGCGTCTATCGTTGTTCTGCGAATAAGAATAAAGGGACTTGTACCAGTAAGCAGTACCGTGCCGATTCTGTCGAGGAATGGTTCAAAGAAGGTTTAATGCAACTCGTTGAAGATAATTCCGGTATCCTGTTGATTATGGCGAAGGAAGCGGTCGTAAAGTCAGAGAGGGAGCAACTTGAGCAAAAGGGAAACACTGCGAAAGCACGCTATAAGAGAAAAGTAGAGGCTTATACTTCTGGTTTAATTGAGTTAGACGATTTAAACGAGGAGAAGTTAAGATTGGATCATATTTTATCCGGGTTGGAGAAAATGGAACATGGGGAAGTTGAAGCGGTGGATATGGCACAGGTACAAAAAGAATTGAACGATAAAGTGAACAATATCATTAAAGCAATGAATTTGCTGCCGGTCGAGCAAGCGAAAGGAATGATTCAAACGTTGATACAATATGTGATCGTTCATGGAGATGAAGATATTGAAATTCGGCTTCAGCCGTTATAGACGATGAAAAAGCACTGGTATCATGATCGTTTATTCATACAATATCACTAAGATGCCCCCGCCGGATTCGGACGGGGGTTATTTTCATTCTTCTTGCGATATCGGAGGCTCATCACCGAGCAATTCATATAAATCCTTGGCATCTTCAGGCAGATCGTATTCTTGATCCAGCTCAATATCTGCTTCATCAAAATCATCAGTAGATAACTGTTGCTGACCACTGATAGAGAGTACAGCTTCTTCGTTTCTCGGACGTCCTCTTTTACGGGGTGGGGCACTAGGATCTTCTTTGTTAGGTTTGCGCTGAGACAATAGGAGTAACTCAGCTTCTTTCCTAGCAAACTCCAATTTTAATTGTTCCATTTCCAGCTTTTTCTCATATTCCATGCGCAGCAGATCGATCTGATGCTGCTGCATCTGGCATTGCTGCTTGAGGGCTTGATTAGCTGTCGTTAGGCTCTGGATTGTAGCAGGATAATCCGAGGACACCCACTGAGTGCGTTCATTTTTCATAGCTACTATTTCAGCGTCTCTATCAAGCAGGGATTTCTTTAATGTTGTACACAGCTCGTCGAGTACACCGCTTTGCTTCTGTAGATCCGTCAGATTGTTCTTGTGCTGATTTGCCAGCTCTTCTGTTTCAATTAATTGGGATTCTAAACTTTTACGCAATTGATTGCTTTGTTGAAGTTGCTCCTTTAGCTCATCAGATGCTTTCATCGATTCGGCTTCTTGATGTGCTGCTTCATCGGCTGCTTTCTTCATCATCTGTACGATGGTTTCTTGGACGCGTGTTAGGTTCTGCCCGATATAGTCCAAATCGCTGGCGTATCGTTTCGTACCCTCCTGATGTTTCAGTTGGTGTAAATCATAAATAGAGAGCAGATGTTGAAACCATTCTTTTTGTGTAATGAAGTCCGAATCTTTGAATAGTTGGTCGATCTTTTCTTTCAGTTCTGGAACGACCTTTACTCCGAATGTTTTATCCGCCATAGATATCGCACAGCTCCTTGAATGGTTAACTGAGTAACCGTTGATTTGATTGAGGTTAACCGGTTGTTGAAGTTAACTTGGCAGTCATTGGTCCTCGTCTTATATTTACGTTTGAATTCTCCAGTTAAGAAGTATTTTATGATGACGTATAAGTTTTCTTCGCCTGCACTATAAATTGCTGAATTTCAATTGTGATTTAATTACAAATATTTTGATGATGGTGCATTAAATTAGTCCTAGGTGGGAAAATAAACCTCACTTAGAGGTGATTAATTATGGCTAGACGAAGGCGTCGGCGGAAAATTGGTTCCAAAGGTGGAGTAACCATTCTTGCGGTTTTAGTAACTGCGTTAGTAATTGCTTATACAATATTAATGATGATCGCAGAAGCAATCGATAATTCGATTTCGTATGTTAGAAGTCTTAGCCTACTCAATAAAATATTACTTGTTTTTGTAATAATCGTTATATGGTTTTTAGTTATTAAAATTTCAGCTTACAAAAGAAAAAAGAAACAGGAATACAAAAGACGAATCCTTGAAGAACAACAACTCGAAGAGAAAAGGAAGTTATTACAAAGCAAAAGCTTAGACATCTTAAAACAGATGGACCCATATGAATTCGAACACTATATTGCACGCGTATTTAAGTATGCTGGTTTTCGTTGCGAAGTTACTAAGCAAACTGGGGATGGGGGAAAAGATATTATTTTACATGCTGAAGATGGGGTACGACTCGTTGAGTGTAAAAGATACACTACTACTAAGGTGAGACGTCCCGATATCCAAAAGTTTCACAGCGCAATTATCGAAACTAATGCAAAAGAGGGTTTCTTTATAACGACAGGGGAATTTACTAAACAAGCTCGGGAATGTGCCAAAGACAAACCCATACACACGATAAATGGAGAAAAATTGATGGACTTAATTGGTGAATATATGGAATTAGAAACTGAAGTCCTTGGGTGAAAACCTAAAGGATATTAAATTATAGACATTGGACTTGCTCTGCCTGTCATATATTTTATTATGAAAGGGGGAAGCAATATGCCTAATATGCCTTTAACTATTCATGAAAAGAGTAAGAAAATATATCTCTTCGATTGGTTAGATCAAACAGGTGAAATTAGTCAGTATTTAAGTGGGTTTTCTGATCTAATACAAGCACCTGAAGAAGTGCAAACCTTTCATCTATCCCCTTATGCGTTATGGACAGCTGCTGCTAAAGGAATGCGCTCTGACGAAATAATAGAGTTTCTTGAGAGGAATGCAGTCCATGCACTCTCCGAACGATTTAAAGAATATATACGTAATATGATTCATGAATTTGATATGCTTCGATTTTCATTCTTTGATGAATATCATTTTTGTATTCACTCGATTGATCATATGATTGCGAAAATATGTGGTATTGATTTTGTGAAAACAAAGATCGTTGAAGCATCTAACAGTAAATTACTCTTTTTACTTCGGGATAAGTTGGAAATTAAGAAATTGCTATTTCAAAATGAAATTTATTGGAAGGATGAAACGTATGAAGTCGATAAACCTTTTACACTGCGATTGATGCATAAAACAGCCGATGGGAATCCATTTTCTCTATATGATTTTCAAATTGAGGCTGTTGAAGCATTCATGAAAAACAATCATCATACGGGTGGAGGTGGAACGCTTGTATTACCACCTAATTCAGGAAAAACATTAATTGCGCTCAGTATCATGGAAAAGCTTATGAAAACAACGCTAATTATTGTTGAAAATGATGCCAGCTTAGAAGGCTGGGTTAATGAAATACTTGACAAAACCGACGTTACGAAAACAAACATTTCCCTTGTCGATAAAAGTAATGAAGAGATCAAATCTATAACAATTGGAACTTATGATTATATATCAAGCAATATGGATAAGTTTTCTGACTATTCATTTGGAATCATTATCTTTGACGATGCGCATAAGTTACCAACTGATACACATGAAGTAACAGTAAATATCCCATCACAATTTAAGTTAGCAATAGCTTCAACTCTAGCGCGTTCAGATCAGCGCGGTGGAGAGGTGTTATCGCTTGTCGGTCCTAAATGGTTTGAGGTTCTACCTAGAACTTTAATTAAGAAGGAATTTCATGTCCCAGTTCAGTGTATAGAAGTGAGAACACCGTTATCTGAATTTGATGATGTTGAATATTCAAAAAAATTAAATAGAGACAGTCATTTAAGAAGAGTTGCGGCACTAAATCAATATAAGGACAAAGTTTTAACAGGTATTTTAAAAAAGTATCAGGGAAAAAGGATTATCATTGTATCTTTTCGTTTAGAGCTAACTGAACGCTATAAACGGATGTTTAACATAGAAGTGATAAGTAGTGACGTTGACAAAGAAAAGGTGAGAGAAGTTGTCGACCATTTCAATAATGGACAGACAAGGATATTTATTGCTGCATCGTTAACGCTTGAGAAGATACGGCTTCATTCTGTAGATACTATTATTAATGTTTCTTATGATGCAGGTTCAGAACGCGAGGAATATTTACGTATTGGAAAACTGTTGCCTTCAGATGGTTTGAAGAAGGAAGGGGTATTCATTTCTGTTGTTAGTGCGAACACGATAGAAGAGAAAGATTACAACCGCAGGAGAAGAAAGATGATTCAGTATGGCTACCATTACTCCATTTTAGATGCCGATCAATTTGAATGGGGAGTGTAAGGATGAAACTTATCGATATGCTTCAATATGCAGATGAAGAATTAGTTAGAAATATTGCACTTTATCATGGATTGGGTAATAAACATGAGCGATTTAAAAAGGGACATTACATATCGCTTATTACGGGTTTGTTAACTGATATTGAAAGGTTAAAAAGTCGCGTATTTAAAATGATGGAGAAAGAAGAGTTGGATACACTAGTTAAGTTCGCCTTGAAGTCAGAAATCACTAGGAAACAGTATATTAAAAAGTTGACGGATAAAGGCTTTTTTATTAACGGTTCAATGCCCAACGATGTAAAAGAAATTATTGAATGTTATGGTCGTTCTTTTGCTGTTAATCAAATAAAAGACCCTCCGATTCGTAAACAAGCCAGTAAACTGACTGTATCGTTATTATTACTGAGTTTTTTTAAGGAGAAACAATCTTATACATACCCAATAAAAAAATATCATAAAAAGAATAATCAAATTTCGTCTGAACTTATGCTGACGAACTCACAATCGAAGTGGGTGGAGGAATTAATTAAGGGATTCATAGGTCAGAATTTTTTATTTCGTGAAAAAAATAAATTGTTCGTTAATTTAACAGCAATTCAAAACTTGGAACAAGAGGATGTCTATTTAAGAATAAAAAACTTTTATTCTAAAGAAAGGTATGTTCGATACCTTGAAAAGATTGGAAGTTTGCAACAATCATTTAACGAATGGGTAGATGTTGACTTCTTACCATCTGTAACAGTTGATATCGACCACTTATCCGAGTTAGGTTTATTGCGATTAATAAATCAAAATGAAAGGACACTTGTTCAGTTAACACCTGAATCTTGGTATTTAGTGAAAGGACAATACCCAGATTATTGGTCATCGAATGAAATAATCTTAACAGCAGATTCAGAGTTATTTATCCCTTCTGATTATGATCCATTTATCATTTCAGATTTTTCTGGATTTTGTAAATTAAAAGATAATGAGTATTTTTTAGTATATGATATTGATTTTCAGGGGAATGAATTTGGGCGATTTACTAAAAAAAAGTTAAGTTATTTTTTGAATAATCATGCTCGAACAATACCAGAGGTAATAAGATATGAATTGGAACATTAAGAAAACTAAACATATGATTTGATAATGTAGATTCCACTATCAGAGCTTTAGTTAGTTATCCAATATTGAAGCTAGGTTGCCTATTGGCTACTTGGCTTTTTTTAATGCTGGTTATTCAAGGATTGACTCAATGGGTCATGCTTAGATTTTCCAAATATGAAGGTTTATATTAATTGAATGTCGAATAACAAGAGTTAACCTGCTACTATAGAACTATCCCATTGTTGTGGTATTCAGTGTCCAAATATTTTCTATCAATTAGATGTTCAGTGACAAGAAAATGTCAAATGAACATGTTAACATGCATTTTATCAATTGAATATTGAGGTGCAGAATATGATGAATGGCAATTTTACATTCCTGGAAAACCGCTGGAACATATTATCCGATCTTGGCGAGATGGCGGAACGTAATCTCTTTATTGATCCGAATACATCATTGATTAAACTCCGTATGTTCGGCGAAACGTTAACTAAATATATATGTGCATTGGAAGAAATGGATGAAACGAAAGACTTAACGCAGGTTGAACGGCTGTCTCAGTTAAAGCGGGATGATCTACTGACCGAAGAGATTGCAGATATGCTTCATACGCTTCGTAAAATAGGAAATAAAGCAAATCATGAAGCCGGTTATGGTTCGACACGAGAAGCGCAGGCGCTGACGCAGCTAGCGTTCCGTCTCAGCGTGTGGTTTATGCAAGTGTACGGCGATTGGGACTTCATATCGTCAGATTACATAGAACCTATTCAGCAGGATAATGCAAGCAATCAGGATCAATTGGATCAACTTGCACAGTCCTATGAAGCGAAGATGGAGCAGCTGCAGCAGGAACTTACAACGCTACGCAAGCAGCAGACAAACGTTACGAATGAAGATAAGAAGAAACGTCATACAAAATCCAAGCAGGCAGGTAGCGCCTTTGCGCTAACAGAAGCTGAGACGAGACTAATCATCGACGAGAAACTGCGTCAAGCTGGCTGGGAAGCCGATTCACAGACTCTTCGTTTTGGTCTTGGTGCTCGTCCGGAGAAAGGGCGTAATCTCGCGATAGCAGAATGGGCACTCAAGACCGGGTTTGCGGACTATGCGCTATTTTGTGGCTTAGAGCTAGTCGGAATCGTTGAAGCCAAACGGATCAGTAAAAACGTGGAAGCGGACATTGCACAAGCCAAGAAATATGCCATGCAGGTTATTCGTCACGGCGAAGAGACCATTCATGGTCCATGGGGCAACTATCAGGTTCCATTCTTGTTTTCCACGAACGGACGCCCATATCTGGAACAGCTCAAGCATATGTCAGGTATATGGTTCCTTGACGCACGTAAGTCAACGAATCATCCGCGTCCATTACAAGCCTGGTATTCGCCGCAGGGGCTGAAGAGTTTGTTGCAACAGGATATGGAGGAAGCCAGCAAAGCCCTGAAGGATGAGACATTGGATTATCTCAAGTTGCGCCCGTATCAAGAGGATGCCATCTTGTCCGTTGAACATGCGATTGAAACCGGAGAGCGTAATATGTTGCTCGCGATGGCTACAGGTACTGGGAAAACCAGAATGGCAATCGGTCTTATTTACCGTCTAATTAAACATAATCGCTTTAAGCGTATACTTTTCCTCGTCGATCGTTCAGCGCTTGGTCGTCAAGCTGAAGCGGCTTTCAAGGATTCCAAGTTGGAGAGCTATCATTCATTTACTGAGATTTTTGAGCTTCACACATTGGATGACAAGAAGCCCAATCAAGAGACCAAAGTCCAGATCGCTACCGTACAGGGAATGGTCAAACGGTTATTTTACAGCGAATCAGATGATAATGATATCCCTTCGGTTGATCAATATGACTGCATTATTGTAGATGAAGCCCATCGTGGCTATACGCTTGATAAAGAAATGTCCGAACTTGAATTAGAGTTTCGTGACCATGAGGATTATGTAAGCAAGTATCGCAAGGTACTGGACTATTTCGACGCGGTACGAATCGGATTGACGGCTACACCAGCCTTACATACGGTCGAGATATTCGGGCGCCCGGTATACAACTATTCGTACCGAGAGGCGGTTATCGATGGTTATTTGATTGATCATGAACCGCCGATGCAATTCGAAACTCAGTTGAAGAAACACGGGATTAAGTGGCAGGTAGGAGAAGAGATTGCGGTGTATGATGTCTCTTCCGGTAATATCGATAAGGAAATGCTACAGGACGAGATTAACCTTGAAGTCACTCAATTCAACAAAACCGTTATAACGGAGAATTTTAACCGTGTCATACTTGAAGAACTCACAAAGTATATCGATCCTGAATCGGAAGGGAAGACACTCATTTTCGCGGCAACGGATGATCATGCGGATATGGTTGTTCGGATTTTTAAAGAGGAGCTTGAGAAGGTCTACGGCGCGGTAGACGACAATGCAGTTCTGAAAATCACAGGTTCGATCAAAGATCCGCTTCACGCGATTAAGCTGTTTAAAAATGAGCGGATGCCTAGTATTGTTGTTACAGTTGATCTGTTGACCACAGGTATTGATATTCCGAGCATCACGAATCTTGTCTTTATGCGCCGTGTTCGTTCAAGGATTTTGTACGAGCAGATGCTCGGAAGAGCAACTAGACGTTGCGATGAGATTGAGAAAGATCATTTTATGATCTACGACGCGGTGGGAATCTACGAGAGCTTGAAGCCGTACACGGATATGAAGCCAGTCGTGACCAAACCGACAGTAACACTGGATGTACTCACAGAAGAGCTTGCTCAACTCGAGAGTGAAGAACAGGGAAAGCAACACAAGGACGAGATCATTGCCAAGATTCAACGCAAGAAGCGTACTTGGACGGCTAAGGATCAAGAGGACTTTAAGGCGCTATCCAGCGGAATGAGTATTGAGCAATTTATCACTGATCTGAAGAACATGAGTGCCCTTCAAGCAGGTGCTGACTTACAGGCAAAGAAAACGCTCATCGGTTTTATCGATGAGAATCGAGGTAGGTCCCACAGAATATATATTTCTGAGCATGAGGATAAGCTGATCTCGACCACTCGAGGTTATGGCAATGCCCAGAAACCGGAGGATTATTTAGAAGGATTTCATTCCTTCATTAAAGAGAATTTAAACCTAATTCCAGCCCTAACGATTATTTGCACGCGTCCGAATGATCTGACTCGCGATGAGCTGCGCAAGCTTCGCGTAGCGCTTGATCAGCAAGGCTACTCGGAGAAAACGCTGCAAGCGGCATGGCGGGATGCGAAGAATGAAGATATCGCGGCGGACATTATCAGCTTCATTCGTCAGCAAGCGCTCGGCGATCCATTAATTAGCCATGAAGAGCGTATATCCAATGCTATGAAAAAGATATATGATATGAAAGTCTGGTCGAAGGTCCAGAAGGATTGGCTGAAGCGAATAGAGAAGCAGTTACTGCAGGAATCGGTGCTGGGTCCGAACCCGGAGAAAGCATTCGAGGTTGAGCCGTTTAAGAGCAAGGGCGGCTACAAGCAATTGAACAAGATTTTCGACGGAGAAATGGAGAAAATTGTAACGACAATCAATACAGCGCTATATACACCACGAAAGAGGGATCTTGCATAAATGGGAAATCAGGATATTGTACAGAAGCTTTGGAATTTATGTAACGTACTGCGTGATGATGGCATCACGTATCATCAATATGTGACGGAACTAACGTATTTGCTATTTTTGAAAATGATGAAGGAAACTGACAACGAAACCATTCTGCCAGAGGAGTATCGTTGGGATTCCTTGACTGCACGGCACGGAACAGTATTGCAGCAACATTACCGTAAGTTACTCCTTGACCTCGGCATACAAGGTAACGAGATTATTAAGCAGATTTACTTGAATGCATCCTCGAACATTAACGAACCGAAGAACCTAGAGAAAATCATTACGTCTATTGATCAGCTTGATTGGTACAGTGCGAAGGAAGAAGGACTCGGAGACCTATACGAGGGATTGTTGGAGAAGAATGCTAGTGAGACGAAATCGGGAGCGGGGCAATATTTTACCCCTCGTCCATTGATTGATGTCATTGTAAAGCTTGTAGACCCGCAGCCAGGCGAGCGTTGTAACGACCCTGCTGCAGGGACATTCGGTTTCATGATCGCATCAGATCGCCATGTGCGAAGCGAGACTGATGATTATTTCGACCTTGGAGAGAAAGAAGCTGAGTTCCAGAAAAATCAAGCGTTCACAGGTGTTGAGTTAGTAAGGGATACACATCGTCTGGCGATGATGAACGCCATGTTGCACGACATTCACGGTGAAATAATATTGGGGGATACGCTCACAGATGATGGGAAAAGCCTGAAAAACTTCGACGTTATCATGACGAATCCACCGTTCGGTACGAAGCAAGGCGGAGAACGTCCAACGCGTGATGACTTAACATTCACGACTACGAACAAACAGCTGAATTTCCTTCAGCATATTTATCGTGCCTTGCGGGCGAATGGTATAGCTCGCGCGGCGGTTGTCCTGCCGGATAACGTGTTATTTGAGAGCGGCGTAGGTGCGAAGATTCGAGCTGACTTGATGGATAAGTGCAATCTGCATACGATTTTGCGGTTACCGACAGGGATTTTCTACGCGCAAGGTGTGAAAACGAACGTCTTATTCTTTACCCGTGAGAAGACAGACAAGGACAGTACCAAGGATGTATGGGTGTATGATCTGCGGACGAATATGCCTAGCTTCGGCAAGCGTACGCCGCTTACTCAGTCTCACTTTGAGGCGTTTGTTACGGCTTATACGGCTGAGGACCGCTCGAAAGTGGAAGATGAACGGTTTAACGTGTTTACTCGTGAGGAGATCTTGAAAAAAGATGACAGTTTAGATATTGGCTTGATCGCTGATGAATCGTTGTCTGCCTACGACAATCTCCCTGACCCGATTGATTCGGCAGAAGAAGCGATGGCTAAGCTGGAAGAAGCGTTAACGTTACTCGGAGAAGTCGTTGCTGAACTAAAGGCGGTAGAGACAAAACGAGATAGTTATATAGTAAGTGAGTCAGACTTGTTAAAGGTTGCAGAAGCATCAGGGGTGTACGGCAATGAGTAAGAAAAGTGCCAAGTCGGTTGAAGAATTATTGAAAGAAGTTTTGGTGCCGGAAGAAGAGCAGCCTTATAAAGTGCCAGAGAATTGGATTTGGGTGAAGAGTGAAGCTATTGCAAAATGGGGATCGGGCGGAACTCCATCACGTAATAACTTAGAATATTATCAAGGGAATATACCATGGATAAAAACAGGTGAATTAAGAGATCAACTTATACTTGAAACTGAGGAGTATATTTCTGAAGATGCAGTAAAAAACTCTAGTGCTAAGTTATTCCCCAAAGGATCAGTAGCAATCGCAATGTATGGGGCAACTATCGGTAAAATGGGTATTTTCGGTATCGATGCTACTACGAACCAAGCCTGTGCTGTTGGCACTCCTAATGATCTTACAACAACATTATTTATGTATTATTTCTTCAAAGCTCAGAAAGAACAATTTATTAATTTAGGAAAAGGCGGAGCTCAACCGAATATATCTCAAACAGTAATTAAAAATTATCCATTTCCACTCCCACCTCTAAACGAACAAAAACGTATTGCTGATAAAGTCGAAAGGCTCTTGGACAAAATCAATCAAGCAAAACAATTAATTGAAGAAGCCAAAGAAACCTTTGAACTTCGTCGAGCGGCAATTTTGGACAAGGCTTTTCGAGGCGAGTTGACGAGGGAATGGCGTGAAGAGAATCAAACCGAATTATCAACAAAAGAAGATATTCAAGGCGTTCCTGAAGGTTGGACCCTTAAAAGTTTTGATTCCATTGCGGCAGATGAGAAATATGCTCTTGCTATTGGTCCATTTGGTAGCAATCTAAAAGTAACTGATTATCAAAGTGAAGGAATCCAATTAATATTTGTGCGAAATATAAGAAGCTCCGATTATCAATTGGATAGTAAATACGTTTCTAATGAAAAGTCTGATGAGCTTAAAGCTCATATTGTTGAAAGTGGGGACATTTTAATAACTAAAATGGGTGATCCACCTGGAGATGTTGATATTTGTCCAGCATATGTAAAACGGGCTGTAATAACAGCAGATTGTATAAAACTCAGAGTTAACGAAAAAGTTGCTGATAATAAATTTATTATGTACGCAATAAAATCACCATTTGTTCAAAAGCAAATTCAATTACAGACTAAAGGTGTTGCTCAACAAAAGATTAGCTTAAAAACTTTCAGAGAGATGACTGTATTATTACCGCCAATTCTTGAACAACATGAGATCATGGTCCATCTTGAAAAATACATGGAGTCAGAGATGGAAACGTCAAAGAGATTAGGAATGGTCGATAAGTATTTGGTTGATCTTCAGCAATCGATACTTTCAAGAGCATTTAGTGGAGAAATGGGAACAAACATATCAGAGGAAAGCGTATTAAGGACATTAAGTGAATTTATGAAATTTATTTGATATTAACAAAAAAGGGATTAGGATTACTGTATTTAGTAATCCTAATCCTTTTTTACCAATGAGGGATCGCCCAACTAAATAAACTTCCTACTCACTTTCTTCCCATCATACGTAAACAATAAACTTTTATCTTCCACAACCGTCTCCAGATAAACAGCCTTTCCCCACAACTGATAAACATAAGGCAGTGTCCGCTCCACATACTTCAAATCTAACTCCACGCCTTCGAACTGATGAAACAAGTAAAGCTCACCATTACTCAAATAATCCCCGTCTTTCACAACCAGATATGGGAAGCCGCCATTCACTCGTGAATAAGCGAGTTGATCACGTATGCTCTCCCATGATTTGTCCGTAATTTTCCACTCCGGACCTTTCTTCTCAAAGACGTATAAATCCAGTTCCTTGACCAATTCTTTGGTTAAATAGTTACGGATGAACGATATATCGTGGTCATGCTCCCGAACCTCGAACATCTTTTCTCTGCCGCGTCCTGGTAATCGATCGAACCGTTCTCTTTCCTCAGGTGTCGGGTTATCCCAACGCTTCTCGATATCCTCGAATATTTTCAATCCAAGGTAGTACGGATTCAGTGTATGACGCGAAGGCTGAACCACAGAGGAGTTCAGCTTAGCGTATTCTATCGTTTCATCGTCACTTAGATCCAGTTCTCTTATGATCCGTTGATGGAAAAAAGTTGCCCAGCCTTCATTCATAATCTTCGTTTCCATCTGCGCCCAGAAATAGAGCATTTCATCTCGCAGCATCGTTAAGATGTCACGCTGCCACGGCACTAGTATAGAAGAATACTCCTCAATGAACCATAAAATATCTTTTTCCGGTTGAGGAGGGAAGCGTATAGGTTGATCTTGATTAACTGGCATATTATTTGAGATTTCCAGCGACCAAATATCATCATAGGGCGTTTGTATCGTTGTTGATGTGGAGGGTTTTTGCTTCTTCAAGGAAGACACATAAGCTTCTTTAGGCATTTGGTAAGGCTTCACAATCGAAGGATCTACATGCTCTTGAATCGCAAGGACAGCATCAATGAACTGTTCCACAGCTAAGGATCCATGAACCATTTCATATTCACGAATCCGTTCTGCTGTTGATGTCATACTCTCGACCATATTCCGATTTGTCTTGGAGAAACGGGCGTTGTTTTTGAAGAAGTCGCAATGGGCGAGAACGTGAGCGACGATCAGCTTGTTTTGAACGAGGGAGTTACTATCTAGTAGGAAGGCATAGCAAGGATCAGAGTTGATGACGAGCTCATAAATTTTACTTAGCCCGAAATCATATTGCATTTTCATTTTGTTAAATGTCTTCCCGAAGCTCCAATGACTGAAGCGGGTAGGCATGCCATAAGCACCGAATGTGTAAATGATGTCGGATGGACAAATTTCGTACCGCATAGAGTAGAAATCAAGACCAAATCCAGTAGCAATCTCCGTAATTTCATCAATAGCATATTCCAATGCCCTCATATCCAAGATTGTCATTGTTGGACCCCCTATCAGAATTTGTGAGATAGGTGAAACACTGCTAATAATCGGGTAATACTATTGATAATGAACGTGTAAAAATTAGCAACGATCCATTTGGTCATGGTACAATTAGTAAAGCAAAAGTTCACACGCAAAATCAGAAGGAGGTCGAACATTGTGTCAAATCCAGATGAGAAGAAAATTCATACCTATCAAGATTGGCTGACATGGGACGGAACGTGGGAGTTAATTAACGGCAAAGCCTATAATATGTCTCCAGCTCCGACCTCATTGCATCAATTTATTGTAGGAGAGCTTCATTTCGCCCTACGGACGTTCTTCCAGAATCGGAGTTGCTATGTGTTTGTGGCTCCATTTGATGTGTTTTTCAGTGAAAGTGAAGAGTACCAATCACCAGATCAAGTCACTCAACCTGATCTCTCGGTTGTTTGTTCTAAGGACCAAATATCCAAGAACGGCTGTCACGGTGCGCCGACAATAATCATTGAAGTGCTGTCGCCTTCGACTGCATTGAAGGATTTTAATGAGAAGTTCAACTTATATCAAAAGCATGGGGTACAGGAATATTGGATTGTCGATCCTGGAAATCGAACGGTTCATGTATATGCGCTGCAGGATGGCAGTTACCAGGTGCGTCATTTATATACGGAGCAGGAAACGATCCAATCCATCGTCTTTAAAGATTTACAAGTGCCTATGAACACGCTATTCAGTCTATAATAACAAACACAATCAGCCGGCGAGATACACTCTCGACCGGTTATTTTTGTTCTCCGATATCTAAGCACCTTGGCGATAGGAAGCCCAGCCTTCGTTCATAATCTTTGTTTCGATGATTTGCGGCCAGAAGTAGAGCATCTCATCACGAAGCATAGATAGAATGTCGCGCTGCCAATCCTCCAGAGTAGGGGAGTATTCCTCAATGAACCAGCTGAGATCTTTTTCTGGCCATGGCGGAAAACGCTTGGCGTCAGCGGCCTGCGATTGAGCGAATCCATAATATAGATTCTTATCGAATCGGTGCTGCTTATGTTAAGTAAATAGCAACATTCTCCGGTGTACGTCCCTCAGGTTCATGCTTAGGCTGCTCTGACAGGACCGTTCCATCCTCTAAGTGCAGCCAAGTATCGAAGCTTCGTTCTCCTTCTTTCAAGGAAATGACCCTCGCTCCTGTTAAAAAGGGCCGATCCAGGTATGCGTTTCGGGTCGTGCGGCCATAGCAAAGACGGATGCCATGCCAATCGCCCCAGAAATCGTGACCGTGGTCATGGCCAGCGAAGGTGCCCATGACATCGCCCATCTCGATCATAGCTGCGAAGAAACCGGAATTCACCCAAGGTGCGCAGCAGAAAGGAGCATTACGCTCTCCGTAGCAGACACCGAAGTCCCATACATCGTTATATTCAGGAAGCGGTATGTGAAAAAAGGCGAGGGAGGGCAGCGGCGTTCCGCCATTGCTTCCGGTAAGTCGATAGGACTCACGTGTGTACCAATCAATCTGATCACGGCGAATCCAATCATAATAGCCCATTCTGCTATATTCCAGCGGAGAGTAGCTGCCTGAATCCAGAAAAAAAAGGGCTGCGGCCGTTTCGCGCTCTTTACCTTCTACGGTAAGGACATAATTACCGGAGCCATGAATGCCAGGTGGGTCAGGCTTAGCATAATTATGCGGATAGGTCAGCTGCAGCGCATGAAGCTGCTCACGCGTGACGGTTCCTTCCGTATCGTGGTTGCCGAACACAGCAGCCCAAGGGATATTCAAGCTCTCAGGCACTGAGCAAGCGCGTCGAAATGCGACTACCGGGTTAGGGTGACCAGCTGAAGCGATGATATCTCCTGTGTAGACGACCAGATCAGGCTGCTCGTCTTTCAGGATATCTAGCATCATAGCTTCCATCCTTTGTTCTTCCGCTTCGTATGAAGAAAATTCGGGATCTGTGAACTGCACAATTTTGAAGCTCCCATCTTCTCGAAACCGCAGCGACTTAGCCATTGTGGGACTCCTCAGCGGAAGCTGTTTTGCTATCGACGATAGTAATGCTCTTGGATGCCCATGTGTCATCAAGCAATCCCTCTGGTAAGCGAGCATCCCATTGCTGAGTCAAGGTTAATCCTAGCGCAAGTGCAGCAATTGCAGCTGTATCTGTAATGGATACAGGTCCTTTTAGAAGACCGCTATTAATCCCAGGTCCGATACAGCCCCAGAATACGTCACGGTCCATTGGATGGGCGCTGCCATGGCTGTATTTGTTATCACCGCCTCCACCATGGTCAGTGAGAAGTACAACTAAGCTGTCTTCCATAAGACCTAACTTCTCTAATCGCTTCAAGACACTGCCGATTAGTTCGTCACAAGTAGTTATCGCAGCTAAATACTCCGGACAATCATCTCCGTAGCCGTAACGGTGTCCAGAGCCATCCGGTTCATCCAATTGTAGAAATAACAGACGAACGTCCTGATTCTCTTCCATGTATACGAGAAGAGAAGAGACAAGCTCCGCATCCGGCAAAGAAACTTTATGTACGCCGAGATTATCTTCAATAATACCGGAGTTAATCGGACTCCAGCTGCTAAAGGAAGCAAGCTTAGCCTCTGGCTGTTGTTCTCTTACTAGTCGAAAGAGGGAAGGAAAGGGAGAATCACTCGGATAGGATAGTGTTGCCGCCTTCTCATTATTTAATTTATGCTTGTCAGGCTGTACCCCATGAAGCACAGATCCCCAACATTCTGCACTGATCGTCGGCATTTCCGCCTTGGCATCAAAGGTGTAGGCTCCACGTGGAAGCCAAGCATCTAGATTCGGTGTGTCTGCTTGCTGTACGAAATTACCCGCACCATCCATTCCAAGAATAAATACCCGCTGTACAGCCTTAGTTTGCTTCATCATCTTTCACTCCCTCATATTAAATCTCTCGTGAAGGACGTGTATTCCATTAATAGGAAACGGCACGACCAGTTCACGCTTTTAGCATAAGAGCACCCGTTATAACCGTCAATATCCTAATTCATGCTCTGAGACAACTAGTCATTAGCGTGATAAAGATATGTCATTATTATAGTAGTTCACTTGATTAACAGCCCACTATAATGAGAGACAGAGAACGACAACATGAAAGGGTGAGCCTTATGACGGCGTTTGCATCAAACGATACATCCACAACTATGAGTAGCCGAATGCGAACATTCAAAAAAAATATAAAGAAATACAGGGCTTTACTCATTATGATGGTCCCCGGGCTAGCGTACTTGATTTTAAACAATTATATTCCTATGTACGGAGTCATCTTAGCTTTCAAGGAACTGAACTATGTAGATGGCATTTGGGGCAGTCCTTGGGCTGGAATGTACAACTTTAAGTTTTTGTTCAGTTCTCCCGATGCTTTTCTGATAACGAGAAATACGATTATGTATAACGTGTTTTTCATCGTTGTGAATACCACTTTTGCGCTTCTTGCCGCACTGTTGGTCAACGAGATCAAAGATAAAGTCATCACCCGTTTTTACCAGAGCACGTTTTTGCTGCCACATATCATTTCAATGGTAGTTGTCGCTTATCTGGTATACAGTTTTTTAAATACCGATAGCGGGCTTATCAATAGACAGTTAGACAAATGGTTTAGCGCCGAGTCGATCTCTTGGTACAATGAGCCGGATTATTGGCCATATATTTTGGTTATTGTGAATGCGTGGAAAAATGTCGGCTATTTGGCAATTATTTATTTTGCGGCCATTATCGGTATTGATAAGGAATTTTACGAAGCGGCAACCATCGACGGCGCTAACAAATGGAAACAGATGACTCGGATTACGATTCCACTCATCTCGCCAATGATTATCATCATGACGCTGCTAGCGATCAGTTCGATTATGCGTTCAGACTTCGGTCTATTCTATCAAGTACCGATGAACTCAGGTCCGTTAATGCCTACAACTAATACGATCGATACATTTGTCTACCGAGCAATGATTGAGCGTGGAGACATTGGAATGTCGACTGCCGCTGGTATTTATCAATCTGTTGTCTGCTTCTTCTTGATCTTAGGGGCAAACTTCGCAGTTCGCCGAATCAGCAAGGATGACGCGTTATTCTAATCGATAAAAATTCATAAAGAGAGGAGGCATCAAGCAGATGCCAGTTACATCACGTTTGCGATCTCCACTTATCCATCTGTTCTTTGTGCTCTTCAGCATAGCGTCACTATTCCCGTTCATTTTAGTATTCATGGTCTCCATTTCAGATGAGAGTTCTATTGCCCAGAACGGATACAGCTTAATTCCAAGCAAAATTAATTTCGCCTCTTATCAGTTCTTATTTAATGACTTTGGTCAGATTGCGAGATCTTATGGAGTAACCATTCTCGTAACTCTTATTGGAACAACGGTCAGCTTGTTTATAACGGCGCTCTTCGCTTATCCTTTATCACGCAAAGACTTGCCGCTGCGCCGCACGATGTCATTTCTTCTATTTTTCACGATGTTGTTTAGTGGAGGCATGGTGCCCTGGTATATCACCTATGTGACAATGATTGGGCTCAAAAACACACTGTTTGGCATGATTATACCCAATCTATTACTGAGTGCCTTTAACGTTTTGTTGATGCGTAGTTTTTTTGCCAACACGATACCAGAATCTATCGTTGAGTCAGGCACGATCGACGGGGCGAGCGAGCTGACTATCTTCATGAAGCTAGTGGTGCCGCTTTCAGCTCCAATTATGGCGACAGTCGCCCTCTTCAATTTGTTAGCTTATTGGAATGACTGGTACAACTGTATGCTGTTTATCGATAAACCAGATTTGATGAATATCCAGTACCTTATGACCAAGACGCTAAATAATGTACAGTTTCTAATTATGAAGGCGGATACATCCAGTCAAGTAGGCGAACTTCTTTCCAAAATGCCAACCGAAGGTGTTCGAATGGCACTCGCCATTATCGGCGTCGCGCCGCTCCTGGTCGCTTATCCATTCTTTCAAAAATTCTACATCAGCGGTATCACCAGCGGTGCGGTTAAAGGTTAAGAATACGCATCTAGGTTTCCGATAAAAACAAAGAGAAGAAGGGATTGGTTACGTTGAAGAAAAAGCTGCAAATCGGATTAACCCTGATCATCATTGTTATGCTAGTTCTGTCCGGATGCGCACAGAACAAAACAGGAGGTTCCAACACTCCAAAAGAGGATACGAATAACACACCATCCAATGAGACTGGTGATGCTGCAAGTCTCAAGCCTTACAAAATTACATTGATTTATCCTGGTGCTGTGCCTAAGGAGCTAAAGCTTGTTCAGGATGAAATGAGCAAATACTTAACAGAAAAAATCAACGCAACTATCGAATTGAAACCGATTGATTGGGGCTCTTGGACAGACAAGACTAACCTGATGAAAATTTCCGGCGAATCCTTTGATCTCATCTTTACTGCCGGATGGTTTGGTTATGGATTAGACGTATCCAAAGGACAATTTGTAGAACTGACAGATCTCATTGCAAAACACGGTAAAGATATCCCTGCCATTTTGGGCGATGATTTTATGAAAGGCGCACAAATTAGCAACAAGACTTATGGCGTTCCTACCAAAAAGGAATTCGCACAAGGTTTTGGTTTCCTTCTAAACAAAGAATTGGTTGATAAATATAAATTCAATACTGAAGGAGTTAAAACTCTGGAGGAAATGGAAGAAATGTTTAAAGTGATTAAAGAAAAAGAACAAGGTATAGTACCCGTTGTTAGTAATAAATTTGCAAACACTTGGGGAGCAGCTAATTACGATAGCGGTATAATTTCACGTGACAGCAAAGAGTTGAAAGCTATTGATACCCTAGAAGACCCTAAATTTATTGATTTTCTTAAGCGTATGAGACAATGGAATCTTAATGGTTGGTTCGATAAGGATGTTATGACTTCAGATTCAAGCGGTCAAGCAGAGAACATGATGAAAGCCGGCAAAGCCTTTGCAATCGGTTCATCATTGAAGCCTGGTAAAGATAAAGAAATGTCTGTAACAATGGGATTGCCGCTCGTACAAGTTGAGACAGCTCTACCTTATACAACAACAGGTGAAGCAAATGGAGCATTGCTATCGATTTCCCGTACTTCCAAGGATCCTGAGAGAGCAATGATGTTTCTTAATATGCTGTATACGGATGCTAAACTTCTTAATATGCTGGATTGGGGAATTGAAGGTACGCACTATGTTAAAAAAGCAGACAACGTCATTGATTATCCAGAAGGCGTAACCGCTGAGACACAAGGCTACCCGAGCCCAGGCGGTTGGATGTTCGGAAATCAGTTCATCTCATACCTGTGGGCAAACGAAGACGCTGACAAGTGGGAACAATTCGAGAAGTTCAACGAAAGTTCCGAACGCTCTATCGCTCTTGGCTTTACCTTCGATGAGGCACCAGTTAAGGCTGAGAAGGCTGCAGTCGGTAACGTAGATAAAGAGTTCCAGATGGTTCTGAACTCAGGTGCTGTCGATGATGTGGAAGGAACAATTGCCAAGTATAAAGCTAAGCGTAATGCTGCGGGATACCAGAAAATTTTGGAAGAACAGCAGCACCAGCTAGACGAGTGGGCCAAAGCGAATACGAAATAAGTTATATGCAGGAGTTGGAGAGTAAACCTCCAACTCCTCCTTCTTTTCCAACCTGATGAGATATGCCATAATAAAATGCAAAAGGTATACCGACATGAAGGAATAGGGGAAGAACTGTGATGAATCCTAAAGGCTCTTTGCGTTTCAAGTTAACGGTCGGCTTTATTACCATTACGTTGCCTCTAGTCTGTCTGCTGCTTTACAGTAATTACACGGCCTCCAATTCCGTACGAGAACAAGCGGCGGAGTCGAGCAAAAGTATGATCACACTATATTCTAACCAGATCCAGACTGCGCTTGGCATAGAAACTAATTTTCTATACGATTTAGCAACCGCGGATGTGGATATTCTGTCATTGAACAAGATGGTCTACAACTCTAACGAATATACATTGACCAAGATGCGGATCCTGAACAGCTTAAGCCGATATAATCGGTTTGACAGCACTGTAGATATTCAGTTCGCCTATTCTAACGCATATCTTGATCTGATTCATACCAATATCAAAACAGCCTCTTACGATGAAAATTTGGCCATCAAGCAAGGCCTTCAGGACTTGCTTGACACAGTAAAGCCTGGCAGCCCGTTATTTTCAGGGTGGAGGGTAGTTAGCTCTGGTAACATACATGGCTTGGTACGCATTGTGGATTCGGGTGCTGGTGTATACTTGGGAGCATGGGTTCGCCTGGAAAAGCTGATGATTCCTCTGGATCTGATTCAGCTGGGAAGAGAAGGTTTTGCTGCTCTTGCGGATAGTGAGGGGAAACTGATCACCGGAAGCTTCGATGTTGGCGGTTTCGCCGATCCTCCTCTTATTGACTTCTACGAGAAATACCAGAGGATTATGGGAGAAAAAGATACCTACATTGTCGTCAGTAATCCAATTATATCAACAGATGTTACGCTGGCTGCGTTCATTCCGGAAAAGCGAATGCTTCATAATCTTGCTCGTTTTCGTATGATTATTGCTTGGATTCCGGTATTTGCCGTTGTGATGCTCTCTCTCTATTTGATTTATCTTAACGGTATTATTCTCAGGCCGATGAATGACTTAATAAAAGGCATGCGCACTCTCAAAAGAGGGGACTGGGCATATAGGCTGAACAATTCTCCTTCTAGGGAGTTTTATATGGTCAATGAAACCTTCAATGACATGGCGCATCAAATTCAAAAACTGAAAATTAACGTTTATGAAGAACATATTCGAGCTCATAAGGCGGAGCTTAAGCATTTACAGCTGCAAATTAATCCGCATTTCCTGCTCAACAGCATTAATGTGGTCTATAACCTTGCTCAGCTCAAAAATTATTCCGTAATTCAAGCGATGTGCCTTAATCTAGTGAAATACTTTCGCTTTACGACCAAAACGAGCAAGCAGTTTGTTACTCTCTCCGAAGAGATGGAACATATGGACAGTTATTTGCGTATTCAGCAGCTCCGCTTTCCCGAAAGGATAACCTATCGGTTTGTGATGGATGAGGACTCGAAGAAGGTACAGATTCCTCCCCTGATCGTGCAGCCTTTTATCGAGAATGCAATCAAATACGGTTTCGACTTCATGGATGATCCTTTTCATATTGAGATTCATTCCATAATAGATACCGATCAAAAACGTTGCCGCATTCGGATTGTTGACAACGGCAGTGGATTCTCGCAAGAGCTGCTGGACTCCTTACGGAGTGGTCGCTATTTCCATAAAACAAATGACCAGCATTTGGGCATCTGGAATAGCTATCATCGCTTGCAGCTTCTTTACGGCAACACCTTTCGCTTGGAATTCGATAATTGCGCTGACTCTGGCGCTCTAATAGAGTTGGAGATTCCTGTCGAGGCTCCAGTAGATTAGGGTATAGCGTTGGCTCGGATTATAATAGACAGGTTTTTGATTCCAATAGATTTATCATGATAGCAGGAGGCGAAGAGCTTGCAGGTTCTGATTGTTGATGATGAGATGTACTCCGTCATGGGGATAAAGGATGCAATCAACTGGGATGCACTAGGTGTCTCTGCGGTATTCGATGCCTATAACATGAGAGAGGCTGTTAAGATCTTTCAGGAGCAAGAAATTCAAATCATGATTAGTGATATCGAAATGCCGAAAAACACAGGAATCGAATTGCTAGAGTGGGTAAACGAGAATTCCCCGAATACGGAGACGATCTTCTTGACGGCTCACGACGATTTTAGGTTTATGCAGCGGGCCGTTCAGCTCAGCAGCTTTGACTATATGATGAAGCCTGTGGAATATGAAGTCTTGGAAGAAGCGATCCGGAAAGCTATTCTTAGTGTGAATAAGAAGAGTGCAGAACTGGTACAGAGCGAACAATACAAGCCATATTATGAGTTGTGGAACAAAAAAAAGACGCTGCTTAGCGAACGCTTCTGGTACGATCTGCTGTCAGAACGTATTGTGGCTAGAGAGAATGACAACTGCAGCCTGCCAGCTGAGTACGGCATAACATTGAAGCCGGATGATCGACTGCTTCCAGTCATAGTCAGCGTAGAAAATTGGAAGAGGGAACTCAGCACGCGGGATGAGGAAGTGATGGAGTACGCCATTCGTCAATCATCCTCCGAGCTGTTGATTGCCGACTCACGAGGAGAGGTCGTTCAGACCAAGAACGGTGTCACGTTGGCGATCCTCTACTTCTCACCGGAAGAGGAGTCCACGCTTCGTGATCGTATTGGTGATAGATGCAATATGTATATTGATGCTTGCAGTCAATACATAAACTGTACGGTATCCTGCTACATCGGTGAGCCTGTGAGACTGCATGAGTTAACGGTGATGTATAAGACGCTGTTGTCCATGGAGTACAATAATCTCAGTGAGTCCAATCAACTGAACTGGCTTAGCAAGCAGAGTCCAGATCCTTTTCCAGATCCTTGCTTGCCTGACTTTACGGCTTGGGCGCTGCTGCTCGAAAACGGCAAAGAAAAAGAACTGGTTCAGCAGCTGAGGAATAGTCTTCAGGAGCTGGCTTCGGATCGACGATTTGGTGCAAACGCGCTGCAAGCCTATTATCAGGGATTTCTGCAGATGATTCACTACCTGCTGCAGAAGAAAGGTCTCTCTGCCCATCAACTGCTTCAAGACACTAGCGTCCCTCAAATGAAAGCGCCTCCGCGTACGCTAGAGCAGATGGAAGAGTGGGGTATAAATCTGATTCAAAAGGTATATTGCTATCTCTTTCAGGAAGAGTCAGTCATTCCGCGTCTTAAAGCATTTATTGCTGATCATCTCAGGGAGAATATCACCCGGGAAATGCTCGCAGAATACGTTCATCTCAATCCTGCTTATCTCTCCCGTTTGTTTAAAAAGGAGGTAGGGATGAGTATTACAGATTATTTGCTTAACGAGAGGATGCGGATTGCCAAAGCGTTGATTGCCAGCTCGACAATGCCGATTTCAGAGATCGCTCAATCGATTGGATATAGTAACTTTTCCTACTTCTCTAAAATGTTCAAGCGTGTCTATCAAGCGAACCCCCAGCAGTTTAGGAAGCTTTCAGGCAGCTCGAATAGCTGAATTGTTCGTTGTTTTTCATCGCCGCCCGATTAATTGGGCGGCTTTTTTTTTGCCGCAGCTTATAGAAAGTAATGAAGTCACCAGTCTGTTAGTAGATAGTCATTATTCTGGTAGAGTGAAATGGGCTGTGTTCATACAATTCAAGTACAGCATTCTTTACAGTGAAAGGAGATCAGCCGGATGAGCAATAAAATGAAATTTCGTGAGGATGGTACCTTCGTCATTGTCCAATTCTCCGATGTGGAGTTTATAGACGCGGGAGATTATGACCCGGATACACCGGAATTTAATCGCTTGACAAGAGAGACAATGGAAAGCGTTATCAAACAAGAGAAGCCGGATCTAATCGTATTTGCCGGTGATGTTACAGCTAGCGCCAGAGGAAATGATCCGATTCAATCCTTACGCGATGCTGTCGCGGTAGCGGAGGAGAGCGGCATACCATGGGCAGCTGTTTTCGGCAATCATGATTCAGAAGGAGCCGTTTCTCGTGAGCAAATGCATGAAGAACAGCTAGCCCACAGCTACTGTGTCGCTGAAGCCGATCCACCGAATGTAAGCGGGTCTGGTAATTATATCATTACTCTTCTTGACCAAAATGATGAAACGGCCGCTGCTTTGTATTTCCTCGACAGCGGTGATTATTCTTCTAACCCGTCGGTTGGCGGCTATGACTGGATTCGAAGAGATCAAATTGAATGGTATGTCTCCGAATCGCAGAAATTGTCGTCCATTAACAATGATTCGCCCTTACCAGCATTGGCGTTCTTTCATATTCCTCTGCCGGAGTATCAAGAGGTATGGAATAATCAGACTTGTCTGGGACACTGCTTTGATGGAGTAAGCGCACCGGTTATAAATTCCGGTTTCTTCTCGGCGATGGTGGAGATGGGAGATGTAATGGGGACGTTTGTTGGTCATGATCATGCGAATGACTTTAGCGGAACGCTGCATGCTATCCGCCTTTGTTACGGCCGATCTACGCGATATGTGAGTTATGTGGATAATGTCCGCAAGGATCATTTTCAAACGGGAGCAAGAGTTATCCGATTAAAGGCAGGCGAGCGGAATTTCGATACATGGATTCGCCAAAATGACGGAACGATTGCGGTTTTGCCTGAGCATTATCCGAACCAGTCCGACTAATTATAAAAGCTTGTGCGAGGAGGCTTGTTGATGAATTGGCAAATATTCGATGTGAATGAGTGGGTTTATCCGGATACTGAATTATCAGATGCAGGGGCGAGAAGCATTAATCTAGAGACGGCGCGAGGCACTTATGTTGGCTGCCAAATATTGTTGGAGGGACTCCCTTCTAATGCGAAAATAACATGGGAATATGTCTCGGCCGAGTCTGAATTTGTGAAGAATACTTCCATGTATCAGCTCATTGATGTTCAGGTGAATGAGAATACAGGGCCTGATTATTCCACCGTACCTGTAGGCACTCCAGCCGATTATGTAACACGACTTGCGCCGTTCCGTGTGTACGATGCTCTAAAGCCGGTCGGCGAGGAATTCCAAGCGCGTGCTGAGAAAGATGCCCTATATGTTTGCTGGAAAGTGGACGAATCCGCAAATCCACATCAGCATGTCGGAGAGCTCCGTTTTCATATTGATGGCAATAGCTATGTCATTCCTGTTGAAATAGAGGTCTTTAAAGCTAAAGTTGCCAAAGAGGAAACGCTGTCGATTACGAATTGGTTCTCATTTAGAAATATTGCAAAGTGGCATAACCTCGAAAAATGGTCGGAGCCCTTCTGGAACATGGTTTACCAATACGGAGAAGCGATGCGCCGGACTCGTCAAACTCATTTCTTAGTCGGCATGGAATTGGTTGATATCAAGGAAAAGGGAAGCGGAAGCTATGAATTTGACTTCTCACGTGTCGAGACGTTAATCAAAATGTTTTTAGGTCTGGGCTTCACCCGTATAGAAGGCGGGCATATAGCTGGTCGAAGAGGCTGGGACGATTCTTTTTTCGTTTTAAACTATGATACCAACATAAAAGCAACAAGCCCGGAAGGCTATACATTTATATCGCAATATCTATCTTCCTGGAACAAGTTCCTTGCCACTAATGGCTGGTTGAGCTTAACCGTACAGCATATTGCTGATGAACCGCTTGAAGAGTCGGCTCAAGATTATCGGGTCTTGGCAGGCATAGTTAGAAAGTTCATGCCGGGGGTTCCACTTATTGACGCAATCATTCATACGGAACTGGAAGGAGCATTAGATATTTGGGTACCAACGAATAGGGACTATGATCGCAACAAATCGGCTTACGAAAGAATCCAGGCTGGCGGCGATACGCTATGGTTTTATACATGCTGGAACCCAGGCGGTCATTATATGAATCGCTTTCTAGATATTCCTCTTCTCAAAACAAGATTTTTGCACTGGGGCAATTACTTATACAAAATGAATGGCTATCTACATTGGGGATTGAATTATTACCTGGAAGGCCAGGATCCATTTGAATTGACAAATCCCATGCTTGCTCCAAGCGTTCACGCCAAAAGGGTGCCTGCCGGCGATACTCATATCGTCTATCCGGGTACGGATGGACCTTGGCTAAGTATGAGGCTGGAGTCGATGAGGATGGGCATTGAGGATTATGAATTGCTTCAACAGATAGCTCAAGCTGACCGTAAAATAGCGGATGAGCTAGTAAACTCCTGCATGACAAGCTTTACAGAAGCAAATACCGATGCAGCAGCATTTCAGCAAGTACATCGACGATTGCTCGAAGCCGCATCCATCTGATTGATACCTTACTAACACCATAACTTCCTGCTAAGCGCTTGATATTTTTATTTATCAGTTTCTTAGTGGGGAGTCCCCACATCATTTTCATCAACCTACGCATGAGAATGGAGCGATAGACGTGTCCTTGCTGCGTAAGCTTTCGATTCGTTCACAGTTATCCATAATCGCGTTATCCATCACCTTTGTCTTACTTTTCATCTTATGCACCAGTTATTTGCAAATGGCTAAGATCATTAGCTCAAACAGTGAAAAATATTCGAGCGAGATTGTAGATATGATCCCTAAAGACGCACTGATGCGCGACATGAACGCGATTCGCTTTTCTTTTATTTGGATATTTGTGTTTGGAGCTGTTTTCGCAGCAGTTATGTTCACTATTATTGCAAGCAACATTTTGCTTCACAAGAACGATTCCTTAGCGAAAGAGCTTCTGGATACAAATGCGGTGCTTTCCTTCATGCAGCTAGAGAAGAAGAAAGCTGAGCTTGCATACCTGCGCTGCCAAATTAATCCTCATTTTCTCTATAATACGCTGGAAATGATCAAAGGAATGGCTGCAGTAAAAGGGGTTCTTGAAATTAGAGAGGCTGCCGCTTTGCTTGGAAGTATATTTCATTACAGCGTTAAGGGGGGAGGAAATGTTCCCCTGGACACGGAGCTTTCTATCATCGAGTCATATTTACAAATTCAAAAGCTGCGTTTTGGTACCCGCTTTAGTGTGATATTTGATATCGATGGTCTTGCCCGCAACTGCCAAGTGCCGAAGATGATCTTGCAGCCAATTGTCGAAAATGCGGTTTATCACGGACTAGAGTTAAAAGAAAAGCAAGGTTTATTAAGGATAAGCGCTTATCTGGATGTGTACAGAGACTTGATTATCGTCTTTGAGGACGATGGGGTAGGGATGAATCAAGCTCAACTGGAGTGGGTCCAATCTACATTGTCGGACTCGGAGCCGAGTGGATTGCTGATAGGCGAGAGAGATAACAGCATCGGTTTTGCCAATGTGAATGTAAGGATCAAGCTGATCTGTGGTTCAGAGTATGGACTTGATATTGCTAGCAAGGAAGGTGAAGGAACTCGGGTAACGGTGAAGCTGTCGACGAAGGGGGAATTTTCGAATGTATTATAAGGTTCTGCTAGTTGATGATGAAGCATGGGTTGCTGAGAGTCTTAAGGCGAGTGTTAATTGGCATGCTTATGGGTTTGAGGTTGTAGGAATGGCTCATAACGGGACAGAGGCACTGACCATGTTTGAAGCTATACTTCCCGATATCGTATTCACCGATATCCGTATGCCAGGTATGAATGGTCTGGAGCTAATCAAAAAAGCACGCGAGCTTCCGCATAAAGCGCAATTTATTGTCGTAAGCGGCTATGCAGAATTTGCTTATGCGCAGAAGGCGCTCACTTATGGTGCGCTTGCGTATTGCCTTAAGCCGTTCGATGAACAGGATATTATATCGATCCTAAGCAAATTCAAGAAAAATAATGAAGCACAACATGAGACAGCTGAAAATCCACTTCAATTATTTTTGGAAGAACCAAACGAAACGAATCGCAATAGACTTACACACAAGCTCGAACAATATGGCCTAATCGATGGCTTTAATGATGGAGTTGGCCTAATCGTCTGTTCCACTATCGGTAATGAGTCAGTACAGGCTTCAGAGAACTATTTGCAGGTTAAGATCGGAAGATCAAAGTCTCTGTATCTCGTGGCATGGGCTCAATTGGAGAAGACAATTAATGAAATAAGCAAAGGGATGCCTGATCGGATCCGTGGAATTGGTGTAAGTGAAAAAATAACAGAAATAGAGAAACTAAAGGAATCGGTTGAAATCGCGAATTCATTAGCTGATCATTACTTTATTGCTGGTAAAGCAGCGATATTTCGCAAAAAACCCCCGCTACGCAAACCTTTTAACGAAATGCTGAAGAGAATTGATGATGCTATTCGAATAGGTGATATAGCTGCTGCGAATGTTGCTTTTGACCAAGTACTCGTCCTGTTCAGAGAAGGCAGTCTGACTATGAGCCATGCACTCCAGCTTTATAATATCGTACTTTCATTCATGTACCAATTTGGAATTGAGCTGTCCGATAAGATGTTATATAGCAATGAACTGCTGCTTGCTTCTTTTGGCTCCCTATCTGAAATGATTCATTGTTTACGTCAATATGTAAGCAGATATATTCTTGAAGCGACCGAAAACGTCTCACAAGAAATTAGCAATGAAACCTTTAGAGCTATTCTGAACTATGTGAATCAAAATTACATTCAAGATATATCGATACAGAGCTTATCGATCAAGTTTTATACAAACCCTAGTTATATCAGTCAATTATTCAAAAAGGAAGTAGGTGAGACGTTTACAGCATATATCGCCAAATTACGCATTACCTATGCCTGCAAGCTGCTTGGCAATACTAATTTAATGGTGGGTGAAATTGCAGAAAAGGCGGGATATCAGGATTATTTCTACTTCACAAAAATTTTCAAAAAAGTTGTTGGTACCACGCCATCAAGGTTCCGTGCGGAGATGAAGCTCGCGTAGGTGCTTCTTTTATTAGAGGGTATACCTGCTTACGGTGTAGTAGTATGTAAAATTTTTAGATAATCTATCGTTATTTATTATGAGATTTGATGGACCTTATCGTTTAGGTTTTTTATGTAGAAAAAGTATGAATTTGTACAGATACCTCGCTTTAAACCAATCTCTTATAATTAGGATTACAACCAAATGTAACCGCTTTCAAATATACTCCAATCCTTATACATTAGGCGATCATTCATTTGGGTTTAGTAAGCTATGTATCCAAAAAATGATTTTAAGGGGGAAAGAAGAATGAAGCTAAAATTATTAACGATGATGCTGGTTTTTGCAATGTTGGTATTTACTGGCTGCTCGCAAAATTCCGGATCTAATGCGCCTAAGGATGAGCCAACCCCGGCTCCTACAACGGAGACCGTCGAGGAGACGGCAACGGAAGCGCCACCTTCAACTGCGCCAGTCGATGAGAAGATTGACTTTAAAGGCGGAACGATCCGCATCGGGCAATGGTGGGGAATGGAAAACTATTTGAATGAGGAAGAGAAGGAAATGCAACGCAAAGCAGAGGAAAAATACAATGTGAAAATTGAGTATGTAACCGTACCTTTCGCTGAGATTCAATCAAGAATAGTAACAACTTCCGTAGCAGGGCAGCCTTTTGCCGACATTATTATGATTCCGACGGAATGGGCGATTCCGAAGATGGTTAGTGAGGGGTATCTTCGCAATATTGATGACCTAGTGGATATGAAAGACCCTAACTGGAATCAAGTTATGTTGAAGAATGGCAGCTACGGCGGGAAGCAGTACAGCTTCACTGACAAGGACAATAACGGCAATGGATTCTACTATAACAAAACGTTAATTCAAAAATTCGGTTTAGAAGATCCTTATGAATTGCAGGAAAAGGGGGAATGGACTTGGGATAAGTTTCTAGCGATGACCAAAGCCGCTACGAAGGATGGCGTATTCGGCGTAACTCCTTACGATACAGCTTCGAGCCTAACGCTTCCTTTCATTTACTCCAATAACGGATCTGTAACGAAAGATGACCAAATTACATTTGAGGGACCGGAAGCATTAGAAGCTATACAGTTTGTCTCCGATTTATACAATGTTCATAAAGTTGTGGGCGGATCTTTTGTGGAAGGTAAAGCGCTATTCTATCCTGGAGCTCGTTGGGTTTCAGCAGATTTCAATGGCAGCTTGGCAGATGACTGGGGTTATGTATTCTTTCCTAAGGGTCCTAAAGCAACCGATTATGTTGTTCCAATAACTGTAAACATGTGGCATCTGATGGCGGATGTAGAAAACCCTAAAGCAGTTATGACAGTTTGGCAGGAGCTTTATGAGAGAAACCCTGAAAAAGGCTATGATGGCGTAATTCGTGGAGAAGAAGCTAACTTTAGAAGTGAAGAGGGCCTCAATACGCTGCGTAAAATGCTTGGTAACGGAACGGTGATGCAGTTCTTTGCCTATGATGGCTTTCAGGGTTATTTCGATGAAGCGATTAATAATATCATGACAGGAAAAGCGACACCTGCAAGTGAGCTTGCAAGAATTAAACCGCTTGCTCAGGCTGCAATTGATGTGACTTTGAAGAAATAGGATTTGGTTGCATAAAACGCTGCGCGCACCCCAATTCATTTCTATGGTTGGGGTGCTGCTCATAAGCGGAAAGGGGGATTCCATATGGCCAACGTCAATAAATATGGAATAGTCAAGGTAGTACTTTTAGTGACGCTATCTGCTGTGTGCATCCTGCCCCAGAGCTTTCAATCAAAGGGGATGTCCACGGTAAAGGCAGCCTCAATTGCTGCTGATACATCTGAAGCTATCTCGGAGCAGATGCTCGGTAGTAAGAGTGAGAACGGATACGACCAATATTTGGTGAAGCATCATAATGCGCCTAGGCCAGGGCAAGAGATTATCATCCCAGGAGATACCTTCTCTAAAGTGGTAGACATGAAGGCTAACGTCGTTAACGACATGGCTGGATTGGCGGGCAATGCGGTTGAATCGGATGAAACGGGAAGTATCTCATGGGAGTTCGATGTAATGAATGAAGGCCTATATAATATTGCAATAAATTTTTATCCAATGGAGGGTGAGGGTGCGGATATTGACCGCGAGCTGCTGATTGATGGAGAAGCGCCGTTTGCTGAGAGCAGAAATTTGGTGTTCGGAAGAGTTTGGACGAGCAAAGCGGAAATTGCACGTGATAAGCGTGGGAATGACACCCATGTCCAGCAGGTAGAGCTGCCGATGTGGCAGGAGACGTACGCACAAAGTGCGGATGGTCGCCACAATGAACCCTATTTATATTATTTTACTCCAGGGAAGCACAGCATCACTTTAGTTTCCGCAAAGGAAAAGATGCTGATTCGTTCTATCAAGCTGAACCAAGTTGAACAAGCAAAGGATTACGAAGCGGTTGCCGCTGAATATGAATCGAATGGTTATAAAGACGCTTCTGATGTAATGATCAAGGTTCAAGGGGAATTTGCGGATTTGAAGTCAAGTCAAGTACTTTATCCGATGATGGATCGCAGCAGCCCGTCTACCGAGCCTTATCATATGTCTCAAATCCGACTCAACACGATTGGCGGCTTCAACTGGTCGGAATCCGGTCAGTGGATGACTTGGGATATAGAAGTGCCGGAAGATGGACTTTATCATATCGGCATTAAATATAAACAAAGCTTTCAACGAGGTATGATTTCTTATCGCAAAATGTATATTGACGGCAAGCTGCCGTTTCAGGAGGCTGATGGCATTGCCTTTGGTTTCTCAACGAACTGGGAAATGAATGAGCTTGGAGACGGGAAGAGTCCGTACCAATTTTATTTAACGAAAGGCAAGCATGAGATTAAGCTTGAAGTGACACTCGGAGAAATGGCATTGCTGCTGCGAACAGTGGAGTCCAGCGTGCTGGATCTAAATTATATTTTCCGGCGCATTATTATGGTGACGGGCACGGTACCGGATGAATATCGGGATTATCAGCTTGATAAAAAAATTCCAGAGATGATTGAAGTTTTCACCAAACAAATTGAAGTGTTGAAATCTATAGTTGAGCGTGTAGAGAAAATATCTGGTGGCAGCAGTGATCGCACAGCTTCATTGAATCGGCTCATTTTTCAGCTGCAAGACATGGTAGATGCTCCAGAGACAATAGCACGCCGGTTAGAGACGTTCAAATCCAATACAAGCTCATTAGGAGATTGGATTTATTCTATCAATTATATGCCTTTATCGATTGATTATCTTGTCATTGCCTCTCCTGATAAGAAAATGCCTGCTGTCAAAGCGAAGTTTTTCAAAAGAATGAAGCATCAAGTGGGCACGTTCATGCTCTCTTTCTTCACCGATTACAATGTACTCGGTTCGACGGAGAAAGGCAGTAAAAAAATCACGGTGTGGATGACGCAGGGGATTGATCAGGCAAAAATTGCGAAGCGGCTTATTGATGAGTCATTTACTCCTGAAACCGGAGTTGCCGTCGACATAAAAGTGGTCAGTGAAGGCGTGCTCATGCAAGCCATGCTGGCAGGACGCGGTCCTGATGTTTCTTTCGCTCTGCCGGAAGATAAGCCAGTCAATTATGCCTTGCGGAATGCAGTGGAGGATTTATCCAAATACCCTGGGTTCAACAAGGTGAAGCAGCGCTTCCATGAGAGCGCATTAGTTCCTTATGAATTCAATAAGGGTACATTCGCACTGCCTATTGAGCAGCAATTTCCGGTTTTATTTTATCGGAAGGATATTCTCGAGGAAATGAATCTGGAAATTCCGCAAACATGGGAGGATGTCTTTGAGATCATTCCTGAGCTGCAGAAGCAAAATCTGTTATTCGGCTTCCCTATTCAGGTTTTGGTGAAAACGGGGGCGAACGTACAAGATAACGCTACATTGCCGGTTAACTTTACCTTTGGTACGATGCTGTTCCAAAACGGCGGGGAAATTTATCGCAAAGGTGATAAAGCGAGCGCACTAGATACTGAGGCGTCTGTAAAATCATTTATTGATTGGACGGAATTATATACGACCTATAAGCTGCCGTTAACGACCGACTTCGTGAACCGTTTCCGCAGTGGAGAGATGCCAATCGCGATTGCTGACTATACGAGATTCAATCTCATCAACGTCGTTGCACCGGAGCTGAAAGGACTATGGAATTTTACTCTTGTGCCAGGACTTGAGCAGGCTGACGGCACTATTCACCGGGAAGTGCCTGCAACTGGAACCGCTGCTATTATGCTGAAGGACAGTAAGCATAAGGAGGAAGCATGGTCCTTCCTAGATTGGTGGACCAGCACGGATGTGCAGGCGAAGTACAGTCTTGAAATTGAAGCCATTTTCGGGCCGGCTGGAAGAACTTCCACAGCTAATCTGGAAGCGGTGGCTCGGATTCCTTGGCAGGTAAAGGATTACAACGTATTAATGGAGCAGTGGAAATGGGCAAAGGGATTGCCTGAGGTTGCTGGCGGATATTTCACTGGCCGTCATCTTGACAATGCGTTCCGCAGCGTCGTTATCTCTAACGAGGATCCACGTGAAGCGATAGACCATTATACGAAATTTATTAATGAGGAAATTATGAAAAAACGAAAAGAGTTCGGCTTGCCAAACTAGAGAGAGGGGGCGGTTGTATTGTCAGGCCCAAATCAAGCAAGCGTTGAATTGCAGGGTCCAAGCAGATTGAAGAGGCAGCCTAGCGAGAGGCGGAAGAGGCTTGCTCATCTACGGGGCGAGATTAGTGTGAAACGGCATGGCTATGTACTCCTTGCTCCATATTTCATACTCTTCTTTATCTTCACCGCCTTCCCAGTCCTTATGGCATTCGGACTTAGCTTMACGGATTTTAATGTACTTGAAGCGCCAGGGTGGGTGGGCTGGGAAAATTATGCCAACTTGTTCGTCAAGGATGAAGTGTTTTTAATTGCGTTGAAAAATACGCTGCTGTTCGCGGCGATAACCGGTCCGCTCAGCTATGTCGTTTGCTTCTTTCTTGCATGGCTCATCAACGAGCTTTCACCTAAGATAAGGTCAATTATAACGCTTCTATTTTATGCGCCTTCGATTTCAGGAAATGTATATTTGATATGGCAAGTTGCCTTCTCTGGCGATTCTTTCGGCTATATCAACGCATTCCTGATGAAATGGGGATTTATTCTTGAACCAATTCAATGGCTGCAGGATCCCAAATACATGCTGGCGATTATTATGCTGGTTCAGCTCTGGTTAAGCCTCGGTACAGCCTTTCTGGCTTTTATCGCTGGATTACAAGGAATGGATATGACGCTAATTGAAGCTGGTGCGATCGATGGCATAAGAAATCGCTGGCAGGAGCTGTGGTTTATTACATTGCCTTCACTGCGTCCGATGCTGATGTTTGGCGCGGTTATGCAGATTACATCTTCATTCGCGGTCGCAGATGTGGCAACAAGCCTAGTCGGCTTCCCAAGCCCGCAGTATGCGGGACATACAATAGTAACGCATCTGAATGATTTCGGGACGATCCGTTTCGAGATGGGCTATGCTAGTGCGATTGCAACCGTATTATTCGCGATTATGCTTGGCTCGAACTTGGTCGTGCAGAAATTGCTTCGGAAGGTGGGTGACTAGAGAGCATGAATATAAGCTTTCGCCTGCGTCGAGAGAAGAAACTCAATCGTTCCCTTCCTGTTGATATAGCTCTTTTTCTAATATTGCTAGGAGCGGGAGCATTCATGGCAGTGCCTTTCGTTTTCATGATCAGCACTGCGTTAAAGCCTTTGGATGAGATGTTCCTGTTTCCACCTACATTTATTGTACGTTCTCCGACAGTGGATAACTTTTATGATTTGTTACTTATTTTTTCTGATTCATGGGTACCGCTTTCTCGCTATGTATTTAATACGGTCTTTGTTGCATTAACCGGCACGGTCGGGCACGTCATTTTAGCTTCCATGGCAGCGTATCCGTTGGCGAAGCTGAAGCTTCCTGGCGGCAATATCCTATTTGGAATTGTTATCCTATCGCTGATGTTTGCATCTCAGGTAACTTCCATTCCCAACTATTTAACGATTACGTGGCTGGGTTTGCTCGACTCTTATTGGGCGCTGATTTTCCCGGCTCTAGCAACTTCGCTGGGTTTGTTTCTAATGAAGCAATTTATGGAGCAAATCCCTGATGCGATAATCGAAGCCGCGAAGATTGATGGTGCGAGCGAGTACCGGATCTTTTGGACCATAGTCATGCCAATGGTTAAGCCAGCGTGGCTAACGCTTATTATTTTCTCCTTTAAAGGCTTATGGGGAACAGGCAGCGGGGGCCAGGGCGCTTCCTATGTATTTAGTGAACAGTTAAAAACGATGGATTATGCCTTTAGCCAAATTTTGTCCGGAGGATTTGCTCGTTCAGGACCGATGGCTGCCGCTGCGCTCATTATGATGCTTGTACCGGTCACGATCTTTATCGTGACGCAAAGCAGCGTGATTCAGACAATGTCGACATCAGGGCTGAAAGAATAAAAGAGAAAGGGGGAACGCAATTGGCGTCCATAAGGGGCATTGCATCATTTCTTATCCTTATGTGCTTCATTACCGGCTTCGCTGTTCCGGCTTATGCTCTGCCTGATCACGGATACAACTATTCCTACTGGGAAGAGGCGGAGCCTGCGCCATATCCTTATCTGGCCGAAAAGCATGTGGACGGATCGGAGCTTGGTATCGGCCATTTTAATGTTCCGCAGGATTTATTTGTTGCCAAGGATCATCGGATTTATATCGCAGACACAGGAAACAATCGTATCGTCAGCTTAGATGAGAATGGCAAACTTATTCGTACGATAGACGGCTTCGACAATAACGGCAAGAAGGAAACCTTCAACAAGCCCTATGGCGTATTTGTCGATGCTTCACAAAATATTTACGTAGCGGATACGTACAACAATCGGATCGTTAAGCTCAGCAATGATGGAACTCTCATTCAATTGTTCGGAGCTCCTGAGTCCAGCATAATCCCGGAAGGGTTTCAATATTTCCCCTTCAAGCTGTACGTTGATAAGTTTGATCGGATTTACGTGATTGCGCAAGGTGCCTTTGAGGGGATTATGGAGCTTGACGCTTCAGGCGGTTTTAAAGGTTATATCGGAACGAACAAGGTGAGATTTAATCCAACTGACTTGCTGTGGAAACGTTTATCGACCAAGGAGCAAGTCGGGAAAATGGAGTTATTCCTGCCGGTTGAATTCAGTAATGTGGATGTCGATGATCGAGGCCTAATCTATGCCGTGTCTTCGGAGGCTAATTCGAAAACACCAATTAAGAGGTTTAATCCCAGTGGGGAGGACATATTGCGCCGTGAAGGCTATTTCCCTCCGATGGGAGACATTTCGGTTATTCGTCTTGACCCTACAAAAAGTGTAGTGAGTGACCAAAAAAATAGAGGAAGCTCCAGATTCATTGATGTAGTATCCGATGAAAGCGGCATGTATAGCGGCTTAGACTCCACTCGCAACCGCATCTTTACCTATGACCGCGATGGCAACCTGCTCTATCAATTTGGGGGAATAGGCACACAGGCTAATAACTTTCAAAAACCGGTTGCCCTTTCAATGCTCGGAGAGCGAATAGCGGTTCTGGATAATGAGATGAACCGGATGACGATTTTTGCGCCGACTCGCTATGGCAAACTAATCAGGCAAGCTGTAAAGGCCCATTATGCGGGCAAGGTGGATGAAGCTGCTTATTCATGGAATAAGGTGCTTCAATTAAACGCTAATTTCGATATCGCTTATATTAGTATGGGCAAAGCGTTTCTTAAGAAAAACGAGAACAAGATGGCCATGAATTATTTCAAAAACGGAAATAACAGGAAGTATTATTCAGAAGCTTTCAAACAATACCGCAAGCAATATGTATGGGAACATTTCGGTACCATTATGACGGTTCTACTCTCGGCTGCCGCGCTCTTCGTTGCAATCCGTATCTATTGGGTCAGAAGAAAGCCGAAGCTCTACTTTGTTGAAACCAATATTGTAAAAGCGCCTTTCTATACAATGATGAGACCTTTCAACGGATTCTGGGAGATGAAGTATGAACAGAAGGGTCGAGTAAAAATTGCGCTGATTATTCTGTTGTTACTTGTCGTGACGATGATTTTGAAGCGGCAATACTCGGGCTTTGTTGTTAATTTCAATAAGCTAAGCACACTTAACAGCGTGGATGAGCTCATCTATATTGTGCTGCCATTTATTTTGTTTTGTGTGGCTAACTGGTCACTGACAACATTAATGGACGGTGAAGGAAAGTTTCTTGAGATTATTACGGCTGTTGGTTATTCGCTGCTGCCGTTCATTATTTTGTACCTGCCGCAAGTCGTATTCAGTAATATGATTACGCATGAAGAAGCCCCTTTTTATTATTTGATTGAGTCTGCAGCTATTTGCTGGTTTTTGTGGTTGTTGTTCGTGGGTATGATGACCATTCACCAATACTCTATTTTCAAAACACTACTGACTTTATTCCTCACCGTTGTAGTCATGGTTTTTATTGTTTTTCTATGCATCCTTTGTTTTAGCTTACTGCAGCAGATGACCACTTTCATACTTTCAATCTATTCAGAAATCAGGGCAAGAGCGTGAGGAGGTGCGTACATGAATAAGGGAAAGAAACGGACGATATTGATGATGCTATGCTGTCTTATTGCAGCATCATGCCTTTACGAAACCATGTTCAGGAGCGAGATGGAGGCTGCGAACGAGAGTCAGAAAGTGAAGAAAGATAACCACGAAGTGACTATCGCTTCCGAAATGAGCGCACTTCCGGGTGGAATGGGTATGATTGCTGAGAATGAGTATCTGCAGCTATTTATCGATAAGAAGACGACTGAGGTCAGTGTGAGGGAGAAACGCAACGGGCAAGTATGGTCGACCAATCCCATTGATCATGCCAAAGATACGATTGCAACGGCAATTAATAAAACCAATCTAGCCTCACAGCTGATTATTTCGTATTTCAATGACAAAGGGCATGAGTCCTTTATGAACAATGAAGAAGAGAGCATTAAGAAGAATCAGTTTGAGATTGCTCTCGTTGATAACGGCGTCAAAATCACTTACGAAATCGGAAGCTCAGAGAAGGGTCTAAGTTCTATCCCAAAAGCTGTCGGCAAAGAACGGTTTGAAGAACGAATCTTGAACAAAATTGCGGATGAAGCCGTTAGAAATAAGCTTCGTACTCGTTTTTTCTACAACGAGGAGAAGCAGCAGTATGAGCGCAAAAAAATGCAGGATTATGTCGTAAAGGACGTCGTGGCAGTTCTTGAGTCCATCGGCTATACGGCTGAAGATGCACAAGAGGATAACCAGATGGGGGAGAATGGGGATCAGGCAGAAAATGTAGCACCTCGATTTACTATCCCGCTTATCTACCAGCTTGAGGGTGAGAATCTCATTGCACGAATTGCAACGGATGAGGTGATGGATTCGGACGCATTCCCTCTTCATACGATGCAATTACTTCCATTTTTCGGAGCCGCTGATAATGAGGCTGAAGGTTATATGTTTGTGCCGGATGGATCAGGAGCACTCATTTATTTGAACAATAACAACCATGCAGCACGTGCCTATGAGGTTCCGCTGTATGGCATCGATCAGACACCGCTGCAAAATTCGAAAACTGAGGTTCAATATACACAGGTTTCTAGATTTCCTGTTTTTGGAATGAAGCAGGAGAATCACGCGATGTTTGCCATTATTGAACAGGGCGATGCCCAGGCAACAATAACGGCGGATACGAGCGGCAAGCTGAATAGCTATAACCGGGTAGGTGCCACTTTCAAAATGAAAGATATGGAACCAGTTGTGTTTAGAACGGGCTCGGTTACCAAGCAGGTTCCTAAATACTCGGAGATGTATGATAGTGGTCTTCAAATTCGCTATGCTTTTTTAGAAGACTCTTCTGCTGATTATACGGGAATGGCTAATTACTACAGGGACTATCTGATTAAGCACTATGGCTTGACTCGGCAAAAAAGCGGGGGCGACACGCCATTCGTTCTGGAGTTAATCGGCTCAATTCCAGTTCGTAAAAACTTTCTAGGTATTCCTTATCCATCTACCGAAGCGGTAACCACCTATTCACAGGCGATAGAAATACTGGAGTCTTTGCAGCAACGTGACATATTCCAAATCCAGCTCAAATATTCAGGTTGGTTTAACAAGGGCGTTCAGCACAGGCTGCCTTCATCGATCAAGCTGGATTCTATTCTTGGTGGAAAACAGAAGTTTGAGAAATTATTAAATTATGCAGAGGAAAACAATATCGAGGTATATCCGGACGTTGCTTTTCAGAGAGTTTATGAAAATGGCAAGGGCTTTCAAGCATCAAAAGATGCCACGCGCTTCCTTAATCGTAAATCTGCTAAAAGCTTTGATGATGATATTGTAACAACCAATCCTTCAGATATGCTCTACTATTTGCTCTCACCTCGTAAATTGACGGGCGTGGTAGATAAGTTTCTGAAGAACTATGAATCATTTGACTCCGATGGCGTTTCCTTACGTGATTTGGGAGAGGATTTAAACAGTGATGTTACCTCTCATGAAACCGTTAACCGACAGGAAGCCATAGGGATTATAGGTGAAAATCTGCAGAAGATTAAAAAAGTAACCGGGAAAATCATGCTTAGCGGAGGGAATGCTTACACATTGCCGTATGCGAAGACGATCGTAAATGCTCCGCTCACGAGCAGTGAATTTAATATTGCTGACGAAGATGTGCCATTCTACTCTATGGTTTTGCACGGATATGTGGACTATGCCGGAACGCCTATAAACCTCGGCCGTGATCAAGATCAGAGAACCGCCTTGCTAAAAACGCTGGAGACAGGATCCAATGTATTTTATCAATGGTTTTACGCACAGCCTACTATGATTCGTGATACGAAGCTGAACAGCTTATATTCTCCGCATTATGGAGACTGGTTTGAGGAGGCCGTTCAACTATATAAGGAATCCAATGCCATCTTAAGGGATGTGCAGGATCAGACGATTAAGGGCCACCGCAAGTTAGCTGATGAAGTATTCGAAACAACGTTTGAACAAGGCAAAAAAATAATAGTGAACTACAATAAATCAGCGGTAACAGTAGACGATATTTCTATTGAAGCACAGGGTTACCGCGTGATCGGCGGTGGATTATGATGAAGCGTAAAAGTCCGACGCTGCAGCAGAAAAAGTCTAGACTAGGCATTCTTTTTGTAACTCCTTGGTTTCTAGGCTTTGTTTTCTTGTTTAGCATTCCACTGTATAAGTCCTTTCTGTATAGCTTAAATACGCTAATTCTTGGTAAGGGTGGCTTCGATACCAAATATGAAGGATTTTTATTTTATAAACAGCTATTTATGTCGCATCCAACGTTCAATCGAACGCTGATTGAGGCAATTTCTGATATTTTGATTAATGTGCCGTCTATTACGATATTTAGTTTATTTGTCGCAACGTTGATTAATCAGAAATTTAGAGGGAGGGTATTTGCGCGAGCTGTATTCTTTCTTCCGGTACTTCTTGCAGCCCCCGTGCTATCACTGGAGAACAGCTCCGAGATGGCATCCATTGCCTCAACGATTACGGGTTCTTCAAGTGAGGATGGAGGCTTTGCTTTTACTAGCTTTGAGCTTCAGCGAATGCTGGTTGAGGCGGGTGTAGGTAATGGGATTATTAGCTACATTACAGGATCAGTCGATCGGATTTATGAAATTATCAGCTCATCTGGTGTGCAGATACTGATATTCCTTGCAGCGCTCCAATCGATCTCACCATCTTTGTATGAAGCAGCGAAAATTGAGGGGACGACCGGCTATGAAGCGTTCTGGAAAATTACTTTCCCGATGCTTAGCCCTATTTTACTGACGAATATCGTGTATACCGTTATTGATTCCTATAGTACAAACGCATTAAGCCAGATGATAACGGATACGGCGTTTCAAACACTTAATTTCAGCCTCAGCGCAGCGATGGCGTGGGTATACTTTCTTATCGTATCCGTCATTCTACTTGTGACTATGACACTCGTTTCACGCAAAGTATTTTATTACGATTAACAAGCAATGGGGGGGATACAGTGAAGCTGGCCATCCGTTCAAGCGCAACAGCTTGGAGAGAACGTGCAAGGCGATTCAGCCTGCTTAATTGGAGTAAGCATTGGAGCTGGGTGACTGTTCGAACGATACTCGTGATCGGTTTTTGCTTTGTGATTTTATATCCGCTATTTTTCAAACTATCGGTGTCGTTTAAGGATCGTGTGGATTTGTATGATACAACCGTACTTTGGATTCCGAAAAACTTCACATTGGATACGCTAAAAATTGCCTTTGAGGCGCTCCGCTATCCGAAGACATTCATGAGCTCATTTACGATTGCGGGAGTTTCGACTCTCCTGCAAGTGATTTCCTGTTCTCTGGCGGCATTTGGATTTGCGCGATTGCGCTTTAAAGGGAGTAAGATTTTATTCGGGGGCGTTATCTTTACTATTATCGTGCCTGTGCAAACGATTATGATTACAACTTATCTCAATTATCGTTACTTCGATGTATTCGGTCTTATCGAGTTGTTCACTGGACAGAAGGGGATTAATCTTCTGGATAGCTATTGGCCATTTATTCTTCAATCTGCTACCGGTATGGGAATAAAGAGCGGTTTGTTTATCTTCATTTTTCTCCAGTTTTTCCGAGGCATTCCTATGGAGCTGGAGGAGGTTTCTTACATTGATGGATGTACCGTTTTTCAATCGTTTTACCGCATCATGCTGCCTAATGCCATTCCATCGATCGTTACAGTTGTCTTATTCTCGTTCGTGTGGCAGTGGAATGACAATTATTTCGTCTCTCTATTCCTGACATCAACAGATGTATTATCGACCAAGTTGCCTGTCATGTGGGCTTCCTTCTCTATGACGGACCCACTCTATGCCTATATGGTTAAAAACGCGGGCGAGCTGCTGTTTATTGCACCGATCGTACTTTTGTATATGTTTGCACAGCGCTATTTCGTAGAAAGCGTAGAGCGCAGCGGATTGATCGGGTAAATGATCAATGAAGTGTTTAGTTATCTACGCAAAAGACTCGAGCACATACCATCTCAGAAAACACAACGGTCCCAACCAAATTAAAATAAGTAAGGGGGGAGCCGGCATGCTTTGCGAGCATGCCGGCATTTTTATATGAAAGCTGTTATTGCATTCGTTATATTATCTCTGTTCATTCTCTATTTTTTGTTTCAGCCCAGCGTGGAGAGAACCTTACATATAGGGATCAAGTACTGCAAAAAAAAGGCATATGAGGCCGCGCATTTAGTAGCGCTGGATGGTCGCTTAACGGAAGAGGTCAAAGAGGAAATCATTGGTCAGCTAGAGAAAGCTTATTTTCGACGTGATAAAATTGATTTATAGGGTCCAGCTATTGCAGCTACTCGTGGGGAAATTATTGAAGTATCTTTACAGTACCTACAAGGTCCGCGCAAATTTTCAATCTGTTTGGTAGCGACGAGGAAAGAGATTACTACTACCCCATTACGATTATGAGCGAATATATTGAGGAACGGCCATGAAATGGGTAATGACGGTAATATTACTTACACCAATCTTGATATTATTTAGCGCTTGGAATCTATGAAGACAAAAGAAAACAAGCATCAAAAGATAGGACAGATTTGAAAAACGAAACCACTTATAAGTAAAGACAAGGATAAGGATAACCAGGATAAGCGGTATACTATCAGCTAGCCAATGAGATCGATCAGTGGGTGATAAGGCCATAAGACCAAAAATTAGGATGAAGATGAAGATCATTAATTTTAAAGGTTTATTTCGAGCAAAAGGAATGCTTGTACTTGTCCAATCCAGTCGTTCATTAGTCATGGGAATTTCACTCCTTACATTGGTGACAGTATGGTTCCCGGTTTTAAGAAAGTAAATACAAAACGCTGGCAAGTTATGAATCATCAAATCAAATTTTAATCACCGCAGCAAAAAAGAGTGAATAACGAAGACCGTGGGAGGTGCTAGATGCAAGAGAAGGTCATGTTGTGTTTTTTAAACGGGTAGCTGGGATAGTATTAACAGATTTATCCCAGACAACCCAATTGGAATAGAAGTCATTTAGAGGAGCCAGATGGTAAGTAAGTATAGATATGGTGGAGTAAAGACTTTAATTGCTTATTTGGATGAGGTTCCAGAAGCTCAAGCTCATTAAACGTACTTTTAATGCGGTTGCCTTTCAATCGAATGTACGGTTTTAATTTCTTTGATTTCTTCTTCATGCTAATCGCCAAGACCTCCTGAAGTTTATGATATTAGATTACTTTATGTTTAAGGATATTAGCTCGCTTGTGCATTCGCCAGTGACAGATAAGTTCAATGCCGGGAACATTGTGCTGGATAAGTAGGAAAACCATTTGAATATTGTAATACAACAAAAATCCTCGGCAAATATGGCTGAGGATAAGAGGGTAAATATAATCCTTTAGTGGGGTAAAGTGACAGTCAACAGTGAAAATAGTTGAAAATTCAACAGTTTCAATTCAACTCCGAGGTTATTAGCCTGATGGTTAAAAATGTATTTCATTAGCTGATTCGTTGAATATTGAATTACTATAGGACCCGTATTTAATGTACGGGACCTCTGAAACTAGATTGTCATTCTCTTAACGTTTGATGATAGCACAAATATAACATAACTTTTTTCTTCCTTTTATAAGCTTTAAGTTTTCACAATATGCACATTTCATAGGCACTCACCTCCTGAGTTATTATATCCGATGGTCGTTAAGGAATATACAGGTAAGTTGAACATTGAAGATTACGGGAGTAGCAAGCATGTTACATTAATCTCAAAGCAGTTTGAAAAGGAAATTTGTAATTACATGAGGAGGATTAAAAAACCTGCCCATTGGGCAGGTTGGCAACTTATTCTTATGCGTTAGCAGTCTCTGGTCGCTTTACTTGAAGTGGAGGAGGTATAAGCCAACCTTTTTCTTTGCTCAGTTCGAGTATTTTAACACCTAGTGCAGTTTTAGTAAGATGATATTTCGCAAATAAAGCTCCAATATCTTCTCTAATAGACTGACCCATAACTTGGCTACAAGCAACTAATCCAAGTGATGTGTCAGCAGCAATTTTAGCGGCAATTTCAGGATCAGAGAATCTTGCACCTACAGGGATGTCTTCGAGTTTAACAGGGGGTCTTTCAGGCATCATAGGTACGGAAGCAATTCCGTTATCAGTAAGCAATGTATCACATTCTTTAATCTCCATCTTTGCTTGATCAATGAGAGCATCCAGTATTTTTTTTAAGTCTTTGTCTCCAGCATGGTTTAAGTATGCTTGGTAACAGGATACAGCGCCTTTTGCTACAGTTGAAGCCTGCCAAACACTAAATATTTCACCGTAGTGCATTGGTTCATCCTTTGGATTGCCGCTTAAAATTCCCATTTGATTTGCTCCTTTTGATTCATTAATTTTTTGAACTGACTTAATATGCTTAACTACACAGAAATAATACGAATAAGGGTGAAATTCACAAAAATACGTGGAAACACTTCGAATTAGGCAGAAAAAATGAACGAAGCTATTTTGCACTCAAATGAACCCCCCATTAAATGCAGGGGTTCATGAAAAACGATTCTCTATTCTTGCTTAAGTACGTTCCCGATCTCGGCTTCTTAATCCGATTAAGCCCGTTAAGCCAAGCAAACCAAGCCAGCCCCAATTATTTCTTCTATCGTCTGTTGTCGCATTTGTCCGATAGTTGTTTGCATTCATACCCGTGTTATTTGCTCCATAGCCATCTCCATAGCCATTCATTTGATTAGTGGTTGTGTTGTTTGTTCCATAACTGTTCATACGATTATTATCTGTTGTCATCCTATCTACTTGATTTGATTGTTCCGCGAAGGCAGGGAAACACAGTGCGGATGATAGGATTGTAAAGGCAAATAGCAACGAGTAAATTTTTTTCATATTCACTAATTCTCCTTGTGTTCAAATTTTTTACGTTTATAAGTTTCCCTTACTGAAAAAAAATATTCTGCTTTTAAGTAACTCAATTAATACGATTGTAAGCGATGCGATAATTGCGGTATAAGAGAGCTGAGTTTTGAAAACCGCGACTTATGTATCTGTTGGATGGACGAAGTATCTGGATGAATATAGAAATACATCGAAAAATCCTCGACTGGCTAGGTCGAGGACGTTAAAGGAGTGTTCATTGTAATTATATGCGATTATTCAATAACTGTTCCTGAAATGAACACCTATAGAATAAAAAAGGCCTCCCAGAGGTTTGGGAGGGCTTGAGGGATTTAAATATGGTTGTCATATATTTTATGTACTGAAATCAAAAAGGTGATCATTAGGTGTTATTAATGAATCGAAGTAATTAAGGGAGGGCGATATGAAAATCAAGGAGCAAATGGAAGCTAAGTGGGACGAGACGGACTCTGTAAAAAAAGAACGGGAAAACCTGTTTGAAAACTTTGAAGCTAACAAAGCTAAAATAGCTGAGTGCACTACGAGGGGGAAATTTTGAAGCTACAGTACTTGTTCCTGAAGCGCCAACAACTAGACGAATTCGACCATACTTCCCCCGTCGTTTCTGAAAGTATAGACAGTGTTAAATCTATAAATGAAACATGTATTAGCCTCCTGCAAAAAAGACTTATTGAAGATGGATTCAGAGAACGTCTACAACGTGATAAACTTATTTAAGTTGACGAAGTCTGAATACAGTAATACATGGGAGGATTTAATGAGACGCTTAACAGAAGAAGTACAAACTGGATGCTTCGCTACACTGAGAAATTACAAGAGTACAATTGGGGAATTTGGTACATACTAGACTTTTATAATTACAAATTAGCAGTGACGCGTCTAAAACAATTTGAGGATGCAACGATCCCACGCCCAATAAATGAATGGCACGAAGATAAAGGCGAAGTATTGTGGTTTCATTTCCAATTGAGGAACCACCATATTATGGTTCGCCGCTTGACTCTGATTGGCCTGAATATCACACGCATCTTACGCCGCTTATTATTCCGGAAGAGCCGAATGGTTGAAGCTGAACATTAATACAAATGAATGATATCTAAGCGCGTATATTGTTGAACAATAGAATAATAACATGAAATAAATTTTGATAGCGAGTAGACCATATAGGTTTGCTCGCTATTTTCGTATATAAAATATCTCATGTTCACTTTTTGAATTAAAGGTGCTGAAATTCAAAACAAGTAAACTCAAGGAGGTCATCTATATGTACGAACTGAGTAAAATTATTTTTATGGCTATTGTCATTTTAGTTTTAGGTGGCATTGGATATATGTGTCTTCCATCAATAAAAAAACCGTCTCCAAAACGTCGTGAGATCCCTGTATTTATGGTCATTAAGAATTACATTAACTGAAGAACATATAGTAGGTCGGAAAATTCCATATAAACATGATGATGGAGAAAAAAATTATGACTTTCATGTTGTACTATGGACAGCTACAGATCCGCAAGCACTAAAGTACAACCCTGAAGAAATAAAGTCTGAGGTATTGAAGGTTTATCAAGATTACCGCAAAAAATATAATCGTGATCTGGATATCACTATATTATAGATTGAATACGGAAGGACATGAAGGGTACTGAGGTACTGCGGATGGCAAGCGGCTGTATCTTGGGAGAATGCCCTTACTGTCGTGAGTTGGTATGGGAAGACAGTTGGACGTTGGATCGATTCGACCGGATATGTTGCGTTGGCTGCCGAAGTAAAGCAGGGGCAAAGGCAGCAATGGAATCGAAGTTTAAAATCATGCAAGAAGCACTCGAAAGATTGAATAGCGAGTCAATGATTGCGACTGAAGCGTTATTTAAGGTTAAAGAAATTGACGGATAGCTTTGAATACGAAAGAACATAGGAGGATTCATATGAACGCAAAACAGGAGATTGAAGAAAACAGGATGGTCATAGCATTCCTGGAAGCTGACCTTCTAGCAACTCAGTCGGAAAATCAACAATTAAAAGCGGATATAAAATCGGCATGCGAGTCAAGAGAAATACAAACCCAAAAGCTTCGAGAACTGACAAGTCATTTTAATCTGAATGCAAAGCAAAACGAATAGTTACGAGAGGAATTGAAGCGTCTGCAAGGTATCGAGCAAGCTTTGCAAGATTTCTGCCAACCAAATGCAATGGCTCAGGACGTTTTTGAATGGTAGGTATCTACAACAGGATATCGATGAGAACAAGACTGAATACGGAAGAACATGGGGAGATGATTTGGCCAATGCAACAGGAGAGATCGTAGAACCACAAAACAGACAATCGATGGAGAGAAGGCGTTGTTAAATGTCCTGCTGTTGGTGATCGAATCTATATCGTTTGGCCGGAGAACGCAGATAACGGATACTCAGCTTATTCTCCACACGCAATAAATGCTTTGCAAATAAGCAAAGGTCAACTCAGAATATTTTAGATGAACATATGAGGTGTGAAAGTAGTATTCTGGTTATCCATATCCAATCAGGTATTAGTAACCTTATTGCATAGTTTTTTTCATTTAACTATTACCGACTGGACATGGGGAAAAATACATAATGGAAATAATTCTACAATTCAAAGATTAAGCAGGTTTACCTGTCAGACTGTTTTCAAACATATCGATTATAACGAGGAAATGTTCTGCTTCTCTGAATACATGATCCGCCAATAACGGATGAATAATACTTTTTATTCGACAGGCTTCAATGAGGTCACGAGCAGTCCTTTTAAAATCACGAAGCGATTTACCCGACACCTTGTTTTGATCAAGAAATTGGTCAAGTAACGGAACCGATTGCGATTGAGGACGCATAGATTCCAAGTCCTTTGCTTGAAATAGTAAGGTATCAAATTCTTGACTAAAATTATTTGCTTGTTCCACTAGCTTCCGTTCGGAAGGATCAAGTAAATGACTGATGAACTTGGCGTGATCAGCCATGATTCTTAAAAAGAAAACATTCTCGTCAATTATTGCATCAGGCAGCGGCTCTAACCGACCAGAATTTAATTCTGACAACCGATTTCTGAAATAATTCGCTTCTCTGCTTACATGATCGACCAACAATGGGAAGTTGTTTGCACCCGGAAGTTGACACGTCAGTATTAAACCAAGTACTTTTCTTTTGAAAGCCCAAATATATTAGACTGCAGTATGCACTTCTTCATTAAATCTTTTAATTACAGCGGGATCTGTTCCAAAGGTAAAGGCATTAGATTTATTTTCGATCGTTTCGAAGATGGCATAGAAATAGACCAAAACCTAACTTCTTCTAGAGAACGAGCGACAAATGACTGATCAAACAATGGCGGAATCCTCCCTCAAAGAAGTAATCTTTAAGAGTACTGTATGAATGGAAAACTTGTATTATTCCCTACCCAGGATTTTAATTTAGTAATGGGTGATGAATACTCAGTTTGAATACACAAATATGTGGAAAGTGTGAATTGTATTTGAAAGATTTGGATTTATAAACACCGTCTGATTACTGAAATGAAAGCAATAATCACCAACAAAGTGAACAATACCAGGATAATAAGCATAGTAGAACCATCAATAATTTCACCCATCAAACACTCGCCTCCCAATATTTAAAAAGCAATGCAGATTTGTGTGGATGACACTTTGGGGCTGGACGTTTGTTCTGCGGTGATTAGTGATCAAACTGAATATTGAAGATTTTGATATGAATTATTAGAACTCAAAAGACCCATAGAATGGGCCTTCTGAATAGATCGTATTTTATTTTTGTAAAAAGGTGAAAGTTGATCGAACTTCAAAATTAATACTCTCAGTAGTTGCAGCCTGTATTGATGCCTTCAACTCTTCTTTCATCTTTTCTATCTTCTCGTCTATCTTCTCTTTTCTCGTTGCGGCCGAGGACGCCACAACTACAAGCAATAATCACTAATAGAATGAAAAGCACCAGAATCGTACCAAGGTTATTGTGCATTATTCAATTTACCTCCTTAAGTCTTAGTGAATTGTAAAAGTTAGCGTACACAGTTTACGTCTATGGGATTAGTAATTGTCATGGTGGCGGAAGACGTTGCAGCTACAAGCGATGATTACTAATAGAATGAAAAGCACCAGAATCGTACCAAGGTTATTGTGCATTATTCACTTCACCTCCCTGTTTTTGACTACCATGTAGAGTATGTATTGATAGAATTGAGTGATTGGATGTTTGTTCCTGAATGATACTAGCCTTATATAAAAGGATAGGACAATAAGTGTGAACGATTTATGAGACAAAGTTGAATGAATATCCAAATACATGAGGGGGATTGAATGTGAACTTCGATTGCACAAATTGCAAAGCGTCATTTGAAATTTTAGATACTGATCACCTGATTGATATCAGTGAGCCAGCTGTTAGGTATTGCCATATTTGCGGAAAAGAAACTTGTGTAGAGACATGATTGATTATAGGTGCAACTAAGAAATAGGTGGTGTTGGGATGGAAATGATAACGCTTGAGGAATGTTTAGCACCGCCATCGCAGAACAGGAAGGCGGTAATAACAAAACGGGGAATGACATTTGAATGAGCACGCTGTGGTAATATGATGCCTAAGTTATATATAAAGGATTTTCGGAAGGCAAAGGGGTCTTTAAACCAAATTTGCGAATGCAGCTGTAATAACCGTATTATTCAAGGTTTTGGTTATTCATGGTACGACTACGAAGCAGCTCAGGAGAGAGAACGGAAGTACAGAGGATTATGGAAAGAGGAATGGATGGTAAAGCCGGTGCGGTTTGGCCTTTGATTATCTGAATAAGGGGTAAGGGTATTAATGGCCAACAATACGTGTACCAGTATCCTGCGACTTTCTTTCAAAACTTGATGAACGTGAATTTTCTGCTCATCTCCACAAATACGAAAAGTGATCGCCTAAAAGTCCTGAAGATCCTCGTAGACAAGCTCATTAATAACGAAATTGATATACACCTTTATCACTTTGGGCTTTATCTGCTCAATCCGTACGCAGGAGCAAGGCAAAAAGAAGAAGATGCCAAGGCGGCAGGAAAAAGACGATCTGACTTTATGGATACACTGCCACTATATGAACTCAAAGATAACGATTCGTTTATATCCGAAGTTTGGTCTGGTCTGATAGAGCGTCGCTATCCGGATGTTGGGAAAGAGATAGTACGCGTACCACCATTCAATGAAATTAGGATTCTATTTACACCAAACCAATACCAATTTGGTAATCATACTGGATTGTATTACTCAGATGCGGACTGGTTGGAGCCCGTTCCAAGCTATGAACTTAAAGTGAAAAGATGGGTTGGGGAAAAAGATCCGATGATACCACAATCAAAGAAAGAGGGGGTAATCGAGGGATCGATTACACTTGGTCATAGCGGCGAGGGAGGACTTCGACATTTCGTCGGCCGTGAGCCTGTGTATGCAGGCAGTTACATCGAAATTAAATTTGGAGACGGTTGGATTCCTGGTAGGTACGAATGGAGCTTTGAACAAGGCAACCCAATTCGTATTCACTCCTCGCGTCATAGGATACCTTGTTGTAAACTGATTTGCTTGGTGAAAGTTAAAGAATCGCATAACTGCTATTTGTCCATTTATCAACCAATATCCATTTGCTCATTCGGTTTACGCCTTCATATCGATACACTTTCTCTTCTACAAAACAATGAATATCTGTCCCCATTATGTTCCTCTAATTTATTGAGATTTCTCCATTAAAATGTATTCAAGATATTTCCACGTTAGCCTGCCCGTTAGTTCAATAATTGAGATGAACGGTATGGTCCTATGCTGATGTATCCATAAACGTTGATATATAAGCACTTATAGGCATTTACAAAGACAAATAGATAATACTGTGCAATAAAAAAGCGCCAAATTATGGGCGCTTTTTTATAACATGTTATAACGTAATTGAAATAAAGTCACGATCCAGAACGATGTTACCATCTTGCGGTACATCCCCAGCTACTCCGAAATGGTTAACAATAACATTTGAAGTAGCTGAAAGGATGACAACTACTTCATAGTGATCGTTGACACCAGCGAGATTTGTATTGAAAAATCGAAGGGAATTGGCTGGTATGGTAACGGTGTTGTTACCAATTCTTACTGGTGAATTGGTATCCCAATTAAAGACCATAACGGTTGCGGTTATCGGTGAAGATCTCCGATTCATGACTTCGGTATGGGCAAATGTTGTACTCGGATTTTTTTTGAGAACACCTGTGCTTCTAACAGTACCCGAAGTGGTGTTTTTCACCCGAACTTGCTTTTTTAACTGAGTGTTCAATTTTTTCTTCATCGCGCTGGTCTTTACTACTCTCTTAGCTGATGTTTTAATTTTCACTATATCATCTCCTATATGGGGAATAATATAGTATATATAAAATTGATAGATTTGTTTGTGCGGTATTACTAGTAGATAAGCACATTTAATAGAATTGAAAAACTTACTTTTCATTGTACATGAGTGGATATCAATACACACTAATAGACAGTATGGTTCGCGAATACGACGGCAGCCATGGACGAGAAATAAAGTCCTAGAAAGCCGCTGCTATCATTGAACTATCATTCCCCGTTAGTGGAACGATAGATTCCATTTTGAAATCGTTATTTTATGAAATCAAGTCTGAACTTTTATGAGGCTCCTCATCTTCATTAAAATAATCTATATAATATCCTTCTGAATCCCAGTAATCTTCATACTCTTTATAAATATCGTTGATATTATTCTTTGGTAACCCACAATTCTCTAATAGCCATTCTCTTATATAATTAATATACTTATTCTCATCTTCCTTGATGAAATCCATAATTGCGGATTCTTTTGCAGCATTATCTGGGACATAAATAACAAATGAAGCGTTAAAAGTCCTCATAAATCCATAGCTAACATTCCTCAGCAACTGTTGTATCTCATTATCTACTAAAAATCCTTTCCATCTAAAATAATGGTGAAAATAACATACTTTCTCTGACAATGTAAGTGATATTCCACAGGGACCTGCCAAGCTATTTGTTCCGTCTGCACTATCAAAACTTGTACGCCACTTCCTCACATTATCCTTTGGATTGAATGGTAAAAGTGTATCAATAAACTCACGAATTAATGGAAATCGAGAACTGTTTTCATTTAAATCATTGCATAACTCTATTATTTCAGTTTTTTTAAGGTTATGTGACATATACGCAGTAAAATTCATTCCCACAGATGACACCACCGAGTAAATGATTAGAGATTGATACTAATAATTTCCGAATACCTAAGGTATTCGAGAAGTAATTACACTAACCTGCCCGTTAGTTTAATAAAATGAGCAGGACACCAAAGCCTGCTCTAATGCAGACAAATATAGTTTGAGAATCATACTTTTTGCAAACTAATTGCTGACTATATATAGAAATGTTAGTGCTATGCTCAATATGAAATTATTCAAGAATAAGCTGGAGGGATTAATGGATAAGTAGTGCAGCCACATTAAAAAGATTTTTTGAGGAAAAGGAATCAGAAAACCGAACTTATTTTATAAAACATAATGGTTCCGTTCATATGATAAAGTATGATTTTTTAATTGATGTAATAATCATGAGTAAAAAGAAGATCCTGGGCATCATTGTTCAAATTGATTTTAAAAATGGTGATGTACATCATTTTTTAGAGCATCTGGCTACAGGGTATGTAAAGACCAATTACTAATCAAGATCTCGATGATTATACCGTATCAAAATGTGTGATAAGTAAATGAAACGTACCAAAAATCAAATATATAGTTTTTGAAACGCTTTATTGTGTCTTTTTTATGTGTATCAAAAAGCATGCTTTCTAAAATGGTTAAATGTCCTGTTCAATTTTAACAGTTGAGCATCTCTGGATGTAAAATTCCTAGAAAGACGCTGTTGAATGAAGTTAATGATACTTTTCATGCAAAAGCATTTGTAACAGAAGTTATATAACATGAATCATTCATAACATACTATTTTTACCATCACTTTGTTTTTTGTAATCAAAAAATATCTCAACTAAATACCAATCTTGCTTCAAGTTTTTTATCTTTTAAAAGTATACTTTCAGGAATTACAATAATACTTAACTCATTTTCTCCGATATATAATATTAATTCAATGAGAGGAAGTTGAGAAATGTCTATATCAACAAATAATCAAATTTTTGCTGTTTCTATCATCATTTTTACAATAGTGGTAATAATTCAACACTTGCATGAAATTAGTAAGATTAATGCACCAATCAAGGAAGTAATGGATAAGTTGAATTTAGGGAAAGTAGACGAAACACTGAGATTATATAAAGCTTATATGAGCTTGGCTGAGTCATCCTTTGAGAAATTTAGAATTACTAAGTTAAAATTAAAAACTTATGAAGGAGGTCTTGCACTACAACATACGTTGATCTTATTAGTAAGTTTATAGTGCCATTAATACTAGCTTCATTTACAATCTTTATATCAATTAATGCGAGCCTCCTTGTTTTTGCAAATAGTAATAAAGAGCAAGATTACGAAGGTTATAAAGAGTCGATTGTTCAAATTATCCATAGTTTTAAAACGAGTTCAGAATCATACTCTTCATTTTTTCTTTGTTTTTTATTATTTTTTTTCCTTCTTAACACTTACTTCTTATTAAATTCAAGACGTACAAATATAAAGAATAAACATCTGATAATAATTGAAGAAGTAGAAAAAGCCTGGATAGGTAAACTTAGAGAATACAAAAGAGAAAAATAATTAACGGCCTTACCAGGAGGTAGTCAAGATTTTCTTTATTCCCCTCCAAACAAACTCTATACTCCTAAAGTGTGATGATGCCGTTGTGGCTAAGAAATAGATTGCCGGATACTGATGAAGGTGCATCCTATCTCGGTGAGGTGGCTTTAGTACCGCATGATTCCCCGATCTCCAATTGAACAGAGTACTTTACAATACCGGCATTGACGAGAATGCTTCCTGTCATTTGGCGCTAGGAAGTGCTTATCCTGTTAATATGGAAGGAAGGACGAAACCATCCAGCGAAGAACTTCTGGAGCGGGGCGTTAATGTAAGTCTTACGCATGTTGACTTTATGATCGGCTGCGCAAATCTTGATGTTGATGGCGAACTTCCTGACGGAACCATCGAGCCTGTCTTCCAACAAGGGAATGGGGCTTTCTAGGAGGACTGTTCACTCGACGGCGAATTGTGGTTTTGCACAGCCACGGTTCGCCTCTACCAACATGAAAAAGGACACCTTAGAGGTGTCCTTTTTGCGTTGAGTGGAGTCTCGAGGGGGCGAACCCTGGGTTAAGTCCGCGCGGACTGGAGCGAAGCGTAGAGAGCACGGAGTTTATATCCAACCTCTAATATCGTCGGCGGGGGATAGACATCGTGAGCAAGTAAGATGGAGATATGAACAAGGCCCTCACCTCCACCATGGGAAAGCCCGGCCTCATACGGTTAGGACTTTTGTTACACTCAGAATTGTAGACATCAAATTTATTGAGAATTGAAAATCTGTTTGGTTGTTGATATTGTGTTTACAATAAACTAGAAAATTAATAGCGGGTTTTATCGAGACATGTTTTTTTCCCTTGAAATGACCTATGGAATTCGAGTTCAAGGGAAACGTGGACAAAAAGTGGATAATCACCAGTTTTTTAGAAGGAGATGCATACGATGATTCGAACTTTTGAACCAATAAATGCCTTACATAAGATAGTGGGCTATATTTGGGTCGTAGACTTCGACTTTCTCTCTGATGACAACAGAGAAGATATAATTATGCCACTGGGGTATATCAATATCATTTTCAATTATGGGTCTGCCTATAGGCAGGTGGGAGAAGATCAGGAAATGGTGATCCCCAATACGGTTGTGATTGGTCAAATGAAAAGCGTGAAATATGTTCGATACGGACAACAGCTGTATCAAATCGGGATTTCATTAACTCCATTAGGGTTTATACAATTGTTTCATGTGCCCAGCCTCGAATTGGCAGAGCGAATCGTTCAAGCCATCGATGTGGACCCTGATCTAGATGAACTATACCGAATGATGATGAAATCTAGAGATGTGGAGCAACATATCACAACAATCAATCATTATTTGCTGCATAAAATGGCGTTGAATAAGAAGGATACTGACCGCATAGAAAAAATGCTTGCTTATGTAGAACGAGAATATGAAAACTTGAACATTGTGAGTATGGCAAAATTTTTTGGTATTTCAGTAAGTACGTTGGAGCGTTTCTTCAAAAAACAGATCGGACTGACCCCAAAGGCCTTTGGAGATATTGTGAAGTTCAGAAAACATGTTGAGGATGAAGGATTGAGGAAGGATATGCAGTATCGTTACTATGATCAGTCCCACCTCATCAAAACATCCAAAAGATTTGCAGGCAAAACCGTCAAAGAGTTAGAGAAACTGCCGCATGAATTAACCCTTAGTTATGTATGGCATGGTCAGAAGTAATAAATACCTGATCATAGATGCTGATTTTTTACAATACATGTTTTATCCTTCCTGTTAATCTTGAGACACTAACAAATGAGAGGAAGAGATAACGATGCAGGATATTATGATCATGGCAAGTTTACTAGTGTTTTTAAATGTAACATTATTGGCGATATTGGTTCCGGGAGGACCGATTGAGAATAGAGATTTCTCAAAATTAAAGGGAGGTGTATTTTGGGGGTTTAATCTGTTTCTTATCTTGCTTGGAATTACGTCGTTTATCGCGTGCTATCTCTTGTTGATATCACATCCAAATGCCATTTTAATCACACAAATCATCGCTGTTTCATACTTTATCGTGTACATTATCGACTTAGCGGGTATCTTTCCAAAATCACCGACTAAAATGTCTAAGCCACTTGCGCTGTTCGAAGTCATTAACGCATCCATGGCTGTATTCCTCTTCCTCTTTGTGACGGCGATTGTGCACATCGGTTCGTGAGGGCAGGAACTGTGTATGTTGTTTTTACGGTTTAGCAACGTCCGAAATAGCATTCGACTATTTAGTTGATAAAGGTAGGCTTTGTTTATTCAGATAAGTCATAGGTGCAAGCAGCTGTAATATTTAGCAGACGAGAGTATATCTTCAGATGTATTATTCAAGCCCAAATGCTTTAACATATTGAAGATAGCTTTCCTATAACAGAGAAATCTCTATTATCTGACCCAAATTATAGCCGGTTCGGAGCGATACTAGGGTGACATCAAAACTGTGACTACACCCGTAGAAACTTATGTTGCGTTATCTTCGGACAGGGATCCGATTCCCTTCGCTCCTCTGTCCGAAAAATAGAAAACCCGATCGAATGAGATCGGGTTTTTTGTCTCATGGTTATGCATAATAGCTTTTAAATGCAGAATTAAGAAGCACTATCTTCTTAACTCAAACAAACTTCCGACTCGTCTTCTTCCCATCACAGCTGAACACAATCTTCTTATCCTCAACAAACGTCTCCAGGTGAACGTTTTTCCCCCAAAGCTGAACGACATGAGGCAGCGTACGCTCAACATACTTCAGATCCAATTCCATACCCTCATACTCGTGGATTAAATAAAGCTCACCCACACGATTAAAATCCCCATCCTTAACCATCAAACTAGGGAAACCACCGTTTACTTTTGAATAAACTAGCTGATCGCGAATTTTCTCCCACGACTTATCGGTAATTTTCCACTCAGGGCCTTTTTTCTCGAAAATGTACAAATCAAGATCATTAACCAGATCCTTCGTTAGATAGTTGCGGATGAACGAAATATCTGAATCGAGCTCGCGTACCTCGAACATTTTTTCTCTGCCCTTGCCGGGGACGCGTCCGAAGCGTGCTTGTTCTTCCTTCGTTGGATTATCGAAACGGCGTTCGATATCCTCGAATATTTTCAAGCCCAAATAATAGGGATTTAAGGTGTGCCGGGAAGGCTGCACGACAGAGGAGTTTAGCTTAGCGAACTCAATCGTTTCATCGCTAGTTAGATCAAGCTCGCGTATGATTCGCTGATGCCAGTAGGAAGCCCAGCCTTCGTTCATTATCTTGGTCTCGATTTGCGGCCAGAAATAGAGCATCTCATCGCGAAGCATAGATAGAATATCACGCTGCCAATCCTCAAGAGTAGGGGAATACTCCTCAATGAACCAGACGAGATCTTTTTCTGGCCGTGGCGGAAAACGTTTGGCGTCAGCGGCCTGCGATTGAGCAGCTGATGCGGCGGCAGCCGTCCGATCCGGGTCCAGATTCCACAAGTCATCATAAGAGGAGGAGGGGATATTCCATTCCGAGCGCTCGCTGTCTTTTTGCACCATTTCGATATAACGTTTCTTATCCAATTGATAAGGCTTAATGAGCGTCGGGTCGACATGCTCTTGAATGGCAAGGATCGCGTCGATAAACTTCTCGACCGCCTCTGTGCCATGATCCATTTCATATTGATGAATACGGTCCGCTGTAGCAGACATGCTCTCGACCATATTGCGATTGGTTACACCAAAGCGAGCGTTGTTTTTGAAAAAATCACAGTGAGCCAGCACATGGGCGACGATGAGTTTATTTTGAATGAGAGAATTGCCCTCTAGAAGAAACGCGTAGCAGGGGTTGGAGTTAATAACGAGCTCATAAATTTTGCTTAAGCCGAAGTCGTATTGGAGCTTCATTTTGTTGAACGTTTTATCAAATTACAATAAATATGAAGAATATATATAGTAGGTAGAGCTGAGCGGAATATGAGATCATAAGTATATTATTTTTGTAGACTACCATATCTTCAAAATGGATTTATGTGTTATAAATTACTTAAAAAAGATTTGAATGGAAGCAATATATATAAATTTACATATCAAAAATCGTTCTTCGAAATTTCTGGAACTTCAAGAAGGCAACGCTTCATTTTACTGATGGTGTAAACGGCTAGCCCCCCTAAAACCGGAGTCTTACCGAACAAAAATATTCATTCTTAGGTAAGCTCTTATTATCGTGCTGTTACACCTTTCTATGGAAGGCTGAAGTGTCCTCCAGCGTCTTGGTCCACTCTGAAAACTGAGCTGGAGACATCTGAATCAATCCCCCGTGAATCTTTAGATTATTGTAAAAGTCCATGTATTCCTCCAGTGCTTCATAAGCCTTCTCGTAGGTCATGAAATCTCGTATGCCGAACAGATGGCGCTCCAAAATGCTATGGAACGACTCGAAGTAGGCGTTCATGTTTGGAGTCCTAGGCGGGATACGCTCATGGATCAAGCAGAGGTGCTCTCACAGGTATAGCTCCAAAGTGCATATTGATGGACTTCGGATGTGGAATGACACGTTTCTCAGATCCAAGCTCCTACTTGACCGCTTGGAAAAACACCTCAATCCGCCAGCATTTGTTTTAAACTTCAAGTGCTTGTTTGGGAACGTCATGGTGATTTGGTGATTGATTATTATCAAATAGGCTCCTTTGTACGTCGCATGCGCATCTGGGACTTCCTCGGCAGCTTCGTTCGCTTCTTAGACTTCTTTCAAACGAATGGTAATTTCACCAGCAAGTGGGAGTGCCGTCAACCCGGCCCACCAATGTGACGGTAATCGGCTGCGCTATTGGAAATGAGTTGGATTTGCGAGGACATCGACTGTCAAAGGCAGTGCTTTGTGTGGCTTTGACATCGCACGATGGCGCTATATAGATAAGTAATAATATTTGAATATGCTCGCCGTAATCGATATCTAGATCTTCGCTATACATTTCAAAGGAGGGAATATGCCCCTGAAGTCACATTATTGGACAAGAGGGAAATAAAGTGCCGTAAAGTCTACGGCGCTCGTTTGATATTATTGCGGTGGATTAAAGAAAAGCTCAACATGTTTACAACTATTGCAGACGTGCACACGTACAGTGATAATCCCTAAATTAATCTCAGGAAATTCCGTTGCCCCTTCATGTGGGAAGGGGCGAAGTGATGCTTAATTTCATTAATCTTGGCTCCGATTGCAAATACAGCCTCCATAATTGAATGCAATTACTAGTTTTGATTTTCTCGAACCCCTGATTTTATGGGTTTTCGTATTTTAGGTTTAAGCTAAAAGTATAGTGTATTGAGACATAAGGGATAATACCTATAAATTTATTGAGCGAATCAAACTGCAGATAAACATAGTTTAAACAAAGGTGACCCCTTCTTTGATTGTTAGAAGAAATTTATCATAAAGAAATACGATAAATGTCATTTTGCTCAGTTTTTTTACTTTTTGTTACCCACATTGGATGTGCCTCGCAGAAAGATTCCAACCACTTCTTTTGCCAATGCCCTATTGGATGCGTATTTTAGAAGGGTGTCTTTTCGATTTCCTAGCAGCATCATCGCGGAGAAGGTTTGTGCCAGAAGCATAGGATCGTTGACTCTAAGCACATGGTTGTCCATTGCCACTTGAAAATGTTCCGCTAATAACTGGTAGATGCTATGCTCGGATTGTCTTATTTCCATTAGTTGTTCCTCATTTAAAAAGGGCTCAGCCTCTCTCAGCATCGTTTCAATTTCGGCATGGGGATTGGTTAACCGCGCTTCGGCTACTGTAACCAATCCGTCTTCGAGGTGTTCGGCCTCCTGTAGAATACGAGATATATGCCTATGTACTTGATTTAAGACGGTTGTAACTGCCACTTTAAATAATTCCGGTTTGCTAATGAAATGATAATAAATAGCAGGCTTGGACACTTGGCATTCTTCGGCGATTTGCAGCAGCGACACAGACTCGTATCCATACTCCATAAAACGTTTGGATGCAGTCTTAATAATCATTTCCCGTATGGAAGGATCATCTTTTGCATGTTTGGGTCTACCTGGCGCACGTTGCGAGTGTTTTTTTATCATAACTACCTCCATGAATATTTTATGACAATTCATCATTTTAATCAAAAGCACCTTGATAATTTACCTACCGGTAAATATAATTAATGAGATCAAAGTATCTCCTCCATGAAAATTGTCATGGTTGCATCTAGAAAAGGCAGGTGAAAACACTGGCAACGATTACTCGGTTGAAATGGCTTAGTTACGCAACAACGCTGTTTATGTTTTTCGCGACATTTGGAGGTGGTATCGTCACCAGAACAGAATCAGGTCTGGGATGCGGCACGGAATGGCCACTGTGTCACGGGGAATTTGTTCCGGCTCATACGCTTGCTTCCGTCATCGAATACACGCATAGGCTGGTGAGTACGACTGCAGGCATTTTGGCAGTGGTTACACTGCTAACTTTTTTAGTGTATTTGAAGCAGCGAAAAGATCTGCAATTTTTTGCAGCGTTAACACTGGTTTTTGTCATCGTTCAAGGCGCAATGGGTGCATTAGCAGTCGTATTTTCACAATCTTCCCCTGTGATGGCGCTCCATTTGGGCTTTGCTTTTATCGCTTTAGCGAGTTCTTTAATGACGAGTCTTGGCTCGAGGCAAGAACAGAAAGCGCGGGGACTTGCGAAATTCGAGAAAATGCCGAGGACAAGCAAGGCATTTCGCTATTTTGTATGGTGCTTGACCGTATATTCTTATCTGGTGGTCTATACCGGCGCATTTGTAAGTCATACCGATTCGGCAGGTTCCTGTACCGGATTGTTTTGCACAGGCAGTCGGTTGCCGGAATTGGCAGGAGGGATAACAATTGAATTGACTCACCGGATCGCCGGTATGCTGCTGGTTTTGCTGGTTGTCATGTTGTGGTTTTGGATTTACAAGTATTACAAGAGCAATCGGGAATTGACGATGCAAGCCCAGTTTGCTGTTGGTCTCATTTTGTTCCAAGTTCTTACTGGTGTAGGCATGCTGTATACGCTTAACCGTCCGGAATTGTACATGTTCGTTATACTAGCCCATATGACCACTATTGCTGTACTATTTGGCATGCTTGCCTACATGAGTTATCTGACATGGAGGCTTTCCAAGCCTGCAACAATTGAAAAATAATGAAAGTTATTCAAAGGAGAGCTGCTCAGTGACAAAGACAAAACGAAAACGCATATGGCTGCGCATCCTGCTCGCGGGCTTCGTCCTCATCGCGCTTGTTGCCGCCGGATCATTCCTGTATCTAAAATCTCAAACATACGCACCAAGCAATAAAGCGGAGTCGGCATTGCAAAGCAACAGCGAGGTAAATGTAACACAAGGGAAAGACGGGTACACATTCGAGCCAGCGGATGGAAGCATCATGCAGCCCAACATTATTTTTTATCCTGGCGGATTAGTTGAGCCGGGTAGCTATTCGCCGTTTGCAAGCGAGCTTGCTAAGCTAGGTCATCGTGTATACATTGCAAAAATGCCGCTTAATCTGGCTATTTTTGGGCAAAACAAGGCCGATTCCTTCGTGAAGGAGCATCCGGGGGAATCCTTTGTCATCGGAGGTCACTCGCTAGGGGGCGCGTTTGCGGCCAGATATGCTTCAGAGCACAGCGATCAACTGGCAGGCATCTACTTCTTAGCATCGTATGCCGATGAGAGCGGAAACCTTGCCGATACCGACCTTGCCGCGCTGCAAATTACAGGTACGTCTGACGGGGTTCTTAAACATGAAGTATGGGAAAGCTCAAAAGCCAATCTTCCCGAGTTAACGGAATATGTTTCGATCAATGGCGGGAATCACGGACAATTCGGATCTTATGGCCTGCAAAAGGGAGATAGTGATCCTCAAATCGGAGAAGATGACCAGTTGGAGAAGATTGTTGATGCCATGCAGAATTGGATGGAGCAATTTATAAATAAATAGCACAATTTAAAGTATATGTGCAATAACGGCATGAAGGCAGCCATCATCGATCGGCTGCCTTCATATCATTTAGTTGTTCAATTTATTGTCTCCTTCCTTATCAAACGACAACAAATATGAAGAAAATTAAGCTTAAGTAAGGGCTTCATACTTAAATTGAGTCAGCTAGGGATTATTAATTCCTTTGTTTTAATTGTAACAACAGGCGATGTGGGCTATTCTAAGCCGAATGAAAAAATATTTGAAATAGCATGCAGTAGATCCAACTCGTCGACAGCGGACTGTTTTTATATTGGAGATAATCTGGAGAATGATGTTTTAGCCTGCGAAAAAATTGGAATGAAAGGTATATGGCTAGATAGACAGAATAGTGAATCGGACAAGAGAAATGTCTTAAGGGTTAATTCTTTATTAGAAATCAGAGATACAATAAATAGTTTTCGAAGCTAGCTCTGGCTTATATATAAGAAGCATTGGTTTCGGAAAGAGTATTTTGAAGATTCTTTAAGGCTCATCTGGCAAATAAATAAAGATTATTGACTGTATGTGTTATTTCTAGATTTTAACAATATTTTAGGGCAGTATGAAGATTGATTTATTGAAAGGAATGTAAGTGCAAGCACGAGAGTCTTGATAGGGTAAGCAGCAAGGATTTCCTGAAGTATAAGCAAAGAAATCATTCAACAAAGCAAAAAAAATAATCATCGCAAGCAATGATTTTAAGAGATCTGAAAATATAAAAGAAGTAATTGATAGCATCTATAAGAGATTTTATATCGAGGCTAAATAATTAACTCAACTTTCGATGTAACCCAGGTTGTGGGACCAACTGGATACAAAAGAAGCCTTCTGCTATGAATTGTGACTCACAGGGGACTGACCCCATAACGTGAGACAAATCAAAACACCTTCAAGAAAATGCAACCGTGTCGTAAGATATGGAGACAACCTTGGAGGTGATTTTACGTTGGCAACAAGAGTAAGTTACCCAGTGGAAGTAAAGGCAAAAGCAATTGAACTGAGAATAGCAGGCATACGGTCAAGGAGGTAATGGAGCAACTCAATATACGAGGGGTATAACGTAATTGAGAAGTTAATAAAGGAACCGTCAGATGACAGAAAAAACCTTGATACATAAAGGCTCCTCTGACTTTACTCTATGATATGGAGACAAATATTTAAGCGAAAGAAGATAATATTAATCCTCTTAGCTTAACTCCTTAAAGAAATTCTACTAGGATATAGTCTCTTTAAGATACAGCAGAACTACATCGAAGCATTATCTTGACACAAATACTGAATAAGCGGGGATTTCGCGCTTGTTCTTTTTTTTTGCCATATAAAGTTATAGAGTGACTTAACGGTCTCCTTCTAACGCTTTTGGATTTATAGTATAGGCTCGGCTTAAATAAACACATAAATCCCAAAAAAACGGCCATACGAAGTTGCTCCTGCTTTCACTAGAATAGGATTACAGATAACTGCTATACCAGAGGAGGAAACCTATGATAGATTTGTACCGATCAATATTGAAAGCGAAATATGTTTGGTTCTTGGTGTTGCCCGGAATGATTTATTATCTCGTCTTCGCCTATATTCCATTGTATGGAATCCAGATCGCGTTTCGCGATTATACATTCATACACGGAATATGGGGAAGTGAATGGGTCGGGCTGCAATATTTCAGTGAGCTATTTCAGTAAAGCGATCATTGGCGACCCTCAAGACATTCCCTTGCCCACAGGATTTGGAGACGTATGGAGTACCGGATGTAATCAGTGCTTGGAGAACCCATATGCAGCGCGCTGGGGGTTCTACGGGGATGGAGAAGGCTACCCAGCTCACCGCTCATGCTAAACGCAGTGTCGGAGATCAAACCGCTGTAGAAGAATCGAAGGTAGATTTAATACGGCTTCTTGAAGAATATGAACGAGTTACCACCATGCTTGAACAGATTGAAAAGGACATCGAAGCTCTGCTTTCTGAGATTCCAATGGCACAGCAGCTTCGCACCATAAAAGGTCTCGGGAAGATCTTCACCGCTGCCACACTAGCTGGTACAGGAGATTTAAAACAGTATGCGCATGGACATCAAGTATTACGGAAAGCTGCCCTAAATTTGGCTGAAAGTACGTCAGGAAAGCGAAAAGGACGAATTGTTCTTTCGAAACGAGGAGACTCAGCCCTGCGAAAATATCTCTATCTCGTGACGGTTCAGCTCGTTTGGAATAATCCCGTGTTCCGYCATCTGCATGAGCATAATGTGCAAGAAAAGAAGATGAAAAAGCAGCAATCCATATTTAAGTTAATAGGAAAGCTGGCACGAATTCTAGTTGGTATTATACAACGAGGAGAAAAGTTCACGCCAGAGAAAACCGTCCTTGCATGGGCAGAAGCAGCTTAARTTAAGTAGAAATCACGTATATTGACTCATTCGCAGGATTTCAAAAAGAAAGCACGGAGGACCGAGYTCGTTACCCATAAGGGCTCAGACCCATCCGCTAAACGCTATCGGTCTCCACACCTTGGACAGGTATAACGAAGGAATGTAAGGGCAGTGACCCGTTGAGATTTGGGAGGGTGAACCTCCAAGGGATTGTGGAGTATGCGTGCAGTAGAGACTGTCTGGGGAATATTTCCTGAGTGTTCCTCTATTTCCGCATGCCCAGCTCACCATCTCAAGCGGCATCAACTGCGTTGCTTCCTGAGATGGACTTGATCCAAGGTGACGAAATCCTGCGAATGAGTGAGTATATGTGAGATAAACCCTTAAAACGGAGGGACGGGTAACTATAGCTTAACAATCATCACGAGGCTGCCTGTATAACACGGCAGCCTCGTTGAACTATTCCAGCTAGTAGCTTGTCAATATTTATTAAAGACGAAACGAAGAATGATATACTAATAACAAAGAACCGTCCCACCGATATAGAGAAGGTATTCCTTCATATCTAAGTATTGTATATTCAGTCTAGAATGCTTGCTGCCTTCTTGGTCAAAATCGCAAAAATCCAGTGGAGCAGTTTATTTGCACACGCGATCACAGCTGCTTTAACCAGTAAAGTGTGATATCGATTGATTAATTCATATTCTAGTAATTTTTTATATAATCAAAATTAGAGAATAAGTGAAACATGCTCTAGCACAAGCTAAATGTGAGGGATGTTGTTAAATAGCGTAGAACGGAGAGTGAGCAGCGATGAAAATAAAGGTTATAATTTCCGATGACAATCCCTTTATCCGGGAAGGCATGAGGATCATACTGACCACCTTCAATGAGTTCGAGGTATTGGCGACGGTTGAGGATGGTCGAGAAGCCGTAGATTTCTGCAGGGAGAATGATGTAGACGTGGCACTGCTCGATGTGCAGATGCCCAATATGAATGGTGTGGAAGCGACCAAGCTGATCTCTGAGCTGACAGGAACCAAAGCGTTAATCCTAACCACCTTCGATGACGAGGCGTTTATTCTCGATGCGATTCGGAGCGGGGCGAAGGGATATCTGCTCAAGAATAACGATCCAGAGCGGATTCGGGATGCCATCATTACTGTATACAACGGACATAATGTGCTGCAGGATGCTGTGCTCGATAAGCTGAAATCTAGTTTGCTACCGGACAAGGATAAAGATAAGAAAGAAAATAAAGGGAGTAAGATCGACAGAAGCTTATTCACGGATAGAGAGCACGACATTATGTCCCTCATCGCGAAAGGGCTTTCCAATCGCGAGATTTCGAAGAAGCTGTTCATCTCAGAAGGCACCATTGCTAACCATATTACTTCTATTCTAGGCAAGAAGGGTCTTACGCATCGTACACAAATCGCGATTTATTTTTTGACCGGGGAAGTGGATTAAGTGACGGAGAGGGGAACACCTATAGAACTCTGGACAATGGGCGTAAAAGCGATTCTCTTAAGCTATGTGGTCATTCAATCCTATGTATCAATAGGTTCGATTTCACCATGGTATATGTTGTCCATCCTCCTCTACCTGTGTTTGAATATTTCCATCTATATCGCTAAAAAGGTTAGTATCACGACGATTGTGCTTCTGCTATCCATGATGGTTATTGCAGCGTCCTCGTCGTATATCCAACCCTTATTTTTACTCCTGTTCCCTCTGAACATATACGAACTATTCACTATATACCTGCGTAAAAGCGGAATTATTCTATTGCTCATGCTGGTTCCGCTCTTGTTGCTGTCTCAAGAATCTCAAGCTACCTTGGTTACATATGCTCTCGTTGCGATGCTAAGTTTCCTCTACTCCCTCTTGCTTAACAATTACATAAGCAAAATTGCAGACCTCAAAGAGGACATAGAAAATAGAAACGAACATATCCAGCATTTGACTGAGAGTCTAAATGAGAATAAAGAATATATCAGACAGTCCGATTATACGATTAAGCTGGAGGAGCGTAACCGACTGTCCCAGGAAATTCATGATAAGATCGGACATTCGATGACGGGTGCATTGATCCAGATGGAAGCCTCGAAGCGCTTGTTCACCTCCGATCCGAACAAGTCGGCGGAGCTGCTGCAGAATGCAATCCATATCTCCAAGGATGGGATCGAGAGTATCCGACTTGTGCTAAAAAATATGAAGCCACCGACAGAGAAGCTCGGAATAAATCGGATTAAATTATTTATTGATGAATTTTCAGCGAAGCATACGATCAGGACCTCTCTCACTCATGAAGGTAATGTCGATATCATTACTCCGATCCAGTGGAAGGTCATTCAGGAGAACACCCAGGAAGCGTTGACCAATGCCATGAAATATTCAAACGCTACTTTCGTCTCCATCCATATCGAAGTACTGAGGACCTTGATCAAGGTTGAAGTTTCCGACAACGGCAAAGGTGAGCAGAAGGTGATAAAAGGCTTGGGAATCATCGGTATGGAAGAACGGGCAGCAAGCGTAAATGGTACAATTATCGTCGATGGCTCAAGAGGCTTCAGTGTCACTACATTAATTCCTCACGGATAAGATGAGTTTAAATAGGAAGATTCTCATGGGTTAAGGATGAACTTGTGCACTGTCACAGGGGCATCCTTTTTTATTACAATTACATTATCCTAAAGACGAAACGGGAGTGTTACGAATGAACGTACTTGAAATTAAGCAGCTTACGAAGAAATTTGGGGATTTTATTGCCGTGGACAATATCACGATGTCCGTAAAGGAAGGCGAGATATTCGGATTTCTGGGTGCAAATGGAGCAGGTAAGAGTACGGCCATTAACATGATTGCCTCTCTGCTTCGGATCACCAAGGGTGAAATCGAAGTTCTTGGCAAGAGTATTGCTAAACACGGTAAATTTGCGAAGATGAACATCGGGATTGTACCGCAGGAAATGGCTATTTATGAGGATATGACCGCTTACGAAAATGTTCATTTTTTTGCCGGATTATACGGACTTAGAGGGGCAAAGTTAAAGGAGCGGGTGATTGAAGCACTAGCATTCGTGGGTCTTGGCGACAAGCACAAAAGCTATCCCAAAAACTTCTCAGGCGGCATGAAGCGAAGATTGAACATAGCCTGTGCAATCGCACATCGGCCAAAGCTGCTCATAATGGATGAGCCAACGGTGGGGATTGATCCGCAATCTCGCAACTATATTCTTGGTTCCGTGAAGAAACTGAATGAACTCGGTTGTACGATCATCTACACCAGCCATTACATGGAGGAGGTCGAGGAGATCTGTACAAGAATCGCCATTATAGACCACGGCAAGATCATCGCGGAAGGAACGAAAGGTCAATTAAAGGCCATCATTACGAATCAGAAAAATATAAGTATCGAAGTCCGTTCGGCGGAAAATCTGGATAGGAACAAGCTAGAGGGAATTGCTGGCGTAAACCGGGTTGAAGTGGAGGATCGAATCGTTAAGATCACCTCTGATTCCGAGGTCAATAATTTGAACCGAATCATTCAGCAGTTGATGGCGGACGATATTGAAATACGTTCAGTGGAAGAGAATGAGCCAAGTTTGGAGACGGTGTTCCTGACATTGACAGGCAGAAGCCTGCGGGACTGATAAGAAAGAAGGGGTAAGGAGGCGAAGGGGAAATGAATGTATTCAGAATAATGCTCAAAGAGTTAAAGGTTATCCGCGATCCCAAGATGCTTTTGTTCTTGGTGGTTTCGCCGCTATTAACCATGCTTATTTTGGGAACGGCGCTTACGAATGCTTTCAACGGTAGTTTAACGGTTGATGAGATTAAAGTGCTGTATAAGAATAATAGCTCGTCGAGTGATTTCTCTACCTATTGGGATGACTTCACGGGGCAGATGCGTCAAGCCGGTATTAAACTCGAGAAGGCAGACGAGAAGATGGATGGGAAAATAGAAGTGAAGAACAACCGCTATGCGGGTTACGTCGAGATTACGGACAATGGACTGAAGTATTACAGCAGCAGTCAGAGCTTAATTGAAAGCGGTATTGCTAAGAGCGTGCTTACAGCATTTGCAGATCGTTACCGATTGGCGGCTGAAGTAGCAGGTACCGACTCGGAGCAAGCGGATGCGATCATGAGCGGAAGCGGCAGTGAAAGCTATGTGATGGAAGAGTCGCTGAATGCGACAAGGAAACCGGGAGCCATGGACTATTTCGCTGTAGCGATTACGACAATGATTATTTTATATAGCGCCTTGACGGCCGCACAATTAATAGATAGTGAACGGAAAAGGAACACAGCTGTCCGATTGCTTGCTTCACCGGTGACGAAAATCGAAATTTTTGTGGGTAAATTAGCAGGTCTTGTTGTGTTAAATGTGATACTCACAATTGTTGTAGTGCTTATTAGTAAATACATGTTTAATGCCTACTGGGGAGAAAATTTGGGTCTCGTGTTTATAACGCTCTTTACTGAAATCATTTTCGCTGTGAGCTTAGGACTCGGGTTCAGTTATATCATTAAGGGTAACGCATCAGGCACTGTTGTGATGATTATTATCCAATTGGCCGCATTTTTCGGCGGTTCATACTTCCCGGTCGAGAAGGCTACTGGATTCATGGCAGCTCTCTCTTCTCTTTCTCCGCTGCAATGGTCAAATGCTGCACTTCTTGAAATGATCTACGCAGACAATATGACAGCAACGGTTAACGCCGTGATGTTGAATATCGGCTTCGCGATCGTCTTGCTTGGTATCGCATTAACGATGATACGCAGAAAGGAGGGGCTGTAAGAATGAGAGACACATTATGGCTGATCCGGAAGACGTTTATTTCCACCTTTAAAAACGTTTTGAATCTATTTATATATTTTGTCTTTCCTGTTATGGGAATTCTGCTCGCGACACTAGTCCAAGGAGGCACGGGAGAAGTTGATTTAAAAATGGGCATTGTTAATCATGATGGGGGTCAGACGATTACAAAAGGTGTTATTGATTCGGTGGGCAGACAAGATTCCATGCTTGTAATTGCGCTTGAAGAGAATGAGATAAATGGTCAGATTGCTTCTGGAGAGCTGGATGCAGCAATTATCTTTCCCGCAGGTTTCGCGCAAAGCTTGATTGTTGGCAAGCCAGCAAATGTTAAGATCGTATCCATTAAGGGGGCGCAGGTTACCGGACAGGTAAAGGCATCCTTGGATCAACATATTAACAATATGGCTTCGATCGGCATGATAGCTAAAGGAGATGAGGCTAAGTTTATTACCCTATATGACGAATTTCAAAAAACGGGATTCGAACTATCAGCCCAGAAAGTGGAGGATCAATCTGTCAATTTCAACAAAACCAATCAATCAATAGGATACTTACTCATCCTCATGCTAGTGTCCGCTTCGAATTTATCTGGTATTCTTATCAAGGAAAGAGAGAATAGAACCTATTATCGCCTTCTATCCTCACCGATCAACCCTAGAACCTATGTCTTATCTAATATCATCGTTAATTTGACTATGATGATGCTGCAGATTGCAGTGACACTGTTGATTATGATAACTATTTTTCATGTCGATCCGGGTATTCCTTATTGGAGCATGTTCCTGATACTTGTGTTATTTGCACTGGTGGCAATAGGATTATCTCTTGTAATTGTGGCATTTTCCAGTAGCTCTTCAACAGCCAGCGGCATGCAGAATATGATCCTCATTCCTAGCAGCTTATTGTCCGGATGTATGTTCCCGCTTGTGTTAATGCCGGAAACCATGCAGCAGCTTGCGCACTTTCTTCCCCAATATTGGTTGTTGGATACCTTCAGCGATCTACAGCAAGGGGTATCCCTTGGGGAATTATCCTTGAACTTGATCATTTTGATTGCTTTTTCTGTGGCCTTATCTTTAATAGCCGTCTATAAGTTTGGCAGGAATAATGATACTCGAAGCTATATTTAAGAAATAAACTAATCCCGTATATTAATTATCTACTTCCAGTCTACTATATTGTAGGAGATTTCGAACTTTACAACGAGCTTAGGTCTTCGATTTTCTTCAACCTGGATATGTTCCCAAACCAAACTCGGATATCGTTACCCGTTAGTTCAAACCGGAGTCGCTAAATTCTAAAGCGGTAACCCTGCAGGGAAAGGGGATGCTAAGCCATCTAACGTCTGATTTCTTCATGCCGGCAGATTGTATAACCTGTGGAACATCTGTAATTGGCATTAAAGGAACTTCTTTGTTCCTAAACTCATCAATAATAGTTTATCATTACCTCAGAGCTCGATGAAATCCTTAACACCTTTGCTCCACGTTTAACCAGCCGTGAATATCCGTTAATATCACTGTAAACATGATGGCAAACTTTAGCCATTTGGATTTCAGTAAATTGGCAGATGGACAGTCTGAATAATTAAATCGCTAATAGAGGGGCAGGCGTTTCTGTAGTAAAGAGAAACTAGTTCTATTATTAAGCTTGCACCAATAAAATAGAGATGTGAAAGCGATGTAAGGCGCGGCATCGCTTAACGTCAAAGAAGCCTAATGGTTCCTTATTGAACAAAAATAAAGTTGAAAATGCTCAGAGTCATCCTCAAAAGGATGGCTTTTTTTGTACGCTAAACATTCTGTTACGATAGTCTTTGATTTTGGTCTTTTTTTCCATGCATTATTGATATAATGAGTTTAAAATTATTCGTAACAGAAGTTTTAGGGGCTTTTGGGCATCATTTTTTGGTGACATTCCAAAATGGGGGATTATTATGAGACCAATCGAGTTTACGAAAGAAGAAGCTTTTTTAAGCACATTAAAAGAATATTTAGAATCTGAAGACGCTCATGATATTCTTAAGCATTTAACCCAATCGAAACTATCATTTAAATATTCAGATAGATTTTCAGAAAAGCTTTGGAATCAAAAAACTGCATATGTAGAAATCAAAGTACCTGTACGATCCAAGCAAACTCTAGAACATGAAGATTTATTTTATCGCTTAAATCGGTATTGCGGGGACATATTCGAGGATGATGAGGAATATGGCTTCAAAGGTGTGCAGATTGGCGTACTTATCGGAACTCCAACCGAACAATCTGTAAATAAAGACATCAAGTACCATAGTAAAAATCAGGTGTACGAGAATTTAAGAACGAAAGTTCATAAAGCCTCATTGAATCCAATGTGGGGTTGCGGAGGAAGCAGCCATTATGACAAGCCGGTCATGGACGGCTTTTGAAATTGATAAAAATTGGTACGATGTTGCTAGTCAAAGAATTAATAAAGTGTTAGAAGAAAGATGTGAAAAAATTAGTTCTATAATGAACAATTAAAAATAAGTGGTGTTTCGTATGAGAAGCATCAGTTAGTGATTTTTGAGCAAAAAATTGGGCTTTCAATTATAAGTCCACCTACCAAGGCGCTTCTTTTTTTGCAAAGCTGATAATTAACGCTCTACAGGAATGCTAACGGGGAACGATAGTTCAATAAAAAAACGGAAGCAGCTGATCACAATGATCGGCTGCTTCATTACGCTAACGGGCAGTTTACCGCAACTAATGGTGATTTTTATCGTCATTATAGTGGGTAGGAATAATTTTACGATGCTGCTTCAGAGTCGTGCGGGCGAGCTTCATCTGCTCCCGGCGCTTCCGGCAGTTTGGTGAATCCGAGAGGCCGGCCGGCCTTCTCCGCTTTCATGCGGATGCCGGCGTCGTCTACACCGTGCTTCCGGATTGAAACGATTGCTTGTGTCAACGCCAATGCCCAAGCAGGGAAGAGTGAAATAAAACCGCTTGTCGCTGCAGTTTAATCCTTGATCAAAGCAGAACTAGGCCGCACTAGCATTGGCCGGTAGATGACCCTCGGAATTCGTCAATTCGTCGGGGGTCATCTTTTTTCTGTCCAGAAACGGAAGCATACGAGGGACGATATCGCCGCGTTCTATGCGGATCGCAAACCGATTTGAACGGCGGCAACGGGATGCTATTGTCCGGGCACCTTGCCATCCGATCTTCAAAAATGACAACGCTTTCTTATGAATGTTGGCTTTCGACGCTCTGATTCGAAGAGTACACTGAAAACAAAGGAGGAGCAGATATGGAGTTGGATACACGCGTAATCGGAATTAAGGGAAAAACAGAACAGCGAACGCAGTTTTGGAAGCGATTTAAAAAACAAAAAACGCTGCACCTGTTCGTTGGGCTCGGCATGATATTTTTGCTTGTCTTCGCCTATACGCCGATGTTCGGCATTCTAATGGCATTTAAGCAGTATTCCATCTCTACCGGAATTAAGGGCATTTTTACAAGCGATTGGGTGGGATTAAAGCATTTCAAGGAGTTCTTTAATGACTATCAGTTTGGAACAATCGTTCGAAATACGCTGGCATTGAGTCTGCTAAAAATCCTTTTTGCTTTTCCGGCTCCCATATTGCTGGCCATTCTATTAAGCGAAGTAAAAAATTTGAAGTTTAAGCGTTTTGTCCAAACGATCAGCTATTTGCCCCATTTCATCTCGTGGGTTGTCGTCGCAGGCATCGCTTTCGCCTTCCTGTCGACGGATATCGGAATGGTCAATAAAGCGCTTCTAGGGCTAGGCATAATCGACAAGCCGCTTGACATATTGACGAACCCCAACTATTTCTGGGGACTGGCGACTGGAAGTGCCGTCTGGAAGGAGATGGGCTGGTGGACGATTATCTTCCTGGCCGCCATAGCGGGCATTAACCCGTCATTATATGAAGCCGCGCAGATCGACGGAGCGGGCCGCTTGGCTCGAATTCGCCATATTACGTTCCCTGGAATGAAAGGAACGATCGTCGTTGTACTTATTCTGACGATTGGAAGCATTCTGGGCGGAGGACTGGTGGGCTCCAACTTCGAGCAGGCGTTTCTGTTCGGCAACAGCATCAACAATCCGACCTCGGAGATCGTGCAAACTTATGCGTTTAAGGTCGGATTAAGAGACGGGAGATTTTCCTATGCGGCAGCGATTGATTTGATCCAGTCCGTCATTTCCGTCATCCTGATTTTCTCCAGCAACTACATTGCCAAACGCACTTCGGGATCAAGTCTATTCTAGGAAAGGGGAGCGTGCATGCAGCTCAGCCAAAAACAAAAAGATCGTATCATGGATGCTATGATTTATGCATTACTAGCCATTCTGACGTTATCGATGCTTTATCCGTTCTATTACGTCCTGATTCTTTCCTTCAATAAAGGAACCGATTCGCTTCTTGGGGGCGTCTATCTATGGCCAAGGACCTTTTCCTTTGAAAATTACGCGCGATTTTTGGATGACCCCCACTGGTACCGTGCTTTTTTGGTCACGATTATGAGAACGCTTGCTGGAACCGCCCTAGGCGTCCTTTTTACCTGTTTGGTTGCTTATGGGCTGTCTCACCGCGATCTTCTGTTTCGCAAAGGTTATTTCACGGTCATTATATTCGCGATGTACTTTTCCGGCGGTTTGATACCGTATTACGTCGTTCTGCGCTCACTGGGGCTGCTGAACACGTTTGGTGTCTATGTCATTCCTTCCATGTTAAGTACGTTTTTTCTGCTGATAGCCATTTCGTTCTTCCAGGAAATTCCGAGTGAACTCAAGGAGTCGGCTTACATGGACGGGGCTACCGAGCTCGTTATTTTCTACCGGATCATCCTTCCCGTCTCTATGCCGCTGATCGCAACCATGTCGCTTTTCTTGGGGGTTGGTCAATGGAACTCTTGGCTGGATTCCGCTTACTTCGTGCAGTCGGAAGGTCTGCGGACGCTCGCTTTCCGGATGATGGAGGTTATCAACAAGAGCAATGCGCCGATGGACGCTATAGCCGTTGCGAACAGTGCTTCAGCGGGCGTCACCAGCTATTCGCTTCAGGTAGCGGCTATGGTTATATCTATCGCGCCTATCGTGTGCGTCTATCCGTTCCTCCAGAGGTTTTTCATTCAAGGCATTATGCTGGGTTCCGTGAAGGGTTGATTTTGTTGGCATGATATTAAAGCGTTTGCTTTAATATAAACATCACTTGTTGGAGGGGTTATTTTGAAAAGAAACAAAGGGAAGAAGGCACTGCTCTTATCGCTCATCCTAATGATGACGATATCTCTGATGTCCGCATGCGGAAATAACAACGATGGTCAAGTCAATAACTCGGAGGGGAGCGAACAGCCCGCAAAAAGCAACGAGGCAAAGGAGCTGTCCTTGTTTATCGATGCCTCCTGGTATCCGGTGAAGGAGTGGAAGGGGTCGGTTGCCGAGAAAATTACCGAAAAGACGGGAATCAAGCTGAAAGTGACAGTAGCCACGGACGACAAGCAGCTTCCGCTCATGATCGCGTCCGGCGATCTCCCGGATCTGGTTTTTACTAACGCAAACATCGAACGGATGTCCGATTCGAAGCTTTCTTATCCTTGGAACGAGTTGATCGAGAAATACGCGCCTGACTTTAAGATCGATCCGATACGAATTGCGATCCACACGATGGATGACGGCAATTTCTATACGGTGCGCAACTCCTTCGCGACGCAGGAGGAAATGGTGCAGAACAAATACTCGGTCGGCAGCGACGGCAACCCGGGTATCGCGGTGCGCGAGGATATTCTGCAAGAGCTTGGCAATCCGCCAATAGACACCATTGACGACTTTATGAAGGTTTTGGGCATGGTCAAAGAAAAATATCCGGACATGATCCCTCTGATCATGGACAAAGATTGGATCGAGCAATACTTCCTGACGCAGTTCGGCGTCGAGGGCCTTCTGGACGGCTGGTATGAGCGGGACGGAAAAGTGGACTATGCGATCAGAAAGCCGGAAATGCTGGATTTCTTCAAGTTTATGAACCGTCTGTACCGCGAAGGGGACATTCTGGCGGAGAACTTCGCCTATACGAACGATCAGATCGACGATCAGTATGCGACCAGCGGGAAGGCATTCGCGCATATGCATACGGTCAGCATAGCAGACTCGGACAATATCAAGGTCAAAAACGCCGGCGGTTCGTATACGTTCCAAATGCTGCCTAGCTCCATTTCGAAAGATGCGAAAGCGGTCAGCTCTGGACTGGGCTTTGCAGGTACATTTATCACGAAGAAAAACAAGGATCCGGAGGCGTCGATCAAGTTCCTTCAATATCTGGCGAGCGACGAAGGCAAAAAGTTAACGATGTTCGGCGTCGAGGGCGAGCATTGGACCTGGAACGACGAAGGGTATCCGAATTTGAAATACGATCCGTCCGACGCCGATTTCGTCAACAGCAACGGAATCAAATGGTGGTACCTGTACAACGACGGCGTTACGGAAGGCATGTTGAGCTACGTACCGGGAGCGCAGAAGACGAAAGCGTTGATGGAAAGAAAGGCGTTCACGGTTTACAAGCCGGAGCTCGGCTTGATTCAGCTGCAGCCGGATTCGGATGAGAAGACGATCAAAACGAAGATCGACGAGATGATCAAAAACGAGAAGGTTAAAATCTACTTGGCGAAGTCGGAGGAAGAAGCCGTGGCAAACTACGAGAGCATGGTGAAGAACGCCGAGAAGATCGGTCTGGATCGCTTGGTGGATTGGGCTAACCAAACCTATCAGAAGAAGAAGGATTTGTTTAAAAAATAAGACTTGGTCCGTCAGGAGCGCTGCGCGTTCCTGACGGACTTTGCACGCTATATTGCAGGTGAAGGCAAATGGGAGAACGGAAAGGCGGGAAAATGATGAAGCTGGAGTATGATTCGCCCGGTACGGTATGGAAAGAGGCTCTTCCGATTGGCAACGGACGGCTGGGAGCAATGGTGTTCGGAGCAGCGGAAACGGAAAGAATCCCGATCAACGAGGAGACGTTGTGGTCGGGGGCGCCGCATGATTATAACCGGCCGGACGCGGGGCAATATTTGCAAGAAGTCCGGAGCCTGATTTTCAATGATCGGATCGAGGAGGCGGAGCGGCTGTTTCTGGACGGCATGATGGGCGAGCCGATCCATCTGCAAGCCTACCTGCCTTTTTGCGAGCTGAATCTGGCGTTCCCCGGGCATCGCGAGGTTACGCGATATCGGCGTGAATTGGATCTGCGGCGGGCGGTGGCGACCGTATCCTATGAAGCCGACGGATGCGAATACACGCGCGAAATCTTCTGTTCCCGCCCGAGCGGCTGCCTGGTGATTCGGCTTTCATGCGGCGAGCGGGGCAGTATCGCCGTAGACGCGTCTTTGTCCAGCGTCCACCCCGATGCGTCCGTTCAATCGGACGGAAGCCGTGCGATTCGGCTGACTGGACGGACCGGAACGCGCAAGGGTCCAAGAAATTGGAGCGGCTCTTGGGAAGGTCCGGGACTCCGATTCGAAGGGAGGCTCACGGCTTTTTGCGAAGGCGGCTCGTGCGCGGCCGGCGACGGCGTCCTGCGCATAGCGGAAGCGAGTGCCGTAACCCTCGTTTTTTCCGGAGCGACAAGCTTCTTGAACTACCGGGACATCGGGGGCGATCCTTCGGAATTGAACAATCGGTATATGGCGCGCGTCTCCGAACGACCTTATCGCGAGTTGCTGGACGAACACGTCGAAGACCATAAAGCCTTGTATGAACGAGTCTCGATAAGGCTATGGGGAGCCGGGGCGGACGAGCAAACTGGCGGCAAGCGGCGTCCGACGGATCGGCGCGTACTCGACATTCGGGAGACGGAGGACCCGTCGCTCGCCGCGTTATATTTTCAGTTCGGCCGGTATTTGCTCATTGCGTCTTCCAGACCGGGCGATCAGCCTTCCAACTTGCAAGGCATATGGAATGAAGAAGAATGGCCGGAATGGGGAAGCAAATGGACGACCAACATCAACGTCCAGATGAATTACTGGCCGGCGGAGGTCGGAAACTTGCCGGAATGCCACCTGCCGCTGTTCGATCTGATCGACGATCTTCGCGTCACCGGCGCGCGCACGGCGGAACTCTATTACGGCGCGAAGGGCTTCGTCGTCCACCACAATACCGATTTATGGCGCGCCGCGGCCCCGGTCGACATCCATGCCGGAATATGGCCGATGGGCGGGGTATGGTTGGTCCAGCACTTATGGGATCACTTCGAATACAATCCCGACCTTGACTTTCTGAGGGTACGGGCCTACCCTGCCATGAAAGAAGCCGCCCGATTCGTGATGGACTTCCTGGTGGAGGCTCCCGAAGGCGTCAAATTCGCCGGTCTGCTGATTACCAATCCTTCCTATTCACCAGAGAACGCGTATCGGGACGGCCGCGATCGAAGAAGGCATCTCACGATCTCGTCCACGATGGACGTGCAGTTGATCCGAGACTTGCTCGAACGTTGTTTGATCGCAAGCGAGCTGCTGGGCGAAAATTCGGCGTTCGAACACGAAATCCGAAAGGTTCTGGACCGGATCCCCCCCATGCAAATCGGACGATTCGGCCAATTGCAGGAATGGCCGGAGGATTGGGATCGACCGGAAGATTCGAACGGCCACGTTTCTCACCTTTACGGCTTATATCCCGGCAATCAGATATCCGAGAATACGCCCGAAACGTTCGAGGGGGCGCGCAAAAGCCTCGAGCTTCGCCATCGGAGCAAGGACCGAATCCTGGCTTGGCCGGCTGCTTGGCGGATAGCACTGCACGCCAGATTGCGAGACGGGGAGAGCGCGCGCAAGCGGCTCGTCGATCTCTTGGCGGGATCGACCAATCCGAATCTGCTCAATCAGCATGAGCCGTTTCCGATGCAGATCGACGCCAATTTCGGCGGAACCGCGGGTATTGCGGAAATGCTGCTGCAAAGCCGATCCCGCTATCGAAACGGAAAAGCCGAATACGAAATCGAATTGCTTCCTGCCTTGCCGGAAACATGGCCGGAAGGCTCCGTCTCGGGCTTTCGCGCCAGAGGGGGATTCGAAGTCGGCATGACTTGGGCGAAAGGAAGCTTAATCGGAGCCGAGATCCGCTCCCTTTGCGGAATGCCTTGTACGCTGCGCTATAGGAAGCGATCGATCCGATACACCGTGAAGGCTGGCGAATCGTTTCAATTTGATCCGTTCTCACGTTAACCGGGGTTTGCGGAATTGTAAATCTGGGAGGGATGCGCCTCTATCGGAATTCTTTAGTACATGATATGTTAACGATATATGGATTCCGCATCGGAGGGAAACGCCGCCTTGAGCATCATGCGCAAAATCGTGCTTGGTTACGTGATTATGATCTTTATCCCTGTTCTGGCATTCGGTTATCACTATTACACGCAAATCTACGGCAACCTGACGCAACAATTCGTGGAGAGCAGGCAGAAAATCCTGGAGCAGGCTTACGCCAATCTGAAAACGGATTTCGCCCGAATTCAGTCGGTCCACCGGGTGCTGCAATACAATCCTTACTTGACCGATTATCTGGACGGCGTATACGAATCCGACGCGGACAGCATCTACGCGCTTACCCGCTATATTCTCCCGCTGAACACGCAATCGATGTTCGCTAATCCGGAGATCGAATCCATCGTCATTTATAAGATGAAGGATCGGGTATTGCCCATCACCAATCTGTTTCGCGACCGGTCTATGCTGGATCCGCAAACGGAACAAACCGTCTCGTCCCTGAAAGCCGGACAGGGGAAATGGCTGCGCGCCGATCCCGCGGCGTCGGATCCGGACCTGATCTATTACCAGTACATTTACAATACGCAAATTACGGAGCGAATCGGCCTTCTTGAAATTCGGGTACGCAAAAGTTTAATCCATAACTTCTATGCGGCCGCGGGTGTGGAAGGAAGTTGGAGAGCGTTGCTGTTGTCCGGACAGGGTGATCCATTGACGAACGAAGCGCCGGCGTTGGACAAGAAGACATTGGGTCTTCTGCAAGCGGATGACAGGAAATTTTTTATCAACCGGCAAACGATCGTCAATCAGCTGAAGCTCGAGCCGCTGGACGTTCGCGTCATCGTCACCGGTCAGGTGGGAGAAGTATTCCGTTCCGTGAAGAAGAAGGAAATCGTCTTGGTGACGATGATCGTGCTGCTGTTGATCGCTCTATCCATCGCCTATTACCTGCTGGCTTCGACGATTACCAAACGGATTCTTCGGTTGGCCCGGCATATGCGTACGCTGAACGACAATAACCTCAGGCAGCTGACGATCAAAAACGGCAAGTTCGAAAAGGATGAAATCGGCTTCCTGATCGTCACCTATAACGCGATGGTCCGGCGAATGGACGAGCTCATCAACAACGTCCATCGAGCTGAAATGCGCAACAAAGAAGCGGCATACCAGGTGCTGCAAGCGCAGATCAAGCCTCATTTCCTCTATAACACGCTCGAGACGATCCGCATGGTCGCCGAGGCTAACGACGACAAGGAAGTCGCCGATATTTCCTTCTGGTTCGGGAAACTGATGCGGTACAGCTTGTCGTCCGCGCGGGAAGAAACGGTTCTTGCGAAGGAAATCGAGATGGTTTCCTTTTATATGAACATCCACAAAATGAGGCTCCAAAGCAGGCTGACTTTTGAAATTCAAGTTGCGCTGGATGCCGAACGGCTGGCTTGTCCGCGATTCCTTTTGCAGCCGCTTATCGAAAATGCGATCGTGCATGGAGCTTCCGCCGTCCTTCGACCCGTCCATATCTCGCTGCAGGCGACGGAAACGGAAAGCGAGATTACGATCGACGTTACCGACAACGGCAACGGGATTACGCCGGAGAAGCTTCTTGCGCTTCGCGAACGGCTGTCCAGGCACGACGAGCCTAGAAAGGCAGAGGAGCAGGTCGGCGTAGGTTTGAAAAACGTCAACGAACGAGTCAAAAGCTTCTTCGGAGGAGAATCCCGACTGGAAATCCTCAGCGAGTCGGGCAAAGGAGCCTGCTTGCGCATTATCATCGTGAAAAGGAAGGTGGCGGACGTTGAAGATCTTGATCGTAGACGACGAACCTTTGATTCTGAAAGGGTTAGTTAAAATCGTCGAGGAAGTCGCGCCTGTCGGTTCCGACATTTGCTCGGCCCTCAATGCCCCGGAGGCATTAGAGACAATGAAGCGCTTTATGCCCGCTGTGACGATAACGGATATCCATATGCCGGAGAAGAACGGATTCGAATTAATTCAGGAGGCCAGGCTTGAGGGGTTATGCGATCGATTTATTATCCTGACCGGCTATGACGAGTTCGACTATGTCCGTCAGGCCCTTCGCTCGGGCGTCGTAGATTACTTGCTGAAGCCTTTGGACAAAAAGGAAATCGCGTCCCTGCTGAGCCGCGTGAAGGAGGAGCTCCCCGCCGCATCGGATTCGGATTACAGTCGGCACGCCGAACGGATATTGGCCTATTTGCAAATGAACTATATGAACGATCTGTCCCTCGACCATCTTGCGGATCGCATGAGTCTGCATCCGAATTATATTAGCAGCTTGTTCAAGAAGGAGACGGGAGACACCCTCGTCAATTACTTGAATGCGTTACGAATCCGGGAAGCGCAAAAGCTGCTGAAAACGCAGCCTCATTCGACCGTTTGCGCGATCAGCCGTCAGGTCGGCTTCGATACCAAGCACTACTTCGCGAAGGTGTTCAAAAAATACACGGGAACGACTCCCGGCACCTACCGCGAAAATCAAGAAGAAATCGAACGTCATGAATCGCCTAATACCTGAAGGTTTTCTTCATTCGCGCTTCACAGGCGAACAACTTAACAATTCCTTGCTTCATTCTCTGACGGGGATTAATTTCTTGAAACCAGAAAGTTTATTGTTCGCCAGCATATCTGGATTAGATGAAAAGGTAGAAGCTATAACAACTGAAACTCCAGTTTCATCCACCTCATCAACGATTGGTTTAAATAACCAATCACCAACAATTATTTCAACACATCCAAACTAATGTGACCCTCAAGATGATGAACCTCAGAAGAATAACGATACGGCTACCAATAATAATACTCATCAGAATGAAAATAATGGTCAACCTTTTAATTCTCCAGTAAAAAAAAACAAGATGCTATATTTATTTATCACTCTCATGCTGTGAATTGCGATTGATTTAATTAAACTCTTGTCTTTTGAAATTTTCAAGAGTCGAAAAACTGATGAATGATAAGGGAAGCGAAGGAACGATATCTCGCTTTCCTTTTCTGATTTTTTATTAAGCAAGATCCTCCTGCCCTTTGCTTAGTTTCTTGCTTATCTGTGGCGGTTACGGATATAACGTCCTGGAGGCATTCCTTCCGATTTCGTAAATTGCTTGGTAAAGGAATAAATATCCCCATAACCAAGACTAACGGCTACGTGTTTAATGGGGAGTCCGGAGAGGAGCATCATTTTGGCCTGTTTCATTAAATGTTCAATGTGGTACCGCTGAGGGGAAACTCCGGTTGTGGCTTTAAATAGCTTCCTGAAATTCTCATAGCCCATATTTACGGCTGCTGCGGCTTCCTTAATATCGTAATGAATATCATTGGCGCCACCGATTAGTTGGCAAGCTTTTGAGATTTTATGATCATTGTGCTCTCTCTGAGTATGATGTACGCTGCCGTGCAAACGGATAATGAGTTCTTGAGCTTTCATCAGCAAATAGGGGAGCCTTTCATCTACAGCGGATTTAAGAGAGTTCAGCAGGGCGGCAAATTCATTCAAAATATCGCTTGTATGTCGTGTCGGCTGCACCTCTTGGTCGGAATTTATGATGCCTAGCGTTTTGAGGTAATGATAGACAGGATAACCTATGCTGATATAAAACTCGATCCATTCCCCATTCGGCTCGATTTCGGTGGAGTGCATACGATCGGGCAAACGTTGTACCAGATCCCCTGCTTGCATTGTAATAACAGTGCCTTCCTTTGAGATAAATCGTCCGTTGCCTTGCAGGACCAACAAACAGCTGTAATATCCGATCCTGAAGTCATACTGGGAGCGCTCTGCCGTTCTTTTTCTCATAAAGCCGCATGACAAAATGCCCAGGTCGAAATCGTCTCCGATACACCGGTATACGACATCGTTTTCTTTTATAGCATCGAAATTCATATCGTCACCGCACCTACCAAAATGGATAAATGAATTACCAGACCTAACATTTTATATGAAAACTTGTCCTTATATTATAAGGGTATCGACTTTCATAGCACAACCAATTAAGACAATTTATGAGGGGGTTATTCGAAACGTATGAAGCTGAACAGAGACTGGGAGAATCCGCATGTCGCTCACAAGAACCGTCATCCCATGCATGAGCCGTATGGAATATACGAAACCGTGGAACAGGCGCTAAGCGGCGACCGGAGAGCGTCAAAATACGTAAAATGCTTAAACGGCACTTGGAAATTTAAAACGTTTTCATCTCCGGATGTAGTAACTGATGAGTTTTATCATCCTGCATATGACGTGTCCAAATGGGATGATATCCCTGTTCCTTCCAACTGGGAGTTGTTCGGATACGGGAAACCTATATACACTAATATTAAGTATCCCTTTGCGCGGAAGGGGGCGGACTCTCATCACGAAATTCAACTGAAGCAAGATGAATTTGTTTTGAATCCGCCTTATGTGCCGGAGGATAACCTCACCGGATGTTATGTCCTATCGTTCGAAATTCCTGAACATTTTAACGGCAGAGATTTGTTTATCGATTTTGCCGGTGTGGAATCCTGCTTTTATCTGTGGTTAAACGGGAAGTTCGTCGGTTATTCGCAGGACAGCAAGCTTAACGCTTCTTTTGATATTACCGATTACATCCAAACGGGGCAAAACCATTTGGCCGTTCAGGTGATGCGATTCGGAGCCGGTTCTTATCTGGAGGATCAGGACTACTGGCATCTATCGGGTATTTTCAGAGATGTTCTGATTTATGCAAAACCGCGAATGCGAATTCATGATTATAAAATCGAAACGCTTTTCCCGGGTGATTATGACAATGCCGATTTAGCCGTGACGGTTTATCCTAATAATCAAGCAAGCTGTTATGGGGAAGCTCACGTGCGTCTGTCTCTTTATGATCACGATCGAAAATTGGTTACGCAATTTGAGACGCCGAAGTTTGCGGATTTCAGATCCTACCTGCAAGACAACTATGTGGCGAAAGTCAAACAAACCATTAAGAGTCCCCAATTGTGGAGCGACGAAATTCCTTACCTCTATAAATTGGTATTGGAAATGATCGACCCTGACGGAAATGTCGTTGACATCGAGAGTGCAAATGTCGGCTTCCGAGAAATCAGCATCGATAACACCGGGATATTGAAAATTAACGGCAAACGTCTCATAATTCGCGGAACCAACCTTCATGCATTTTGTCCCGAAACGGGGCGCGTGGTGTCAACGGAGTATATGAGTGAGCAGATCAGGATCATGAAATCGCTAAATATCAATGCGGTAAGAACGAGTCACTATCCGCATGCCGTCGAATGGTACGACCTTTGTGATGAACTGGGCATATATGTTGTGGATGAGGCCAATATTGAGACCCATGGCATCGGCGGCCAGCTCAGCGCATCTCCCGAATGGACGCATGCTTATATGGAACGTGCAGCACGGATGGTGTTGCGAGATAAGAATCATCCCTCGATCATTCTGTGGTCCTTGGGAAATGAGTCCGGTTACGGAGCGAACCATGCTGCCATGTACGGGTGGATGAAGGAATATGATAAAACAAGATATGTTCAGTATGAGTCCTTAAATCCTCCGGCCAATATTTCCGATATCATGGCGCCCATGTATCCTCAGAAGGATTGGATCGTGGATTGCATGACGAGCAGCGATGACTTGCGGCCGTTTATTATGTGTGAATATGCGTACGCGAAAAGCAACAGCAACGGGAATTTCAAGGAATTCTGGGACCTTATTTATAAATTCCCGCGGTTTCAGGGCGGCTTCATTTGGGATTTCCAGGATAAAGCGCTTGTCCGGCATGATGAATCTGGGAACAAAAAATATGTTTATGGCGGCGCATTCAAGGAAGAGATTATTGATTCCGCGCCCGATATGTGCCTGAACGGCATTATATTTCCGGATTTAACGCTGAAACCGGCTGCCTATGAAATTAAAAATATACAAGCTCCCGTCCAGATCGATTATTTTGAACGGCCTTATGATGTTCCCGGTAATAAAAGTTATCGAATTTATAATCATTATACGCATCGGGACTTAAGCCACCTGGACATCGGTTGGGAACTTGTTTGCGACGGGAAGGTTGTGGAAAACGGTACATTACCCCGATTACACACGCCGGCCGGAGCTATCGAAAGTCTTCAGGCACCATACGATCCAACCAAGGTCTCTGGGGAAGCGTTCCTGAATTTTTATGCTTATCTGAACGAGGACACCTATTATGCAAATAAGGGAACCTGTATCTATGCATGCCAGGTCGAGTTGAAAGATTCCGTATATGAAATACATACCGGGGATATTCAAAGTGGGAGCCTGGTATATGAAGAAGCTGCGGATCGAATTCATATTTATAATGAAAATACGAACGTGGTCTTCTCGAAAGAAACGGCAGAGTTCATTTCTGTCAGATACAATAATCAAGACTACTTTACGGGCGGAGCGAACAATTTCTATCGGCCGCCAACGGGGATAGACGCAGGTGTGCCTGGTGAGACGCTAAACTATGCAGATGATTGGAGAAGCCTCGGGCTGGACTCCGATCAGAAAGAGATCAAGAATATCCGGGTATATGCAGCGCCTGCATCAGTCATCATTCAGGTTCATGTTCTTTATCATGGATGCATTGAAACACTTACGGAGTATGCGATTGGAGGTAAAGGCATTGAAATTACTAACACTGTCGTGAATAATGCTAATGTCGATACCTTACCGAGAATCGGTCTGAGCTTTACCTTCCCTGCTGCCTGGAAGAGTATCAAATGGTATGGCCGCGGGCCATGGGAGAACTATGCGGACCGTAAAGCGGCTGCCTTCATCGGTATATATGAAAGCTCTGTTGAAGAACAGCATGTTCCCTACATCGTGCCGGTTGAGTGCGGGGGCAAGGAAGATGTCCGTTATTTGTATGTGTCGGCGGATGACCGCAACGTAAAAGTTACCTCGGCGGGTCACTTCCATTTTGACATCCATCAGTACAGCATCGGACAGTATGACAATGCCGCCTATGAGGACGAGCTTGGCACATCCGATTCTGTTTTCCTTCATATCGATTACAAACATGCAGGTCTTGGTGGAGATACTGGATGGACCAAAAATATTCACGATGAATATAAAATCGAAAAGGGCATCTATGTATACAAGATCACTTTAGAGATCGTGGATTGAATAGTAGATCCTCGAAAGCGAAGGATAGAAGTGAATTTTTGATAAAGGCACTGGCCAAAGTCAGAGGTCTTTATTGATTAACGACGATTCATTGGCATTGGCTTCTAGTACATCGGATCAGACTCCGCAATGTGCATCAGCGCCTTATTCTGACTTACGGATAAGGATATGGGCTGAAGCAATTCCTTGACTACCTGGCGTCCGAACAGGCTCAAGTCCTGATCAACTGGGGCGTTGAAGGAAAGCATTATGTAATAGAGAACGGCAAACGCTCCAGTATCATATTCATGGAAGGGTACTGATATACATCATATAATACCGAGGAGGTACGGAGGCACGAACACATATGGAATGAAAAATAGAATTGATGATAACCTGATACCTTTGAGTAAATCGGTACATTATAAATTTAGTTATTTTTTCACAAATTACAGTTAGAGGACTGACTATAATGAAAGTTTATAAATATGGTTATATCGATCGAGATGGTGGATTTGTTATTGAACCTGTTTTTGATTTTGCTACTTCATTTGAAGGAGGGCTGGCATCCTGTGATGTTGAAGGAAAGAGCAGGTTTATTTCAAAAGATGGCACAACAGTATTAGAAACGAACTATTCTTTTGTGAGTAACTTTTCATGTGGCCGAGCGTTGTTTACTGACCGTAGTAATTTTGGATACTTAGACAAAGAAGGAAACATAGCAATTCCTGCAGTATATGAGCAGGCATATATTTTTTCTGAAGGTTACGCCAGAGTTTTAGCACCAAATGGGAAATTAGCTTTTATTGATGTTGAAGGGAATATGATAACAGCTCCGATCTACGATGGAGCAGTGCACTTTGTTGATGGTATGGTGACGGTGAAAGCTAAGGATGGGAAGTATGGGTGTGTCAACATTGCAGGGGAATTTACAATAGATCCAATATACGATTCTCCTATATTGTTTTCAGAGGGTTTGGCAGCTGTAAGTATAAATAAAAAGTATGGATATATTGATAAAAATGGCCAAGTAAAGATTCCATTGCGCTTTAAATATACGGAAGGCTTCCATAGAGGTTTAGCATCGGTTTTGGTTGGTAAAAGGTATGGCTTTATAGATAAAACCGGACAAATGGTGATAGATCCTACCTTTAATGATGTAGAAAACTTTGTTGCTGAAAATCTTGCTCCTGCTAAGGTAGATAAGAAATGGGGGTATATCAAGCCAAATGGCGAGTTTGCAATTGAACCAAAATTTAAAGATGCTTCTCCATTTTCAGAGGGTAGGGCTTTTGTAACTGAAAAGAATTTTCAACTGATCAACACCAATGGAGAATTAATTAGTACTCTAAATCAAGTGACCCTAGTCAATTCTTTTTCAGAGGGGTTAAGCGCAGTCCAAGTGAAAATGAATGGTTAATGTGAGCGATTTTAATAACTCTATAGTGCCACTGTTGTTAAATGCTACTTTAATAGAGTATGTGATCAATAAATAGAAGAATAGTGGTATTAAGTGATTATGTCTTCACTCTATGACTTATTTTCAAGACAAATTACTTCATGGGGTACACATTCTATTGGTGCTGATTTAAGTACTGAGAATGGTTTTGCTGGCCATGGCGTAAAGATAGCGGTTTTGGATACAGGAATTGCGAATCATTCCGATCTTAATATCTCTGGGGGATATTCTTTTGTAGATGATACTCCTGTATATAGCGATGATAATGAACGAAAGGATGTGGAGTGCTTATGATGTCAGATCCGTCACAGATGACCATATTCGACTTCTTGGAAGAGAACGAGGACCAATTCAAGGAATCGTTGCCGGATTTCCTTGCCAGGCTTTCTCCATTGCTGGAAAGCGTGAAGGATTTAACGACGCTATTAGAGGGACAGTATTCTTTGAGATCATCAGGTTCGCATCTATTTTCAAACCTGAATTTATACTCCTTGAAAACGTCACAGGACTCCTCAATCATGACAAAGGGAGAACGTTCGAGACTATCATCGGAACGCTGGATGAGTTGGGGTACGTGGGGGAGTGGTGTGTGCTTAACAGCTCGGCCTATGTGCCACAAAACAGAGAACGTGTCTTCATTGTCGCAAGTCTTAGAGGATCAAGTGAACGAAAAATATTTCCTTTCAGAGAAGAAAACAACAAGCCTGCTAAAGACTCTAAAACAATAGCTTCTAAGGTTATGATCGCTGGAAATGTAAATCCGAGCGGAAGAGGTATGAATGGCCAAGTCATTTCTGCAAACGGACTAGCGCCGACACTTACAACGAATAAGGGTGAAGGTAACAAAATTTTAGTTAATGTATCACAAAAGACAGCTGTCAACGAAACAGGGGAAGCTGCTTGTTTAGATGCAAGTTATTTCAAAGGATTAGGAGCCAATCAAGCGCGTACAGGGGTCATGGAACCCATGGCTGTATTAACACCTGACCGCGAAGAGAAAAGGCAGAACGGACGTCGATTTAAGGAGCCAGGGGAACCATCTTTTACGCTAACAGCACAGGACAAACATGGAATCTATGATGGTTATCGTATTCGCAAACTAACACCTCTTGAATGTTTTCGACTGCAGTCTTTTCCGGACGATTGGTTTTATACACTCAAAGGATATGGGATAAGCGATTCCCAATTATATAAAATGGCAGGCAATGCTGTAACGAGCCGAGTTGCTTATGAAATCGGTAAACGATTGATGGATTCCTTCAGCATTTAATGTACTTGAGTAAAGCAGCCGATCATTATGATTGGCTGCTTCTATGTTTTTATTGAACTATCGTGTCCCATTAGTTTAACGCACGTTTACTTCCTCTGCATTCGATTTGGAAATTTTTATTTTTACCATAATCAATACGAAAGCAAGCAATGTAAACATAATTCCGCTCCAGATGAGTTGATGTATTCCCAAGTGAGAAATAAACCAACCACCGATAGAAGCCCCTACAGTAATTCCAAGATTGGAAAATGAGACAAACAAGCTGTTGCCGAATTCGGGAGCTTCTTTCGCCTCGGTCGTTAACCATGCTTGACTGACAATAAGCCCGCCGGAATGC